>JBLWXT010000011.1:0-131159 GCA_048267305.1 Owenweeksia sp. | reverse complement strand
TGCTTATCTATTTCCATTATTTTTTGCCGGCCAAAGTACTTTATACTGACTTCTCCCCATAAAATTTAGGTGACCCGCAAGCTACACCTTGTCAATGAATAAGTTTGAATGCTATTCAGAATTGGGATTCTGATATTGTAATTTAGCCCAAAATCAAAAAGTTCGATGGCCAAAGTACATCTCGTTTTAGGTAGTGGCGGTGCTCGTGGAATTGCTCATATTGGAGTAATTGAAGAGCTGGAAAAGGATGGACACGAGATAATTGAAGTTATTGGATGCTCTATGGGTGCAGTAGTAGGTGGCATATATTCTGCCGGCTATCTTACTGAATACAGAGATTGGCTTCTTACTCTAAATAAAAGTGCTGTGTGGCGCTTGCTCGATTTCACCTTTACACGTCAGGGATTCCTAAAGGGCGAAAAGGTTTTTGATACCATACTTAATATGACAGGGCCGCTGAGTATTGAAAATTTGCGTGTTCCTTTTACGGCAGTGGCCACCGAAATGCATAGCCGTGAAGAAGTGATTATCCGTGATGGTGATTTATTCCAGGCATTGCGTGCTTCTATTTCCATTCCGGGGATTTTTACGCCTGTAAAACATGATCATGAAGTGTTGGTAGATGGGGGCGTTTTAAATCCTCTCCCTCTTAATCTGGTAAAAAAAAGTGAGGATACTATAGTGGTAGCCGTAAACATAAACGCCCGCACGCAAAACAAGGCTCAGCCCAATGAGGATTTAGAATCAGAAATCCCCGAGCAACCAAAAGGCTGGTTACCCATATCCTGGCCTTTCACTAAAAAAAGCCCGTCACCAAGCATGCCCTCCTTTTCGCTGATTGACCTGATGCAAACGTCATATGACTATACGCAGGACAGACTTACAGAGCTTATGATAACACATTATAAGCCTGATATTATTGTGGATATACCAAGAACTTCCTGTGGAACTTTTGAATTTTATAAAGCGGAAGAACTGATTGCGCTGGGCCGGGAATCCTACAACAATGCCAAAACCTCACTACCGCTTTAACCTATGCGAACCCTCCTGTTTTTCATTTTAGCTGCCCTTTGTCTTAGCCCCATTTTAACAAAGGCTCAAACTGCCAGGTATCAGATTGAGGTGGCGGGAATAGATATTGGCACACAAACGGTTCATCAAACCCGAAAGGGCGACACGGTAAGGGTTCAGGTAACATCAAAAGTAAAAATAAGCATGGTTTTCACCTATAGTGTAACCTATACTCAGCATTCAGTATATGTGGCCAACAAGCTTTATGAAGCAGAAGTGCGAATACTGAAAAACGGAGAGGTGGAAAAAACCACCACCACACGCTGGGTAAATGGCCATTATGAGATAACCACTAATGGCAAGCGAAAAACCTTCTCCGGCACCATCTCCCACTCCGGCACACGTATGTATTTTCATGAGCCCGTTGGGGTCTTTCGCAGTTATAATGAAGCCGATGGAGTGATCATCCAAATAAAGAAAACCGGAAATGGCGTGTATAAAGCCACTAACCCCGAAGATGGCCGAATCAATGAATTTTTCTACAAAAACGGAACTTTGCAAAAAGCCGTGATACACAACCCCCTGCTCAACTTTACCTCCACCCTTATCGAGTAATAGCTTTTGATAAGCTTTGAATTTCAACGAGAAGAAATATTGGCTACTTTTGCCGCGCTTTTGGTTCCTGCCTTAGGGTGGGATTAAAAGGGAATCCGGTGTAAATCCGGAACAGTTCCCGCTGCTGTAAGCACCGCTAAGCGCGATTCAATCTTTAAGTCACTTTCCCGGCTGAGCCGAGATGGGAAGACGGAATCGCAGGGTGTAAGTCAGAAGACCTGCCAAAAGAATTAACACGAAAGCTTTCGGGATAAAAGCACAGTTTAAACCACAGGCAATACCTGTAGATTTTCCACTGTACCTATTCCAATTGTTTTCTGTTTCCCGTAAGGGAGAGTAACACGCGGTTGTCAGACCTGAAGCTTGTAGGGCTGAGTGATAGTTGAGTGGCAAAAAACACCCACTATCGATCAGTAATACATAAGCAAGGATTTGGCCGCTGAGTTTCTTTTGAAAAACATGAGCAGAGCACAGGCCTTATTTTACATCTTCACTTTTACCCTTGGCGGGAAAGGCTTACTGGCGCAGATAGACACCATTTCTCTTAAAGAAGTTTCTGTAATTGAAAAACGGAGTTCAAAATTTGCTGTGGGCAGTCAGGTTTTTAATATTGACAGCACCCAACTCATTAGCTACCAAGGACAAACCCTTACCGAGGTTTTACAGTTTGAAAGCGGTATATACCTAAAACATTACAGCCCCGGTAACCTCGCCTCCACCAGCTTTAGGGGAGGCAATGCTTCACAAACCGCCCTTACCTGGAATGGTTTTAACATCAATAGTCCCTTAAATGGTATTTTCGATTTAAGCCTTTTTCCCGTTAGTGCTTTTGACGAAGTAAAGGTGCAGCCCGGGGCATCAAGTGCCCTGTGGGGAAGTGGAGCTGTGGGCGGATCTATACACCTCAGCCAAAAGCCGGATTTCAAACCCCATTTCAATGTCAATTTAAGCACACAGGCAGGTAGCTTTGGTTTTCATAAGGAAAGCGTGGGAATTGACTTTGGCTCAAAAAGGTTCTCACATCGCCTGATTGTATTGAATCAATTTGCCAAAAATGATTTTGATTACATCAATCCCTTCACCAACCTAAAGGAAACCCAACGGAATAATGATGTGGAAACCAAAGCCCTGCTGAGCGAAAACTATTTCAACCTGAATCCCAAAAACCTCATCAGCCTAAACTGGTGGTATCAACAAACAGACAGAAATACACCTCCTACCCTTTTTGAAACCACATTGGCCAACCAAACAGATGATGTGAGCCGATTGACCGCAGAATGGTTTCATCAATTGAAAAAAGGAGAGCTAAAAATCAGAGGAGCATGGTTTAGCGAATTGCAGGACTACAGCAACCTTACAGACGATACCAGCTACTTTAATAATAGCCAGACCTTTATTGGAGAGGCCGAATTCAACCGAAAGCTAAAGCGCGGTTTTAATGTGGATTTGGGTTTTAACCAAACCTCATATTTGGCAGATGTACAATCCTATAAAAGGGAACCAAAATGGCAACACCGCCAATCGGCCTTTGCGGGATTGAGCAAAACGTTCTTTTCTAAACTGGATGCAAGTGCCATGTTGAGGCAGGAAATCATTGACCAGAAAACGGCACCCTTTACCTATACCCTTGGCATGTCCTGGAAAATCACAAATGGCTTATCGCTAAAAGGACAATATTCTAAAGTGTACCGAACGCCCACCCTAAACGATTTGTATTGGGCACCGGGCGGCAATCCTGATTTAAAATCAGAAGAAGGAAATGCGCAGGAAGCGAGCTTGGTTTGGGCAAATTCTAAACTAAAATGGAACTGGCAAATTGTAGTATCCGCCTTTAACAGACAAATTAAAAACTGGATTATCTGGCAACCCCAATCCGGCATCTGGACACCTCAAAACCTGCTGGAAGTGCATAGCCGGGGTTGGGAAACAAACTCCCATTTGCAATGGCAAAAAGGCAAGTTTGGCTTTCGCCTTAACCTCATCACCAACTATACTGTTTCTACCAATAAGAAGCCCAGCCGCGCTAATGATGCATCCGTTGGCAAACAACTTATTTACGTACCTATTTATAGTGGCACCGGAGGAATAGAAGTGAAGTACAGCAAATTTTCTTTGCGCTACAACCACAGCTATACCGGCTACACCTATACTACCTCCGACCATAGCGAATGGCTGGACCCATATCAATTGGGCAGCTTATATATGGCGTACAGCCCACAGTGGAAAAAATTTGGTGGAAGCTTCTTTTTCCGGATCAATAATATCTGGAACGAACCCTATCAGGTGGTGCGCAGCCGCCCCATGCCCGGCATTAATTATTCAATCGGACTCAATTTAAATTTCAAATTAATTCATCAAAAATGAAAAAACTGATTTATTCTCTTCTTGGATTAAGCCTAATGGCTTCTTGTGTGGATGACAAACCCGAAACCCCGGAGGTTGTAAAACCGGGAGCCAATAAGGTTTGGGTGCTTAATGAAGGAAACTTCCAGGCCGGCAACAGTACCTTAGGTGTGTATGATGTGGATAGCAACACTTACTCTGCCAACGTATTTAGCTCAACAAATGCCCGAAAGCTGGGAGATGTGCTTCAATCTGCTACCCAAATTGAAAATGAGGTTTATCTGGTAATAAATAACTCAGGAAAAATAGAAGTGGTAAATAAGGACAACTTCGAAAGTACAGGTACCATCACCGGGTTTAAATCCCCACGATTTGCATTGAAGGTTTCCCCAACCGAGATTTTAGTTTCGGATTTGTTTTCCGATAGTTTGGCAGTGGTAAATCCCGTTACCAAAACAATTAGCCGTTATATCAATATTTCCTCCAGCAGTGAAGAAATGGTGATGGCCAACGGAAAAGTGTTTATAACAAACACCTACACCAGCCACATTACCGCGCTCGATTGGGCTACAGGAAATGTATCTACCATTACCACAACATTCAACCCTACCGCTATTGATGTTGACAAAAATGGTATGCTATGGGTGCTATGTGGTGGCGATCCATTCAATAATGTAAATGGAGCTTTAGAAGTGATTGATGCAGGAACCGAAACGGTAACAAAAACCATCTCCTTAGGGGCAGGGTCCTACACCAACAAAATGGTTTTCAATGCTAATCGCGACTCCCTTTATTTCCTTACGGGAGATGTTTACAAGATGTCTATTAATGCCACGGCAGAGCCGGCAACCTCTTTTATAGCTTCAAACAACAACAGCTTTTACGGCCTTGGCTATAGAGCTGAATCTAATGAAGTATGGTTGAGCGATGCCATAGATTTCATCCAAAAAGGACAGGTATTAATTTATGATCGCAACGGTAGTTTTAAAAAGAGCTTTGGATCAGGAATAAATCCAAATGGTTTTTGGATAGAGTAATACGATTTCCCAACATTCATATCCCCGGTTTCAGTGGAACAGTAATTGAGCCGGGGATATATTTTTCGAACTACTCATTCAGTGGTTATCCCTGTAAAGATTTGATTAAGGTCAATTTCAAGTTCAGGAAAATCACGGGGAGCCAGCAATTTATCCTCAACCACAGGTTTTTGAGTTTCATAAAAACCCTTATCATTTAACAGGTTTACTATTACCAATTTATCGGGTATGGAAACCATCCAATATTCCCGAACACCATATTCCTCATAAAGCGTAAGCTTTTCCGAAGCATCTTTTTTACTTGTTGATGGCGAAAGGATTTCGAGAGCGAACTCAGGCGCCCCCATACATCCGCGTTTCTCCATTTTAGATGAATCACAAAGTATAAAAAGATCAGGTTGTACCACATTAGGTGTTTCCATGGGGTCTTCGCCCGGATAAAAGAAAAACACATCAACAGGTGACAACCAAACCTCACAACCTTTTCCCAAAGGCTTTTTATTAAAAGCCAGGTATAGTTTCCCAAGTACTTTTTGATGATAGGAACTTGGCGCGGGCGACATTTCATATACCCTCCCCCTAATGAGTTCACGCAGCCCGGCATAGGTCCATGACAGATAGTCGCGGGCCGTATAGAATCCCGTAAGGCCCGGCTCTTCAAAATTGGATTGGCCGCGTATGGTTTCTTTGGGTTGATAATAAGCCATAGTTTCAAAATTAAGGAATTTGATATTTTGAGAGCTGAATTGACTCCATTAACTATTTTACAATTAACTATTATTCACACAAACTATTTCCCTACTTTTGCGCCCTCTTAAAAATTAATTAACCGGGTCAGCGTACCCTTGTAAAACAATTAATGCATGGCAACTAGAATCAGATTGCAGCGTCATGGTCGTAAAGGCCGCCCCATCTTCCACATCGTAGTAGCAGACAGTCGCTCTAAGCGTGACGGTAAATATATTGAGCGTTTGGGTCTATACAATCCAAATACCAATCCTGCAACCATCGACATCAACTTTGACAGTACCCTTGACTGGGTAATTAAAGGTGCACAACCAAGCGATACCGCTCGTGCTATCCTTAAGTACAAAGGAATAATGATGAAAAAACACCTTTTGGATGGTGTGAAAAAAGGCGCATTTGACGAAGCAGAAGCTGAAAAAAGATTCGATAAATGGATGGACGATAAGTCTGGAAGAATCGAAGGAAAGAAAGAAGGTCTTTCTAAAGCACAAGCTGAAGCAAGAGCAAAAGCATTAGAAGCAGAAGCAGAAGTAAACAAGGCACGTGCAGCAGCTCAGGCAGCAGCCAACGCTCCTGTTGAAGAAGCTCCTGCAGCTGAAGAGGGTGAAGTAGAAGCTACTGCCGAGGCACCAGCCGAGGACGCTCCTGCAACTGAAGAAAAAGCAGGCGAATAAAATTTCCTGACTTTGCGTAAAGAAGACTGTTATCAACTGGGCCACATTAGCCGTTTACACGGATACAAAGGTGAAGTTATAGCCGTTTTTGATACCGATCAGCCTCAAAATTATTACGAATTGGAATCAGTTTTCGTGGATGTCCGCGGTGAACTGATTCCTTTTTTTATTGAGGAAATGGCCCAAAATTCCAAGGGCCACTTTATACTTCGATTTGAAGATGTTACCCCTACTGAGGCTACAACCATGGTGGGCTACGAACTTTACCTCCCCAGTGAAGTTTTACCCCCACTTAGCGGAAAGCAGTTTTACTATCATGAAGTTGTAGGCTTTAAAATGATAGATGCTACCGTTGGGCAGTTTGGTATTTGCCAAAATATTATTGACTCCAGCGCCCAGCCACTCTTCCAGATTATGGATGGCGAAACCGAAATCCTTGTTCCTGCTGTAGATGAGTTTATAGAATCTATAGATCGCGACAAGCAAGAGATTCACCTGAATTGCCCTGAGGGGTTGATTGAGCTTTATCGGAGTCAACCCTGACGGGGTTACTACCGAGCTACTGATAAACCCTGTCAGGGTTTATTTGAAAATTCGATAATTTGAAGATTACAATTCTCGAATATTCGAATCCTCAAATTTTCAATTGATTAATAATGGTACCTACATTGAATCACCCTTATTTCGCCCCCTTCCATCCGGTACACCAATCGATGCTCCAAGTTTGTCCTGCGGCTCCAATAGCCGGATAAACTATGTTTTAAGGGCTCAGGTGAACCAATACCTTCAAATGGATTCCGGTTGATATCTTTAAGCAAAGTGTTGATTTTCTTTAACATCCTCTTATCATGAACTTGCCAGTACAAGTAATCTTCCCATCCCTGATCTAAAAAGGTAATCTTCATTCCTCAATCAGTTCCCGCACCTCACCCTTACCTGTTTTGTCCTGCTCAATAGCTGCCATCAGCCGTTCCGCATTCCTAGGGCTTTTCAACAAATAAAAAGTTTCCTGCATACTGTCATACTCGCTTTTACTTAGTAACACCATATCCTCCCCTTTTGAACGTGTAATAAATAACGGTGCCTTCATATTAAAAACCATTTCAAAATAGGCCTTAAGGTTCTTTCTAAAATCTGTGAGGTTTGTTGCTTCCATTACTTGCAATATTTTTACAAAGATCAATATTGTACAGGATGTGGTACATGTTTTAGAATCGATTGTTTTTGGTTTGTTGTTCGTAGTTTTCCACCTTTTAAATTTTCGAATATTCAAATCTTCAAATGAGTCATGCCCCCTTCCGCTTTAAACAATTTTCTATTGAGCACGACCGCTGCGCCCATAAAGTTGGTACAGATGGCGTATTACTTGGGGCCTGGGTAGAATCCGAAAATCCAAAAACCATTCTAGATGTTGGCACTGGCAGTGGACTTATTGCACTAATGCTGGCTCAACGATTTCCGAGTGCTCAGATTACAGGAATTGAACTGGATCAGCCCTCAGCCGAACAGGCCCAAGAAAATGCCGCCAATTCCCCTTTCGCTAACAGAATAGAAATCATTCAATCTGATTTCCTATCCCACGCTTTCACTAAAAAGTTTGATTTAATTGTAAGCAATCCTCCCTTCTTTAAAGGCAATACCTCATCTGGAAACTCTGAGAGAGACCGAGCACGCCATGAAGAATATTTACCACAGGAAAAATTCTTAGAAAGAGTGGCATCATTGCTTTCGCAAAAAGGGACATTAGCAGTCGTTCTCCCCAAGGCAGAAGCACAGGAATTCATCGCCTTAGCGGAAACTCATTCTATTTTCCCTTCACGTATTACCAAAGTCTTTGGCAGACCGGGCGCGGAGGATAAGAGATGGCTGGTGGAGATGGGGTTTGAAAACGGGATTGTAGGTGAAACAAGTTTCATCCTAAGAGATGAGCATGGTAAATACACTTTGGAGTACACCAAAATGACGGAGCAGTTTCATTTGGATTTTTGACGCTCATAAAGGCTCGCTACACTCAAATACCTTCTTCATCAATGGGGTTTGAAAATCTAAAGATTGGACATCGGCAAATGGAGCTGGCCCATCACAACCACACCCTAATACCCCTTATACTCCACTTCCTTCTCGGTGAATTTTATATCGTACTCTTCAAGTTCCGCGAGCATCGGTTCGTATATCTCTTTTGAAATAGGGATTTGAACTCCCGGGGTGGTGATATTCCCGTTAAGGATATGCTTGGCAGCAATGGCAACAGGCAAACCTACTGTACGTGCCATGGCAGTTTCGCGGCTGTTGCGCCCAATACTAACCATTGAGGATTCTATCATTTTCTGTTGGCCATTTAGCTCGTAGCCAAACTTGTGAAACATCACAATCATGTCTTTATCCTCCGGTTCCATTTGCCACTTTTGCTCCAATATATGCTGAAGAATCTGAGCCGGAGTGGCCCTTTTTAAACCGATTTTGGTTTTTTCAAATATGCCAATCCACTCCAGTTTTTCCATCAGTTCAGAATCCTGTGGAATGCTCAGGTAGTACATCAGTTTAAGCTCTACTGAATCGTGCGGATTATAGGAAAGAAAAGTATTGGTGAAATCCCGGAAGGTCATGTGCTCAGAATTCTCCAAAACATAGCTATCATCCGTCATCCCCAACTTTACAAACACATCCCACGCGCGGCAAAAACCCTGTTTGCGAAGTGTTCCCCTATAAATTGTTGGGATATCATCCAATCCATAAGTGCTTCTGTATCTTAATGAATCGCGGTTGGCATAACCTTCAAAACGGCCGTAGCCATCAATATCAATAAATTCAATTCTACGGAAAAGCTGATGATAGGGAATGTATTTATACTGCCCCTCCTGTATAAACTTCACAGCACCACCTGAGCCGGCCATTACCACGTTACGTGGGTTCCAGGTAAATTTATAGTTCCAGGGATTATTGTCACTTTCGGGCGCCACCAAACCACCGGTAAAGCTTTCAAATATCAACATCTTGCCGCCCTCTTCCCTAATCTTATCCAGTACTTTCATGGCACTAAGGTGATCCACACCAGGATCAACGCCAATCTCATTGATCATAATCACTCCGGCCTTTTTTGCCGCTTCATCCAGAGCTTCCATTTCCGGAGAGATATAGGAGGCTGTAACCATATTTTTACCAAACTCCACACAATCGCGAGCTACGCTAATGTGCATGTGAGCCGGCAGCATACTTATAACCAAATCCGCATTTTGTACCGCAGCTCTGCGATCAACATCATTGGTAACATCCAGCTGTAAAGCTTCTGTTCGTTCGTGGTTCCCGGCTTGCTCATTGGCCAGTTTTACATCATAATCGGCAATAGTAATCTGCCAATCATTCGCAATGGATTGTTGTTTTAAGTATTTAATGAGGCTATAGGTAGAGCGACCTGCTCCGATCACAAGTATTTTCTTCATAGGATGGCAAAATTAGAATTAAACCCATCCCATCCAAATGAAAATCCCTAAGGCTTACTTTTGCTTTAAATTTGATCAAAAATGACCCTGTTAAGGTTACTCCCAATCTTACTTTGCCTAAGCTCCATGGCTCAGGTAAACCTGATAATAGAAGACGCCACCAATACCGGTTTTTTGTTAGGTATTAACGGCTATGTACAAAATACCGATCCTGTAAAAGAGCTGGTGGTGAAAAAGCTGGATACCTTTCCCTTTAATGTGCGAGTAGAGCTCTCACCAAATGTGTTTTTTGAAAAGAAAATGCACTTTCACACCAAGGGAAACTATCAATACATAATAACCACCAACAGCCGCGATGAGCTTCAGCTAAGGTTTAGAGGTGAGCCTGACGTGTTACCGGCAACTGCCACAACCATTGATGCCAAAAATGCAACACCCCTGAGGCCACTTGCCTCGATTTCTCCCACAAGGGAAAAACCTGCTACAGTTATTCCTGCAAAGAAACCTGTTGCCGAGGCTCCAATTGCCACAGCTGCAAAAACCACTACAACACCGGTACCGGCCACATCACCGGTAGCAAAAAACAACAGTTCGAAAGCTGCACCTCCAAAAACAGCAACTGTAGCAGCTGTGAAAAAGGATACTGTAGTAGCCGTTGTAGCTCCTCCCCCACCACCTCCTGTAAAGAAGGAGAAAACCTTTGTTGATTTTTATGCAGAATTGCAAGAAACCGAATTTGAGTTTGAAAAGCTGAATGCCGCGCAGGGGTTTGGCAAAAAGCACAGCTATACTGTAGAGGAACTTAAAAAGATACTGGCTGCCATGAAGTATGACAATACCAGACTTGAGTTTATGCGAGCCACAAGGGAGCATTGGAAAAATTTGAACAACATTCAATCGCTGCGCGATTCATTTGAATATGAAATAAGTAAAGAACAATTTAATGATCTCACCCTGTGAAAGCTAAGAATATAATTGCGTGGGCAGCAGCCTTTGGGGCCATTGCCGTGATTTTAGGAGCTATGGGAGCACATGCACTAAAAGCCCGTTTGGAGCCCGACAGCCTTAAAAGTTTTGAAACTGCCGTGCGATATCAGGCGTGGCACGCCATTGCGCTCCTTACCCTTGGCCTGTCTTCTTATCCTTTAAAGTACCTAAAGACTATTGTAGCGTGTTGGATAACCGGCATCTTTCTTTTTTCAGGAAGTATCTATCTCCTTAGTACTTCATCAATTTGGGGCGTTGACTTTAGTTTTTTAGGGCCTGTAACACCCATAGGCGGACTGTTTTTCATTGCAGGATGGGTCTTAATTTTCGTATCCGCAATAAGAAGTTCTAAGCAGGGTCGTTAATAATTTTGTCGATAAAATAGCACGATTTAGCTTGTGAAATAATGTCGTGAATCAAATAAGGCTAAATTTGCCACCCTAAATTTTAAGTGAAAACAAATCTCCTATTATGAATTTCACACAGATTAAACCAGCTAACAGCGATCTAAAAAAGTATCGAATTAGTGATGCTGAGGCTCTCTGGAACCTGAAGTCAGAAGACCTTGAAAAAATCTCTTTAGACAACAACATGGCCGTAAGATCTAATCTTGGCGCCATATCAGTAAACACCGGTGAATTTACCGGCCGCTCACCAAAAGACCGCTTTATTGTTGAAGATGAAGTGACAAAAGATGCCGTATGGTGGGGAAACATCAACATTAAGTTTGACGCAAACAAGTTTGATCAACTTTATACAAAGGTTGGTGATTTCCTAAGTGGAAAAAAACTTTACGTTCGTGATGTTTACGCTTGTGCCGATGAGCGATACAAAATGAAAATCAGGGTAATCACCGAATTGCCATGGTCTAATTTATTCGCACACAACATGTTTCTTCGTCCAACGGAAGAAGAACTGAAAGATTTTGAGCCGGAGTGGACATTGATCAATGCTCCAAGCTTTATGGCCAATCCTGAAACGGATGGCACCCGACAGCACAACTTTGCCATTTTGAATTTTTCCGAAAAAATGGTTCTCATTGGTGGAACCGGCTATACCGGAGAAATCAAAAAAGGTATTTTCTCAGCCCTTAACTTTATCCTGCCTCACCAAAAAAACGTTTTGAGCATGCACTGCTCGGCTAATGTTGGTGAAGATGGTGATACTGCTCTTTTCTTTGGACTAAGTGGTACAGGAAAAACCACCCTTTCTGCTGATCCAAACCGCAAGCTTATTGGTGATGATGAGCATGGCTGGGCGGCTGATAATACCATCTTCAACTTTGAAGGCGGCTGCTACGCCAAGGTTATTGACCTTAGCGAAGAAAAAGAACCGGACATCTTCAGGGCTATCAAGCCAGGTGCTCTACTCGAAAACGTAGCCTTTAAAAAGGATACCAATGAAGCGGATTTTGAAGATTCATCCATTACTGAGAATACACGTGTAAGTTACCCGATTTATCACATCGACAATATTCAGAAGCCTTCATTGGCTTCTAATCCAAGGAATATTTTCTTTCTTACCTGTGATGCCTATGGTGTACTTCCTCCAATTTCAAAATTAACTCCCGGACAAGCTGCATTTCACTTTATTAGTGGATATACCGCTAAGGTAGCTGGTACTGAAGCAGGAATTACCGAGCCGGTTGTAACATTCTCCGCTTGTTTTGGCGCACCATTTATGCCATTGCACCCTACCAAGTATGCCGATATGCTTAGCCAGAAAATGAAAGATGCCGGTGTAAATGTATGGTTGATAAACACTGGCTGGAGCGGTGGTGGATACGGAGTAGGTAAGCGCATGAAGCTTAGCTTTACCCGTGCTATGATTACAGCAGCACTTAATGGTGAGTTGGATAATGTAGCTTATACTAATCACGAAATATTCGGATTGGCTATGCCAAACGAATGCCCTAATGTGCCAAGTGATATTTTGCATCCTAGAAATACCTGGGATGATAAGGTAAAATATGACAAAACAGCTAATGATCTTTCTCAAAAGTTCAATGCCAACTTCGAGAAGTTTGCCGATAATGCCAGCGAAGAAATTCTGGCAGGCGCTCCTTCTGTAGCTGAAAAGGTTTAATATCCTTTTATTATTATAAATTAGAATCCCGGTTCATTAATGAATCGGGATTTTTTTTATCCATCATTATGAAGAAAATAGTCCTTAGTTTTTTAGTATTGGTATTTTCAGCCAATATCGCCTATAGCCAAAAGGGAAAAGTTCGCGTGGAAATCGAACAACCCTTTGTGTACGAGGGAGACACCCTTTCTGGAACCTTGCTTTCATCAGGCAAAAGCCTGAAAAAATTCAACAAGCTGCCTATAGTGATTTTTATCAGCGGCAGCGGGCCTACTGATCGCAATGGCAACTCTATTTTGGTGGATGGCGCAAATAACAGCTTTTCACAATTGGCCGATTCGCTCCTTAAAATGGGTGTTGCCTCCTATCGATATGACAAATTAGGTATTGCTCAATCTCAAATGAGCAAATCAGAGAGTGACCTTCGTTTTGAAGATAATTACAAAGTAGCTGTGGCTGCTATTGATAAAATGAAGGAACTCGGATTTAAAAAAATTGTGATAATGGGCCACTCCGAAGGTTCTCTGGTAGGAATGCTGGCTGCACAAAACGCAAAGGTAAAAGGCTACATCAGTGTGGCCGGACCCGCCCAAAATGCCCTGCAAACGATCAAGGGCCAGCTGGAGCAAAGCCTTCCCGAAGAAATGGCTATTTCCACTTATCAAAAATTAGACTCTGTTAAAAATGGCTTTACCATCACAAAGTTTAATCCCGCATTGGCGGCATTGCTAAGACCCTCAGTACAACCGTATTTGAAAAGCTATTTTGCATACACTCCTAGCGAGGAATTAAAAAAGCTAAATATTCCGGTGCTTATCATTCAGGGTGGGCGCGACATCCAGGTTTCTCAGGAGGAAGGTAAAGCATTATCCGAAGCCATACCTGAAGCTACATATAAGGTTTATCCGAAAATGAACCATGTATTAAAACAGGTGAACGACAGCAGGGAACAAAACATCGCTTCCTATGGAGATCCTGATTTTCCACTGGCCAAAAACCTGGCGAATGATATTGCCAACTGGGTGAAAAAGCTTTAAGGCTTACAATAGTTCATTGGCAAGATTAGCCAGCTCCGACCGCTCCCCTTTTTCAAGAGTGATATGAGCAAAAAGCTTATTTCCCTTAATCTTATCAATTAAATAGGATAGTCCATTGGATTGCTCATCCAAATAGGGCGTATCTATTTGGCGTACATCTCCTGTAAAGATGAACTTCGAATTTTCACCAGCGCGGGTAATAATGGTTTTCACTTCATGTGGCGTGAGGTTTTGGGCCTCATCAACAATAAAAATCACATTGCTGAGGCTACGCCCTCTGATATAGGCTAAGGGCGTTACCAAAAGTTTCTCCTGTTTCACCATTTCGTCTATCTGCTTGTATTCTTTGTCAGTTTCCTTAAACTGGTTTTTCACAAACTTCAAATTATCCCATAGGGGCTGCATATAGGGATTTATCTTGGCCTTCATATCTCCCGGAAGGAAACCAATATCCTTATTGCTCAACGGAACTATGGGCCGGGCAAGGTAAATCTGTTTGTATTCTCTCCTTTGCTCCAATGATCCTGCAAGAGCTAAAAGCGTTTTTCCCGTGCCCGCCACACCTGAGAGGCTTACCAACTTTATTTCAGGGTTCATAATGGCATTTAAAGCGAAGGTTTGCTCGGCATTTCTGGGTTTTATACCATAATAACTTCTCTTCTCCACCTGATCCATAGTTTGATCATTGGCATTGTAAAATGCCAGGGTGCTGCTTTTTGATCCCTTTAAAATGTAATAATGGTTATTATGAGGTGTAAAGTCTTTTTGCACTTCCCTTATCTTATCTATAGAAATAGAATGAGATTTATAAAGTGAGTCGATTAACTCCTGATCAAAATTGTCAATTTGCGTTTTTCCAGTATAGAGAGAATCCAGGTCTTTCACCTTGCCGGTTTCATAATCCTCCGCCCTTACACCCATAGCCTTGGCCTTTAAGCGGAGGTTGATATCCTTGGTCACCAAAATCACTTGCTTTTTCTTTTCTTCTTCAGAAAGGTGAAGTGCGGCATTCAGTATCCTATGATCATTCTTGGATCCTCCAAAAACCCGATTGGCATCTATCTTACTGCTCTCGGTATTCATTATCACCTTAAACCTGCCCTTTTTTCCGCCATTAAGGCTAATCCAATCCTGAAGTCCCTTATCCGCAGCCTTCTTATCAAGGAAACGGATAAACTGCCGTGCTTCAAAATTTTTGGTATCGCTGCCTTTCTTAAATTCATCCAGCTCCTCCAGCACCGTAATGGGGATGGCTACATCGTGCTCTGCAAAATTTACAATAGAGTTGTGATCGAATAATATTACCGAGGTGTCCAATACAAATATTTTCCTCACGGAATCTGCGGCTGATTTTGGAGTAGAGGGCTTCGTTGCTTTCCTGACCATAAATAGTTGTGTTAATTCACTTTTTAGATACGTCCAAGTTAGCAATCATGAATCCTCAATAACAGAACACCAATGGTAGATATTCACAATAAACCTAGTCCATCTGTTCAAAAAAAAGTAATCGCCTTTACTCACTCCACTATACTATTTTCCACAATTTTGAGTTACAAACAACTCTACAACAATAGCTTACGCCCCACCGAAGAAAACCATATCACCTAAAGATAATTATCAACTCAAAATAAGCGAGTCTGCAAGACTGTTTATCAAGCATTTAGTATATTTAAGCCTTTATTCAAAAGGAGAAAAAATTTCTCATAATGGGAAAAATATAAAATACCATAAAACCATAAAAACCTGAATATCAGGATATTTATGTATCTTATTTTCTCTGGCCTTAAAGTTTCTATAGTACTGGCGAAACTCAACTACTCATGAAAACATCAAACACATTCTTAACTCTTACCGCAGTTGCGGTATTAGCCCTTAGTTGTTCTAAGGAAACAGACACTTCCAATCAGTTTAACGCCTCTGATGCCACTCCATTTGCGGATTTGGTTATCCCACAAACCTTCAACTGGTCTAGCAGTATAAAAGGTAATGTAGAGGTTATAATTGATGCTCCTTCCTATTTAACTACTGAAGGGCAGCTTGTTGAACTTCAAGATGAAGAAGGCAACCTGCTGGATGAGCAGATTGTAGCTAATTCCTCTGTAGCCTTTAACATCAGTCGTCCACAAACCGAAGGGAAAGTTTTTGCCTACTACCCAAACACAAACGAAAAAGTTGAAATCACTTCTGAAAGGGTTGTTTTTAACCTTCAGGATATTTCTCTGGACGGCTTGTCTTCAAATCTTTTTCAACCTGGAAAAAAATCAGGTACAAAAAACAAAACTCAAGGCACCAACATGGTACAGAATGGTGACTTCAGTTCATCAACCTTCCCAATGGATACGGCTCTATACACCAAACTACGCCCCATAGGCGGATGGTATGCCCGTGACAATAACGCCACAACAACAACAGTAAACGGAAACCATGTTTTTACCTCTAACAGTCCTGGCAATAAAGCGGATATACTACAGGGATTTGCAGTTGACGGAAATTATATGTTCGATTTTGAATATGATTTTGCAGGGAACGGAGGTTTCTTCGTTTTGCTATACGATATCAACAGGTCATTCATTGGGTACAACACAGTTTATACCTCGGGAAACACAGGCCACACCAACTTTATAACTTCACCTACTGTTAGGTTCATTCAACTATTTGGCTTTTGTGCTCAGGGTGCATGGCTGGATAACGTTAGTTTGGTAGAAACCGTAGAGCCTGATGATGATGGCGATGGTGTTCCAAACAGAAAAGATGCTTTTCCTAATGATCCATTAAGAGCCTACAAAACTTCATTCCCAACCATCGGTAAGCAAATATTGGCCTTTGAGGATTTATGGCCTGCAACCGGAGATTATGACTTTAATGACCTGGTAATTGAAAACACCGTTGAGTTTAGAAAAGATGCAGACAATAAGCTTGTAGATGCCATTGTAAACGTTAAGGTTCTTGGATTAGGAGCTGGTCTATCCAGCGGTTTGGGTATTCACCTTCTTCAGGCAGACAAGCAACCCTTCAATACCAACATCATTTCAGCTCTTAGCGGAAGTAGCGCAGCATTAGACCCAGATGTTAATAATGGTATTGTTGTTTTTAACGATGACAGAAAAGCTCTAAAGCCTTTTTATAATAACAACGGCTTTGGACCAAGCGGAGCACCACAAACCTTCACCTTCACCATAACGTTCAACAGTAACGCGGGTTCTCAATATATTTTACCAGACTTTTATATATACAGAACAGGTGAAAGAGGCAGAGAAATACATCAAAGTGGTTTTCCTGCTACCGCAGCTGCCGACAACGCACTAATAGGTACTGATAGTGACAATGGGAATTACAGAACTGCTAATGGCCTGCCATGGGTAGTGGAAGTTGTAAGCCCCGATGCAGAATATTTCCATCACCCAATAGAAAAAGTGGATATGGGTGAAGCTTACCCTAAATTTAAAGCCTGGGCACAAAGCAATGGCAAGAGATATATAGGCTGGATGCTGCTTGGAAAAGCAGAAAAGCTTTACACAATTAAATAGTTGTTCAGAGTAGAGAGTAAGAAAAGGGTACATTTTTAAGTGTACCCTTTTCTTTTTGGTTTTAACTCAAAATCCTATTCCCCAGCTTTTTACTCTTCCAATTAATCCACACCTAAATCAGGATAAAGCACTTTTACTTATTGATTTACAGATAATTACGTGGGTTCGTGTATATTTGTCGAGTTCCTGAATTACAGGAATTATTGAAACTCTATAACTAAAAACTCACGTCATGAAAAAATCAATGCTGTTGGCAGCAGGGATAGTTCTTGCTATCTCATGCTCTAAGAACAATGATTCATCCAATCAAAACCCACCCGGACTTACCAATCTTGGTGAACTCAACATCTCTGAAAATTTCAACTGGAGCAGCAGTGTAAAAGGTAATACTACCGTCACCCTTCAGCATGATCCAAAACTGGAGACAGAAGGGCAATCGGTATGGATTATTACTGAAAATGGTAACAGGCTGGATCAAAAGAAGGTGTACAACAATCAGGCACACTTTAACATTACACTCCCAGCGGTTGGTGAATCCTACTACTTATACTATCCTGCCACAGGAGACTCTAAGAAAATCACTCAAACTGGTAACTTAAGCTTCAAGCTATATTCGGATCTATTTGAGGATACTGAAATAATAAACAACCGTCCGACTTTTGAAGTGGGTAAAAAATCTACCCAAGGCATAGGTAGGGTTACGGGTACTAATCTGCTTTCTAATAGTGACCTTGAGATTAATAGCTTTAATTATAGACCATCTCAATCTACTGTTACTTCCTTAGCGGATGATGGCCAGTGGTATAAGTATAACGACAACTTTACTCATAGTACTGAAAACGGAAGTAAGGTGGTAAAAGCAAAAAACAACAAATCCAACTATATCTATCAGTCAGTGAGTGTTACTGCTGCAGATAGTTTTGCCTTTCAGAGTGATGCTAATGGAACTACGCGAGCGTACATATTCTGGTATCACTCAGATGGAACCACAATTTTGGGTTATAATTACTATTACAGAAATGGCAGTACCATAAATGGTGAAGGCGTTGTTCCTGCTGGGGTGAGCTATG
Organism: Owenweeksia sp.; assembly: GCA_048267305.1. GTDB lineage: Bacteria > Bacteroidota > Bacteroidia > Flavobacteriales > Schleiferiaceae > Owenweeksia. The sequence goes on along the minus strand of JBLWXT010000011.1, from coordinate 112,586 downwards.
CAGAAATTTCAATGTATGCAAAGGATAAAGGCTGGATTGATAACGTGCATTTTGAAACAAATTCTGCCATAATAGATGCCGATAACGATGGCGTGGCCGATGGTGATGATGACTATCCAAATGATGCTTCCAGAGCCTATCAATCCTACTTTCCAACGGCAGGATACCAAACATTAGCCTTTGAAGACCTATGGCCAGCTCAGGGTGATTTTGATTTCAACGACATGGTGATAAGTACTAAAATTACCTATAGTGCAGATGCTAACAACGAGAAGGTAGATGCTACTTTTGAAATTAGTTTGGATGCCATGGGTGCCGGAGCTTCCAGCGGATTGGCCATTAGATTACTTAACTCCAGTAAACAAAACTTCTCAGGTAATATCATCTCTTCCATTACAGGAGACGCCAAGGCTGATCCGGATAACGTAAATGGAATAATTGTATTTAACGATGCAAAGGCTGCTCAAAGTGAGTACTACACCAATAATGGTGCAGGCCCAAGCAAAACTCCAGACGTATTTACCTTTACCGTAACCTTTGCCTCTAATTCTTCTGTTCAAACTATCATGCCGGATATTTATATTTACCGCACAGATGAAAGAGGACGCGAAACGCACCTGGATGGGTACTATGGCAGTGCGGTAGCAGATGTAGCCCTGTACAACACCAGTATGGACGTAAACGGAACTTACAATACTGCATCAGGTCTGCCTTGGGCTGTAGAAGTTATAACCTCTGACAAAAGCTTTAAACATCCCAATGAAAAAGTGGATATACTTGTTGCTTATCCACTATTTCAGCAGTGGGCAGAAAATGGAGGAAACAGTGCCATTAACTGGATACAATCTCCAGCTTTGAGCAAGATATTTGAACTTCTTTAAGAGAACATAAACTATTAAAAAAGGGGCCAATCGGCCCCTTTTTTTGATTTAAAACACGGCACTCGCAATTTTCTGTATGTTATCAACCTTACCCATAGAGTAATAATGAAGCACAGGAACACCAGCTGCCTTAAGCTCCTTGCTTTGTTCAATGGCCCATTCTATTCCTACCTGACGTACAGCCTTGTTATCTTTACAATCCACAATTGCCTTTACCAAATCATCCGGTAAATCCACATGAAAAAAGTGAGGTAGTACACTAAGGTGTTTTTTAGTGGCTATAGGTTTTATACCAGGAATAATAGGCACATTTATGCCCGCCTTTCTGCACTTTTCAACATAATCAAAGTACTTCTGGTTATCAAAAAACAACTGTGTAATGATGTACTCTGCGCCTGCATCAATTTTCTTTTGCAGCCATTGAATATCATTGTTTATACTTGGTGCTTCAAAGTGCTTTTCGGGATAACCAGCAACTCCAATGCAAAACCCAGTGGGGTCATTATTTTGTAGCTCTTCATCAAGATACTTTCCCTCGTTCATGTTTTTTATCTGCCCCACCAAATCACAGGCATACTTGTGCCCATCCTTTTCAGGAACAAAATAGGTTTCGCCCTTTATGGAGTCACCCCGCAAGGCCAGCACATTTTCAATTCCCAAAAAGTCTAAATCTATCAATGCATTTTCGGTATCCTCTTTAGTAAACCCTCCGCATAAAATATGAGGCACTGCATCAATGTGGTACTTATTCTGAATAGCCGCACAAATCCCTACCGTACCCGGGCGTTTCTTAATCGTCTTTTGTTCCAGTAAACCACTGTTATGACGCTTATACACCACTTCTTCACGATGGTAGGTTACGTTTACAAACGGAGGCTTAAAATCGATTAAGGCATCAATGGTTTCGTAGATTTCCTTTATGTTTTGCCCCTTAAGGGGGGGAAGGATTTCAAAAGAGAAGATCGTTTCCTTAGCGTTGTTTATATGGTCTATTACTTTCATCGTCTATTTAATATTTAAAAAGGAAAATTTGAGATTTGGTTTCCTAGTTGTTGGTTATTAGTTCGGGTTGTAAATTTTGTCCTGGTTTTTCTTCAAAAAACACACGCCAAAATTTAGCGGGTGGTTGTTATGGAAGCCCCGCGCTAACGCACGGGGTTATTAATATGTGACCCCGCTGGGGTCTTTACTCTATATTTTCTTAAGTTTCATCCTATTTAAAAACTCACTCCAGTAATTTTAAAATTCCTTATACGTTAGTTCAATGCTTTTGAAAGTCTTGTAGTCATCATATGTTAATTGGGTATCCGTCCAAAAGCCATAATTCTGGCCAAATGGCATTCCTACAATTGCTGCTCCTACTTTATTAAATCCTATTTCTCTTACGGCTATATTATCCGTCAAATCAATCTCTATTTCCAATACTTCACCTCCTCAAATAAGTCTTCAAAATCCGGATTAGGCTTCGGGATTAAGGTTGAAATAAATTTCACAACTGTATTTTCTATTATCCGGGTAACCCACCCCAACTTAGGGCCTTCTTCTGGGGCCTCAGATCTTAAGTACACTTTTTCGTTCGTACTCCGCTTCCTAATAATTCAAAGTTGGCCTCAACCACCTTTCCGCATCCTTAAAGTCCATTCCCTTCCTTTCTGCAAAATCTTCCACCTGGTCTTTTCCAATTTTTCCCAAACCAAAATATTTAGAATCAGGGTGGGCAAAGTAGTAGCCGGAAACCGAGGAAGCCGGGAACATAGCCAGACTTTCCGTCAAGGTGATTCCTGCTTTTTCTGCATCCAACAGTTTAAAAATGGTTTTCTTTTCCAAGTGATCAGGGCAAGCGGGATAACCCGGTGCCGGACGAATTCCTCGATACTTTTCTTTGATAAGCTCTTCACTTTCCAGATGCTCTCCTTTAGCATAGCCCCAGTACTTTGTCCTCACTTCATAATGCAACCATTCCGCTGTTGCTTCCGCCAACCGATCGGCCAAAGCCTGAACCATTATGGCTTTATAGTCATCTAGATCTGCTTTGTATTTGGCCACCAGTTTATCCGTACCAATACCGGCAGTAACGGCAAAGCAACCTACATAATCTGTTATTCCACTTTCGGCAGGAGCCACAAAATCGCTTAAGGCCTGATTAGGCGCTGTAGCTGCTTTTTTGGTTTGCTGGCGCAGCGTTCTGAAAGTTTCAAAGTGTTCACCATTTTCAAAAAGCTCAATGTCATCACCAATTGAATTTGCCTCCCAAATTCCAAAAACAGCACTTGCCTTCAAACTTTTGTTGCGGATGATTTCATCCAACATTTGGTTGGCCTCATTAAAAAGAAGAGTAGCCTGCTCCCCTACCACACTATCTTCCAAAATTTTGGGGTATTTGCCATGTAACTCCCACGTCTGGAAAAATGGGGTCCAGTCTATATACTTTCTTATTTCACCTAAATCCAGATTCTCCAATTTCCTAACACCTAAGAAATCAGGTTTGGAAACGGTTTGTTCATTAAACTCCAAAACTGATTTATTGGCTCTGGCATCTTCAATGCTTAAGTATTCCCTGGTATCGCCTTTCTTTAAATAGCCATCGCGAAGCTTGGTATATTCAGCAACAAGGTTTTTCTTAAAATCGGCATGTGAGGCCTTGTTGCTCAATGTTTGAGCAATAGGCACACTGCGGCTGGCATCATTCACATGAACGGCTATTCCTGAATATTCCGGGAAAATCTTCACGGCAGTATGCGCCCTGGAAGTAGTTGCTCCGCCAATCATCAGTGGCATTGTCATTTGCTGACGTTCCATTTCCTGAGCTACATAAATCATTTCATCAAGTGATGGTGTAATAAGGCCACTAAGGCCAATGGCATCCACTCCTTCTGCCTTGGCTGTCGCCAGAATTTTTTCCAGAGGTACCATCACTCCAAGGTCCACAATATCAAAATTGTTGCAAGCCAATACCACTCCTACTATGTTTTTACCGATGTCGTGAACATCCCCCTTTACAGTGGCCAGAAGGATTTTCCCCTTCTTGCTGGTGTCGGCATTTTTGAGTTTTTCGGCCTCCAGATAAGGTTGCAGGTAAGCCACAGCTTTTTTCATCACTCTGGCAGATTTAACCACCTGTGGCAAAAACATCTTTCCCGATCCAAACAGATCGCCCACTACATTCATCCCATCCATCAGTGGGCCTTCAATTACCTCCAACGGGGTGGCGAACTGCTGACGGGCTTCCTCGGCATCCTCCTCTATAAAATCCACCACTCCCTTTACCAGTGCGTGTTCAATCCGCTTTGCCACAGGTTCATCGCGCCAGGCGGTATCCTTTTCGCGGGTTTTGGTTTCTCCCACAAAGTTTTCAGCAAAATCCAAGAGCCGCTCAGTAGCATCATCCCTTCTATCCAGTAAAACATCCTCTACCCTTTCCATCAAATCCTTTGGAACCTCAGCATAAACCTCCAGTAGTGCAGGGTTTACAATACCCATGTCCATCCCATTCTTAATGGCGTGATACAAAAAGGCGGCATGCATGGCTTCGCGCACCGACTGATTTCCGCGAAAGCTAAAGGATACATTACTTACCCCTCCGCTCACTTTAGCTCCCGGCAGGTTTTCCTTTATCCATTTTGTGGCCTCAAAAAAGTCAATGGCATTTCTGCGGTGCTCCTCAATGCCCGTTGCCACGGGAAATATATTGGGATCAAAAATGATATCCTCCTTAGGAAAGTTTATTTCATTTACCAGAAGGTCATAAGAGCGTTTACATATATCTATCCTTCTTTGGTAGTTATCGGCCTGACCGTCTTCATCAAAAGCCATAACAATTACTGCAGCGCCATATCGCTTTACCAGTTTGGCTTGGCGCAGAAATTCATCCACACCACCCTTCATGCTGATGGAGTTTACGATGGCCTTACCCTGTACACATTTCAACCCTGCTTCAATGATTTCCCATTTAGAGGAATCAATCATGATTGGCACCCGTGAAATATCCGGCTCGGCTGCAATCAAATTGAGGAATTTCACCATGGCCTCTTTACCATCCAGCATTCCTTCATCCATATTGATGTCAATCACCTGTGCACCGCCTTCCACCTGATCACGGGCTACCGCAAGGGCCTCATCATATTTATCTTCCTTAATTAAGCGCAAAAACATGCGCGAACCTGTAACATTGGTACGTTCGCCCACATTTACAAAGTTGGCCGCAGAGGTTATAATTAAAGGTTCTAGTCCTGATAGTTTCATTTCAACAAGCTTATAGTCAATAGTCCACTGTCCATAGTTTGCGGCACTTTGTGGATTGTTTGATACGTTTCATTTTTGTTTTATAGCTGGTAGATTTCAGTCCATAGCCTATAGTCCACAGTCCTACCAATTAGCCAAACGCTGTTGACTGTGGTCTATTCACTGTTGACTAATCAGCCTTTACCGAGTTTCTAAGTCCTTAAATAATCTTAATCACCTCTTCTGCTTTGTTATACATTTTTCTAAATTCCTCGTCATTAATCAATTCCCTTTTGTGAGCGGTGTAGAGACAAGAGACTACTTCGATACCCGAACGAATGGCGTAGCCCAAAAATGATAAAAACTGCTTATCGCTCTGACCGGTAGACCCTTCAGCAACATTTAAGTTTATTGAATCTGCAGCTCTCTTTATTTGCGAAGTGAGAATGTACTTCTCCTCCGTTGGAAATTTTCCGGTAAGGTTATGCACATCCAAAGTGAAATCAAGGGACTTTTGCCATGCAATCAGGTTTTCGAATTTAAAAGCCATAGTAAACTGTTTTTGAGTTATTATTTAATATTCTCGTTGGGCACTCCCCTATGAATTAAACACTGTCGTCTCCGTACTGTGGTCTATCGACTGAGGACTATTTGCCTTCCTCGGCTCATACTCCTTAACCAAATCTGCTATTGCCCTAATATGCTCCGGCCCTGTACCACAACAACCACCAATAACATTCACCAAACCCAAATCCAGATATTCCTTTATTTGAGCGGCCATTTTTTCGGGAGTTTCATCATATTCTCCAAAGGCATTAGGTAAGCCCGCATTGGGGTGGGCGCTAATATTAAATCCGCTATTGCGGGATAAAACCTGTAAATACGGACGAAGTTGTGAAGCTCCCAAGGCACAATTCAGTCCTACTGAAAATAAGGGAGCATGTGAAATACTAATAAGGAATGCTTCGGCAGTTTGTCCGCTTAGGGTTCGTCCGCTGGCATCGGTTATAGTTCCCGAAACCATAATGGGCAGTTCCCTTCCGATTTCATCAAACAAGGCCATTACGGCAAAGAGGGCGGCTTTGGCATTGAGGGTGTCAAATACAGTTTCAATGAGTAGTCCATCAACCCCTCCATCAATTAAAGCTCGTGCCTGCTCTGTATAATTGGTGGCCAGTGTATCAAAGTCAATAGCGCGATAACCAGGGTTATTTACATCAGGCGAAAGACTGGCGGTTTTATTGGTAGGGCCCATGGAACCAATTACAAACCGGGGCTTTTCGGGCTCTCTCGCAGTAAACTCATCCGCCACTTCCCTGGCAATACGGGCGGCCTCATAATTGAGTTCGGGCACCAAATCTTCCATATCATAATCCGCCATGGAAATACGTGTACTGTTGAAAGTATTGGTTTCAACAATATCAGCACCAGCTTCAAAGTAAGCGGCATGAATGTCTTTAATAATCTGTTGCTGAGTGATGGAAAGAAGATCGTTATTACCTTTAAGATCACTTGGGTAATCCTTAAATCGCTCACCGCGATAATCTTCCTCTTTAAGCTTGTAACCTTGTATCATGGTGCCCATGGCGCCATCCAAAACAAGGATTCTTTTTTTAGCCTCTTCGGCCAATAGTGATTTTGTCATAGTTTAAACTTTTAAGCTATGACTTACCAGATTTCTTTTATAAAGGATTGTTTTACGAACACACTTTATCTATCTCCAGATCTTGCGATCCTTAACGGAGTAGGAGTTAGCACCCGGCCAGCCCGGGTTGCTAAGACGTCATAGGGCCCATTCCCTCAGTCTTTCTGGATAAGTCTACAGCAAATTAACATCAAATTTCAATGCGCTCCAAATGTCTTTAGTCAGGCATAGCTTAGATTCGCCCAATTTGCATCATCCCAATACATATACTTTTGATTATCAACATATAAGTTTTATTCACACTGAAGCTTTATTGGATAAATTCTACAGTATGCAAAGGGGATAAAGGTTTCCTTAATTTTTATTTTACATTTGCCCACCCGTGGAGAAATTTGTCTGATTGCAACCACCTAAAAAAATGCTAAAGCAGTGTCCTTTAGCCATTTTCTGCAGACAATCTTATCGGAGTTTAACAAGACAATAACTTTATTTAAAGAAAGACTATGGCTTATCTATTTACTTCAGAATCTGTTTCTGAAGGACATCCGGACAAAATCGCTGATCAAATTTCTGACGCGCTAATTGATCACTTTTTGGCTTTTGATAAAAACTCCAAAGTGGCTTGCGAAACTTTGGTAACTACCGGGCAGGTTGTACTTGCCGGTGAGGTAAAGTCGCAGGCCTATGTAGATGTGCAAACAGTGGCCCGCGAAGTGATCCGTAAAATTGGATATACTAAGGGTGAGTACATGTTTTCAGCAGATAGCTGTGGCGTGCTTTCTGCCATTCATGAACAATCATCAGACATTAACCAGGGTGTTGACCGTGGTACACCAGAAGAGCAAGGTGCAGGTGATCAGGGAATGATGTTTGGCTATGCCACCAACGAAACTGAAAACTATATGCCTTTGGCTCTTGACTTAAGTCACAAAATATTGATTGAGCTGGCGGATATGCGAAGAGAGGGTACCGACATTCCTTACTTACGTCCTGATGCAAAATCTCAGGTAACCATTGAGTATTCTGATGACAACGTACCTCAAAGGATAACTGACATTGTAGTTTCTACCCAGCATGATGATTTTGCGGAGGAAGCCAGCATGTTGGCTAAAATTAAGAGTGATATAGTTGGAATACTTATACCAAGAGTAAAAGCAAAGTTGAAACCCGAGCTTCAAAAGCTGTTTACTGACGATATTAAATACCACATTAACCCAACCGGTAAATTTGTAATTGGCGGACCTCACGGTGATGCCGGGCTTACTGGCCGTAAGATTATTGTGGATACCTACGGTGGCAAAGGTGCTCACGGTGGTGGTGCTTTTAGTGGAAAAGACCCAAGCAAGGTTGACCGCTCTGCTGCATATGCTACCCGCCATATTGCCAAAAACATTGTAGCTGCAGGTTTAGCAGATCAGATTTTGGTACAGGTATCCTACGCCATTGGCGTTGTGGAACCTATGGGAATTTTTGTAGATACCTACGGTACCGCAAAAGTAGATATGACGGATGGTCAAATTGCCAAGAAGATTTCTGAAGTGTTTGATATGCGCCCGGGACTTATTGAGCAACGCCTAAAGCTGCGTAACCCAATGTATAGCGAAACCGCTGCCTATGGACACATGGGCCGCACGCCAGAAACGGTTACTAAAACTTTCCATGGCACCAATGGTGAAGATGTAACCATGGACGTAGAACTATTTACATGGGAAAAGCTAGATTATGTAGATAAAGTGAAAGCTGCTTTTGGGATTTAAGATTTAGATAATAGATTTTAAACCGCTTCGGGAAACCGGGGCGGTTTTTTTGTGCTGTTAGAAAACATTGAATTCCCTTTGGCCTGAGTTTACCCTACCTAATAAAATGCTAAGGGCGACAACTGCCACTGTGGCTTGCCTACTGTCCCTTATTTATGATTTTAGGAATATCCATATTCACGGAAACACCTAGCCCCGTGGCTGAACCTTTCGACTAAAAGCTCAAGACAGGCTTTAGTCGAAGCCCAAACAAGCCTATCAAGAAAACAAAAAAACCCGAAGATTTCTCTTCGGGTTGTATCATAAACAAAAAGAATTACTTTTTACAAAGTCACCATCCAGTTGTATTTATCTTCAACCACTCCCATACGGATATCGGTTAAGGCATTTTTAATTTTTGCAGCATAACCATCATCCGGAGTTGCTACGTCATAATCTGTACCTCTAAAACCAATTTGAGAAATCTGGCTTATTACAGCTGCCGTGCCCATTCCAAAAGCCTCTTGCAGTCTTCCCTGCTTGGCGGCCTCTATAACCTCCTCTACCTTTATGGGGCGTTCTTCTACTTTATTTACAATGTTGGTATCTCGCAATAAAGTAAGAATACTTTCACGGGTAATACCTGCCAAAATTCTTTCACTTAGGGGTGGAGTGATAAAGGTGTCGTCTATAACAAATCCCACATTCATGGTTCCTGATTCTTCAATCAACTCATGATCCTTGTGGTCGGTCCAAATAACCTGAGTGTAACCTTCCTTCTTGGCTTGGTCGGTTGCAAAAAATGCACCGCCATAGTTACCGGCACACTTGGTAGAACCTACTCCACCTGTGGCACTTCGGGTATAGGTTTCCTCCACTTTTACCTTTACATCTCCCGAGTAGTACGGCCCTACAGGACTCATAATTATGCAGAAGATATATTCATCTGAAGGACGAGCGGCAACAAACTCAGAACTACCAAACATAAAAGGTCTGATATATAGTGAATGACCATGTGTGGTTGGCACCCAGGCACGATCAATATCAACCAGCTTGGTTACACCTTCCACAAATTGTTCTACCGGATATTCTGGCATAAACATACGTCTGGCCGAATGATTAAGCCTTTTGGCATTAGCCTCTGGCCTGAAAATACTTATTTTACCATCTTTCCTGTAATAGGCCTTCTGGCCTTCAAAAATAGCCTGTCCGTAATGCAAGGTATGCATAGCAGGCGTAAAACTAAACGGGCCATAAGGCTTAATTTCCGGCTCTTCCCACTTACCATCCTTATACTTACACACCAACATGTGGTCACTAAATTCCTTACCAAAAACGAGGTTGTCAAAATCAACCGAGTCAATTCTTGTCTTCTCTACTTTAGATATTTTCATGCTAATAATATGATTCTTATGGAGGGGGCTGCTACAATTCTTCAGATTTGTATATTTGGAACCCTAAAATTTAGTAAAAAAAATGAAAAAGCTAGCCTTTTTATTCTTGAGTGTGAGCCTGCTTACAGCCTGCAATAATACTACAAACCAAACTGAAGAGGAAACGGAAACTGCGGTTTCTGAAATAAATCCTGATTACCAATACTATGGCGACTCCATTACAGATGAGGGAGCAATACCGGTTGCAGACTTACTTACCAAAATGGAAGGTTCGGATTCGGCCGCTATGAAGGTGGAAGGTATAGTAACTGAATCCTGCCAAAAGAAGGGCTGCTGGATGAAGATGGACCTTGGAAATGGCGAGCAAATGCGTGTATCCTTTAAGGATTACGAGTTTTTTGTACCTAAAAACCTTGATGGCGAAACAGCTATTTTGGAAGGGTATGCCAAGGTTACCACCACTGATGTGGATATGCTGAAGCACCTTGCTGAAGATGCCGGTAAATCGGAAGAGGAGATTGCCGAAATTACCGAACCTGAAGTAGGTGTTACCTATGTGGCCACCGGTGTTATCATTAAGCCAAAATCATAACTGATGCGTAAGATATTAATTACAGGATGCCTCGCTGGGGCATCCTTTTTTATTGGGTGTAACCAGTCAACAGAAACGGAAGCCAAATCTGAGGTAAAGGAAACCAAGAAGCTGGAAATGTCTGAGGCCAGTGAACTGGTTTTACTGATGCGTAAAATGTATGACACCAATCTGGAGCTGAAGCAAAAACTCGAGAATGGTGAAATGCCTCCAAGTTTTCCGGAAGACTTTTACACCCTGCATGATGCTGTTGCCACTAAAGGAATGATTTCTGATAAAAACAGAAACACTTTTGAAGCATTGGCCGATCAATACAAAGATGACCTTAAGGAAATTGAAAATGCCCTTACCCCTGCTCAGGCTAAAATTGCGTATAACGAAATGGTACTTACCTGTGCCAGTTGTCACCAGGTGTATTGCCAGGGTCCGTTGCCTAAAATAAAAAGGATGGCGTTTAAACTCAATGAATAGACAAGTTGTAAAAACCAACGACAATTCCTCTACCCTGTTTGTGCCGGAATTGGAGCAACACTACCATTCCACCCACGGTGCTTTACAGGAGTCTCTCCATGTTTTTATAGAGGCCGGGCTACATCAGTTTTTAAACAATAGCGAGCCCATTCATATTTTAGAGATAGGTTTTGGCACAGGGCTCACCCCCCTGCTCACCTTGCTTGATGCAGAGAAAAACAACCTACAAATACTATTTACAACTTTAGAGAAGTACCCCCTAAGCATGAATGAGGTAATGGAGCTAAACTATGGCGAAATGCTTGGCGGTAGAAAAATCATGAAGTACCTCACGGAACTTCATCAGGTGGTTTGGGAAAAATGGATTGAGATCACCCCAAAATTCTCCATTTTAAAAAAGGAGATAGACTTTAAGAATTTCTCCGCTACTGCGGAATATAACCTCATTTATTTTGATGCCTTTGCCCCTGGCGCCCAGCCCAATTTGTGGACTATCGACATTTTTAAAAGTATGTTTGAAAGCCTTAAGACAGGAGGGATTTTAGTAACCTACTGCTCCAAAGGCTATGTACGTAGAAACATGATGGCTGCGGGTTTTCAGGTAGAAAAAATCCCCGGCCCACCAGGGAAGAGAGAGATGGTGAGAGCGAGGAAGGCTTAAATACGATCGCTAATTCCATGTAAGGGTATTCTGCAAATTTATTTATTTTCCCGCCCTGAAACATTTTACTACAATGTCCTCCAAAACTTCCAACATCTTATCAATTAGACTTTGCTTATTGGTTGGTATGTTTTGCCTGTTACAAACAGGCCACTCACAGGAGTTTTTTAAAAAATACTATGGTACCAGCAATGGTTACCAAAGCTATATTCAGGTTCTACCAGACGGCTCATTTATTACCATGCAGAATGGTCCAGTTTACTCACTTATTCTAAGCAAGTATAATGAATGTGGTGTTTTAGACTGGTCCTATCAACACCAATCTGACCATAGTTTTAGCCTTTACACCAACGATGTAAGCCTACTACAGATAGACAGTAAAATGAGACCAGTTTTTGTCACCAATGCCTCAAAAAATGGACAAGTCTATTGGGTAATAATGCGATTTTCCGAAGACGGCAAAAGTGTTGAGCTAGCTAAAAAATTCTCCGTTCCTTATAACGGAAAAGAAATTTTAGATTTTGACATAAATAAAGATGGTGATTATTGGATTGGAGGCATACATGGTTGGGGTAAGGGTGAAATTGGTGCTATAAAGCTTGACACAGCAGGAAACATTCTTTATGCCCATTCCTATGAGTTTCCTTCTATGAAGAACTATCCATTTTTGGAGTTTATCGGAAATGATGGTTTTGTGGTAGGAAACGATACAACTATGATGTTTGTGAATAAACCGGGTAAGGTTAAATGGCAAGCCAGATATGGCGGTATTGAACAAATAAGAGGAGCCGCCAAAATCTCTTCTGGCTTTATTTTGCTTAGCGATGTACACAATTCGCCAGACGCCATTCTTTTTAGAATAAACAACAATGGTCAGGTAATGACGGGGGGCCAACTGGCTAAGGATTTTACCCCATGGTCTTTAAGAAGGGATAACCGTGGCAACCTGCTAGGTTGGGGCTGGAATGTTATTACCGATAGTACTTCTTCTGAAATATATCCTGCTATTATGGAAGTGGGTGCCAACGGTCGATTTAAAAGGAATTTTCAATTAGGCACTTCACCAAACTATGCTATTGGCAACTTTGGGCCAGTGGAGCTACAAAAAGAAAGTTTATATGGAACAGCTCAAATTGTTGATTACGTTAACGGGGCATTCGTTAATCAACTTATGATAGCACGTATGTCTATGGAAGAAGTGAATTTCTTTTGTAATGATACTTCTGTAATTGATACTGTTTCCGCTTCTTTGGTATTAGCATCATTTGAAAATCAACCTATTACCACCCCACTGGTATTAACCGATTCGGTGTTTTATCTAACTTCTATACCTTATTTGGATTCAGTGATTTCTGTATGTAACGCTATCCGTGATTTTTCAAAGTTATTTACTGTGGATAGCTTAACCATGTGTAGAGGTGATTTTCTTGATATTACAAGGCCGGGCATTCACGGCACTTCCTTTAGGTGGTCCAACGGAGATACTACAGAAACTATTCGCGCAGATACAGCCGGCCCTTATTGGGTAGCCATGACTTTCCCGTGTGATGCTCAAACCTATTATGATACAGTGTTTGTTACACTCTATCCTGAACCTGATTTCGATATCATCATTCAACCTAAAAGAACGGACATTGGTGAACCCATTGATTTTTCATATCAATCGGCAAGTTCATCCGAACCAATTACGTGGGATTTTGGTGATGGCTCCACATCTACAGATAGGTATAGCGCTCACAGTTATTCTGCCTCGGGGCCCTACATTATTTCAACCACCATAGTAACAAAAGATAATTGCGTGATTGAGCTGAACGATACCGTTTACATTAATAAACAACAAATTGAAGTACCCAATGTATTTACCCCTAATGGAGATGGGCAGAATGACTTAATGACCATAAAGGGAGAAGATATTGCTGACTACACTTTGAACATCTACAACAGATATGGCGTACTTGTAAAATCTCAGCAAAACCTGCCTTGGGATGGTAATGCTGAAAATGGACAGAAAGCGAGTGATGGAGTTTACTATTACATACTTAACTACACCTTGCATGATGGCTCACCCGGATCAAAAAATGGAAGTATTACTCTGTTTAGAAATAGCCTTAGGTAAGCTAATATTTTAGCCACTACGTATATTTGATTGAAAGTTTCAAGTAACTGAACAACTTTGAACATTTAACTTTCAACCTTAAATTTTAAAAAATTTGCTTCCCACCTCCTTTACCATCCGCGTTTACGGCCTGCTTATCCAAAATGGGCAAATTCTGCTTTCGCGAGAAAATATTCATGGAGATTTGTACACCAAGTTTCCTGGTGGTGGTTTAGAATTTGGAGAGGGAGTAATAGATTGCTTAAAGCGAGAGTTTATGGAGGAAGTGGGCATTACACTTTCTTCAATTGAACACTTTTACACTACTGAAGGTTACTTTCCTTCGGCCTTTCACAACCCGCCTAAGCAGGTGTTGAGTATATATTATAAGGTCTCTACGAAAGAATTGGATAAGATCAAAACGGAAGATCCCACCAAGCTATTTCTGTTAAAGGAAAATGAAGACCAAATACTTTACTGGTGCTATTTGGATAACCTAAAGAAGCAACGCATCGAATTACCCATAGATAAAATTGTGGTGGAAATGCTATCTTGATAAGAGTGATCTCAAATGTGTAATCAGGTACTAATTTCATTTAGAATTTTTAAAAAAAAAATCCCGCCTCGGCTAAGCCATGGCGGGATCTCCTGTTACAAGAAACTCGTTCCTTACTTCTTAGCAGTCATGTCAGCAGCAGGAGCAACTTCTTCAGTAGTTACAGCCTTAGCAGCTTTGATTGCCTTAAGTTCACCACCAATACGGGTAAGCTCAGACTTTACATCAGAAAGAGTTGTAAAAACCTCTGTTTGTTGAGATTTAATTTCCTCAACTTTTGCAGTAGCGTCAGCAGCACTAACCTCTGTGCTATCGTTAGTAGCTACAGCGCCTTGAAAGCTGGCAACCATTTCGCTTACCATCTCCAAAGTAGCTTTTTGCTCATCCAGTACAACTTGGTTAGCAGCAACAGTAGCCATCATAGTGCTATCCACCTTAGTTGAATCCATGGAAGTTTTTACTTCCTCGTTCATCATCACAACCATGTTAAGAGTGTCCATCAACATAGTGTTCATGTTCTGAATACTATCAGTAGTAGCAGTTACCTCAGCAAAAGCTGAATCAGTGTTGGTGTTTTCGCAGCCAAAGATTAAAGCGCTGGTAGCAAGGGCAATAGTTAAAACTTTTAAGGTTCTCATACCTGTTTTTGGAATTTGTTTGTTTAAAATTTGTAGGTGATAAACCGACTCTATCACGCGGCAAAACTGATTAAAAAAAAGAATGAAGTGTATTTTTCTAAAAAATTCTTTCTACCTCATTTTATGATAGTTAACCCAAACCCTAAGCTGGTTTATCTTTTTTCAGATCAAAATCTTTCCCAAAAATCAATTTTATGGTAAAATTTTTTTTCTACACTATGGTTTATTGCCAACATTGTTTTAAAGCCAAGGCCTTTTACTCCCCCAACCTTCTTTCAACCAAAGCCTTAACCTTCTTATAAAATTTAGAAGGGCTCCAGCTGTGCCAGTCCAGTTCATCCAGTTCACCACCATCTATTAGGTATTGATCCAAACCATACTGTTTGATCTCATCCCTGAGATGTTGCCTAAAATTAATCAAGGCCACCCAGCCATCTTCAATCTCATCAAACCACTCCTCATAGTAATCGGTATCGCCAGCATGGAAGTTAAGGAGATTATCTCCTACCAGTATAAATTTAGAAATACCTTCATCCATAATTGGCTCCAGCACCTCCCGTTTCAATCGCATAATATCATTGTGAAGCACATCATTCCACTCGCCCATAAACTCCAGTATGGTGTATCCCTGTTCATAATCGGCATATAGCTGCTTTACAAAAAGGGTTTCAGCTCCAAAGTAGTCCCACTGTGGATGGATAAGGTGATCATATATTTTATCAGTAAAATAAACCTCGCTATTTTGATAGCCATAAAATGGCGAACGGGGATCATTGGTGGCCAGGTATAAATGTCGCCAGAGGTAGTGTGGTTCAAGTGTATGCATCTTTCAAAAAATTATCATTAAGGTAAAGCAATAAGTTAATTACCTTGTTCATCCTCCAACAACAGGATTATTAAGTATGGGATATGTGGGTAATTGGAGTAACCTCCAGCAAAGAATTGAAAAGACTAAAGAGCGGATCAAAGCTAAAAAGGAAAGCAATGAAAACCGCATCCCGAAAAATATAATTTTAAATGCTGCTGCCAAGAACAGAAAGCGGATGAGCCTTGTTGAGATGCGAAGAAGGGAAATGGTTTATATCCGGCTTTTTATCCTTGTTGTAGTTTCACTTTTAGTTTCACTTTGCTATTATTATTTATGAAGGTACTTATCACCGGGGGCAGTGGCCTCATCGGAAGAGAAATTTCGAAGCAATTATTGGAAAAGGGACATGATGTGGTTTGGCTATCACGGCATCCTTCGCAAAACTCATTAAACATAAAGGAGTACCAATGGGATACTGATAAAGGCACCTTGGATAAGACTGCCCTTAATGGAGTTGATACCGTTATAAACCTTGCAGGATCTCCCATCAATGCAAGGTGGACACCCGCCTATAAAAGTGAAATCATCCGTAGCCGGGTAGATTCTATAAGATTACTCTTTACCACAATACAGAAAAACAGTTTTCCGGTAAAAAGTTTTATTTCGGCAAGCGCAGTTGGCTACTATCCCCATAATTTTCAAAAGGAATTTACAGAGGAGTGTGCTCCCGGCAATGATTTCTTATCGCTGGTTTGCCAAAAGTGGGAACAGGAAGTAATACATTTTAAAAACCTGGGTATACGCACCGCCAGATGCCGAATAGGCATAGTACTAAGCAACGAGGGTGGCGCACTACCTCAAATTGCCAGGCCCATAAAGTTTGGATTGGGCGCCCCTTTAGGCAGCGGTAAACAATGGATGCCCTGGATACACCTGCAGGATGTGGCCGGAATATTTGTATTTGTAGCAGAAAATCAAAACCTCAGCGGAGTTTATAATGCCGTGGGACCAGATAACGTTACCAACACTGAACTTACCAAAGCCACAGCTCGTGTATTAGGCAAACCCATGTTTTTGCCGCCTATACCCAAGGCAATATTAAAGTTAATTCTTGGTGACATGGCTCAAATGGTGGTAAACAGCAATAAGGTGAGTAATAAAAAAATCAGTGATGCGGGCTTTGAGTATCGCTTTAAGGATCTTAAAAGTGCATTGGAAGATTTACTAAAGTGATGGAAACGAAAAAACCCCTGAGGAAATAATTCCACAGGGGTTCTTATAATTGTTTAACTAATTTCTTATGCACTCACATGCTTCGCCAAGCTAGACTTCAGGTTGGCTGCCTTGTTTTTGTGGATGATGTTTTTCTTAGCAAGCTTGTCAATCATTGAAAACACGCTGGAAAGCTTTTTAGAAGCTTCTTCCTTGTTTTCTTCTCCACGAATTTCGCGGATAGCGTTACGGGTAGTCTTATGCTGGTAACGATTACGATCACGTTTCTTTTCGTCTGATCTTACTCTTTTTAAAGCACTCTTGTGATTTGCCATAGTCTTTTCTAAAATCTTGCAGCCCCTAGGAGAGTCGAACTCCTCTTTCTAGGATGAAAACCTAGCGTCCTAACCGATAGACGAAGGGGCCATATTTATTTCCCTTTGTTTTAAGGGAGTGCAAATGTAAATCAAAAATTAAAACCTCCAAATACTTGAATAAAAATTTTTCAATCTTTCTGCATTCGGCTGTAGTACCCCAACTCTACCTTCTTGGCTGTCTTTAACTGAAGTTCATCGCTCATCGCCTGTACCTGCCTCACACTCACCTGCATAACGGATCTGTAATCAGGAACCGTTAAGTCATACTCCAGGCTATAGACCATCGCGGCATCTACAATTTTTCGTAAAGATTCTTCATTGGCCACCTGTGTTGCCAGATGATTAAACAGAAAACCTATCCGCTTAGGGCCTTCCACAAAAAAGTGACCTTCCCTGTTTATGAATATTCTGCCAAGCAACACTCCCTCATCTTCCGTCCTGTTATACCTAAGGCTATCTGCCAAAAAGTTATAAATGTTAATCATACAGAAATACGCCCTGTCACCATCTTCGCGCACATAGCCCGTACGATATATATTATGATCCTTTTCAAAAGTGAATACATTGGTGTGCATATTGAAAAGAAGGATGTCTCCACCAAACTGAAGCTCAAACTCAAAAGTACCTTCATCCTTATAGGAAATCTTCACCGCATCATCCACCTCACAAACCTCACAATCCAGTTCAGCTGCTATCTGCTCTCCAATTTTCTTTAGGCTTTTGAAGTAGTCCTTACCTTTTCTGAATATCTCCTGTTTTATAGACGCCTTGTGAGTAAGAAGCTCTAATACCCTTGAGTTACACTTTCCTTTCTTTTCCATATATCAATATGCTTTTGCAAACAACACCCTTTGTGAGGACGGTTTGCCGGTAAGAATACACTTCCCTTCCTCCTGCTTGGCATCTAAAGGAATACAACGGATTGTAGCCTTTGTCAGCTCCTTGATTTTGTCTTCAGTTTCAGCAGTACCATCCCAGTGAGCCTCTACAAAACCACCTGTATTTTCTATAAGATCGGTAAACTCATCCCAGCTGTTGGCTGGTCTTGTGCTTTCATCACGGAATTTTTTGGCCTTATTGTATAAATTGTCCTGAATATCCTCCAACTTAGACTTTATAAGTTCGGTAATACCTTCCATCTGCACCACCTCTTTGGTAAGGTTGTCGCGCCTTGCCAGTTCTACCGTTCCATTCTGGAGGTCGCGTGGCCCGATGCCTATGCGCAAAGGCACACCTTTAAGTTCATATTCGTTAAACTTCCAGCCTGGCTTATGCGTATCGCGGTTGTCATACTTTACAGAAACCCCCGCTGCCTCAAGCTTTTCCTTTATCTCATTTGCTTTCGCGGAAATCTCCAGCAGTTGTTCCTCTCCTCTGTATATAGGCACAATCACCACTTGAAAAGGAGCAAGTTTTGGAGGCAGCACCAATCCATTATCATCAGAATGAGTCATCACCAAGGCACCCATCAATCTGGTAGACACGCCCCATGAGGTTGCCCAAACATATTCCTGAGTTCCTTCCTTGGTGGCAAATTTCACATCAAAAGCCTTGGCAAAATTTTGACCTAAGAAGTGACTTGTTCCGGCCTGCAATGCCTTACCATCCTGCATCATAGCTTCAATACAGTAGGTTTCAAGAGCACCTGCAAATCTTTCATTAATACTCTTCACCCCTTTTACCACCGGCATGGCCATAAAATCTTCTGCAAATTCTGCATAAACTTCCAGCATTTGTTCTGCCTCAGCCACAGCCTCCTGCCGGGTAGCGTGAGCTGTATGTCCTTCCTGCCAAAGAAATTCAGAAGTACGAAGAAAAAGTCGTGTTCTCATTTCCCATCGCACCACATTGGCCCATTGATTTACAAGTATGGGTAAATCGCGATAGCTTTGAATCCAATTGCGATAAGTATCCCAAATAATGGTTTCAGAAGTTGGGCGAACGATAAGTTCCTCTTCGAGCTTAGCTGTTTCATCCACAACCACCCCGCTGCCGTCTTCTGCATTTTTAAGGCGATAGTGAGTTACCACAGCACACTCCTTGGCAAAGCCATCAACATGGGATGCCTCCTTAGAGAAGTATGACTTAGGAATAAAAAGAGGGAAGTAAGCGTTAACGTGTCCGGTAGCTTTAAATTTGCGATCAAGCTCGGCCTGCATTTTCTCCCAAATGGCATAGCCGTAGGGTTTTATAACCATACTACCGCGAACGCCTGAGTTTTCTGCAAGGTCAGCTTTTACAACCAATTCATTGTACCACTTGGAGTAATCCTCGCCTCTTGATGTAAGATCTTTAGCCATATTATTTCTACTTGGTATAAAGTTTGTTATTTTAAGGGCGGACAAAGCTAATTATTTTCAAAGCCTCAATGTTATACATTATGAAAAAGTACATCCTCCCCTTAATTGCCATCGCTTTTTTTGCGGTGAGCTGCAATAGCTCGAAGTCTGTTGCCGATAACTCCTATGACGATGGAATTTACTACAACCCCGACAGGGATGGTAATAGTTCTTTTTCGCTAAATGATGTAAAAAAGGCTGAAACCACCACTACAAACCCCGATGCAGGCGATGGTTCGGAAAATCTTGATTACTACAATCCTGACGACAATGCACCTCAAAACTCAAATTATAGTGATGGAGGCAATGGAACAACCATTGTAAATAATTATTATAGTCCATCCTACAGATATCCTAGTTATAACACAGGCTTATACTGGAACAGTTGGGGAGGCTTTGGGATGAGCGTTGGATACAGCTGGGGCAGTCCATATTATTACGATCCCTTCTTTTATGACCCATGGTACTCACCTTATGCCTATGGAGGATATTATGGATGGCGTTCCCCTTATTACGGCTGGGGCTCTCCCTACTATGGTGGATATTATGGCGGATACAACTCTTACTGGTCTGGTTACTATCAGGGCTATTACCACGGCAGCGTTGGCGGACATAATGATTATAACGGAGGAAGAAATGTAGTTTATGTTCGAAATGCATCTACTGCATCCAGAACAAACAGCTTTAATTCAATCAACAGAAATACCAATACCAGAAAAACCTCAACCAATAGCGGTGGCTCAGGTAGAACTATTTCGAGAGTTACAAGCACAGCCGGCAGAACATCTACTCAAAATCCTTCTCGTGCAGTAGCTAACAGAGAGGCTGTAGCGGCCTCCAGGTTTGCAGACAGAAATTTACCCACAGCTACATCTTCGGCAAGAGCAAATACTCCTGTGGGCAGAACTGTAAGCACCAGTTCCGGAAGAACATATACAAGTGATAGCTATGACGTGGTTAGAAACAGAGCCACCACCTCTAGAAGCAATCAAGTGCCAGTTGCAACTGAAAATAAATCGAGAGCCAGGGAAGTTGAAACTCAACGCAGCAACTCCAGAGCAGCCAATACCAGAAGCTACTCTAAGGAAAACTACAACAGAAGCACCACTCCCACCTCGAGTAATACCAGAACAAACACCAGCCCAAGAAGCCAGAATATATATGTGCCTTCTGATCAGCGCAATCAAAACTATACACCTTCAAGAACTACTACACCTTCACGGAGCACTACTCCTGCCAGGACCACCACTCCCAGCAATAGCACTCCAAGCAGGTCATATACACCTTCAAGCACTCCATCAAGAAGCACAACGCCTTCTCGATCAAGCACACCCAGTAGAAGTTACACACCTTCCTCTTCTACACCCAGCAGAAGTTACACGCCATCTTCTACTACGCCAAGCAGAAGTACCACCCCTTCAAGTAGTGGTGGCAGAAGCAGTACTCCAAGTCGCTCATCAGGTGGTAGTAGAAGATGATAAACGCATAGAAAACGAAACATGAAAAACATTTTAAAAGTAGCCTTCCTCAGCCTTTTGGGGTACGGGGCCACAGCGCAAACGCTCGAAAACGTAAATCTTTTAAACACAACCGGCCTCTATGGATCCCCAAGATATGTCGGTATGGGTGGTGCCTTTATGGCACTGGGTAATGACTTAAGCGCCCTTCACCTCAACCCTGCCGCAGGCTCTGTTTACCGTAAGGATAATTTTGGATTGTCATTAGGTTTTCAGGGGCAAACGAACAAAACCATGTTTTTAAATGAATCAAGAAGTGATGAAACCATTGACCCAATATTCCAGAATATAGGCATGGTAAAAAAGTTTGGTCCAAGTGATAAATTCTTTTTTGGACTTAGCTATAACAGAATGGCTGATTTTAATACCACGTTTAATGTAGGGGGCGTAAATACCTATGTAAACAATGGCGGCTTAGAAACCGGATTTACACTAGGTGAGTATTGGCTGGCTGCTGCAAATGGTTTTACCGTTGCTGAACTGGAATCTGCAGGCTTAATTGATGAAGCTTCAGCCGCAAGTGCCGATGTATTGCTTCGTGACGTAAATAATGGAGACAGGGTTATTGGGTTTGACTTTGTGGACAACGAATCAAATGTTGACTATCGCTACTCAGAAACCGGCAGTAAAGGTGAAATAGCCATAAACTTTGGGGGTGCCGTTAGCAAAACCTTTTCTTGGGGAGCGGGAATCGGAATTCCATCCTTAAGCTACACCAATACCACAACTTTAACTGAATCAGGCTTTGCCGACACAAGTTATTTCAATTCAGTGGATTTGGTTCGCAGTAATTCTGTTGATGCTTACGGCATCAACCTTAAGGTTGGCTTTATTTTTCGCCCGATACAATGGTTTAGAGTAGGCGCCTCATACCAAACTCCTTCATGGTATAATGTGAATGAAATTTACACTAGCAGGGTAAATGGCTACGCAAGAAGTGGCGACATCTTCGCTGGAAATGAGTACATTTTTGATGACATCAGATATGGAGTAAGTACACCTTCAATTTTAAGGGCCGGTATTGCCACTGTGATTGGAAAACACGGAATTATTAGTGCTGATATGGAATATACAAATCCATCAAAAACAACCATAAACGGTAAAAACAATGCTAACTACGAGGGTGATGAAGATTACTATCAAGCAAGCACTGAATCTACAATTGCCTTGAAATTAGGTGGTGAGCTTAGATTAGGTTCAATTTACTTTAGGGCTGGAGCTCAACACCGAGCTTCAAACTTTATCAGTCCCCAAGATTATCAAACGGCACTAAATATTTACACAGGAGGGATTGGTTATAAAAAGGGAAGATTCGGATTTGATATTGCCTATGTACACTCAGCATATTCACAAAAATATTTGGCACATCCTTATTTGGCCTACGGATTCGACAACGTATCGAATCAGGAAATCACAAATATAGACCGCGCTCTTGTTCAAAACGACATCACCAGGGGAAGCGTGGTTTTAGGTTTCAACCTCAGCTTCTAAAGCTTAAAATATTCCATTCCAAAAGCGGGTACTTCAAAAGGGCCCGCTTTTTTTGTTTTAGGCTTATTGCAGATTCAACCTTACATTTGAACACCACCGTTTCAAATCCAAATCATGAAAAAATTATTTATTGCTATTATTTCCCTCTCAGTGCTAACATTGGGAGCACAGGAAGACAAAAAGACCCTGCTCGAAAAAACCTCCTTAGCCGGGATGAAATTCAGAAGTGTTGGTCCTGCATTAACCTCTGGCCGCATTGCAGACCTGGCGGTAAATCCAAATGATTTTAGCGAATACTATGTAGCGGTAGCCAGTGGTGGTGTTTGGAAAACCACTAATCACGGCAGCACCTTTCAACCCATTTTTGATAGCCAGGGCTCCTACTCCATTGGCTGTGTAACCATTGATCCCAATAATGAAAACGTAATATGGGTGGGCACCGGAGAAAACAACGGCCAACGCAGCGTAGCCTATGGTGATGGCGTATACAAATCAGAAGACGGAGGAAGTTCCTGGAAAAACATGGGACTGAAAAACTCCGAACACATCGGTATGATTGCCGTTCATCCAAACAACTCCAACATAGTATATGTAGCTGCTGTTGGGCCGGTTTGGAGCAGTGGCGGAGATCGCGGGATTTACAAAACCACCAATGGAGGGGAAACCTGGGATAAGGTTCTTAATGTATCGGAAAACACAGGGTTTAATGAGATCCACATGGATCCCAGAAATCCAGACGTACTATATGCAGCAGCCCATCAGCGCAGGCGTCATGTTTGGACTTACGTAAGCGGTGGGCCGGAATCTGCTTTATATAAAAGTATAGATGGCGGCAAAAACTGGAAAAAGCTTGAAAGCGGAATTCCTGCTGGTGATAAAGGCCGAATTGCCTTGGCTATCCCATCTTCTGATCCTGATCGCATTTATGCCATGATAGAAGGTCATGGCACCTATCGATCAGACGATCGTGGAGCATCTTTCTCAAAACTAAACGGATATAACACCAGCGGAAACTACTATGTGGAATTAGTACCCCACCCTGCCAATGCCGATATTGTTTACAGTATGGACACATGGCTGCATGTAAGCATGGATGGTGGAAAAAGCTGGCAAAAAGTTCCCGAAAAATTAAAGCATGTGGACAACCATTGCCTATGGATAAATCCTGAAAATCCAAATCAAATGATTGCCGGTTGTGATGGTGGGCTTTACGAAACCTATGACAATGCCGAAAACTGGGAGTTTAAGGCCAATTTACCCGTAACACAATTCTACAGGGTTACAGTTGATAATTCTGAACCGTTTTACCATATACATGGAGGTACACAGGATAACTTCAGTCTTGGTGGCCCTTCAAGAACAATCAATAGCCGTGGAATAGTAAATTCTGACTGGTATGTTACCAGCACTGGCGATGGTTTTGAAAGTCAGATTGACCCCATTGATCCTAATATTGTTTACGCCCAAGCTCAATATGGATACTTATCCAGATTTGACAAGAAAAGTGGAGAAAAAGTGGGTATAAGACCTGAGCCCGGAAAAGATGCTCCGGCCTACCGCTGGAACTGGGATGCTCCTTTGCTTATAAGTCCACATAACCATAAAACACTATACTTCGCGGCCAATAAGGTTTTCAAGAGTACGGACATGGGTAGTTCGTGGATCGAAATCAGCGATGACCTCACTCAACAGATAGATCGCCATAAACTACCTGTGATGGGAAAAGTTCAAAGCGTGGATGCCATTGCCTACGATAAATCCACTTCACAATACGGAAATATTGTTGCTCTAGATGAATCAACTTTGAAGGAAGGCCTGATATACATTGGCACAGATGATGGGCTTATACAGGTAACTGAAGACGGTGGAAAAAACTGGAGAAAACAATCAAGCTTTCCCGGCATCCCCAAAAACACCTATGTAAATCAGGTATTAGCCTCATTATTTGATGAGAACACAGTTTTTGCCGTATTCAACAATCATAAAAATGGAGACTTCAAGCCTTACATTTCAAAGAGTACTGACAAAGGTAAAAGCTGGAAAAGCATTCACGCAAATCTTCCTGCCCATGGTGCAGTATTCAGCGTAAGGCAAGACCATATAAATAAGGATTTACTCTTTGCAGGAACTGAATTTGGAGTTTTCTTTACAGTGGATGGCGGTCAAAACTGGACACAGCTAAAAGCCGGTATTCCAACCATAGCCATTCGCGATATGGACATCCAAAAGCGTGAGAACGACCTTGTACTGGCGAGCTTTGGCCGTAGCTTTTATGTATTGGATGATTATTCACCCTTACGGGAAATCAACAATAAAACGCTGGAAAAAGATGTCCATATTTTTGATATCAAGGATGGACTGGTATTTATGGAAGCACAGCCTTTGGGCTATGGAAGCACTGGCTTTCAGGGCGCCTCTTACTACTCTGCTGAAAATCCTCCAACCGGAACCACAATTACATATTATCTAAAGGATGTTCCAAAATCAATAGCCGACCAACGCAGGGAAAAGGAGAAGGAACTGGCAAAAAACAATGCTGCTATCCCCTATCCTGCCAAGGAAAGCCTTCGAGCTGAAGACAACGAGGAAAAGAGTTACCTCCTGTTTGTTATTAAGGATAAGGATGGGAATGAAATTAAGCGATTTACCAAGGAAGTTTCCTCAGGAATCAATAGAGTTACATGGGATGGAACATATAGTTCAGTAGCCTATTTAAGCGAAAACGGAGCACCGCTTACAAGTGCCGGATCGGCCAACCTTGCCTTACCGGGAGAATACTCCGTAAGCCTGTTTCTTAGTGAAAATGGAAAACTGTCGGAACTGTCAGGTCCAAAAAATTTCAAGATGAAATGGTTAAACAACAATACTCTGTTGGCCGAAAACAAAGAAGAACTGTTGGCATTTCAAAGAGAAATAGAGCAAGTAAATAGAAAAATTCAGGGTTTAGATAATTATGTCGATCATCTGAACACCAAAATCGAAGCCCTTAAAGCGGCATCGCGAAACACCCCGGGAATAGCGATTTCAATACTTGACAGCCTCAGGATGCTTGAAGCTGAAATGACTCAAATCCAAATAGAGCTTCATGGTGATGCATCTCTTGCCAAACGCGATTTTGAAACTCCACCATCTTTAATGGATAGATTAGGTACAGTGGTATGGAACTCTTTCCGAACAACGGGAGCGCCCACTGGCAACCAAAAAACAAATCTGGAAATTGCCAAAGAGGAATTTACTGAATTAAGAACCAAGGTGAAAGCCATTGCCGACAAGGCAGGAGAAATACAGATAAAACTCACAAAAGCCGGGGCTCCTTATATGGGTGATGAACTTCCTGAATGATTGCTCTGTTAAAAGAGTCTTTAAAGTGCCTGTTTACTACCAATTAATAATCAGGTAAGGAATTTCGTATGTCAATTGGATAATATTTTTAACTTTGGTTCTCGTCCAAACCTTTAAACCTTATGCCTTTAGAAATACCGTCTTTTGGAGCTTCGTCACAAAGCTGTATAGCCTTAAAAGCTACCAAATCCGCATGTTGTAAATGACGGTTCCCTCTACTCTAATCACAAGTTTTTATTAATGGAGCACGAAGGAGCCATGGATTACATCATCAACCGGATGAGGAGTGAGTTGCCCCACAACTTAAAGTATCATGCCTTGTTGCATACGCTGGATGTAATAAAATCAGCACAATATATAGGTAAAGCAGAAAATGTGGAAGCTGATGATATGCTTATACTTTTAACTGCTGCTGCTTATCACGACTGTGGATTTATACATACCTACGCAGGTCATGAAGAGGCCAGTTGTAAAATAGCTTCTGATGTACTGCCGGATTATGGTTATAGTGAAGAGCAAATCCAATTGATATTGGACATGATTCGCTCCACAAAAGTTCCCCAACAAGCCAGCTCTCATTTGGCCATGATACTTTGTGATGCCGACTTAGATTACTTGGGACGCGATAGCTACGATGTTATTTCCAAAACCCTGCTTGACGAACTCGTAATGACGGGAAAAGACATTGATGAAAAGCAATGGTTAAACATTCAAATTAAATTTTTGGAGGATCATCAGTACTGGACCAATTACTCCAAAGAGCACAGGGCTCCGCAAAAGGCAGAAGTACTGGCCCGTTTAAAGCGTGACGCCTTAAATCTAAAGCGCTGATTTCACTTTTGATGAACTGTTTTTTCCATTTGTAATATATCAGCATAGCCACCTGCTTTGGCCCCCCTTCAAATCTTCTACAATACTGTATAAGGTTTTACCAATGCAATATTCAATAAAATCAAAGTGCCAACATTCAATTTTGCCCTACCTTTGGCCACCTTAATAAAACTGTGGCAATAGCTTAGTAAAAAGCTAATTATCAGCTAATAAAAATCGAATGAGTAAGGTTAACGATAACGAAATTACATTTCAGTCTGAAGATATGGGTGATGCTCACGTTTCTGAATCAGCCCAAACACCTATGCGCTTTGATGCATTTGATCTTTCTGACGAAGATAAAATTGAGGCCATTCGTGGCCATTTTGAAAAGATAATGGACACGCTTGGGCTTGACCTTACCGATGACAGCCTGAAAGGTACCCCTCAGCGCGTGGCCAAAATGTTTGTAAAGGAAACCTTTGCCGGCCTTGATCCAAAAAAAGAACCCCGTGCCAGCACTTTCGACAACAAGTATAAGTATGGCGAAATGTTGGTGGAGAAAAACATCGTGGTATATTCTACCTGCGAACATCACTTTTTGCCGATAGTAGGAAGGGCTCATGTTGCTTATATTTCAAGTGGAAGAGTAATTGGCCTGAGCAAAATGAATCGTATTGTAGATTATTACGCCAAGCGCCCACAGGTGCAGGAGCGCCTTACTAAGCAGATTGTACAATCACTTCAAAAGGCTTTAGGCACTGATGATGTAGCTTGTGTAATAGATGCAAAGCACCTCTGTGTAAACTCACGTGGTATTCGCGATATTGAAAGCAGTACGGTAACTGCCGAATTTGGTGGGAAATTTAAGGCTGATGGCGCTAAACGCGACTTCCTTGACTACATCAATATGAAAACCACTTTTGACGCATAATGGATTTAAGCCTCCATTATTTTAAGTAGAACCATCTAGATTACATTATTACTTATGGCACTGTACGAGGAAAACGATCTGTACATCAACAATTCGCTTACGCGAAAAAAGGAAAAGTTTGAACCGCTAAATGCACCCAATGTGGGTATGTATGTGTGCGGACCAACCGTTTACAGTGATGTTCACCTCGGCAATTGCCGCACTTTTATTTCCTTTGACATGGTGTATCGTTACCTTACACACCTTGGATATAAGGTGCGCTATGTGCGCAATATTACGGATGCCGGTCATCTTGAAAATGATGCGGATGAAGGCGAGGATAAAATCAGCCAAAAGGCACGCCTGGAAGAGTTAGAGCCCATGGAAATTGTACAGAAGTACACTTTAGGTTTCCATGAGGTAATGGCAAAATTTAACACCTACCCACCAAGTATTGAACCTACAGCCACAGGCCATATTGTAGAGCAGATTGACGCCATAAAAAAAATAATAGATGCAGGCCTGGCATACGAAGTAAACGGTTCTGTATATTTTGATGTAGAAAAATACAACAAGGATCACAACTATGGAAAACTCTCTGGCCGCAAGATTGAAGAACTAATTAGCGGAACGCGAGAACTGGACGGCCAATCAGAAAAACGCAGTCCGCTTGATTTTGCCATTTGGAAAAAAGCCTCTCCCAGCCATATTATGCGCTGGAACTCACCATGGAGTGTGGGTTTCCCCGGATGGCATCTTGAGTGCTCCGTAATGAGCACAAAATACCTGGGCGAGCAATTTGATATTCACGGAGGCGGCATGGACCTTAAATTTCCGCATCACGAATGTGAAATAGCGCAAAATACCGCCACTACCGGTAAAGAATCTGTGAGATATTGGATGCACGGCAACATGCTTACGCTTAACGGCCAGCGGATGAGTAAATCCACAGGTAACACCTTATTGCCGGAAGAACTTTTTAGTGGAGATACAGATAAACTGGAGAAAGGTTTTCCTGCCACGGTAGCCCGCTTCTTTATGATGCAGGCTCATTACGGCAGTCAGCTGGACTTTAGCAACGATGCCTTAATGGCAGCAGAAAAAGGTTACCTGCGACTAATGGATGCCTTAAAAAATATGGCTAAACTGGAGGCTGGCGGCCAAACCCAGTTTGACGTGCAGGCCTGGAGAAAGGATTGCTACAGCGCCATGAATGATGACTTCAACACGCCCATTCTTATTGCACATCTTTTTGAAGCTGTAAAGTTTATCAATGGTGCACAAGGTGGACCTTCAGGATTAAATGAAGCAGATCTTGAGGTACTTAAGAAAACAATGAATGCCTTTGTTTTTGATGTACTGGGGCTGGAGGATATTGCCGAAGAGAAAGGCAATGATAAGCTTGATGATGTAATGAACATGCTGATCGAGATGCGTGCGAAAGCCCGTGCTGATAAGGATTGGGCATTATCTGACGCCCTGCGCGACCAGCTGGCCGCCATTGGCATTCAGCTAAAAGACGGTAAAGACGGAACCGGCTATTCCATTAACTAAAGTTTTGGATCTCCTAAAGAAGATCATATCGGCTCCCTTTATTTTTCTGGTGAAAATTTACCAATGGGTAATTTCTCCGTTTTTACCAAACAGCTGCCGCCATATCCCCACTTGCTCACAATACACTATTGAGGCTATCCAAATTTGGGGACCACTAAAAGGTATATGGCTTGGTATGAAACGACTTTCAAAATGCCATCCCTGGGGTACACATGGCTTTGACCCTGTTCCTAAGAAGGATAATAACTAATTTCGAACTCACAATTTATCATAAACTGTTTTAAATGAAATTTTACAACTCGGCTCTTTCAGCCTTACTTCTAATATCTGCCGTAGCCTGTCAGCAAGCTCAAGAAACCACCTCTACAGAAAATTCAAGCGATTCCAACAAAGTGGAAACCACTGCAGACACCCTGGCCCTTGAAGGTGAATCACATCTTAAAAACATTAGGATGCTTACCAATGGCGGAGACAATGCCGAAGCCTACTTTTCATTTAATGATAAAATGGCCGTGTTTCAATCTAACAACAAAGCGTGGGGAGTGGAGTGCGACCAGATTTTTTACTTTGACATTGAGAATAACAACATGATGGCAAAAGCTCCACAAATGGTGAGCACAGGAAAAGGAAGAACAACCTGCAGCTATTTTATGCCTGGCGATACAACCATCCTTTACGGGAGTACACATTTGGGCGGTGAAGCCTGCCCACCAGAACCCAGCCGCGAAGAAGGTTACGTTTGGCCGATTTATGAGAGCTTCGACATTTTTGTGGCCGACCTAAAAGGCAACATCAAGAAGCAACTTACCAATTCACCAGGTTATGATGCAGAAGCAACTATTTCCCCACAAGGCGATAAAATTGTATTTACCTCTACCCGCAGTGGCGACCTTGAACTTTGGACCATGGACATTGATGGCTCAAACCAAAAGCAAGTAACCAATGGTTTAGGATATGATGGCGGAGCTTTCTTTTCACCCGATGGAACAAAACTGGTTTTTAGAGCATCAAGACCAAAAACGGATGAAGAGGTAAAGGAATACAAGGAACTATTGGCCCGCGGCTTAGTGAAACCTACAAACATGGAATTATACGTTTGTAATGTTGATGGCTCAGATCTAAAGCAGGTTACCAATTTAGGAAATGCCAACTGGGCGCCATTCTTTCACCCTTCCGGTGAAAAAATCGTGTTCTCTTCAAATCACCAATCAGAACGAGGATTTCCTTTTAATCTATACATGATAAATGTGGACGGAACTGGACTGGAGCAAATCACCTTTGACGAGCAATTCGACTCATTCCCTATGTTTAGCTACGATGGCAAAAAGTTGATCTTCTCCTCCAACAGGTTTAATGGCGGAAACAGAAACACCAATTTGTTTATTGCTGACTGGGTAGACTAGTTTGGAATAGGGAGTAATAAGTAAGCAGAATTCCGGTAATTCTTACACACCTCTATCTCCAATTACATAACTTCGATGCATGTCATAATGCACTCCTTACTCCCCATTCCAAACTCAAAAAAAATGGCAAGATTTTTTAAAAAGCGTACTGAAAACCGAGGCTTAGCGCCTGGCAGCCTTGTTTTTATTGGCACTAAGAAAGTGGAGCAGCCAACCGTTGAGTACCTTTCCTATAATCTTAATGAGCTATCTACCGGGGAGTTTATAAAGGCAGAAAATGTGCCGCGCAACGACCCTCAAAGAAACCAGTGGTACAACATCACGGGGCTGGACAATGTGCAGTTTATGAATGATATGCAAACCCAGCTCAACATACATCCTCTGGCCATGGAGGATATTATGAATACCGGACAACGTGCCAAATTTGAAGAGTTTGATGACTTCGCGTTTATTACCCTGAAGATGTTGCGTTTTAATGAAAAAACAATGCGCGTAACATCCGAGCAGGTAAGCATGGTAATTAAGGATTCTTCATTAATCACTTTTCAGGAGGAACCCGGAGATACTTTTGACCCCATCCGCGAACGCATAAAAAACGCCAAGGGCAATGTGCGAAAAAACGGGCCCGACTATTTGGCCTATGCCTTGGTTGACAGTATTGTAGATAATTATATCTATTTAATTGAAAACATTGGGGAGAAAATAGACGACCTCGAACTACAGGTATTGGAAGACCCGGATGACGATGTGCTGCGGCTGATAAACAACTTTAAACGTGAACTTCACTTTATATTAAAAGTGGTAAGGCCGGTAAATGAGTTGATGATAAAACTCCTCAAATCTCAAACTCCTTATATAAAGAAAAACAAGGTGTTGCCCTTTTACAAGGATTTGGCCGGACTTGTCACCCATGCCGTTGAATCTGTTGAAACCTACCGAACAGTGCTTAACGACTACATTCAGATTTACCACTCCAATGTGAGTTATAAAATGAATGAGATTATGAAAGTACTCACCATATTCTCGGCCATCTTCATTCCGCTTTCATTCTTTGCCGGGGTTTACGGAACCAATTTCACACACTTCCCCGAGCTCGACTATCGCTATGCCTATCCTGCATTTTGGGGAGTGGTGGCCCTTGTTGCCGGAGGGATGCTCTTTATTTTTAAGCGAAGAGGCTGGTTTTGAAGCTTTACAATGTATACTGACAAACCCCATCGCACGGCCATCATTGTACAATTTACAACATACATTGCACAATGAATAAGGCCCTCGGCTACATGCTGATTTCCGTAGTAGGCTTTGCCCTGATGAACCTTACGGTGAAATTTCTGGATCGCCTTCCCGCCACTGAACTGGTACTTTTCAGGAGCATTATTTCTCTCTCCATCTGTTTTTACTTTTTAAAAAAGAGGAATATCCCACTCTTTGGAAATCAGAAAAAGTATTTGATTTTAAGAGGAGTATTTGGGGTTATAGCGCTCACCATGTTCTTTTACACCCTACAGAAAATGCCCTTAGGCTCGGCCATAACCATACAGTACCTATCCCCCATTTTTACAGCCTTCTTCGCTATTTTTATGCTGGGCGAAAAAATGTATAAAGTACAATGGCTCTTCTTTTTGGTATCATTTGGCGGCATTGCCCTTATTAAGGGTTTTGATCCAAATATTGACATGAAGCTTTTCATAATGGGTATAACTTCAGCCATGTTTGCCGGCCTGGCCTACAATTGCATCCGTAAAGTAAAAGATACTGACCACCCGCTTGTTGTGGTTTTCTACTTCCCTTTAATTGCCACCCCGGTAATGGCGTTTATCTCTCTATTTAATTGGGTAACTCCAATCGGTTGGGAATGGGCCTTGCTCTTATTAATGGGCATTTTAACGCAAATCGCGCAGGTGTATATGACCAAGGCCCTCCAAAATGCTGAAGTAAACGAAATCACCAGCCTCAAATATTTAGGGATCATTTTCGCACTGGGTTTTGACCTCCTCATATTTAAGGTTGTATATCAGCCCGTAGCTTTATTGGGCATCGCCATGGTTTTGGGTGGAGTAATACTAAATGTACTCTTTAAGGCTCATAAACGCAAAAATGGCCGTTTGGCCCAAACCTGAATTAACTACTCAGGTGAGCTATTAAAATTCCGGCTGCCACACCTACGTTTAGGCTTTCGGTTTTTGAGCTACCCTTGCGGGGAATTGTAATTGCCTTCGCCTTTTCCTTCCAAAAATCAGATGGACCATGAGACTCGCTTCCCATTACAATGGCTGTTTTTCCAGCTGGTTTAAAGTCGGTAAAAGACTGCCCATTCATATCTGCGCAAAGCACCTCTGCCTCACTTAGCCTTAAAGCGGCATGGATTTCCTCATTTGTGAGATAGCTAACCTTTACCCGCACAATGCTGCCCATAGTACTCTGCACCGTTTTAGCGTTGTAAATATCGGTGGTACCAACACTGCAATACACCTCGCTTACTCCAAACCAATCGCAGGTTCTTATAATGGTGCCTAAGTTTCCAGGGTCTTTTATACCATCTAAAACTACGATAGTATTTCCTGTTGCCACAACGATTTCAGGAAAAGGAAAAACCCCGATCACTTCATCTGCCGTCTCAAGGTTCGTTAAATCCTTAAGTTCTTCGGGGGTTACAATGGTTGCCTTTTCGGCAAGATCAGAATCGGGAGTAGCAATCAACATCTCCGGAATCAGGCCTTCCGCGAGCATTTCACCCACCACCTTTCTACCTTCGGCAACAAATAATCTGTACTGTTGACGATACTTTTTGGAAGCCAGTTTTCTCAATAACTTTTGCTGAGAGCGAGACAACATATCCTTTTACATTTGCACATTTATAATTCGCGCCTGCAAACTTGGTAAAAAAGCTCTACATAATCTTTTTCCCGCTGGTTTTCCTTGCCCTTCATTCTTGTAGTTATACCAAGTATGTTCCGGACGGCAAGCTCTTGCTTATGCAAAGCACCATCGTGGTAAACGAGGAAAAAGGTGCACCAGAGGAAGCTGAAGACATCCTTAAACAGCAGCCCAACCCGGGATTTTGGGTAGTGGCTCCGCATTTTGGATTTTACGTGGCTCCCAGTCTTGGTTTGTATAACTGGGGAAACAACAGAGACAGCAACTTCTTCTCAAGGGTAGGCAGTGCTCCCGTAATTCTGGATACAGGTAAAGTGGCCCGTGGTGCCATTCAGTTGCAAAACTGGTATTTCAACAAGGGCTACTTTAATGCTACATCTTCTTACCAAATAGACTCCCTAAGGAGAAACTCTAAAAAGGCCGAGGTAACCTACACTGTAAATACCGGCCAGCGGTATTATATAAATGAGCTCTCCAAGGACGTAGAAACAAAGCAAATTGAGAACCTTATTAACTTCATCACAAAAAAGGATAGCCTGCTAAAGAAAGGAGACCCCTATGATGCTGAAAAACTGGAAGCAGAACGAAGCAGGCTTGCTCAGTTTTTTAGAAATGAAGGTTTTTACAATTTTTCTAAAAACTTTATCACCTTTTCGGTAGATACCTTACTGCCTGGCAACCTGGTGAATATTAAAATGATAGTTGCTCAACGCCAGGTGGATATTGGAGATACCGTGGCTTATCGCGATCATCAAACTTATAGAATCAATAAAGTTTATATAAGGCCCGACCTGGATATAAGAACTAACAATGAACCTGATGACACCTTGGAGTTTCAGCGTTATCAGTATGTATATGATACTTTACAATACAAGCCGCGATACATTACAGATGCCATCCATTTTAAACATGGCTCCAAATACAATGAACAAAATGTAAAAGATACCTACAGTCACCTGGTGGGCTATAAAGCATTCAGGCTTACCCAGATAAACTTTGAAAACGGGCCGGAAGACTCAATCGGGCCAACTCTAAATGCCTACGTAAACCTTACCCCACTTGATAAGCGAACACTGATACTGGAGCCTGAACTCACCTTCAACAGCACAACCAAACCTGGGTTAAACGGTAGTGTGGGCTGGATAGATAGAAACGTTTTTGGCGCTGGAGAAGCTTTGGAAATTCGTTTTAACGCTGGACTTCAGTTTTACCCCTCTGCAGATAGCACCGTAACCGGTACCGATGCAACCCGCACCCTCGAACTGGGAGGCGAAATAAGTCTGGATTTCCCCAGATGGTTGCTCCCCTTCAATACAGTAGGTCTTTTTCCTAAAAGGATGCAGCCCAAATCCA
The DNA here is from genome assembly GCA_048267305.1 of Owenweeksia sp. GTDB lineage: Bacteria > Bacteroidota > Bacteroidia > Flavobacteriales > Schleiferiaceae > Owenweeksia. Next base: position 77,700 of record JBLWXT010000011.1, on the reverse strand, counting down.
GAGTGTCGGTTTATTACAACTTTTTAGAAAGGATAGAGTTTGACCGTAATACCTTTGGGGGGAAGTTATCCTATAGTCTGCGTGAGTCAAGGCGCAAATCTCATAGTTTTGAGGTTGCCGACCTTACCTATTCTCAGGTTTCCAATGAAAACGACCTCTTTTTACTTGCCCTCTCTGATATTCAGCGAAGAGCGTTTACCAGTGAGTTTATTTCTACATTCAGATGGACCTATATTATCAATGAGCAGCTGGATAGTAAATGGGCCAATCCCCGATATCTGAAAGCCATGATTGAACCTGCCGGATTCATTTTAGGCAAAATTGATGACTGGACCAGTATTGGCAAACCGCTGGACAATGGCTCGAGAAGTATCTTTGACGTACAGTATTTCCAATACCTGAAGTTAGAGGTGGATGGGCGTTACCAATGGAATCTGGGTAAAAAAAGAGCCTGGGTAAACCGGGTTTACTCTGGCTATATACTTCCTTACGGAAACAGTAAGATTGCCACCGATACAGGTTTTGCCAGGATACCGCCCTTCTCCAAGTACTTTTATATGGGCGGAAGTAATGATCTGAGAGCGTGGACTCCTTACCGTTTGGGTGCAGGTGTTACTCCAAATACCAATTATTCCGAAGGACAATCGTTAGGCTTTGCCACGGGAACCTTTAAAATTCTATTTAATTCTGAATATCGCTTTCCCATATTTTCCCTTTTGCAAGGCGCTATTTTTGTTGATGCCGGCAACGTTTGGTACTCCGGTGGACTGGAAACCGAAAATACAGATATTAAGATTGAAGACCTTTTAAATGAATTCGCAATTGGCTCTGGTATTGGCCTCCGCCTGGATTTTGACTTTTTTGTAATACGATTTGATGTTGGTGTAAAGGTGCGTGATCCGGGCTTGATATCCCTGGGAGATGAGTGGGTGATTTTAACCCGTAACGTTCCCAAAAACCTCACCTACAACATCGCCTTAGGATATCCTTTCTGATAGGTTCTAAAAAATCCTAAATTTGCCGTCCTAAAATTAAACTGGTTTAATCTTTAACTTACCTCTCATGAATCTCGAAAACATTTCACAACTACTTGGTGACGATGCTGAAAACCTACTCAACTTTAGCAATCCGAAAATTTCAAAAGAAAGCCTGCACTTACCCGGAGGCGACTTTGTAGAAAGAGCTTTTGGCTATAGCAACAGAAACCCACAAGTACTTAGAAGCCTGCAGGCCCTTTACGGAAATGGCCGTTTGGCTAATACCGGATACGTTTCCATTTTACCTGTAGATCAAGGTATAGAACATAGTGCTGGCGCTTCATTTGCTCCAAACCCCATTTACTTTGATGGCGAAAACATTGTAAAACTTGCTATTGAAGGTGGTTGTAATGCCGTAGCATCCACCTATGGTGTTCTTGCCAGCGTTTCACGCAAATACGCTCACAAAATTCCCTTTATCGTAAAAATTAACCACAACGAACTACTTACTTACCCCAACAAAGCCGATCAGGTAATGTATGGTACAGTAGAAGAAGCCTGGAACCTGGGAGCTGTGGCCGTGGGGGCCACCATCTATTTTGGTTCTGAAAACTCCACCCGCCAAATTCAGGAAGTTGCCATGGCCTTCGAAAGAGCTCATGAGCTTGGTATGGCCACCATCCTTTGGTGCTACACCCGAAACAATGCGTTTAAGAAAGACGGTGTAGATTATCATGTATCTGCTGACCTAACCGGACAGGCCAACCACCTCGGTGTAACCATTCAGGCAGATATCATTAAACAAAAGCTTCCCGAAAACAACGGAGGTTATACCGCAGTAAACTTCGGTAAAACCCACGATAAGGTTTATAGCGAACTTACAAGCGAGCACCCTATCGATCTTACACGCTATCAGGTAGCCAACTGCTATATGGGCCGTCAGGGATTAATTAACTCCGGTGGTGCTTCTACCGGCAGCAAGGATTCGGATATGGCTGAAGCTATACGCACTGCAGTAATTAATAAAAGAGCTGGCGGGCAAGGTTTGATCTCTGGTAGAAAAGCCTTCCAAAAACCAATGGTGGAAGGAATAAAGTTGCTTAACTCCATTCAGGACGTATATCTTGACAAGGGAATAACAATCGCTTAAAAGTATTGGCCCTCCCTTGTGGGCTCCTGTACTTAAAAGTTGATCACGTAAATATTCGATATTACATCTTCACTATTAAATAAATAGTTATGGGTTGGTTCAAAAGAAATAAAGAAGGTATTACCACAAGCACCAAAGACAAAAAGGAAACTCCCGAAGGTCTTTGGCACAAATGCCCCAAGTGCAAGGTAATCCGCTCTCAGGAGGATCATGCCAAAACACTTTGGGTTTGTAATAACTGTGGTTATCACGATCGTATAAATGCCGTTGAGTATTTCTCAATACTGTTTGATGAGGGAAAATTCACTGAACTTAACCCCAATATGGCTTCTGCAGATCCTCTGAAATTTGAGGATACCAAGAAGTACATCGATCGCTATACCGCTGCGGTTAAAAAAACGGGATTGAAAGATGCCGTCACCACGGGATACGGAAGCATGAATGGTTCGGAAGTGGTTATTGCCTGTATGAACTTCAACTTTATTGGAGGTTCAATGGGATCAGTGGTGGGAGAAAAAATCGCAAAGGCTATTGATCATTCCATTAAGTATAAAAAAACCTTCATCATGATTTCCAAATCTGGGGGAGCACGTATGATGGAGGCCGCGTTTTCATTAATGCAAATGGCAAAAACCAGTGCTAAACTGGCCTTGTTGAGCAAGCAGGGGGTTCCATATATCTCAGTATTAACAGACCCCACAACGGGTGGTGTTACCGCATCTTTTGCCATGTTGGGCGATATTAACATTGCCGAGCCAGGTGCATTAATCGGATTTGCCGGACCGCGGATTGTAAAGGAAACCATAGGCAAAGATCTCCCCGAAGATTTTCAAACTTCTGAATTCCTTTTGGAGCACGGATTTTTGGACTTCATCTCGGAGCGTAAAAATTTAAAAGCAAAAATGAGCACCTTCATAGGTATGGTTGTTCCTGAAAATGAAAAGGCAACAGCTTCTGCAAAATAATTTTTCATACTTTTGCACCTCATTTTTTATAGCATAACATTTATCTAAAGCGATTTTGGAATGTATTTAACATCAGAAAAGAAGAGAGAAATCTTCAAAAAACACGGGAAATCAGAGAGTGACTCAGGCACCGTAGAATCACAAGCCGCACTTTTCACCTTCCGTATCAACCACCTTACAGAGCACTTGAAAAATAATCGTAAGGATTTTGCCACCGAAAAAGCTTTGGTGGATCTTGTAGGAAAGAGAAGAAAAATCCTTAACTACTTAAAGAATAAAGATATCACAAGATATCGTGCTGTTATTGCTGAGCTAGGCATCAGAAAATAATCAGCTGCAACACTTGAAGAAAGGCAATTTTAACCGATTGCCTTTCTTCTTATTTATACACATAACATTTTAGATACATAGATGATTCCAAATCCCATTACCCAAGAAATAAAATTAGAAGATGGAAGAACCATTACACTTGAAACCGGCAAATTAGCCAAGCAAGCGGATGGTTCTGTTGTTGTAAAAATGGGTGGTACCATGCTTTTGGCTACCGTTGTTTCCTCACCAGAAGCCAAGGAAGGCGTAGACTTTTTACCTCTTACGGTTGATTATCGTGAGAAATTTGCTGCTGCTGGCCGCGTGCCCGGTGGCTTTTTAAAGAGAGAAGCCCGTCCAACTGACGAGGAGATTTTAGTAATGCGTTTGGTAGACCGCTGCCTTCGTCCACTTTTCCCAGAAGATTATCACGCTGAAATCCAGTTGATGATAAGCCTTCTATCCTGGGATCCGGAAGTATCTCCAGATGCCCTTTGTGGTTTGGCTGCTTCTGCTTGTATTGCCCTTTCCGACCTTCCTTTTGACGGGCCAATGTCTGAAGCAAGAGTAGGCCGCGTAGATGGCAAGTTGATGATTAACCCTTCTCCTACCGACATGGCTAAGTCTGACATAGACATGATGATCGGTGCTACCAAAGAAAGTGTAGTGATGGTTGAAGGTGAGATGAAGGAAATTTCCGAAAAGGAAATGGTGGAAGCCATAGCCTTCGGTCATGAAGCTATAAAAGTACAAATCGATGCTCAGCTAGCTCTTGCGGCACAAGTTGAAAAATCGAAAGTAAAAAGAGAATACAGCCACGAAACGCACGATGAAGATTTGAAGAAAGCCGTTTTAGAGGCTACCTACGATGATGTTTATGCTGTTGCAAAAGCGGGTCTTCCGAAGCACGAACGCTCAGAAAAATTTAAGGAAATCCGCGAATCCTTCAAGGAGAGATTCTCTGAAGAAGAATTGGCAGAAAAAGGATCTCTTATCAATACGTACTATCACGATGTGGAATACAAGGCCATGCGCGCCATGATTCTTGATGATAGCCAGCGCCTTGACGGACGTGCCCTTGATGAGGTTCGCCCAATTTGGTCAGAAATCGACTATTTACCTGGAGCTCATGGTTCAGCTGTGTTTACCCGTGGAGAAACACAATCTCTTACTACGGTAACCCTCGGCTCACGCCTTGACGAAAAACGCAGGGATGGTGTTACCGAAACCAGTTCAGAACGTTTTTACCTTCATTATAACTTCCCTCCTTTTTCTACTGGTGAGGCCCGCCCTATCCGCGGTGTAAGCCGCAGGGAAATCGGACATGGCAACCTTGCTCAAAGAGCCCTAAAGGTTATGTTGCCGGATGATGACATCTACACCATTCGTGTGGTTTCAGATATTTTGGAATCCAATGGTTCCTCTTCAATGGCTACTGTATGTGCAGGTTCACTTGCCCTTATGGATGCCGGTGTAAAACTTAAGAAAGCTGTTTCCGGAATCGCAATGGGATTGATTACCGATCCTGATACCGGTAAATATGCCGTTCTTTCTGATATTCTTGGTGATGAGGATCACCTCGGTGATATGGACTTTAAGGTAACTGGTACCAAGGATGGCATCACTGCCTGCCAAATGGACATTAAAGTAAAGGGACTTTCGTACGAAATTTTGGAGAATGCCCTTGAGCAATCAAAAGCCGGACGTCTTCATATTCTAAATAAAATTCTGGAAACCATCTCTGAGCCTCGCGCAGATGTTAAGCCAAATGCCCCCAAGATTGCCAAAATGGAAATCCCTAAGGATTTCATTGGCGCCATCATCGGGCCAGGCGGAAAGAACATACAAAAGCTGCAGGCCGATACCGAAACTACCATCACTATTGAAGAAGAAGGTGATAGGGGTATGATTGAAATCAGCGGTACCAACCGTGAGAACATGGATCTTGCCATGGCTCGCATTAAGGCTATAGCCTTTGTACCAGAGGTAGGCGCCACTTATCAGGGTAAAGTAAAGTCTATACAGGCTTATGGAGCTTTTGTTGAAATTGGCCCAAATACTGATGGTTTACTTCATATTTCGGAAATCGAACACCGCAGGCTACAAACTGTTGATGAAGTGTTGAAGGAAGGACAGCTTATCGATGTTAAGCTTATCGGGCTTGATGATCGCGGCAAAATGAAACTAAGCCGTAAGGCCTTGTTGCCTAAGCCTTCTGACAATTAGTCCACGCCAGAACTAAGGATCGATTTTTGACGTTCTATTAACGCATTAAGTACATTATAATTAGATATGAGACAGCTTAAAATCACGAAACAGGTTACCAATCGCGAGACTGCATCGCTTGACAAGTATTTGCAGGAGATTGGTAAGGTGGAGCTGATTACGGCCGAGATGGAGGTGGAATTGGCACAGCGCATCAAAGCAGGCGATCAGGTTGCTTTAGAGAAGCTTACAAAAGCCAATTTGCGATTTGTAGTATCCGTTGCTAAGCAATACCAAAATCAGGGTTTAACACTTCCTGACCTTATTAATGAAGGAAACCTTGGATTGATAAAGGCAGCACAAAGATTTGACGAAACCCGTGGTTTCAAGTTCATTTCTTATGCCGTATGGTGGATTCGTCAAAGTATTTTGCAGGCATTGGCTGAGCAATCGCGTATTGTTAGGCTTCCGCTAAACAAAATTGGATCTATCAACAAAATCAATAAGGCTTACGCCACTTTGGAGCAGGAGCACGAGCGTGCACCATCTGCCAATGAGATTGCTGATAATCTTGAGATGGGGGAAAATGATGTGAAAGAAAGCATGCGTAACAGCGGCCGTCACATTTCTATGGATGCCCCATTAGTAGAAGGAGAGGATAGTAACCTGTACGATGTATTGAATACAGGAGACAGCCCTAACCCGGATGACGATTTGATGCAGGATTCACTGCGTACCGAAATAGAGCGCTCACTAGCTACCTTAACCCCACGTGAGGGTGATGTAGTACGCCTTTACTTTGGATTGGGTGGACAACATCCAATGACCCTTGAAGAGATTGGTGAGAAGTTTGATCTTACCCGCGAACGTGTTCGTCAGATTAAGGAAAAAGCTATCCGCAGATTGAAGCACACCTCCAGAAGTAAGATTTTAAAAACTTACTTAGGTTAATTTTCAGTTTTAGAAAGTATAAAAACCCCAATTTGGTTAAACCAAATTGGGGTTTTTTGTTACGATTATGTTTCCGACACTTAAACATTTAGCCTTCGGTTACAAATACCTGATGGAATTTGTATTTGCCACCTACCGATATAAACGAGTGGTAAAAAATTATAAAAATGGACATACTCGAAAAATTTAAAATACTCATTGACGAAAACTTTATCCAAGAGCACGACATCGCTTTTTACGAAAGACAATTAGACGTTAAACCAAAGTACTTGAGCAAAATTTCAAAAAAGCTTAACGCCCCTCCCCCCTGTCAAATATTACTTCAAAAGCAAATAAACCATAGCAAGCAGCTCCTTTCCAACACCGAAAAGGCCATAAAGCAAATTGCCTTCGATATGAACTTTGAGGATGAATATTACTTCAGTAGAATTTTTAAAACAAAAACAGGTTTAAGCCCTACTGCATATCGCAATGCCCATAAGTGAACCTTTGTCTATTTCCTGGGGTATCTTTCGATTTAGTTTTGTCGTGAAATTATAATTCACACAAATAATAAAATCATGCATAAAACATACAATCGAAGGTGCTCCTGAAATTGCAGACCTTTTAGCGGGAGGAATTAATAAAAAAACCGCCTCGGTTTCCCGAGGCGGCCTTCACTATGTAACGCAAAACAAAAACAAACTTATTCCCAGCCTCCGCCAAGCGCCTGGTACATATGCACAAAGGCGCTCATTTGTTGCTGCCTGGTTTCTATAAGGTCAAACCTCGACTCCAGAGCCTCACGTTGCGTAAGCAACACCTCCATGTAGTCTGCTCTGGCCGATCTAAACAGATTGTTGGATATCGTTACAGACTCCGCCAGCGCCTGTACTTCCTGCTCCTTTAGCTCATAGCTCTTTTTCATATTCCCCATTTTGGAAAGCTGATTAGCCACTTCTATATAGGCATTAAGTATAGTTCGCTCGTAATTGTAAACAGCCTGTATCTGTTGGGCATTGGCACTGTAATACATGGCCTTTATCGCATTACGGTTGATCAGCGGAGCACTTAAATCACCCGCAAGGGAATAAAGCAGCGATTGTGGTGTTTGCACCAAATAGGTGGGATTAAAAGCCTGTAAACCTACGCCTGCATTAAGATCAAGCGATGGATAAAATTGGGCTTTTGCCACTTTCACATCCAGCTTGGCTGCTACCAAATCAAGTTCGGCCTGCCTGATATCCGGGCGGTTTTCCAGCAATTGTGACGGGATGCCTGCATAAACAGTATCGGGCTTCAGCTTTATAAAATTTTCTGAATCACGAAGGATAGGCTGGGGATACCTCCCCAACAAAAAATTAATCTTGTTCTCGGTTTCTGTAATTTCCTGCTGAATCTCGTACTGTAAACCTTTGGTATTTAAAACCTGAGCTTCAAACCTGGTTACAGCCAACTCCGTAACACGTGCCGCCCGCTTTTGCATCTTAACAATGCGCAGTGCATTACTCTGTATTTCGATGTTCTGCCTTACTATTTCCAGCTCATTATCAAGCGCCAGTAGTTCGTAGTACGAATTGGCAATTTCAGCCACAAGGTTTGTAACCATAAAGTTCTTACCCTCAATGCTCCCAAGGTATCTGGCCACTGCCGATTTTTTGGCATTTCGCAGTTTATGCCAAATATCCACTTCCCATGATGCAAAAGCGCCTAGCATATAATCTCCCAGAGGTTCGGGAAATTCCTTGCCAGGTTCAATATCCGTAGTAGCCTCAAGCGCTCCATTTCGGGTATATCGGCCAACTTTATCTAAACCGGCTGCGCCCCGCAATCCAACAGATGGCAGATACTCACCTCTTTTGGCTCTAACCTCATTTCTCGCAATCTCCATTTCCTGTAAAGTGATATTCAGCTCCTGGTTATTTTTAAGGGCTGTATCAATCAGAGCATTCAGATAGGGATCAGTAAAATAATCCTTCCACTGCACCCTGGCCGTATTCACAGTATCCTGAGAGTTGACATAACTCTCAGGCACCTTTGGGTTTGCCGTTTTAGTAGCCACATCAAAGGTTTTACATCCCGTAAGGGATAAAAACACGAAGGCCAAACCTATTCCAAAATAATTGGTTTTCTTAAACATATATTGCAGTTTCATCGCTTAATCATTTTTAGAGTTTCCCCGTTTCATTCTTCTCCGCATCAACTTTATGAGGGTTCTCATTCTCCTGAGTTTATTAGATGTTTTTTCATCCACACCCGGATGCACCAAACTCTCTGTAAGAGTACCTTCCTCTTCAAACTGAATAAGCTGTCTACCATCGGCCAGGCTCCCAAAAATGAAGTACAATCCGGGCACTATAATTACTCCGAATACAGTTCCGAACAACATACCACCCAAGGCAGAAGCCCCAATGGTACGGTTACCTACGGCACCTGCTCCGGTAGCGATAATCAACGGAATTAAGCCTGCAATAAAAGCGAAGGAGGTCATCAAAATAGGGCGAAAACGCACTTTGGCACCTTCTATGGCTGCATCTAAAATAGAGAGCCCCTGTTGCCTTTTTTGAACGGCAAACTCAACAATCAGCACCGCATTTTTACCCAGGAGGCCAATCAACATTATGATACCAATTTGAGCATAAATGTCATTATCAAGGCCCATAAGCTTAAGTAGCATAAACGAACCGAAAACTCCTACCGGCAGTGAGAATACCACGGCCAGCGGGATAATGAAACTCTCGTACTGAGCGGCCAACACAAAATACACAAACACCAATACGATGATAAAAATGAATATCGATTCATTACCCTGAATAGATTCGTCATATGAAAGTCCCTCCCAGGCGATGTCGTATCCCTTTGGCAGGGATTCCTTTGCTACTTCGCGTATGGCCTCGATGGCATCTGCCGTAGTGTAGCCCTTAGCCGGCAGACCACGAATGGAGGCTGAATTGTACATATTATAGCGGGTAACCTCGTTAGGGCCCTGCGTTTTTATCATTTTCATAAAAGCTGAATATGGCACCATTTCGCCATGATCATTCTTTACAAACAATTTTAAAACATCCGTTGGCAGCCTTCTGAATTTGGGATCAGACTGGACATACACCTTGAAAAAACGTCCAAACTTGATAAAGCCCTGCTCGTATGTACTACCTATCAATATGTTCAGATTCTCCATGGCCTTGCCAATGGACACACCTTTTTGCATAGCCAGGTCATTATCTATTTCCAGCTCATATTGGGGATAGTTTGCAGCAAAAAAGGTAAACAAGCCTGAAAGCTCCTTACGCTTACCAAGGTCATCCATAAACTTCTTGTTTATTCTATCAAACTCCTGATAATCGGTATTGGCTGTTTTTTCCAGCAATCGCATGGAGAAACCACCTGAAGACCCAAAGCCTGGAATGGCTGGTGGCTCAAAAAACTCGATCACCGCACCCAAACCCTTGGATTCCTCCTCCAGTTCTTCCATTATTTCATTTACGGAATGTTCACGCTCCGACCATGGCTTAAGGTTGATAAGGCAAGTGCCGGCATTAGACCCACGACCTTCGGTCATAATTTCATATCCCGCTAAAGAAGACACCGACTCAACCCCGTCTATTTCTTCACAAATCTTCTGAAGTTGTTGAGATACCTTATTGGTTCTCTCGAGGGTTGCACCCGGAGGAGTTTGGATAATGGCATAAATGGTTCCCTGATCTTCACTAGGGATAAAGCCCGAAGGCAGAACCTTGCTTTCTAAAAATATACCTACGCAAAAAGCCAGTAAAATCCCCCATGTTAACCATTTTCGGCTCACTATTCGCCTCAATACATTCACATATCTTCCGGTGATTTTATCAAAACTGCGATTAAAACTATCCAGAGATCGGGTAAGCAGATTTCCCTTCCTGGGTTTTCCATGTTCATTTTTGAGCAACATGGCGCAAAGTACCGGGGTAAGAGTAAGTGCCACTATACCGGAAAGCACAATGGAAGTGGCCATAGTGATGGAAAACTGCCGATAAAAAACACCTGTAGGCCCGGTCATAAATATCAATGGGATAAATACGGCAACCATTACCAGTGTAATGGCAATGATGGCTCCACTGATTTCGGCAAGTACCTTTTTAACTGCCTGATAAGGTGTAATATCCGGCTCCTCCTCAAATTTGGCATGTACGCCCTCCACAACAACAATGGCATTGTCCACTACTATACCTATGGCCAATACCAATGCAAACAGAGTAACGAGATTTATGGAAAGTCCAAAAAACTGAAAGACAAAAAATGCCCCCACTAAGGATACTGGTACCGCCAGGATAGGTATCAAGGTAGAGCGCCAGTCTCCCAGGAAAATGAATACTACCAGTGCTACCAGTATAAGGGCATCGCGCAGCGTATGCACCACCTGTTCAATAGATGCATCCAAAAACTTTGACACATCATAACTGATTTTATAATCCATCCCGGGAGGGAAACTGGCCTTCATATCCTCCAACTGAGTTTTCACCTGAGCTATAACATCACTGGCATTACTGCCATAATTCTGCTTGAGCACAATTGCTGCCGAGGGCTTTCCATCCAAATTGGAGTAGATATCAAAAAACTCACTGCCCAGCTCCGCTTTACCAATATCCTTTAAACGGATACTTTCACCTTCAGAATTGGCACGAATGATCAGGTTTTCATATTGCTCCGGCTCATTAAACCTACCCTTATAGGTAAGTACATATTCCAACGACTGGGCAGCAATACCGGAGCTTTGCCCTACTCTACCGGGACGGCCTACAATACTCTGTTCAGCCAGGGCCTCCATCACTTCCTCCACCGAAATGTGATAGGCCCTCATCCGATCGGGGTTTAGCCACAATCTCATGGCATAGGTACGGCTGCCGAGAATCTGCGATCTTGCCACCCCCTTTATCCTATTGAGCTCGGGGATCATATTTACGTTAGCATAGTTGTACAGGAACTTTTCATCCATGCTTTCATTTTCCGAATACAGATTGACATACATCAACATACTGGGCTGAATGGGTGTAATAACCACACCTTCACGCTGCACCAGCTCCGGCAATAGCGGCATCACCTGATCCACCCTTGTTTTTACCCGGATAACCGCCTGATTGGGGTCTGTTCCGGGCTCAAATATGACGTTGATCGTAGCCTCACCTGCACTTGTGGCATCTGTAGCCATATAGCGCATATCCTGTACACCATTGATGGAATTCTCCAGTGTAATAAGCGTGGATTTCACCAGTACATCAGCACTGGCACCAGGATAGGCTATAAATATGCTTACCGTGGTAGGAGCAATTTGTGGAAACTGAGAAATGGGCAACTGCCTAATAGCCAGGGAGCCCACAAACACAATCATGATAGAAATAACGATAGCCAATACAGGTCTGCGAATGAATTTACTGAACATAACTTCTTCTTTTAAGATTTTGATTATTCAGCGTATAGATCCAAATCGCCAAGAGCCTTTTCGGGCGACACAAATTCGTATTCGATTTTGCCATTTTCGCGTACCAAACGCAAGCCCTCCAGCAAAATCTTATCGTTCTCCTTCAAGCCCCCGGATATTGCGTAGATGTGCGGCATTTCTGCCTGTACGGAGATTTCCCTTGAGTGCAATACACCGTTTTCGTCCACTACAAAAACATAGCGTTTGTCCAGCACCTCAAAAGTTGTTTTCTGAGGAATAAGAAGGGTATTTTCAAGAGGCTCGGTAACTACCACATTACCAGTTTCTCCGTGACGCAAAAGCCCATCAGGATTTGGAAAGGTGGCCCTGAAAGCTATGTTGCCGGTTTCATTGTTAAAATCCGATTCAATGGTTTTCACCAATCCCGTATATCCAAAGGGTTTATTATTGGCCATCACCAGCCCAACCTTCATATCGCCTTCCTTCTTTACCACAGCTCTGTATTCGAGATATTCGGCCTCGGGCACATTAAAATACACCCACATTTGGCTATTGTCCGAAAGATTGGTCAGCAGCTCTCCTTCGTCCAGTAAACTTCCCAGTCTTACATGAAAACGGCCTATAAAACCGTCAAAGGGCGCTCTGATTTCTGTAAAGCTCAAATGAACATTTGCCATGGCCAACTCTGCATTGGCCTTGGCTAACTTGGCTTTAGCCATGGCCAGCTCATTTGGAGCCACCACATTACTGTCTGCCAACTGTTTTGTGTTTTGATATTCAATTTCCGCGAAGTCGGCTTCAGCCCTGGCACTCTGCTGTTCTGCCTGATATAGCTTAGGCATAATCTGAAACAGCAATTGGCCTTTTTTTACAAACTGTCCTTCATCCACATATATCTTTTCCAGGTAGCCCCTTTCCTGGGCTCTGAGTTCAATGTGTTGAATAGAGTGAATCTGACTCACGTAATCCTTGGTGATTGAAGTGTCCGTACGCAATGGGCTGGTCACTAAAAAACTTGTGTTTTCTTCTTTTTCGTGTTTGTGTTGCTTGCAGCCTGCCAGGCCCAACAGGGCACACACAGCTATAAGCGTGGGTATTTTTTTCATGTTTACATTACCCCTTAGGGCGATTTTACCGTAAATAATTGTTTGAGAAATGTGCATGGAATGCACGGGGAATTGGTACTGCTCGTGGCAGAATTAAATGGGCAAAACAAAAATCCCGTGACGGGATGGCTGCTTATGCCAGTTTAGAACCTTAAATCAAAGTCTAATGACTCGAAACTTGATATAAAGGGCACTAAAAGATGTAAAAAAGGAGAAATGATCCCGGCAATACCCGGCCTGATTGGCACCATGAAGAAAAAGCCCCTGGCCTACTGCGGCCAAAGAAGAAGTAAAGAGACTGGCACTGGCCAAAGTGTTTGGAGAAGAAAAATCCCGACTTTCCTCTATCTCGGTTTCGGTAGCCTCTATTTCAAAAACGGGATGTTTGGAGTTGGAAGAAGGAACAGAAATGAGAGTACGTTGAAACTGAACCAGCCCAAATTCGTTTAGGTGTGCCTGGCTGGCAGCATCATAAGACGAATGGCTAACTAAGCTTTGCTCTGTATCAGGGTTGTTGAAATTAACAAATCCGCTCCACAGGATGATCAGGAAAGATAAGACGTACTTTATCAATGCCTTCATTATTTGGGCGGCAAAAATATGCTGAGATGTTCGTTTGTACAAGCAGCTAACCATTAAATATTTGTTAAGCCAATAAATATGCTCTCAGAATTAATTCCGTTAAAAGATGCTGGTATTATAATTATCCGTGTTTTTTCCCTTTATAGGCCTGTACACCTCTTGTATATGCAGCATGTCCTTTTCAAAATCCCCTGACGGGTAGAACACATCTGCCACTCCTGCCTCTTTTTTTTCGTAATCCAGATAACCAAGGCTGATCGGCACCCCGGCTTCTGTGGCAATTCTATAAAACCCTGTTCGCCACTTATCCACTCGCTTTCGGGTTCCTTCTGCCGGCACCAACACCACCAACTCATCGTTTTCCTTTAGGCGATCAATGGCATAGTCCGTTAAACCGTTTTTGGCTTTGGAGCGATCCACCCCCAGTGCGCCAAGAGCTTTAAATATAAATCCAAAAGGCCCCTTGGTATAGTTGTCTTTTATAAAAAATCGTACATCCACCCCCATTATCCAAAAAGCCCCTATTACAAACAAAAAATCCCAGTTGGTTGTATGTGGGGCCGCTATCATTACACTGTGCTTCATTTCATCAGTTACAATAACGTTACATTTCCAGCCTAGGAGTTTAAAAATCAGATTTCCAAAAAATTTCTTCAAGCCACTTATTTTAACTTCAAAAGTAACCATCCCTAATTTAGATATGGGATTCCATTTCTGAATCACATTCCCCAGGGCTTATATCGCCAATACGACAATTCCATACACTCGTTTCCATAGCTTGCACTCAAATAAGCTCATTATGAAAAAAATCTTATTCCTATTTCTCCTCGCTCCAGCCTTTTTGATGGCTCAGCAAAGAATAAATTCCAGTTTCAACTTTCAAACTCAAAACAAGTTATACTCTATTTACATCCCTTCCGGATATAATGCCTCCACTCCAGCCAAATTGATGCTTGGGCTGCATCCTCTAAATACTGCCCGTTGGAATGCGACTTCGTGGTGTGATACTTTGGTGAACTTTGCGGAAGCAAATAACCTATTGCTGCTATGCCCGGATGGGGGGCCTGATGGACGAATTGACGACCCCATAGACACGGCATTCACCTCAGCCTTGCTGGACTCTATGTTGGTTTGGTATGCTGTAGATACTGCCAAAACTTATGTAATGGGGTTTAGCTGGGGCGGCCTCACCACTTACACCTATGGCTTAAATCACGCCCAAAGGTTTGGCGGCTTTTTACCTATTGGCGCAGCCATCAATGGTTCATCTCCCATCGCATCATTTTCTGCAAATGCAAAAAGAAAGGCTGTATTTATAATACATGGAGGCAATGACAGCCCCAATACCCGATACACGCCCCTGGTAAATGAAATGAATATTAAGGGAGCTATTCTTAATACCCTATTGATGCCGGGAGTTGGTCACACCATTGACTTCCCCAATAGAAACAGCATCCTTACTGGAGCTTTTAACTGGATAGATTCCGTAAACTGTTTTCAGCTAGATTCCACCTTCGTTTATAAGGATTCTGTGCAGGCCTATAATGACAGTATCACAAGGCTGGATGTACGGCACTATCCTATTGTTATGGATAATGATTTAGATCTATATCCCAACCCGCTAAAACAAAATGGAGAGGTTCGGTTAAGCATATTTACAGCCTCTATCCTGGAGCAGAAGGTTCGTATTACTGATGCAAAAGGGGCCATTGTTATTTCCGAAAAAGTACATCCTGATAAGGATGGTGTTATAAGCATCGATGTAAAAAAACTTAAGACCGGAACCTACATTGTGGAAATGGAAAACGGAATAAGCCTCAGGCAGGGAAGATTGATAATTGAATAAGAATACTAAGTTATTTACTCACGAGGCTCGTTTACACATAGTGAACGAGCCTTTCCTTTTAAGCAAATATCAATTTCACAAAACTAGCTACCCGGCAGTTCGTGCTAAGATTTCATTTTGTTATAGCTTTACCCCCTTAACAACTTAGTAAATGTTGGATAAACTAAAAGTATTGACAGGTGGTGACAAAAGTGAGATGCAGCGCCATATTGACTCGTATATAGGAAGCATGACAGGAAGGATAAATTCCTTACAAAATGCCCTTGAAGAGGAAAGTTATCATGACATTGGAAATGTTGTCAGAAATGCCAAGTCTCAATTTGAAATGATGGGATTTGACGATTTGTGGAAACTGGCAAATCACATAGAGCGAAGTGTTAACAAGCTTTATTCAAAGGAAATGACAAAGGAGCATACGCTCGATTTTATTAAGGATCTTCAGAAATCCATTGATCAATTAATAAAGGTAAAGCTCTGATCATCCATTAAAATACTCATCCTTAAAGCCAATGAGGTACACTTTTTCCCTTGCCCGGGTTAAAGCGGTGTACAACCATCGCAGATAGTCCAGATCAATCTCTCCGGAAGGGAGCCAGGGCTGCTCTATAAAAACATTATTCCATTGCCCGCCCTGTGCCTTGTGGCACGTAATAGCGTAGGCAAACTTTACCTGTAGTGCGTTAAAATAGGGGTTTTTCTGCACCTCCTGGTGGCGCCTGTATTTTTGGGGAATGTCCTGATAATCTTCTAAAACCTTCTGATAAAGCCCCTTAGAATCTTCCCACCTAAGTGAGGGTGATGGAAGATTGAGTACATCCAGCAGGAGCATGGTTTCAAAGGGTTTTTCATCGGGATAATCCACCATCTGCACTTTTACCCTGGCAAAGCGATAACCATAAAGCTCCTTGTACTCATAAATCTGAAGTAATTCAATGATATCACCATTGGCAATAAATCCGGCCTTGGTGCCATCTTCCAGCCAGAAGTAATTGTTTTTTACCACCATCAAAAAATCACCAGCAGAAATTTCATCTTCCTGCCAAAGAATACGCGCCCTGATTTGCTGATTGTATAAACTCGCTCTTTTATTGGATCTTACAATTACGGCAGTCCCCTCCCTTCCCGCATCCCTAAAGGAATCATTTAAGGCATCCTCCACTTCTGAGCCTTCAACCAGGCGAATAACCTCCTTTCCTGTTTCAAACTTTGGAGGGGAAAAATCATTCTCGAGTTGCTTATGTCTTAGTGCTGTGGCATTTTTCAATATTTGTGATTCGCCCAGCTGTCGCATTACTTCGGTCATTTCCACCTCAATGGACTCATGCCTGTAATGTACCCCCAAATAGCTGGCATCCAGAGCCGGACTTTGATCAGAGCCCACTGGCGGGAGCTGCGCCACATCCCCAACCAACATCACCTTACAGTTTACCCCGCTCTTTACAAAATCCAGTAAGTCCTTAAGTAAACTTCCAGAAGCCAGTGAAGGATCTGAGCCCATATCATTTATCATAGAAGCTTCATCCACTATATAAATGGTATTGACCCCTTTGTTTTCCCTTAGGTTAAATACGGCTCTCCCACCGGCATCCTTCTTGGGGCGATATATATATTTATGTATGGTAAAAGCTGCCTTACCGGTGTATTGACTCATCACCTTTGCTGCTCTTCCTGTGGGTGCCAGCAGCATAGTTTTGCGTTTATATGAAGGCAGGGTTTTCACCAATGTCCTTATCAAGGTGGTCTTCCCGGTGCCCGCATATCCCTTTAATAAAAACACTTCACCAGCATTGGTGGACAGGCAAAAACCCGACAGGCCCTTAAGAGCCGAGCGTTGATCAACGGTGGGCTCAAATCCAAAGTTCCTTATCAGGTCTGATTCAAGGCGTCTTTTATTGCTGATTTCCATTGGCTAAAAGTACTGTGATTATGATGCTCAGAAAACAATTTTGCCAATGAAAAAAAGTTGTAGTTTTGCGCGTGTCACAATAATAAATCCGCTGCAAACACTATGACTTCAACGGTTTCTACAATAATAAAAGCTGTTCTTCTAATCGCCATTGTTGGCCTTAGCTATTTTCTTTACGAAATTATTCAAGAACCTATTCGCTATGAAAAGATAAAGGAGCAGCGATATGCTCAAACTAAAGAGCGTTTGGAACAAATACGTGACGTACAAAAAGTATTTCGATCTGAATATCTGGAGTTTGCCAAAGATTTGGACATGCTTATTTCCTTTGTGGACACAGGCAGAGAATCTATCATCGAAAGAAAGGATTCCAGCTTTAAATACATGGACAAAAAGTTCCTTACGGAGATGACCAAGGATACCATTATCATCAGAGTGATTGGTATGAGGAGTGTAAAGGAAAGGCTTTTTGGAGCTGATTTTGACGCCAACAAACTGAGATACATCCCCTTTAGCAACAACCAACAGGAATTTGAAATGGAAGCTGGGAAAATAAAGGTAAACGATATCGTTGTGCCCGTATTTGAAGCCCGAGCTCCAAACACAAAAATATTTGCTGATATACTTGATGAGTACGAGCAGTTTATAGATAAGGACTACGCCCTTAAAGTTGGATCGATGACAGAACCAACACTTAATGGAAACTGGAAGTAACAAACCTGATCTACAGGAAACATCTCTTCACACCAAACTTATTGAGGATAAGCAGGTAGTAATAAACCTTCGCTATGACGGCCTAAGCATGTTAACTGCTGAACCCGGCAAGAGACAGATATTGGAAATATTTGAAGTCTCCTGGCTGGCAGTCAAAGACCCCTCTTTCCTCATTACTCAAATTGAAAAACTCTTTAAGGAAAAGTCAATTTCATTAAGCACAGCATCCTCAGTACACTGGGTGGTTTCCAGTTCCAAATTTTCATTGGTTCCCGATGTTTTCTTCCGTCAGGGAGATGGAGCAAAATTGCTGAAAAACACATCGCGCTTAGCGCAGGATGAAGTTGTTCTTTCTGACTTTTGGACTAACCATGATGCCGTGGCCATTTATGCCCTTCCAGAAAATTTGAAGGATTTTATTTTTGGCCAATTCGAAAAGTCCACCATTTCTCATTGTGGACATAGCTACAATGCCCTCTTTCAGTTACAGAGCCATAAGCAAGACTTTTGTCACCTTCAAATAAGTACGGCCTTTGCAGAGTTAATTATTGTGCAAAATGAAAAGCTGATATTCTTTAATCAATTTCCATATCAGGTAAATGAAGACCTGCTATACATGATTTTGACCGCACTTGAGGAAAACAGAATTTTAGCTCCCGAGCTAAAGCTGAGTTGTGCGGGAAAAATCCAAAAGGGTGATGCACTGTATAAACTTCTCAGCACCTACATCGGAGAGTTATCCGAAATCGGAATACCGGCAGGAGTGAGTTCTGCAAAACATATTACACCCAACCAACTAAGAAAAACGGCTCACTTGATAGCCTGCCTATGACACGTATAATTAGCGGAAAACACCGTGGACGAAAAATTGTTGCCCCGAAAAATCTCCCTACCCGTCCTACCACAGACATGGCTAAGGAGTCGCTGTTCAATATCCTGAACAATCATTTTTATTTTGATGGTATTAAGTTTTTGGATTTGTGTGCAGGCACTGGCAATATTTCGTACGAATTGGCAAGTCGTGGATGTACTGATATTTCTGCCGTAGATGCTGACAATACCTGTGTGAAGTTTATTGAGAAAACAGTCAGTGATCTCAACTTTCAGGGTTTTAAGGTATATCGCTCTGATATTATGCAATTTATTGCCAGAGATTACAAATCCTATGACCTGATATTTGCTGATCCCCCTTTCGATTTTGAGCAGTATGAGGAATTGGTGAATTTGATATTCTCTAAAAATTTGATGGCAGATGGGGGCATGTTGGTTATTGAACACCAAAGCAGACGATTGCTGGAGGAGTTACCTCATTTTAATGAAAAGAGAAAGTACGGCAATGTAACCTTCAGCTTTTTCAAGAAAGGCAGTGATGAAGAGGAATGATTTTTTGAATTAACCTAAGCTCTTAGAAACGAAATAAACAAGGCCACAGCCCTGCTTCTGTGGCTAATTTCATTTTTTTGAATGGGAGTCATTTGCGCAAAGGTTTGTTCATAACCCGCTGGTTTAAAGATGGGGTCATATCCAAAACCACTATCGCCCATTTTTTCAAAAACTATTTCACCTTCCACTGTACCCTCAAAAAGATGAGAAGCCCCTGCGGCATCTATATAGGCAATAACTGTTTTAAAAGCGGCCGATCGGTCATCCTTATTGGCGAGTTCTGCCAATAGCTTAGTCATGTTTTTTTCTGAATCAGCCTCGTTACCCGCATACCTGGCGGAATAAACTCCCGGGGCTCCATTTAGGGCATCAACCTCCAAGCCGGTATCATCTGCAAAGCAGGCCTTTCCTAGTTTATCAAAAATAGTTTGGGCCTTTATCAGGGCATTCTCCTTTAAGGTTTTTCCTGTCTCTTCAATCTCATCTGTAAAACTGATATCTGCCAGCGATTGTAAGTTGTACTGAGGTAATATCGCCCTAATTTCATCTGTCTTATTTTGATTGTGCGTTGCAAATATCAATTCATTCATAGCTATTGCTTGTTAAGTTCTTCTCTTACCTTTTCAATCAGGGTATTCACAAATCTTCCACGGGTAAGACCTACCGCCTTCATGTTACTATTGTACAATAGACTTGTAGCCAAAAGGTTATGGTAATGCCTGTCATTCAAAAGGGTTTCATCCGGTATTTCTACCACAGCAAAAACGCCCAGCCCACCATTATCCGTTTTCAGTTTTGGAAATTCTTCAATTACAAAGGGGATGCTGTGCTCTAATACATAGCTACTTTGCACATCGTTCCACTCTTCTACAAATGGACCAAAAGACTTGTAGTAGGATAGCAACATGCGGTATAAGCTATCATTTTGCAACTCCACACCGCTGCTGTTTAGTTCCATAAAACCAATGTCTACAGTTTGAAACTGAGCATAGGAGGTAATGTGATCTAAGTAGGTATTAAATGAGTCGAGTGGAGTAGTACTATCTGCATTCAGTAGCGATTTTGTGCTTTTGGTGAAACGTTCAATGATCGCCTGGTTATGATAATTGCTTACAGAGTCCTGTTGTAGGTTATTCAATATTACCTGAAGTAACATCCTCTCCCTCTTGTGTTCCCTGTGATTCTCCATACGGTCATTCATTATTAACGATATGCTCACCCCTAAGGTCACAATGAGGAGTTCCACCAAAAAGTATCCAAATCCCTTTTTCATTCGTGATGATATGGTTCGTTATTAAGTATGGTAAATGCGCGATAGAGTTGTTCGGCAAAGATGGCTCGTATTATCTGGTGCGAAAAAGTCATCCGCGAAAGCGAAAGTTTTTCCTGAGCCAGGGCATAGATAGTAGGATCAAAACCATAGGGGCCGCCTACAACAAACACCAATCTCTTAACGCCACGGTTCATTATCTGTTGCAAGTGGCCGGCAAACTTCAGAGAGGTATATTCCTTTCCCTTATCATCAAGAAGAACAATATGATCCCCGGGATTGAATTCTTTATGAATTAGTTCAGCTTCCTTTTTCTTTACCTCATCCTCACTGAGGTTTTTAGTTTTTTTGAGATCAGGAATTACGATTGACTCAAATGGCAAGTAGCGCCCAATGCGTTTGTAATACTCAGTTTCAATATTGCCTATGTCTGTAGAACGGGTCTTTCCCGTTTGAATAAATACTATCTTCAAAATCCTTTGATTAATGGGGCAAAAGTTAAGTAATTTGCTTTATGATAGATGAAGAATATCTGGATCGTTTCATAAAGCAGGCAATTGCCGAGGATGTTGGCCCCGGAGACCACAGCAGCAATTGCAGTATTCCTGAAACATCCACAGGAAAAATGCAGCTTTTGGTGAAGGAAAATGGCATATTGGCAGGTGTTGATATTGCCAAACGTATTTTCGAAACAGTTGATCCAAACATCAAGGTAAGCCTTCTTTTAAAGGATGGAGACCTCATAAGCCCGAGTGATGTGGCCTTTAAAATTGAGGGGCCTGTAAGGGGTATGTTGCGTGGTGAGCGACTTGTACTAAATTTAATGCAGCGAATGAGTGGCATTGCCACGGTTACCCATAAATATGTTTCCATAATTGCACATACCCAAACAAAGTTGTTGGACACACGAAAGACCACTCCAAACCTACGGCCGTTTGAAAAATATGCCGTAACAGTAGGTGGAGGAATGAACCACCGCATGGGACTTTATGATATGATAATGCTTAAGGATAATCATGTGGATTTTACAGGTGGCATAAAACAAGCTATTAAAAAAGCTCATATCTACCTTCAGCAAAATGACCTTTCAATCCCTATAGAAATAGAAACGCGTAACTTGGAAGAATTGGCCGAAGTGCTGGATGTGGGCGGTGTACAGCGCGTAATGTTTGATAACTACAGTGTTGAGAAAACCGTAAAGGCAGTAGCGATGGTAAATGGCTTGGTAGAAACAGAATCTTCCGGAGGTATTACCGAAAAAACCATAAAAGCCTATGCTGAAACTGGTGTTGATTTTGTTTCTGTAGGTGCCCTAACCCACAGCGTTAAAAGTTTAGATCTGAGCCTTAAGGCTATATAAATGATGAAAAAGCTTCTTAGAAGAATACATTTTTCAATATCACGACAGGCCAAAAGGATTGTACTTCCCTTATTTGACGGCCTAACGCTATATGATGTTTCCGTAATTTTTTTTAAGGGTATTATTGAAGGACGAATTGCAGACAGAGCCGCCAGCATTGCCTTTAGTTTCTTTCTGGCGCTTTTTCCCGGTATCATTTTTCTCTTTAACCTCATACCCTATTTTCCTGTGCAAGGCATAGAAGATGAGGTTTTCAATACCTTCCAAAGAATACTACCACCGGATACCTATGATGCAGCACGCAGTACAATTGCCGACATCCTCAACAACAAGCGCTCAGACCTTCTCTCCATCGGTTTCCTGCTGGCGCTGGTATTTGCCACCAATGGCATCAATGCCCTAATCTCAAACTTTAATAATACCATCCACGAACTGGATAGCCGTGGATTTTTTAAGCAACAACTTGCGGCTGTAAGCCTAACCATTGTGCTTTCCTTTCTATTTCTCATTGGATTAACTCTGGTGATATTCAGCTCAACGGTATTGAATGGCCTGCTCGACTTTTTTCATCTGGATGCCGTTGAACCACTGATTATTGAAACAACACGACTATTATTAATGGTAACCATTGTACTAATTGCCATTGCCCTTTTATATAACTTCGGGCCTGCCAATACCCGTGCCTGGCGATTTATCTCCCCTGGATCCATACTTGCCACCTTTCTGATAATTATTACCTCCTTTGGGTTTAGCTATTATGTAAGCAACTTTGCGCAATACAACAAACTCTACGGAAGTATTGGTACCCTTATGATTATTATGCTTTGGCTCTACCTAAACGCCATAGTACTTATTATCGGATTTGAGCTAAATGCCAGTATTGCCACTGTAAAATCAAAACATTCTCAAGCCGAACTTGAACTCGAAGAAATTGGATAAAACAAAATAACCATGAAAAACATCTTATTTGCCTTAGTACTTTCCCTGATCTCTACAAGTCTTTTTGCTCAAGCGGATAAGATCATTGGCGTTTGGTACAATGAAGAAAAGGATGGTAAAATTGAAGTATACAAAAAGGGTGATAAGTATTATGGCAAAATCGTTTGGTTAAAAAACAACAAAAATGATGATGGTAGCTCGCCCAGGCTCGATTCCAAAAACGAAGACCTAAGCAAGCGAAAACGCCCGATTATAGGAACCAACATATTAATTGGATTGGAGTGGGATGCAGATGATAACGAATGGGATGATGGTGAAATTTATGATCCTAAAAGTGGAAGTACCTATAGCCTATATGCTAAACTGGAAACAGAAAACAAACTTTTCCTCAAGGGATATATTGGCTTTTCACTAATTGGAAGAAGTACTTACTGGACAAGGGCAAACTAACGTAAAAGTGTAATTCCCCTTTGAACATATACGGGATCGCTAAAGGGGCTCTCATATTCTAAAAGCAAAATATAGGTATCTGCCTTAGCTGGTTTGGACTCTGCAGTGCCGTTCCATGAAAAATTAATATCTCGCGATTCAAACACTTTCTCGCCCCAGCGATTGAAAATTTGCAGGTAAAAATTTTCCAGCGGGCAGGGAGCTTTCAACTCATAAAGGTCATTCAGCAAGTCGTTATTTGGGCTAAAGGCCGTGGGTACCACTATCTGGCAACTACATTCGCTTACATGTGCATGTATAAGCTTTTGAATCGTATCGCAACTGGAGTAAAACTCCACCTCTACATCTTCGGTATGCTCAAAGTTGTATTCATAGGTAGAACCATTTTGCCATTTATACTTTACTCCCGGCAAGGCAAAACTCATAGAGTTTACAGCCTCGGCACAAAACAAGGTATCTGTAATAACAACTAAATCTTCAACACTTGTTGCTTTAGGAATAGTAAAGAAGCTTGTGGCATAGCAGCCAGCGGTATCGGTAACTCCCACCCTGTACTCCCTGCCGGCACGTCCATATATATATGATGACTTAGCTCCTGTGCTCCAGCGATAGGTGAAACCCGGCACACTGTCAAAACCCAGTCTGAGTGAATCATTTTCACATAGGGAAGTATCCCTGGCAATATCCACTTTAAAATACGAACAAGGCCAGGCACCATTGCTACAATCAGGTGATTTAATTAAAGTGGGCAAGCCCAACCTGCAGGTATCATTTAACATTATGGACTGTGTGACATATTCAGGATTAGAAAAGTTGCTGGGTGACTTAATTCTATCTAAAAAAGGCTGGCCATTTCGAGCCACATATATTGACATATCCGGAGCCATTTGAAGTGCTCCAAAAGGGTACTTATTCATATTAGTTGAAACTTCCACCGCCAACTCTTTTCTTCCATTCCAAATAGTTGTGGGGCTAAACACAGATAAGTCAAAAGACCATACGTAACTAAACTGTCCTGGGCTAATGTACCCAGTGGAGGCGTACAACACATTCCCGTTAGACGAAAACTCTATACCATAAAGGCTTACGCCCGGATAGTACTTATGAAATTGATCAAGCCGAGTGATAAAGTAGAGGGCTCCCGTTTTTTTATCAAAACGAAAAATTTCAATTACCGCTTCTTCATACAGCACCAGTGCCAGCCTATCCCCTGCTTCATTAAACTTCATTTGCCCGATGCTATTCCAGTAATTTCCGCCAAAGGGAGAGGCACCAGCATGAACAGAACCCGTAGCTTTTACCTCAGCATAAAGGCTTGCCAAAACTGTAAGGGCAGTAATGTGATAGGCGTAAAACCTTCGCCCTTGCGGGTTTGCAGCCTCGGCAGTGTCAATATAATCATGAGAAATCACCCAATATCCTCCGATACCATCAGGTGTTGCTGCCAGTTTTTCGGTAGAGTTACCATGAAGCTTCCTGGATTGGCTTACGCTGATTTGACCGTTACTAACTTCTACTTCCACCACATGCAAACCAGCATTGAGGGATTTATTTTCTGCAGAACCAACGGTAAAAACGAAAAACCGTTCACAAGGAGCTTTTGGGTGAGGAATGATGATAGCCGAGTGGGTGGATGAAATATCGCCTTCTAAACCTGAATAAACAGTAGTACCTGATTGATCGTAAATTGTGTGTCCATCGGTGGAGAAAACTGTTCGTCCCCGTGCATTGGTTACCACGGCACACCCCTCGTTTGTTTTAATGGGGCCATCAATAGCAATCGCAGGATTTTGGGAAAAGTCTACTCCGGCATTATCACCGAAATACCAGGTTTTAGATTGTCCAACTGCGGTTGAGAATGTCAGAAATCCTGCAATAAACAGGCATGCCTTAGAAAAAGAAATAATCCAATTTTCATAGTATTGTGCCATAAGATGCAGAAATTAAGAAAGTTACTATAAATAACTTTCCCACTACATCTTTTGTTGTTCTTAAGATATTACCTGAATGTTAAAGTTTGGGGTTTTACCTCACCAGGCTCAAATGACCTCTGTAAACTTTATTGTTTGTGAAAAGCAGATAATAATAAACGCTTTCAGTACACTGCCTGCCTTTAAAAGTTCCATCCCAAAATTCCCCGTAAGGGTATTCGGTTCTGTACAGTCTGCTTCCCCAGCGATTGTAAATTTCCAGCACATCTCCTTCTCCACACTGACTGCCGGAAATCATGAACAACTCATTTATTCCATCTCCGTTTGGGGTAAAGCAATTGGGAATAAAGATTTCGCTTTGTAGTTGATGCAACTCAACAATGGCTGTATCAGTATATACCTCCCCACATAGGGTATCGGTTATGCTAAGTATTACTTGATAAAATCCAGTGTCCTGATAACTGGCAGTGGGGCTTCTTAAGTCGCTGTAAGTTCCATTTCCAAAATCCCAGCTATACTGATAGCGCGATGTTCCATGGCTTGTGAAAAAATCAATAGTACCATCCTGACAACGCCCCACATCCGGTAGATATATTTCCGGAGGTGAGATAGTGTCATTTACATTTACCAGCATGGAAGTAGTATCAGTATTACCACATTTAGCATTAGTAACCAATAGCCTCACTCTGTAGGTACCAGCACTCCCATAAGTATGGGACACCATAGGTCCTGCACTGCTATTACCATCACCAAAATCCCAAAGATGGGAATCGGCACCTAATGTGTTAGACTCAAATGCAACCTCTAATCCACATAATGAGGTGGACTGAGTAAATGCCGCGATTAAATCCGGAAGCACCATTATTTCTATAGAGTCCTTTCCTCCACATCTGGCACTCCCTCCAGAAACGTAATATTTTGTTGTTGTGATGGGAGCTACCTTTATTTGGGTTTGAGTAGAGTTTAGGTTACCCCCGCTCCATTGCACAGTTCCTGTACCTGCCCCAAGAACATTGAGGGTAATGGAATCACCGGAACATATTACGGAATCTGAGGCCGTGATTTTCAGGGGGGCGCCTTGCTCTACATGCACGGTAATACTTACTGTGTCTTTGCAAACAGAGCTCAAATCGGCAACCTTATAAACAGTAGTGGTGGTTGGTGTCACCGATATTATGGGAGAGGTGGAGGATGAGCCTTCAACCCATTGAATATTGCCCGAACCACTAACCATCAGTAAGGAAGTATCTCCGGAACAAATTAAAGTATCTCCGGAAATTTCTAAGGAAATATTTTTTTGATCGACCAAAAAATTGGGGACACCTAGCAGCGATTTTCCGGTGGATAAATTAATGCCATTGGATGAAAGGTTACAAGCAGTTCCTAAAACATCGGGATTATTGATAACTGCAAGAAAGTTCAATCCACTCGAGGATCCGACTGATTTTGCTACATATATTTTGCCATCCGGGCCAAGTTTCATGCCTCCGGCAAGGTTACTGAAGTTTCCTACCTGAACTGCAGTACTTACTATCGTATTTGCATTTCCCGATGTAAGGTCAAACTGATAAACCTCCCCAGTACTAATACATGCCCCATAAAGTTTTGTCCCATCTGGCGAAAATTCCACACCATAAGATCGATAAAAACTTGGGCTATTGAGAGTAATGGGGTTTGAAACTGACCCTGTAGCAACATCAAAATCGAGTACCTCAAACAAATTAGCATCCCGCATTGCCACCGCAAGCTTATCACCCTGTTGAGATATTGCCATATATCCCACCGCATTAATCACCCCTCGTCCACCACCAGTATGGCTACTGCCTACAGAACTACCAACTGTAGGACTTATACCTACAGGAGTTATTAAATCTGCGAAAAATTTATTTGAATTCCACTCATGCGAAATCACCCAAATATTGCCATCACACCGCCTAACTGCCACCATCTTCTCTGCCACGGAAGAATGAAGAAGGACATTTTTGGTTGTAACATCTCCCATCCCCCCCTGAAGTGTCATATCAACTTTAGAATACCTCATTCCATTTGACCCGGCAAGTTCATCAATGGAAAAAACATAATACAAATTAGAATCACCTGGATCAGGTATAATCAGAGCTCCCTGACTGGTAGAAGGATTTCCCATTAACCCATTCCCGTTAG
The DNA here is from genome assembly GCA_048267305.1 of Owenweeksia sp. Classification (GTDB taxonomy): domain Bacteria; phylum Bacteroidota; class Bacteroidia; order Flavobacteriales; family Schleiferiaceae; genus Owenweeksia. The sequence goes on along the minus strand of JBLWXT010000011.1, from coordinate 50,098 downwards.
GCATTATAATATGATTTCTATTCCAGATTTTTATACCATCTGTATAAAACAAAAGATTACCATTTTGATCCGAAATAGAACTGCAGCCTTCCTCTGCATACATTTGACTATTTGTAAGGGCTGTGGGTGGCGATGTGTTGAAATCAATTCCTGCCTTATCGCCAAAATACCAGATTTGGTTTTGAGCCGGCAGAGCTATCGAAAATACTAAAAAGACAAGAACCGATAATCTCATATTTTCCACAAATTTTTTAACAGAACATCACATAACCTGAGCTATAGAAATAAGCAAAATAAACGTTGCAAAGCTTACTTCGTCTCAATATATGGAAATAAATAAACTTGATAGCTACGGCCTGTAAACGATACCCTCATCTAAAGGAGTGCCAGCTACAACATCACATTTAGCCACCCCCTCTGATATAATTTCTTCATAGTACTTAGGATGCAAGCCATTGCCCGGCCTTACAGAGCGTATATTTTCTGCTGTAAACTTTTCTCCTTTCCTAATATCCTTTGTTACATAAAGAGATCTTGAAAACTGACGGTTCTTCATTTTTTTCTCATCCATAGAAAAATCAACATGCCCCAATAGTTTTTCAGTTGTTCTCACTGCATCAACCATTTGCTTAAACTCGGTTTCGTCTAATGAGAAATGTGAATCAACACCTCCCATTTTTCGATCAATAATGAAGTGCTTTTCGATAATCTGCGCGCCTAGCGCAACTGCTACAATTGGAGCTTCTATCCCCATGGTATGGTCAGAGAATCCCGGAATAACATTATACTTTTCCTTGATGGCAGGAATGGTTATTAGATTAGCTTCTTCGGGTGGAGTGGGATATGCTGATGTACACTTTAAAATTGAAATATCATTGTTGCCGGCACTTCTGCAGGTATCAATTGCCAACTGAATATCATTTGCATCTGCTATCCCTGTTGAAATAATAATGGGTTTACCCTTCGAGGCTACATATTTTATCAGTGGGATATCGGTGATTTCATAAGAAGCAATTTTGTATGCTGGAGCATTTAATGATTCCAATAAATCAACTGCGGTAGGATCAAAGGGAGAGGAAAAGCAAATTATATCTTCCTCCTTCGCCAAATCAAAGAGCTCCTGATGCCATTCCCATGGAGTATGGGCTTCCTGATATAAATCGTAGAGATAACGACCGTCCCAAACAGTTCCATGATTTACCTGAAAATGCTCGTTCCTTACATTTAAGGTAATTGTATCAGCCGTATAGGTTTGGAGCTTAATGCAGTCGGCCCCGGCCCGCTTGGCAGCGCGTATGGTTTCCTTTGCTATATTGATATCTCCATTGTGATTGCCAGACATCTCCGCAATGATGAACGTTTTTCGTTTGCCTATTTCAAAATCTCCGATTTTCATTTTCTTCTATTTGAATATTTTATCCAATAATTTAAAATCCAGCTCATCTAAAGATTCTATATCGAAATGAGCTTCATAATCCTCACTCAACCTAACATCCTTAAACATCCCGGTAAGAACCCTAACTGTTTTAAAACCTTCTTTTTTCAGGTTTACAAAGTCTTTATTAGGATTATCTCCTATATACACCAGGTCATTTGGAGATGCTTTTTCCCACTGTATTATTTTATGAAAGAGATAGGTAGATGGCTTGGAATGTTTTGAGCCAAAATTATGTGTGGGAAGAGCCCTTTTAAAATAATTATCCAGATTTAAAGCCTTGATTTTTGCAGACTGAACCATTTTGTTTCCATCCGTAACCACGTACTTGGGAAAAGTATTAAAACGTTCAATACATCTCAAGGCCTCCTGGCTCAATTGAATATCGGGCTCTGATTTTCGATAAACGCCCAAACACCTCTTTACCTCACTTTTTGAAAATATGCCATATTTCGTAAGTACCTCATTAAATACACTTCCCCTACCCTTTCGTTCGAGTACCTCAAGTAGATTACTTTCAACCTCTGCGGTATTCAACTGGTATTTTTCTCCAAGATACTTTGCCACAGCACCAAAGGCACTCTTAACATAGGTTATCTCCTCATACAAAGTATCATCAAGATCAAATACCAATATCATATATAAAAATCCTGAGGATGTCTAACCTGTTTTATTTCTTTTACACTTCTAAAAAACGGATAATCATCTAAAGGCACACCCTGAGCTTCCAGGTAAGTCCAATAAAATGAATCAAGTCCTGCTCTTAAGGAAAGCGTAGAAGCCCCTCCAAACCGGGGGTTGCATTCAATTACATGTACCTCACCCTTTTCGTTGATAAAAGCCTGAAGGATCACATGTCCGAAGAGTTTCAATGACTTCAGGATTTCCCCGAAAATTTTCTCCAGCCGTTGATCACTAAAAGTTGAAGTAACCTGTGATTCGCCATCAACAACTATGTCCCTCCTTCTCATGATCAAACCTTTAATTGATCCTGAAGAAGTAATATAAGCATCCACACTGATTTCATCACCTGAAATATAAGGTTGGAAAATAGGGTGCTCCAAAGTCTTTGAATGCGCTGTGGCATCTTCTCTGGAAAGATCAATACCTATAGACAAGGCTCCAGCGCCATACCTTTCCTTAACTACATAATTTTCTGAGGCAATATCATCTATACTTTCAGAGGCAGGTATCGCATTTATACCTTCCAAATTTGCAAATGCCAGTTTATCCAGACAGTTTACAGTACTTATACGATCTGAAACCATCACAGCAATACCGGCTGCTGAAAGCTCTCCTTTCAGTGCCGAAAAATATTCCAGTTCTCCATCCCGAGTTGGAATGATAAGACCAATTTTATTTGCTTCACAATATGCAATAAGCTCCGATGCCTCTAATTTTGAAATACGTGGCATCTTCCAGAACTCATCCACAAAATATCTACCCAAACACTCCCCAGATAGGTCAGCTCCAAAAATTTTGATTTCAGGGCTAATTTTTGCCATACCCCTTCGCACAGCCTTAATAAGAGGAACCTTTTTGGAAATGCTGGTTATCAAAACATTTTTCCAATGGCGTTGTCCGTTTTGTCTACCCGCTTCAAATTCAATAATCTCAGGTATTGTATTTTCAAGATCTCGCTCTGGTGTCCAATTGATCAGTGCCTTTAACTTTGTAATATCGGCTTCTGAAGCCTCATACTTTTCTTCCGGCTCTCCATATTCCACTTCCATATTCGGAAAATGGTCTTTCAACACCTTCACTACATCAGCAACTCTTCTCGACCTTCCTGTTCCCAAATTAACGATACCTGTATCACTTATTTCGGATAAACGGATAAGGCCTTCAGCAGTATCCCCTGCATACATATAGTCAAACCATCCCTCAGGATTATAAACTGATATTTTTTTGTTGTCTTGTAAATCTCTCACCCATCGAGATATAACATCTCTTGAGTTTTTACCATAGCCCCTGTAAATCCGAGGGCAAATAGAGGTAAACTGATCAGATTTAAAGTGAGATAAAAACTCCAGTTCCATTTCATGAGCTAATTTGGCTAGCCCGGTAAGGTTTCTGGGGTCAATGGGATCATCCTCTTTGAGCCTTACTGCCTTATCCTTTGGAGTATCAAAATTGTATAGTTCTTTTTTATAAATGAGATAACTGGAGGCATAAACCACGCGTTTTAGCCCTGGTACATTGCGCATTAATGTCATAAGGTAGTTACTTAACCTTATGTTGTGCCAAAAATTTTCTTCCCAATGTTCATAGGTTTCTGCCGAGCGTTCAAAGGTGGCTGCCAGGTGAAAAAACACCTCGGGATTAAAACTATCCAGCTCCTGCTGAGTGATATAGTTTAAATCGCCTCGCCTATAGATAACTCCTGCAGGAAAATCAGATGGGATTGGCTCCAGATCACCCACCATTACAATCGCGCCCTTAGAAATTAATTTTTTTACTATTTCGCGGCCTATTACACCCGCTCCTCCGCTTACAAATACTCTTTTATTATTCAAAATATTCTTTACTTAAAATTGAATGCATTATGGAATCCATAAAAGTTCCATGCTCAAATATATTTTCTCGCAATCGCCCCTCTTCCTTCATACCTGCCTTCTCCAATATTGAAATATGAAATTTCCGAAATTCATAAGTCTCACAAAAAAGGCGATTAAACTTCATTTCTGAAAAGCAAAGCTCTTTCATGATTTCAATAAAGTTGAACCAATCCTCACCATATGTTTTCTGATCAGCTGCACGACTGTCTTCCACCAAAAACGACAATTCGGCCCGTTTATCTATCCAGGATAAATGAACCAAGCCACCATAGCCAATAAACCTGGAATTCTTAAAAAAACTAAAAAGGAGTTGATCGGGTTGATCCTGATCAAATAATGGTAATACTACATTACTAAAATACCTCTGTTGATCTTCAACTGACAATTCCTTCTTTTGACGAAGTACATCCATTTGTGCATTTCGCCATCTGCGAATGTCTTCCATATGCCCTATGGAAACAGGACTGACAAGGTAATCGCCTCTGGAAAAGATGTTTTGATTTAGAACTTTATACTTCATTGATATTTTTGTCAATCCATAATAAAGTATGACTGTAATACTCCAAATGGAGATTTCTTAAGACTGATAGTATCGAGCCCGAACACTTCCTTTAAGGCCAATGTTTCTCCCGGAAAAGCGTGAAAATTCAATTCATCAAATCCAACTACAGCTCCTTTTGTAAGATGTGGCTTTATTGCCTGTAAACATTCCTTGGTGGGTTTATAAATATCAAAATCGAAGTAAACCATGGACAAAATAGTCTCAGGGTGTTTCTTCAGGTATTCGTGAATAGTTTTGGTAGCATCACCTTTGATCAACTCCGTGGTGGGAATGTGAGAAATCGGGTTTTCATTCTCAAGACAGCGCAGCAGTTTTTGCAAATACTCCTCATAGTTGGGCGTTACGCTATAACTACCTTCCTTAATAATTTCATTTTCACCATCCTTTTTATCTACAGATGGAAAACCTTCAAAGGTATCAAAGCCTACAATCTTCCTGTTGTAATTAAAGGGCTCGTAAGTACCTCGTAAAGACTCCAGTAAGGCCAGGTTTTGTCCCCATCTTACTCCAAACTCAAATATAGATCCATGAACACCCAATTGCTTCTGATAGAGTTCATTCATAAAGAGTATGCGCGATAAATCCTGTCTTTTTATAAACAAACCCAGATTACTTAGAAGCTCTTCCTTAGGCAACGGGTTATTCTCAAAAAGATTAAAGAGTTGCTCTCTGTTACTTAACTCTTCGGCTTTTGAACCACTTAGTACATTTTTGCTCATTCTAATTTGTTATCTTAATCTCATCCACATCAAATATGGTTTTGATACGCTTCAACATTTCCAAGTGGCCAATAGCATTCAAATGATGGTGATCGCTCAATATGCCTTCCATGGGAAAATCTGAATTATCAATAAACCTGAATTGTGAACTCAAAACGTGATTGTATATTTCTATACTTTTTGCGATTCCAGGTACTTTTTGTTCATACTGGCTCGAAGCCGGCAATATCCCTACTGCAAATACCGGCAAATCCTCAAACTGCCTTTTTAATCGGAGGGCCAACTTTTCAAACTTTTTAACAGGGGTTAATTTCAAACCTCTATACTTCCTTAAAAAGCGAGTCAATCCTCTGGGCCTAAGCCCTAATTTATTTAATATCTTCTGTTCAAATTTCGTAAAAGCTCTTGGGGCGCAATCTACAATTCCACAATGTAGGATTACAATATCAGGTTCAAAAAATTTGTAATAATAACTTTGTTTAAACAGATCCCATATTGTAGCTCCACCAACAGCACAGTCAACAATAGTCATCTCTGGATTTTTCTTCCTTAAAAGACTAATGTAAGTTTCCTCGTACTTTACTACTTCCCCATCACTTCCCCTGGGAAGAGATAATGAATCCGTTAAAAACAGAACCTTCATATATATTTATTCCACAATGGTTGTAGCCTTATTAATCCTTTGTATCAGCTCATCATTATCCTTATAAACAACAGTACAGTGCTTGTTTGACTCTGCCAGTTCCGGGTTATTATCCAAGAATTCAAACAAATTCTTGATAGAGAACTCCAGACCCTTCTCCTTAAGATGTTCTTCCACTTTATTGAATAAATTCAGATCCTCTTCGTAATCCAATGTCATGCGATAATCCCTTGTGTATTCTTCTGGCAGCTCCACCTTATTGATATTAAAGTGATTTGGATTATTGGTAACGTAGTAGGTCATATACTCCGAATAATCGGCATATGGAAAGTAACTCTTAATCTTTCTCAGCGCTGCCACATTATAGATTTCCTCATTCATACCTATGCAGGCACCAGGCGCAGTAGTATAGTCTGCACCTTTTTCAAAATGAGATTTTAAAAGAACAGAGTGTATATCCTTTGAGGTAAATGGACAATCACCCGTAATTCTCACCACCACATCTATACCCAGTTTATCAATGATATCCAAATAGCGTTGAATGACATCCTCAGGATCTCCCTGATGGAAAATCACACTGTCACTATAGGTGTAATCCTTCAATACAGCGTCTTCATCCAAGGTAGATGTAGCAAGTACTGTATGATTTATATTATCAAATTTTAAGATATTCTTTAAACAAAGCTCAATGGAACTGAGGTCGCCAATCCGTGCAATTGCTTTTTCAGGAAGCCTTGAAGACTTCATTCTACAGGCCACAATGGCTGCAATGGTGGCTTTCTTAAAATCCTCCCTCTTTAATACCTCACCTGCCTTTTTATCCTTTGCCAGTATATGATAGGAATCCAGCAATTCCTTTATTTCCTTAACATTTAATCCCTTTTGGTCTGTTCTTTTAAAATCAAGATCAGAGGCAATTGAAATAAGACTGCCTTTTCCGGTATCTGTCCTTAAGAAGGGTATCTGCATGGTTTTATCCAAATACCCTCGTTCACGATCATTTATAAAAACTTCATTAAAACTATTGGTATAGTTATGCATACGCTCCAAAAGCTTTATATAATTGGCATAGCTTAGGCTGGAAAACTTATCATATTTAGTTTCCAATTGATCGTAGTACACATGCTTTTCTATATAGGTACAACCTGCCTGAACGGCAAATACCGGCATAATTAAGGCCTCTTCTGATTCACCATCCAAATGATCTGCAAAGCACAGTTCATACTCTGGAAAGTTATTTTTTAGAACAGCAATTTTTGCCAATCCTGCATCCTCAAATTCTGTGGGATAATTTTGAAATCCAAACTGGATTATAAATGACTTTGGCGATAGCTGTTTTTTCAGTCTATCCAAAATGGATTTGATCTCATCAACTTCATATCCGGCCACATTTACCTGTATGGTTACCTCAGATAAATCAACATCCTCAATGCCAGAAAGCATTTCGTAGTTGTAAAGCACCGATGCCTGTAACTTTATTCCCTTTACTTTTTGAAGGTTAGCTTTAAGTATTTCAACGGAGTACATATCAAACATATCCAACCAAACATCTTTGGTACTGGCGGTTTTATTGATAATACCTGCCCACTCTTCGGGGGTAAAGTACAGTTCTTTGTAAGTTTCATACCACGAAAAGTCAGCTGCAGCGATTTTGTCATACTTAAAGGGTTGAAACTTCATCCCGAATCCATCTCCGAATTCAGAGAACTGATCAATTAAAGCATTGAGATATTTTAAATCTCCACCATGGGTGTTGGCTATTTCAATAATATTGTAGGGCATCTTCATGAATGTAACCTTCTTATTTTGGCCCTGAAACCGGGCTTAATGTTAAAAATCTACGCTATTTGTTTATTTCCAAGAGGTACATTATATCCTCATTTCCCTTATGCGCTTCGGCAATGTAGGGGTATTTCTTTCTTTTTACTTCACTTAAGCGGCTATCGGTTTCCATAAATTTTTTGGCATAGTCCATTTTCCACAAAAACCCCTCATTGCCCCTATAGTTTATGTCCTTTGGTTCTGGAGAATAATACTCAAATCCCCAGATATATTTTTTAGAACACCTTGTCATCTCCAACATGATCTTAGAGAGATCGCCCGGAGCTATATGTATCAAAACACCGGCAGTATATACTAAATCAAAAAAGTCGTCTTTGAATGGTATGTCAAATCCTGAACCTTGGATAATATTAATTCCGGGATTCATTTTATGAGCTTTTTCCACAGCATATGGCTGTAGTTCTATACCATATAGGTTTTTGAAGCCTTGCTTTTGAAGTCCCATAAGTTGCAAACCAATATTACATCCTACTTCCAAAATTCGAGCATCTTTATCCAGTCCATTAAGAAACTCTTCATTCATGTCGGTTTTCTTTTGGCCGAAGCATTCTAAATAAAAAGCATCCCACTCTTCCAGGTTTTGCGGATTCCTCTCCGTATACTCCTTTCCAAAATCGCCACTCCAAAATTCAACTTGTTTTGTTTTCATGTAAGTTTTTTCAGTTTATATCTGTATTAGGGCTTTGATTATGCCTTCACTGTTGTTCTGTATACTCCATTACGCGATCAATCACGTATTGCTGTTCCTCTTCTGTAAGATTAGGAAACATAGGTATGCTTAAGCATTTATCATAATAAGCCTCTGCATTAGGAAAGTCGCCCTTCTTCCAACCAAACTGTCGGTAATATGGCATAGTATGAACAGGAATGTAATGTACCTGAGCAAAAATTCCGTTCTCACGCAGGTGGTCATATAAGCCTTTTCTATCCTCCACCTGAATAACATAGAGGTGGTAGGCATTTGAAAAACCAGTTTCCTGCTTTTGGAGTGTTATATTTTTACCGGCAAAGGCATCATCATACCTTTTGGCGATAGCTTTTCGTTTTGCAATATTGGCCTCAGCTCGCTCTAACTGACTTAATGCCAATGCAGCCTGAATATCGGTAAGCCGATAATTATATCCGAGTTCCTGCATTTCATAATACCAGCCTCCATCGTTCTTTTCCAGCAGCTCAGGATTTTTGGTAATACCATGTGTGCGAAGCATCAATAGCTTCTGATAAAGTTCTTCATCATTGGTGGTTATCATTCCTCCTTCACCCGCAGCAATATGTTTCACAGGATGAAATGAGAAAATTGCCAGTTCTGCAAACTGCCCGTTTCCGCAGCGTTGCTCTTTACCATGGCTGTCGCTAAAAAAACCTCCGGGCGCATGGCAGGCATCCTCAATAATCCACAGGTCAAATTCATCTGCCAACTTCCTAAAAGCCTCCATATCTATAGGATAACCGGTAAAATCAACCGGTACAATTCCCTTAAAAGTTCCTTTGGGATGTGCTTCTAAAAGTTCACGAACCTTTTTAATATCCAAAACAAAAGTTTCGGGATCTATATCAGCAAAGGCAACTTCGCCACCACAATACCTAATGCAGTTTGCTGATGCAGCAAAAGTGATGGGAGTTGTTATCACCTTATCACCCGGCCCTACATTCAGGGCCATTGCACAAAGGTGCAGTGCTGCCGTACCATTACTTACTGCTACAGCATACTTGCTACCTACATAGTCTGCAAATGCCTTTTCAAACTCATCAATCTTCGGTCCTTGAGTTAGAAAATCCGCGTGCAGTGTTTCAATTACAGCTTTTTCATCAGCCGCGGTTATTTCCTGACGACCATAAGGGATTGCCTTCATAATCTAAACGGTAAAAGTTGGGTCAACAAACTCCTTTATCAAACTCCTCATTTCTTCCACCCCCACCCATTCGTGGTTATCTCCAGAGTTATAGTGAAAGCCCTGTTCTACCTTTTTAGCACCATGGTGAGAAATAAACTCCTCCAAATTAAAGCGTGGTACTTGTGGCAAAATGGCATAATACCGGCCACAGTCATAGGTAAAGAAAGAATCGGAGGAGGTAATCATTTCTTCGTGAATTTTTTCGCCCGGACGGATGCCGATTACTGGTTTTTCACAATCCGGCCCAATTGCCTCAGCCACCTCTGTAATTTTATACGACGGAATTTTGGGCACAAAAATCTCTCCTCCCCAAGCATGTTCCATGGCATATAAAACCATGTCAACTCCACCCTGAAGTGAAATATTGAAACGAGTCATCTGCGGGTCTGTGATAGGTAAAACTCCTTCTTTCTTTTTGTTGAGAAAGAATGGAATTACCGAGCCGTTTGAGCCCATCACGTTTCCATAGCGAACCACAGAAAACTTAATGGGATTCCAGCCCCTAATGTTATTGGCGGCAATAAAAAGTTTATCTGAAGCAAGTTTGGTGGCACCATATAGATTTATGGGTGCTGCAGCCTTATCAGTGGATAGGGCCACTACATTTTCCACATCTGTTTCCAGGCAGGCATTTATCACATTCTCAGCACCGAGTATATTGGTCTTCACACACTCCATAGGATTGTACTCTGCTATGGGAACATGTTTCATGGCAGCTGCGTGTATCACATATTCAACTCCCTTCATGGCGCGCTTTACGCGATCAAAATCGCGTACATCTCCAATAAAGAAGCGGATTTGAGGATATTGGGATGGCGGGAATTCCTGCGCCATTTGAAATTGCTTTTGCTCATCACGAGAAAAAATAACCAAACGCTTTACACGTGGCCATTTTGACAAAATATTTTCGGTAAGAGCTTTTCCCAATGAACCGGTACCCCCGGTTATGAGAATGGATTTATCGTTTAGATCTAACATTCAAATTCTTCTTATTTTGAAAAATCATTATCACCCCCCAACAGGCGACTTACTATCGGTTTAGTTTTAGTCCAATACGGGCGGCAAGATTTTTCACAAAACTATTAAAATCGGGGCTTAGGCTGAAAAACCATATAGGCAATAAAAACAACAGCGCCAAAACACTCCCGTTAATCACGAAATCCACATACACATTGGAAAAGTGTACAATCTCGGTAAGTATAAAACACAGAAGCCCTAAAATACCTACCCAAAGGTTATTAAGCTTAAAGGGTATGATATGCATCTTCTTGTAAATAACGCCAAACCTTATGAGATTGTAAAGTGAGGTGGATATAAAAGTGGCCAGTGCTGCGCCAGTAATTCCGAGTATGGGTATAAAAATGAGGTTGGTAACTACAGCAAGTATGGCAAGTACTCCTGATAAATAAATGTTCCACCGGTAATAGCTGGTGTAATGGATTAGCTCCATATTTATGCCCATACCCATATCAAACACTTTCCCCAGGCCTATAAAAAACACAACCCACTTTCCTGCTTCGTAAACTTCCCTATCGGGTATAAAGCTGTAAACAAGATTAATATTACTCCACACGCCCAAAAAAAGGAAAATACTAATAATGGACAAGTTTAGTGATGAGCGATGGTAATAATTTTGGAGCAGGTCAAAGTTTTTCACTTTATATGCGGTAGCAACCAAAGGTGTTATAAGAGAGTTAAAAACCCTCCTGGGAAGTTCGATAAAGTTGGCAATTAAAAATGCAATACCATAAACCCCAGTAGCTGTAAGCCCCAATAGATATGTTGTCATCATGGAATCTATCTTCCCCACCAAACTCCCACTGCCCAATCCCAAAATCATAAAGGCGCTGTAATCGAGCAGTGGCTTAAAATATCTGGTTTTTACAATCCCAAGGTTGGGAACTATAAACATCCCCCTTATCCTTATATAGTAAAATACCAATATGACTACATGAATCATATTAATCACAATAAGCCCAACCACCAATTGAGTAAGGCTCAACACCTGAAGGAAATATAGCGCCACCACCAGAAGGTTAAGCCCACGCATCAAAATTTCACGAACCAACCTGGGGACAACAATCCTCATTTTGATACGAATAAGTGATTCTACCAGCTGTATATAAACAGAGAAAAAGGCCATTGGGAATACGTACCATAAATACTGAGCAAACAATGGAGACTTCTCGTTATACCCTTCAAAAATATTTTCCTGAAAAATCAGAAAGATGCCCGTACAAATAATAGAAAGCACAAAGGGCAGGGCCAGGGCAAAACCAAGGAACTTTTTCTCATTCTCAATTCTAGTAGCGAGGTAGGGAGAAAACTTAACAACAAGACTGGTAACTCCTCCCTGTAAAAATGGAGAAACCAGAAGTACTGCGTCAAAAAGCGCCCGGATAAGACCTACCTCCTCAGGCTTTAACCACAAGGGGAAAAACCTCAGCCAAGTGAGGTAACCCAAAAAAGCCCCGATGTAAGTGATTAAAGAAGCCTTAAGCCCCTGTCTGATTACTACGCCCAAAAGTCAGTTTTAAATTGGATAACAAACGTGGACAAAAGTCATTAATTATTTTGGATTCCTGAGCGATGATTGATTTATGGGATTAAGTTTTACAATCTAACCAAAAAGACTGCTTTGATCAAAGCAATTATATTTGTGCCATATCATACAAACTCCCGTTTCCCTTGAACAAATATCTGTTGCTCAGACCTCCCACTGACCAAGAACTCGCTAAACTTACAGAAGAAAAAGAAAATCAGATTTTCGTAATGACAGAGTTTGTTCAAACTAAATTGAACTTCCCTCATACTACTGTCATCTCCAATATTGAACCCACGCTGTATAGCAAGGCTTTAAAGCTGATAACAACCTTACCACATTTACAATATGATGGAACAAGCCTTTTAAAGGGTTCTACATATAAGGGTATTTCCCTTTTCTACTATACCCGTTTTATCCTTTTTAACCGATTTGCACTTGCCTATAAGGAGTTTAGTGCTTTCAATATTTTTAAAAAAAACCTGAATGACGATGATACTCTCACCATATATGGAGTTTCGCCCTATTTGGAAAAAGGTATAAATGACCAAAGGGTATCGGTAAAACTGAATGCTGAGGAAAATAACACAGTGCCTTTGGCAAAACTGGCTTTACTATATATACTCAGGGCTGCCGTTGGTTTGTTTTATCTACTAAGGTTAAGCAAAGCCAGACACCTGTTTATAATACCCCCTGTGGAAAAGCAGCCTGTATTGAACAAGAAAAACCTAAAACCACAACTGGGCAACCCCATTACCGACTATTTTACAGATGAGCTTTTTAAGCGTAAGGATGGATATGCCCTTGAAGAGTACTATCCTGCCAAGTTTATCAACACCAAGCTTAGCACAGGAAACATCTTTGGAGTGTTTCCCAAAAAAGCTGTTTTTTTTGAACCCTTTTTGGCCGTGGCCTTTCTTAAATCAAAGTTTAACAAGACTCCTTTAAAGTCTCTACGACAAAATGAAATGAAGGCCTATCAGGCTATTTCAAAAAGTGAAACTGATGAAAATATCCGTTTGGCAAATCTTATAAATAAAGATTTGTTTAAAATGAGAAAGTTCGCAATGATTCGAATAGAGGCATCTGAACTTTTCTTTAAAATAGCCAAAATAAAGTCTATTGGAGGCATTGATGAATATAGTGTAAGAACAAAATCCGTTTTGGATATAGCAAAGATTTTGGGCAGCCACACTTACTCCTTTCAACACGGGGTAGTTCATCAAAACCATGCCGGGTACCATTATACAGCTAAAGACGCTGGAAAAACCACTTTGGTGAGTGAGTTGTTTATTTACGGAACCTCAACCCAGCAAATATTAAAATACCATAACTATTATGGACATACCACTATTTCAGGGCAAATAAGGACGGACATTATCCCTATCCTTAAATCAAAGGCAAGTTCCATTTCGATTAATGGATTAACAGATGATAAGCCAATGGTACTATGGGCCACCCAGCCAGACTTGCCGGGGGATGAACGCTCAATAAGAGATTCCATCAGCCTTGATTTTTTTAGACTGACCATTGATTTTCCCGAGGTCAACTTCATGTTAAAACTTCACCCACGGGAAAATGATCTGGATTATTACCACAAATTGGCTGCCAGCATTGGCGCCTCAAATTATATTATTGCCAATTCTGACTTATACCTGCTTCTAAGTAAATGCTCAGTATTGCTTACTCATTGTAGTGCAGTGGGTGCAGAAGCTGTGTATTTCGAAAAGCCATTGATAGTGCAGGACTATAAAGACGTTGATGCCCTAGAGTACATCAAAAAGGGAGTGGGACTTAGAGCCACGAACTATATTGAACTAAAAAGGCAGCTTGCAAATGTTTTAAAAGGAAGTACAAAAATCAACCAACAAGCTTATCATCAATATCAAGAGCAATTTAATGGAAAAGCAGATGGAAAGGTTGTTGAGCGTATTTTGACAAGGATAACCACCTAACTCCAGCTATCAATTTTTTTCCCTAAAAACGCTTCCATTTTACTTTTTTCTTCTTTGTAGTAAGGTACTACCTCATCTTTCAAGAGTTGTTTTTCAGCCTCGGTGGCCTGAGGTTTGCCTGAGCTATTAAACTTCAGATATAATGGCAAAATAACAGACTGTAGCCAATGTGGAACGAACTCCTGAATTTTTAAGCCTGCCCTATGCAAAGCCGTACTCTTCATCTTTAGAGTTTCGTTTCTGGTGGTGAAGTCAAAATTGTCGTAAAATGTAGGATCAAGACCCAATTGGTTGGCTATATCCTTCATACCGGAAACGGTATCTCCCATAAACTCTTCAAAAATATAAACCATCATTCGATCCCTGCCAATGGCCTTCTCCCATTTTTTTAAATAAGAAGAATACTCACCATGTTGCAGTAAGCCCGGTAACCTGATGTATTCATCAAGTTCCATTTGTTTGCGGCCAGTGCGGTAGCGCTCAAATAAATATTGAGACATCATCCTTTTAGAAGGCTCACGAAGTATAAAAATCACTTTAGGTTTTGACTCCAGTGTCGAAATTTGCTCAATTGCATTTTGATGATATATATAAGGAGCTGTAGCTTCAAAAATCACCTTACTGCCTTTACAGTGTACAAAATGTTGTTGATATGGTTCCAAACCATTCTCAATAAAATTGAGTCCTTTATTAAAACGGTTTACCTCATCTGCAAAGTAGAAGGTTTCCTTAGCTTTGGATGCGCATGCATCAGGATGTGCTGCCAGCCAGAAGTACAGTGAACTGGTGCCGCACTTTGGGGCACCCGCAATAATTACGTTGGGTAAAGTCATAAGCTTATAATGTGCCAAATTTACGTAAACAAATTCCTGTTATATTAGCCGCCTTCAATAGAATTAGCCGTATAAAATGAGTCATTTCAAAAAGTATCTCCACTACATTATTCCTATCCTTGGATTAATCGTTATTAACTTTATTTACTTCTACCCAGCTTTACAGGGGAAAGTGCTTGAGCAAGACGATATTATGCTGGGCTACGCCAAGGGAAAGGAGATTCGCGACTACCGTGAAACACATGATGATGAGCCTCTTTGGACAAACGCCATGTTTAGCGGAATGCCCACATTTCAGATTTCAACGCGCTACCCCAACAACTGGCTTACTGTACCTGCAACAGTTTTAGCTTTTATTGGAGGAAATATGGCTGGTATTCACATCATCTTCAGCCTGATGTTTGGCTTCTATATTTTAATGATTGCCTTAAAAACCAATCCCTGGCTAAGTGCCGTGGCAGCAGTGGCCTTTGCCTTCTCGGCATTCTTTATCATATCATTTGGCGCGGGTCATAATGCCAAGGTGCGCACCGCAGCCTTTATAGCTCCGGTGGTGATGGGGGTTATTCTCACGTATCGAAAAAAATATCTGCTTGGCTTTGCCTTAACAGCCCTGTTTGTGGGTTTGTCTATTAACTCCAACCACTTTCAGATAACCTATTACATGGGGCTTATGCTACTTGTAATTGCTTTAGTAGAATTGATTTTTGCCATTAAGGAAAAAACGGTGGGCAGCTTCGCCAAGGCTTCCGGAATACTATTAATAGCTGCTCTTATAGGTGTAGGGCCAAACATCAGCAACCTTTGGAGCACTTACGAGTATACTACTGAAACCATGCGTGGCGGCTCTTCTGAGCTTAGCCATATGGAAGAATCTCAAGGTGGACTTACCTTCGACTATGCCATGAACTGGAGCTATGGCATCAGTGAAACCTTCAATCTTGTTATAGCCAATTTTTCAGGTGGCGGGATGGCTCAAACCTACGAAGGCACTGAGATGTTCAAAGAGTACCAACCTCGTATAGTGCAGAGCATAACCTCTCAAGGCACTCCCCGAAAACAAGCCGAAGATCAGGCAAATCAATATTTAGGCTCCATGTTTTACTGGGGTGAGCAAAGTTTGGTAAACGGTGGTTACTACGTAGGGGCCGTTGTTTTCTTTCTTTTTGTGCTCGGATTTTTTGTGGTAGATGGACGTATTCGCTGGTGGGTGGCAGGAGCTACCTTATTGGCATTTATGCTGGCCTGGGGTAAACACTTCAGGGGTTTTAATGAAATTATGTTTGAATACCTACCCATGTACAGCAAGTTCAGGGTACCCTCAATGACCTTTATTATTGCATTTTTCACCATGCCATTCATGGGCTTTCTGGCCGTTGGAAAAATCCTTAACGGTGATTATGACAAGGCTAAGATCAAAAAACACCTTTTGTATTCTTTATACAT
Organism: Owenweeksia sp.; assembly: GCA_048267305.1. Taxonomy (GTDB): domain Bacteria; phylum Bacteroidota; class Bacteroidia; order Flavobacteriales; family Schleiferiaceae; genus Owenweeksia. The sequence continues at coordinate 33,668 of JBLWXT010000011.1, read as the reverse complement.
CACAGGTGGCCTTTGTTTGTTCTTTATCGTTTTGGGAGGGTCTTTCTTTGATTTTGCCGGCCCAAGAGATACTGAACTTGCCAAACAAGGCATTGACTTAAGTATTCTTGAAGCAGACAGGGTATCACTGATGCGCACCAGCGCTTTTAAAACACTTGCTTTTGGCGCCTTAACCTTTGGATTATTATGGTTACTCGTTCAGCAAAAACTAAAACCTACTTATTTGATAGCAGCCTTAGCTATTCTGGTAATTGCCGATCAGTGGACTTTTGTAAAACAACATTTAGGGGCCGATGACTTTGTAACAGAAAGAGCTTATCAAAATACCTTTGCAAAAACACCCGCAGATGAAATTATCCTGAAGGATACAGACCCTCACTTCCGTGTGTTTAACACCACTGCCGGACTTACTTCAGATTCTTATACCTCCTATTATCATAAGTCTATCGGTGGCTACCACGGTGCCAAACTTATCCGCTATCAGGATTTGATTGAAAATCAGCTATCACAAGGAAATCAGGCGTGTTATAATATGCTAAATGCCAAGTGGTATATCGCGGCTGACAAGCAAAGCGGGCAAAAATTTGCTCAGCAAAACCCACAGGCTTGTGGAAACTCCTGGTTTGTAAACGATATTAATATTGTAGCGGATGCCGATGCGGAAATGGCGGCATTAACTGGTTTTGACCCTTTAAAAACGGCTGTTGTAGATCAGCGCTATGCCGAAAAAGTGCCAAAATCCCTCAAGGCTGATAGCGCTTCAGTAATATCGCTAAAATCATATGACCCCAAGCACATGGTGTATGAGGCCAATGTGGTTAGTCCTGAGCAATTCGCTGTTTTCTCCGAAATTTACTATGAAGGAGGAGACCATGACTGGAAAACTTACATAGACGGCAAGGCAGCTGACCACATCAGGGTAAACTACCTATTGAGAGGAATGACGGTTCCCCAGGGGAAACATACCATAGAGTTTAAGTTTGAACCACGCTCCTACATACTGGGAGAAAAGATTTCGCTGGTATTTTCGATAATTCTAACGCTGGCCATTATATCCGTAGTGGCATTGGGTTGGAAAAAGGAAAATAATACGGAGCCTAATGCCGCGTAGGTTAACGCTCCTTTAAAGTACGCGCAGGTATGCCCCCTACAATTTTGTAGGGGCCCACATCCTTGGTAACCACACTGCCGGCAGCTATTATAGAACCTTCACCTATGGTTACACCAGAGAGGATGACCACGTGGTAGCCTATCCACACGTTATCCTTAATTATAATGGGAGCTTGCACATAGCCCTGCTCCTTTATGGTTTTGTCCTTAGATTCGTAATTGTGGTTGCGGCCAATAATTTTGGTTCCTGCTGCAATAAGTACATTATCACCAATGGTTACGGTAGTGTCATTGGCCACAATATTTACATGAGGGCCGATAAAGGAATTTGCGCCAATTTTAATGCCCTTGGGCCCAAAAAACCGTGAACCATAGGAAATAAATGCTGTAGGATGCACCTTGGCCTTAAATGCCCTTAAGGAAGCCGCCCGAATGTTTGACACAAATTTTCCCTGACGAAAATAAAGGTAGGCACGGTAGAGGTATCCCAGTATTATCATAATAAAATGCGACTATAATTTTGATTTGATGGCGTCTGCTAATTTAGTGGTAAGATACCTTCTGCTAAACTTCTCCCGAATACTGCCGTCAACTTCCTGATGTTCATCCACATCCTTCGCCAACCAGTTTTTCAATTCCATGGATTGATTAGGAGTGAAAAACCTTCCAAAACCGTTTTCCTCTATTATCTCCGCAGCATCTGAAGGCCTTGGTCCTATTCCCACTATCGTTTTACCGGAGCCTATATATTCAAACAACTTTGCCGGAATAATACCTTCATTTCCCTTAAGCATTGGGATAAGCAGCAATACATGAGTACTATTTTTCAAATACCCCATCACCTCACCATGACTTACATAACCGGGCATGTTTACATTGGCATGGAGATTTTCAGCTACCAAAAGAGACTCGCATCCCTCATCAAGTTTTCCCACTACATTAAGGGTGATGTTTTGCTGTGCTTCAATTTCCATGGAAGAAATAGCTTCCACCAAAGTACTTAAAGGGTATTTGGTAGTTACCGTGCCTGTGTAAGTTATCACAATATCACCCTTTGTTCTTTCCCCTGTTTCAAGTTCTAAGTCATCACTATCATAGCCATTGGTAATTGGCAATAATTTAGAATCATCACCCAGTTTATTGGCTAACAGTTTAGCAAAACCCGGGCTGGCTGTAGTTATAAGGTCTGCCTGTCGCAATACTTTCATTTCCAGGGAAGCCTCCAATTTTCGGGCAGCTAACATGGGGTAAAAATCCTTGTAATAATATATGTCCGTCCATGGATCCCTGAAATCGGCAAGCCACTTTATGCTCGATGTACTCTTCAACTCCAAGCCAATTAAATGCGTTGAATGTGGGGGGCCTGTGGTAATTACAGTATCTATATTTTCAGAGGCAATAAGTTCCTTTGCCTTGGCAACGGCAAACTTTTTCCATCCCTTACGGGGATCAGGAAAAAAGAAATTTCCCCGTACAAATCGCGCTGCCTTTTCCTTCAATCCTGGTTTAGCATCTTCACTGGCAAAACCTGAATAAGGTACCTCCTTACGGCTAGTTGCCTTTTTATAGGCTCCAAAAAGCTCCCTGGTTTCTGTTTTATAAACTGAAACAGTATCTCCCACTTCTTTTTCCAGAGATTCATCAATGATAGGATAAGTGGCAAAGTTGGGATCAACGGTAAGAATAATAGGCTGAATTCCACTCTCGGGCAAAAACTTTGAAAATTTCAGCCAGCGCTGTACCCCCGGGCCACCCGCAGGAGGCCAATAATATGTTATGATTAATACCTTTTTCATTAATGCCAATTAATAAACAATGTTAGAGCAAATTTTGAGAGTGGTGAAAGGATTTGTCAATTAGCAGAATGTCTAAGCGATTGATTCCTGTAAAACAGCTATAATCTTCTGTGCTGTATCACCTTCTCCATAGGGAGTTTGCTCAAAATTGAATTCCATTTTGGAAAACCGGCTGTAGGCATTTATGATATGTTCAGGGTTAGTTCCACAAACTTCGTTTGCGCCAATCTCCACCAATTCCACCCACTCGGTTTCTTCCCGCAGGGTGATGCAAAATTTATTCAGGTAGTAAGCCTCTTTTTGTAAGCCCCCACTATCGGTCATTACCATAGCAGAATTCTTAATCAGCATTAGCATGTCAAAATAACCAACGGGATCTATCAGTTCTGCCTTAGTGGTGATTCCAAATTCCTTCAACTGCTTTTTGGTACGGGGGTGCAGTGGCATTACCACCCGCGTATCCATGGCAATCCTGTCCACAGCTTCAAACAAACCCTTAAGATTGGCACTGTTGTCCGTATTCTCCTGGCGGTGAACTGTGAGAAGGACATAAGGTTTCTCAAAAAAATCAGCATTGAGGTTGCTTTTGCCATGGGCTACCTGCGAATAGAATTTCACCGTGTCGTACATAATGTCGCCTACAGTAAAAATCCGTCCCTCTGCACTCTCCTTCTTTAAATTATCAGCGGCATTTTTGGCTGGTACAAATAGAAAATCGCTTATCAAATCAGTTTCCACTCTATTCAGCTCCTCAGGCATGTTATCGTTATAACTCCTCAGTCCTGCCTCCACATGAGCTAACTTTATTCCCAGTTTCCTTGCTGCCCTGGCTCCTGCCAAAGTTGAATTGGTATCTCCATATACCAGCACCAAGTGTGGTTTTTCCTTTTCCAGGAGATTGGTAATGGCGGCTTCCATTTTATCAATCATCTCTAACCTTGGCAAAGAGTGTATCTCCAGGTGGTAATCTGGTTTGGGGATTTCCATTTCAGTAAAAAACACCTCACTCATATTGGCATCATAGTGCTGCCCGGTATGGATTAGTATTTCGTTCCAATCCGTCTTTTGTTTTAACATCCTGCTAAAGGCAGCAGCTTTCACAAACTGCGGCCGGGCACCAACTATGGTAGCAACTTTCATGTACGCTTTCTATTTAATATGGGGTTGGTGCGAATATCCGAAAGAATAAGGCATTTACTTGCCTCAAAAGCCATTGAAATTTCGTTCCAATCCAGACCTACATATTCCATATATCCACGCCTCGGACATCTATACTAAAAAATCACCCCAACATCAACTATTGTTTCTTATTGCATAATAATTCTTACATTCCAAGCCTCAATTTTAACTTAAAGCTATGCGATCCCTATTCCTTTTTATGCTTACTGTTTTTGGTCAGTCACTATTCGGCCAAACCTTTACCAAGCTTAATGACCCGACCATAAACAACAGTAATGGAGATTGGTATTCAGTAGCCCCAATTGACATTGACAACAACTATACTCTTGACCTCGTATTAGGTGGCAACTCAACGTATGCTTATTTTTTACATGAGGACAGTATGAATTTCACCTTTAACAATGTGCAAAATTTTGTAACTCAAACAGGTAATGCATTAGGTGGATTTTGGGCCGATATTGACAATGATTGCGATTTGGATCTTTTCTGGTCTAACCAGCAAGGTAATGGGCAAAATTATCTTTACAAAAACAATGGTGACCGGACCTTTACACGTATTACCAATTCAATATTAGCTACAGATGTGCTTTACGGTAGTACCTGTAGTTGGGGAGATTATGATAACGATGGACTAATTGACCTACATGTTTCAAGAAGGTCTCTAAGCTTAGCTGGGCTGAATGACATTGTGTATAGAAATACGGGGAACTTCACTTTTGCACGTTTGGATACTGGTGATATTGGCAACAGAATAAATCCCAGCTCATGCAGCTCCTGGGTTGATTATGACAATGATGGGGATTTAGACCTATACGTTATAGTTCGCTCCAATGCCAACAATGATTTTTTTATAAATAATGGCAATGGCACCTTTACACGAAACACCACAGCGTCAATAACCACAAGCGGAGGAAACTCAACAGGTGGCAGCTGGGGCGATTATAACAACGATGGTTTTTTGGATGTATTTATAACAAATGCCGGTGGCCAGAAAAACCAGCTTTTTAAAAATAATGGTAATGGTTCTTTTACCGAAATCCTCACAGGAGCTATTGTAAATGATCAGCACAACTCTTTTGGTTCTGTATGGACTGACTTCGACAATGATGGTTATCTGGACATGTTCATTACCAACAACAGTAACTTGTGGGCCAAAAACAATCTTCTTTATAAGAATAATGGGAACGGCACTTTTTCAAAAATCACATCCGGTTCGCAGTATTCTGAATTATTACAAACTTTTGGCACCACAACCGCTGACTTAAATGAAGATGGCTTTGTAGATATTATTACACCCAATCGATATAGCTCTCCGGTGACCATACACATCAACGATGGAAATACAAACGGCTACCTCCATCTTAACTTATTTGGTACCGCAAGTAACCGCGCTGCTATTGGTACCCGCGTAGTAGCTAAGTCGGCATTAGGCATGCAGACTCGGGTTATATCTCAACAAACAGGCTACAACAACCATGATGATCTCAGCATTAAAATGGGCTTTGGTTCGGATACATCAATCGACTCACTGATTATATATTGGCCGGCAGGCGGAAAGTGCACTTTTACGAACGTAACCCCACAGGGTTTCTATAATATTGAAGAGGGATTATGTGCTATGGATACGGTTATAAAACCTCAATTTGTTGATAGCTCCAGCTACTTGACCACGTTTTTCACCAATACTTCAAGAGGCACCATTAACCGCTATCATTGGGATTTTGGGGATGGAGACACCTCGGACCTTGAAAATCCAACTCACCGCTACACCACTCCAGGTAAATATTTTGTTACCCTTACGGGATATGACGACTATTGCAAGCACCGCATTTACAAGGGTACCATTGAGGTATGCCCAGACACATCCGTAGTTGGATTTATTGACACACACACAAGTTTGGCCATAACCTATACCGATAACTCAAATTCCACCGCTTATGATTTCAGCTGGAACTTTGGGGATGGCTCACCTGCAGGTTCGGGATCGGTTATAAACCATACCTATACCTTAGCTGGTAGTTATAATGTGTGCCTTACTTTAACAGATAGTTGCCGATCTAAAACCTTGTGCCGAGTTATACAGGTTTGTGCCGATACACTTATTGCCGGTTTTAGCAGTACTGGTAATGCATTTACGCGAGTATTCACAGACACCAGCACCAATGCGCCCAATGTAAGCTGGGATTTTGGAAATGGAATAACCAGTACCTTAAGAAATCCATCGTACACCTATACCAGCCCCGGGACGTACATTGTGTGCCAAACCGCAACTGATGCCTGTACCTCCACCATCTGGTGCGATACGATAGAGGTTTGTACGGATCCATTAACTGCAGGATATGCGCACAGTGCTTCTGGCAAAACAGTAACCTTTACCAACCTGTCGCAAAATGCCACTACTTATCTGTGGGATTTCGGGGATGGTAATACCAGTACTTTGGCAAGCCCCACCTATGCATACCAAAATTTTGGTACTTACACGATTTGCCTGACCGTAGCTAATGACTGCTTTACAGATAGTATTTGCAAAACAATTACCCTTTGCAGCAGCAATCTTAAAGCCGGATTTTCCACTGCAGGAACTGGCTTCACAATAAATTTTACAGACACAAGCAATATTGCCAACTCCATATCATGGGATTTTGGAGACGGAACCAACAGCACCCTCTCCAATCCTACACATACCTACTTAAAACCAGGAAGGTATTGGGTATGTCAAACCGTTACGGATGCCTGTTCCAGCAATACATTTTGCGACTCCGTGGATGTATGTCTTGATACAGTGATAGCCGGATTTAACGTGGCCTTAAGTGGCCCGGTATTCAACTTTACCAACTCATCATCAAATGCTAAAACCTATTTATGGGATTTTGGAGATGGTAACCTTAGCACCAATCAAAATCCATCACATATATTCCCTGGCTATGGTACGTACCGAGTTTGCCTAAAAGTAACTAACAATTGCGGCACTGACAGTATTTGTAAAATGGTTTCATATTGTGCTACACAAGGCGTTTCGAGTTTTACCTATTCAAATTCAACGCCTCCACTGGCTGTTAAGTTTGTAAACACCTCACAAAACGCAGTAAGCTATTATTGGGATTTTGATGATGGATCTTTTTCAACAAACAAAAACCCCGTTGCCGTATTCAGTTGGGCACGTATTTACAATGTATGTTTAACCATTACAGACTCATGTGCCATTGAACATACTACTTGCAAGGCGATTGATCTTACCAAATTTGATGTAAAGGAACTGGAATGGATCAATTCACTGGAGGTTTACCCAAACCCTACAGAAGGAAAAATCGCTATTAAGACAGCTGGCAACAGGAATCAAAAAGCCACTATCAAGATAATTGATATGAAAGGACAGATTATGGTGAGTCGTAGTTTCCAATCCGGACAAGATTCAATGGAATTAGATCTTGAAAATTTACCATCCGGCTTTTATATGCTGAGAATTGCAGCTGGAAATGAAACCCGAAATATTAAGATCAGTAAGCTGTGATGCAATTTAGATTTACTGATTATAAACAAAAAAAGAGGCCCTTGAGCCTCTTTTTTAATTACTTAATCTTCTTTTACTTCTTCATAATCCACATACTCCCCGATTTCATGGTGAGGCTTATCATTTTTTCGTGGATCATAATTAATACTTACATCTCCTTCATCCTTCTTTTGAAAAGGATTAAAACCTTTGGAAGCCCTCTGGCCACCATTAGCATAACCTTCCCGAAAAGGTCGTAAAAGCACATTTTTTACTAAATAGTATATCAGGTAAAAAATGCCAACAAAAATTAAAAATCTAATTAATCCCACTACTTACTCAAATATAAATTACGTTCAGCGTATATCTTCTTAAACACCGGATCTCTAAGGCTATCTATAAAGTAAATGGCTTCTCCGGTTGATTTCATTTCTGGCCCCAGGTTCTTATTCACATTTGGAAATTTGTTAAATGAGAACACCGGCTGCTTTATAGCCCATCCTTTTTTCTTTGGATTAAACTTAAAATCGGTTACTTTATTTTTCCTTAACATAACCTTAGTGGCATAGTTCACGTAAGGTTCATCATAAGCCTTGGCAATAAATGGCACAGTACGCGAAGCTCTTGGGTTTGCCTCTATAATGTACACCGTATCATCCTTTATGGCAAACTGAATGTTAATCAAACCTACGGTTTTAAGCGCAAGCGCAATCTTCTTGGTATGATCTTCAATTTGCTGCATCACCAGATGCCCCAGGTTAAAGGGTGGTAAAGTGGCATTACTATCGCCAGAGTGCACTCCACAAGGCTCCACATGCTCCATTATACCAATGATGTACACATTCTCTCCATCACATATTGCATCGGCTTCAGCCTCTATGGCTCCCGCCAGATAATTATCCAGCAATATCCTGTTTCCAGGGATGGTTTTAAACAACTCCACCACGTGATGCTCCAGTTCATCCTGGTTGATCACAATCTTCATTCCCTGCCCACCAAGCACATAGGATGGTCTTACCAAAATCGGGAAGCCCAATTCATTAGCAAGAGTACGCGCCTCCTCAGCATTGGTAATTACACCAAACTTTGGATAAGGAATGTCATTCTCTTTCAACAGCTCAGAAAAACGTCCGCGATCTTCCGCCAAATCCAGAGATTTATAATCAGTACCGATAATTGGAATGTTATAACGATCCAATTTCTCGGCAAGCTTCAAAGCCGTTTGGCCACCAAGCTGCACAATTACACCTTCGGGTTTTTCATTAAGGATGATATCGTAGATATGCTCCCAAAAAACCGGCTCAAAATAAAGCTTGTCAGCTGTATCAAAATCTGTGGAAACCGTTTCAGGATTACAGTTAATCATAATGGTTTCGTAGCCACACTCCTTAGCGGCAAGCACACCATGTACACAGCAATAATCAAACTCAATACCCTGTCCGATACGGTTTGGACCAGAGCCCAACACAATTATTTTAGGTTTATCAGATGGCTTGCTTTCGTTCTCAGAATACAGGTTACCCTCTGCATCCTGCATTTCATTTTCGAAAGTAGAATAGTAATAGGGGGTTTGCGCCTGAAATTCCGCAGCGCAGGTATCAACGAGTTTCCACACCCTGTTTATACCCATTTCGGTACGTTTGGTGTGTACTTCACTCTCCAGCTTACCAAGCATATAGGCAATTTGTCTGTCAGCAAAACCTTTCATTTTGGCTTCAAGCAACAAATCGCGAGGTAGTGTATCTATATTGTATTTCTCAATTTCTTCCTGTAGGCGAACGGTTTCTTCAATTTGTTTCAGGAACCACATATCTATGCGGGTAATCTCCTGAATCCTCCTTAAAGGAATACCTAACTGGATGGCATCATAAATTACAAATACCCTGTTCCAGCTGGCTTTTTCAAGCATTTCCAACACTTTATCCTGATCGGTATATCCTTTGCCGTCAGCACCCAGGCCATTGCGTTTAATCTCAAGTGACTGTGCTGCTTTATTAAGGGCCTCCTGAAAAGAACGACCTATTCCCATCACTTCTCCCACCGACTTCATTTGCAGGCCTAACCTACGGTCAGCACCTTCAAACTTATCAAAGTTCCAACGTGGAATTTTTACAATCACATAATCGAGCGTAGGCTCAAAATAGGCTGTAGTGGTTTTGGTGATCTGGTTCATCAGTTCATCTAAATGATAACCAATGGCCAATTTGGCTGCGATTTTTGCAATAGGATAACCAGTTGCTTTACTAGCCAAGGCAGAAGAGCGCGAAACCCGTGGATTAATTTCAATGGCAACTATATCTTCATTGGCATCATCGCTCACCGCAAACTGTACGTTACAACCTCCCGCAAAGGTGCCTATGGACCGCATCATTTTGATGGCCATATCGCGCATTTTCTGATATGTAGTATCAGAGAGTGTCATAGCAGGAGCCACAGTAATTGAGTCTCCGGTATGGATTCCCATGGGGTCCATATTTTCTATGGAGCAGATAATAATAACATTGTCGTTAGAGTCTCTTAAAAGCTCCAACTCATATTCCTTCCAACCCAACAGGGCTTTATCAATAAGTACTTCGTGAATAGGAGATGCTTCAAGTCCTCTAGAAAGTGCCGCTTCAAATTCGTCTTTTGTAAAAACAAAGGTTGCACCCGAGCCGCCCAGGGTAAATGACGGACGAATACAAAGCGGGAAGCCAAATTCCTGAGCCACTTCCTTACCCTGAAGGTAAGATGTAGCCGTTTTTGCAGGGGCAACAGGCACATCTATGCGGCCCATCAATTGCTTAAACTCCTCCCTGTTTTCAGTAATGTTAATGGCATCAATGTCAACACCAATAATCTTTACACCATACTCTTCCCAAATACCATCCTTATCTGCTTCAATGCAAAGGTTAAGGGCTGTTTGCCCACCCATGGTTGGCAATACCGCGTCTATCTTATGTTCTTTAAGTATTTTTTCGAGGGATTCCACCTCTAATGGAAGCAGGTAAACATTATCTGCCACAACCTTATCCGTCATGATAGTAGCAGGGTTGGAGTTGATCAGGGTAACCTCAATACCCTCTTCGCGAAGGGAGCGTGAAGCTTGTGATCCTGCATAGTCAAACTCACATGCCTGACCAATTACGATGGGTCCGCTTCCAATTATGAGTACCGATTTAATTGAGTTATCCTTTGGCATATCTTATTTCAATCTTTTAAAAGTGAGGAGGTTGTGCGAAAAATTAAAAAAGGCAAAAAAAAAGGTGTTACCAACGGCAACACCTTTATAGTATTATAAAACTAAAGACATATTAGGCTTTATGATTTCCGTCATGAGAAACGGTTAATCTTTTGCGGCCTTTTGCTCTGCGCAATGCCAAAACCTTACGGCCACTGGCAGAAGCCATTCTTTCACGGAATCCGTGCTTGTTTCTTCTTTTTCTATTCGATGGTTGATAAGTCCGCTTCATCTTAATATATCTTTACCGTGCGTTTTCTATTTTCGGGCTGCAAATATACAAGTATCTTCAAAAGATGCAACACTTATAAAAGAGATATTTTATGTCTTACTACAAAGGTAAAACTGTTTGGGTTACAGGGGCTTCCTCCGGAATCGGAGAAGCCACGGCAAAGCTCCTCTCACAGCAAGGGGCAAACTTAATAATTTCCGCGAGGCGAGAAATTGAATTAAAACGAGTAAAATCGGAATGCCAATTCCCTGAAAAGGTAAAAATTTTGCCGCTGGACTTGCAAAATCACTCCGAATCCGGGCAATGGGTAACCGATGCCTGGACATTTTTTGATGGAATTGACATACTTCTTAACAATGGTGGAATAGGTCAATTTGGGCCCTCCCTGGAAACCAAAAACGAAGTGGAACGAAAAGTTTTTGAAATCAACTATTTCGGAAATGTGGCTTTGAGTAAAGCCATACTACCAAAAATGCTGGCTTCAGGCAAAGGACAGATCACCGTTATCAGCAGCATGGCCGGTAAGTTTGGACAAGCCAATCTTGCAGCCTACTCAGCTTCTAAAGCAGCTGTAACGCTCTACTACGAAAGTCTTAAAGAAGAACTTTATAAAACCCCCGTGAAAATTCAAGTGGTTAGCCCTGGCTTTATTCAAACCAATGTCACTATAAACTCTTTAAGGCCCGATGGCACTAAGGTGGAAAAAAACAGCCCTGCACAGGAGAATGGTATGCCTACGCCTGTGTTTGCCAAAAAACTTTTAAAGGCCATGCAAAAAGATAAGTTCCATCACTACATCGGTAGGAAAGAACTGCTCGCTGTGCCTCTTCACACTTTTGTACCAGGCTTACTTTATAAGATGTTGAGGAAATAGGGCAAATCCGTCATGCCAATGTCTCCATTGGTAAAAACTGTTATTGTAAGATTCGGCTTAAAACTTGTTGACCTGCCTTTACACTACGAGCAAATAAGCTTAATTTTGAGCCACGATTAAAATCCGAACGCTATGGACATCAAACACATAAATCCTACCTATACATCAGAAGAGGCACGCGAGCACTTGCACCGCCAGTACTTTACTGCCATACCTTGTAAACACTTGGTTTTAGATAATTTTTTGGATCAGGATTTGGCAGATAGGCTTTACGAAAACTTCCCAAGCCTGGAGTCTTTAAATGTGAAGCGTAAAAGTTTAAATGAAAAAAAGGCCGAGGATTATCACTTTGAAAGATGGGATCCGGCATTTTCTGAATTACGCGAAGTAGTTGGCAGTGATGAGTTTTACCAATGGATGCGTAGGATCACCGGAATGGAGGATTTGATTACCACACGTGATTCATTAGGCAGTGGGGTACATCAGGGCGGAAACGGCAGCTATGTGGATGTGCACGTAGATGTAAACCTCAACCCCGAAGCTGGTTTATGGCGCAGGGTAAATCTGCTTATTTACCTCAACAAAAACTGGAAGGATGAATATGGTGGCCACCTTGAGTTGTGGGATAAGGATATGAAGGTGAAGCATCATCATATTGCTCCCAATCATAACCGGGCCGTGATATTTTACACTGATGACAATTCCCCTCATGGCTATTCCAAAATCAATATCCCTGAAGGCGAATCCAGAAAATCATTCTATACCTATTACTACACGGAAATTGGCGAGGGCTTTAAATATCGCGACTCTAAATTTGTAACCAGACCTGATGAAGGTTTCCGCAAAAAGGTACTTACTGAAACCAAGGAATCAATTAAAATCCGTGCTAAGCAGTTTTTGCAGGCACTGGGAATGAAGTCTCTGGATTTTCAGGATAAGAATAAAAAGAGGAAAAAGTAAGTAGTTTTTAATAAAAAACGGCTGAATTGACTAACATCGAAGCTGAGTACTTTATCAACTCTGTGTTGAATCTTCGTAAAAAGGGGATAAAGGATACTCACGAAATCATAACCCACCTCCAAAAAGAATTTGATTGGACAGAGAATGATTTAGGGGTGGCGCTTGATCTGATAGGTACAGCTGCTTTTAGAGCCTCGATTATTAGTTCCGGGTTAACTTACCCTAAAGGAAATCTTAATATCGAAGATCATCCCATTCTAAAAAATGCCTTTAGAATGTTTTGGATTGAGCACCATGGCGAGGAACACTATATAAAGTACTATAAAAACAAACTGGTACCCTGGTGGCTATTTTGGAAAAAAATCAAGATATAAACATCTCCAGATTTTGAACATACAAGTCCCACTAATATAATGTGATAACTACCTCATCTGCTCCTCAACAATAGCCAATCCTTCCGAAAATGAATGAGGTTTATAACCCAACTCCTTTATGGCTTTATCTAACACAAAACCTGTAACTGGTGGACGTTTAGCTGCCTGATTTAAGGTTGTGGAGCTAACGGGCAGGATAATGGATTTATCCAGCTTCCAGTGATCCGCAACAGCGCGAACCAATTCAATAATACTCATTTGATCCTTACCAGAGATATTGTAAACTCCCGTGGCTTTTTGCTTGGCAGCTAAGATACAGCCATCAGCAAGGTCTTCTGCGAGGGTAGGTGAACGAAACTGATCGTCAACCACAGTTATTTCCTTTCCTTTTTCCAAAGCGCCTTTTGCCCAAAGCACAATATTGGAGCGGCTCATATCTTCGGCTATGCCGTAAACCAAAACGGTACGTAAAATTGCAGCCTTTACATTGCTTCCTTCAACAATCTTCTCAGCTTTAAGCTTTGATTCACCATAGTAGCTCAGTGGGTTTGGCTCGGCATCTTCTGCGTAAGGGCCATCTTCTCCATCAAAAATAAAGTCGGTAGACAGGTGTACCAAATGCACATCATTCCTTTCACAGGCATCAACGATGTATTGAACGGCATCTACATTAAGCTTATCACAACCTTCCCTGTCAGCCTCACAGGCATCCACATTAGTCATAGCCGCTGTATTGATAACTACATCGGGTTTTACCTCAGCAATGGTTTGTGCTACCTCAGCTTCATTAGTGATATCCAAAGAGCGGTATTCATATCCACTTGCCTTCTTCAGTCGGTTTTCACCGCGAGCGGTGGCTATCAATTCTACTTCAGGATCTGTTGAAAGTTTATGAACGAGTTTTTGCCCAAGCAGGCCGTTGGATCCGGTAACGAGTATTTTCATGAATGAAAGTTTAGAGTGTGGAGTTTTGATGGAATTGAGATCAATAATATTTTGGTTTTACCAATGCCAATATAAGGTAGATGAGAATTGGGGAGCCTACACCTAAAATGGTGGCTATTACAAAAATGATTCTTAGTGTGGTTACATCAATCTCAAATTTAGCGCTGAGCCAGGCACAAACGCCCAGTATTTTAGATTCTGTCATGCGTGTAAAAATTTATAAAGGTCTTTGATTTCTTCGGGCTTACCCAACACAAATAGCTTGGAGTGATGGGTTAACACAGTATCTGCCCCTGGGTTAATTATGTATTTTCCCTCTGGTGTTTTGAGGCCAATAATAGTACATCCGGTTTTTTGACGCAGTGCCAAATCCTTTAGTGGCATACTTTCACTACTGCCGGTTATCTGGCTTACTTCTATTTCCTCCAGATTAATACTAGAGCTTCCCTCCACAGAAATAAATTCGAGAAACTCAACAATATTGGGAGACATTACAAGCGTAGCCATGTGAGCACCACCAACGCCTTCGGGCATAACAACATGGTCTGCCCCTACCGCCTTTAGCTTCTTTTCAGTACTTACGTTGGCGGCACGGCTAATAATATTAATCTGCTTATTTAGCTGACGTGCACTAATCACCACATACAGGTTATCGGCATCTTTACTTAAAGTGGTAATTATAGATTTTGCCCTATACATACCGGCAGAAATCAGAATATCATCTGCTGTAGCATCTCCTTTTATAAAAAGCATATTCTCCCCTTTCAGGTATTGCTCAATGATGTCCTCATCATTTTCAATAATCACAAAATCCTGCTTATAGGCCTGCAGCTTTTTGGCAGCTCTTCGGCCATTTCGGCCAAAGCCACAAATGATGATGTGGCCTTCTAATTTTTCAATTTGATTTTGCAAGCGATATACTTTATAGTAGGAACCAAGCTCTCCGCTAAGTACGGAACGTGTTACCACCGAAATTGCATAGGCGAAAATACCAAAACTGCTAATGATAAGGAATGCTGTAAAAACCTGCCCCCCATCCGAGAGTGGGCGAACTTCCTTAAATCCAACGGTGCTCAAGGTGATTACCGTCATATAAAATGACTCTAAGAAAGTGTAATCCTCAATAAGGCTGTAACCGAGCACACCTGCAGCCAATACAGCAAACAGTGCCCCAATGGCAAGATATAGATTGCGAAATATGGCAAACCTTGAAAATGCAGCCATGAATTAGCGGGCTAAAGATCTAAAACTGAAGTGCGGGTACCTTTTAGGTAATCCTTAATACGGATCCAAAAAGCTAAAAACAGATAAATGATAAGTGGTGAGCCAAAGGCTAAAAAGGAAGTGTAAATGAAGTAAAGGCGTACCACACTTGGCTTTATACCCATGCGTTCGCCCATTCGCGAACAAACTTCAAATCCTCTACGCTCACAATAATTTCTTATTTCCTCAATGCTCATTGTTGTTTTATCAGATGAATTCCAACGCTGCAATTTAAACATTTTTTGGTGCTGCAATAGACATTGTGTAGCTGTATTACAGCCTGCGACTGATAACCGGAGTTTATTTCTAAACCAAGCTCCTTATAAATACGGGTGATTTTGTTGTTTTCCGGAGCCATTTGATCCAACAAATCCAAGGCGCGCTGCCGATAAAATGGCTCATCCTTAATTTTTCCATAAATGAAAAAAAACGGAATAATAACATTGATGACCAGCGTTTGCTGAAAGGCCTCGCCCATACCGGCCTTGGTACGCGTGTGTTTTACTCCAAAGCGATAATGCTCTCGCCAATAAATGGATGGCGAATCTGAAAGCAACTGACTTAATACTTTTAAAGAGCCGGTACCCAATACTTTTGAAAACAGGTTTTCACTGCGGTGGATGAGAGCCGCAAACTGCCCAATACGCACTCCCGGAAATGAGGGTGGACGTAACTTCGCGAATTTCCAGATACTGGGCTTCAGGCTTTCCAGCTTGTATTTGCTTTTCAGGAATTGAAACTCCTTATTTAGCTGTTGGGCATAGTCATCCTCTTCATCTGTCACCCTAGTTGATTCTGGCCCTGCCGGAATCGTATCGAGGGGTTCTAACATTCCACTTACCCCAAACAATAAAGCCTCCAATTGAAAAAGACTGTCCTTATGCTTTGCCAAAATACTTTGCGGAACGCTGCGAGCCAATACTAACATCGGGTCTGCATTTACCTTCAGTCCAAAACCGCGTGCCATCCATTGGTAAAAAGTCTCGTTCCAGTCCTTGTTGTTCTTTTGCCATAAATCCTCAATTAGTACTGATTTTTGCTCCAAACGCTCCACCAACACCCGCTCCAACATGGTTTCCTTAATAAAGGTATCCACCTGCGGAAATTGTTGCGCACAGGGAATTACATCTCTGGTGCCCACCAACTGCTCATAGCGCCAATAGAGGTATTCATCAAAAAGCCCTTTCAGTATTATCGTTGGAATGGGCTTGTCATTTTGATCCAACACCTCCTTATCATCATCATACACCACGTGTAAAATAACATTGCCATAGGCTGCATCATTTTGATGGCCGTGTTTGGCCCAGTCAGAAGAGTTAATGTGTATTTCCACATTGCCAGCCCATAGCTGTTGCCCAATCTGTATGCGGGCATCACTAAAATCAGGGCCAGAATCATGATTGTGAATACCGGGGTGAATAATGGTTACCACCTCCCCTTCTGTGGTGGTTAAACCTACTTTATTGAAGTTTTGAAATTTCCAGAGATAATGGAGGAATTCTTCAGACATAGGCGTTTCTCGGTTAGTATTAAGAAATAAATATCGGACTGTTTTCTTTCTGCCAAAAACTCATTGATCGACCTTTTGTAAACTTCGTTCTAACTCAGTTTAGGTTTTGCTAGCTTTAGTTTTTTTTCTACTAAATCAAGTAAAACCTTATTAATTGGCAAAAGTAAAGGGACACTGAAAAGTAAAAATCCCCCGTACATAAAATCAAACTTTAACACAACAATTAACAGATACAGCTGCAGATTAATTAATCCAATATTTAGGATTGACATAAATACTCTCGATTTCCAGTTACCGGATAATCTAAACTTGTAATAAATCAAAGTAGCAACGACAATTCCAGAAACCCAAGTTTCAACCCATCCATTCATGCTACCTTCATTTCCATAGTTAAAAATGACTCCAAATATCAAAATCACAGTAATGAAAACCACAAGACTTATAAATATGTCTACTATAAAGCGCTTCACTAATTAGTAATAATAATGCATTTCACTCCTCGAACATCTCCACCACAGCCTCCTCACCTTCCTTCAGATAAGCTCTAAACATTCCCTTTGTGTTAAACTCCATGGTTATGTTGCCGTCTTTATCCACACCTATTAGGCCACCATCGCCATTAGCCTCTCGTAAAACTTGCTGTACAACCGTTTGAGCGGCCTCTTGCAAGCCAGCACCAGAATAGGCCATTCGTGCGCTTACATCGGCTGCTACATTATATCTTATAAAATATTCGCCATGGCCTGTGCAGCTTATAGCACAGGTTTGGTTATTGGCATAAGTTCCGGCTCCAATTATGGGTGAATCGCCAATTCGGCCATAGCGTTTTCCTGTCATTCCCCCTGTGGAAGTGCCTGCCGCCAGATTGCCGTTTTTATCTAAAACCACACAACCAACGGTTCCCATTTTTGTATCCTCCCAAAGACTATCGGGTATGGCGCCATGGCTTTTTTTATTTCGCTCCAAACTCTTTTTCCTTTCTTCCGTTTGGAAGTACTCAGGTTTTACAATCACCAGATTCTGACTCCTAGCAAATTCATCGGCTCCTTTTCCACTTAGCATTACATGTGGAGAATTATTCATTACAGCCCGTGCTGCGGTGATGGGGTTTTTAACTGTGGTAACACCTGCAACGGCTCCGGCATTCAAGTCAGAACCGCTCATTATAGAGGCATCCATTTCGTTATTACCATCATAAGTAAAAACCGCTCCTTTGCCTGCGTTAAACAGAGGTGAATCTTCCAACACTTTAATAACGGCCACCACGGCAGCAGCAGCTTCGCCTCCTGTGTCCAATATCGCCTGACCAGCCTTAAGAGCCTCACTCATTTTTTGCTCATACATGCTTATTTTATCCTCACTGAGGTTTTCTCTGCTTATGCCGTTACCGGCCCCTCCATGCAGTACAATTGTGTACTGCTGAGCAGAACCATATAAAACAATCAGGAAGGTAAAGAGGGTTAGTATCTTTTTCATAGTGTGGTTAAGTAATGATGAATACATCCAAAATAGGCAATAAATGCAAATAGAGAAGCAAAGGCTTTGGTGACTACAAATCTGTGTAAGCTATGGGCTATTGCTGCTTTGGCATTTCCTTAACGATAAGATTTCTGTACGGGAATGGAATCTCAATACCCTCCTTATCAAAGCGCTTTTTGATGGCCTCGAGACAATCCGTACCCATTTCAAAAGCCTTCCCCTGATTTTCGGCCCAGGCCCAGGCACGCATATCTACAGAGTACTCATTTAGCTTTAATACCCGAACACGAACCTTAGGATCTCCTTTAGCTATATCATCCGCGGTTCTATGATCCACAAAATTGGGATGCGCCTCCACAATTTCCTGCACCACTTTTCGAGCAAGATCAATATCTGCATTATAGCTTATGCCAAACTCTATCCAACGGCAAACCATATCATCCGTATAATTTGAGTTTACAATTACCTCATTGCTGATTACGGCATTGGGAATAACAATCCGCTTATTTTCAAAGTTTCTGATAACGGTATGCCTAAGACTGATGTCCTCTACTACTCCCGATAATGTATCGCGCACTGTAACAATATCATTAATACGATAGGGTTTAAAGACGACAATAAAAATACCGCTCACCACATTAGACAAGGCTGCCTGAGAAGCAAACCCCACAATCACCGCAAGGATACCGGCACCTGTAATTAAGGTTTTGGCTACATGCCTGAGGCCTGGTATCATAAAAATCACAAGAGAAAACCCAACAGTAATAACAATGGCTGTAACAATGTGCTGCAAAAACCGAAAGTTGGTAGGATCAAAATTGTCATGACGTGATAATCGCTTTACCAGTCTATCTCCTACTTGGCGCAGCACAATGGCCAAAATAATTGTTGCTACTATGATTATAACAATCTCGATGAGCGTACGCGTATTTTGGTGCATCCAGGTCACATCTGTCATAACTTAGGTATTGGAAGAATTTACTCCACAAAGGAAGTGATATTTTGCAGCTTGCTGAAATTAAAAAGAATGGCGAAAACAGCTATGACATCAAAGGCGAAATGACCATAAGAGACATCACCTTGCCAGCTACCCTTAAAGCAAAAATTGGTGGTATTGCTTTAGATGGCTACGGAAATACCAAATCAGGAATGAAGGAAACCACCACTATTAACCGCTTTGATTACGCCTTAAATGGAATCAACTTACAGAAGCAGGAGGAATGACCGTTGGAAAAGGAGTGGAAGTAAATGCCAATCTTCAATTTGCTAAAAAATAATATTTTACAAATCTTACTTTTGCAGTCTCGGCAAAGCCGGGACTGATTTTTACTATGGGAATATCTGAAGAAATTAAGCAATCAACTTTTAAGAGCAATCACCAAAAAGCAGGTATAAACCTTTTATACACGAGCAGTTGGTTCTCAGAACGGATAAGACAATTTCTTTCTGATGAAGATCTTACACCACAGCAGTTTAATGTACTTCGAATTCTTCGTGGTAGTCTTCCTCAACCGCTAAGCACCCTTCAAATTCGTGAACGTATGCTGGATAAAATGAGTGATACCTCACGTATTGTTGATCGCTTGGTAAAAAAGGAATTGGTAAAAAAAGGCACTTGTAAGGAAGACAAAAGACTGGTGGATGTAAATATTTCTGAAGCGGGCTTGGCGGTATTGGCCTCCATAGACAAAAGGGAGCATGAGATGTATGATTTTATGAAAAACATAAGCTCTGAAGAAGCGGAAACCCTCAGCAATTTATTAGATAAGATTCGTCAATATGGGAAGGATGAGGATGCTAACGGATTAGCGTAAAAGCACCTTTTCGCCTCACTACTTTTCCGGCATCACTCTCCACCGTAATATCATAGGTATAGGCATCCATTTTTGATTGTTGCCCACTATTTGTTCCATCCCAACCATTTGGGCTCTTTTCTGTAAAGGAATATACCCGTTCGCCCCAGCGGTTATAAATATCGGCTACAAAACTTTTTATACCCACACCGTCAAACTCCCAATAATCGTTAATACCATCCCCATTAGGGGTAAAGGCGTTGGGGATATAAAGTGTAAACTCCGAAATAACATAAACGGTTTTCTTCAGGGTATCCCAACAGTTGGCGCCATTTTTAAGCACCTGCATTATATCATACTGACCTCTTTGATCAAAATTTATGAGTACGGAAATATCCTGTGACACCAATTGCCCGTTTACGTACCAATCCACAAAATCCACAGGATCTCCAATATAGTAAAGCCTGCGCACTTCATTTATCTGTAGTGTATCCTCAACCCTGCTTATAGCACATACAGGAACATCCACAACATTTATGTTATGATAAAAGGTATCATTACCACAGGTGCCGTTAAAGGCAATAAGCATAATGGTAGTATCACGATTAACAACAAAGCTTAAGGTGGAAGACTTCTTTCCTCCTGCCCACTGAAAATTATCGGTAATATTACTTTCCAGGGTTATTGTTGATCCTTTACAAACGATGTCAGGCCCCTTTGCATTGGCCCGGTTAGCTCCTCTAAGGTACATCCAGGCATAGGCAGTATCGCTAAGGCAGCCATTGGCATCTGTTACCACCACTCCACTTTTATGTAAGCCCGGCATACTGCCCCACTTCACCAAAATAGTGCTGGTATCGGTCCTGCCGATAATTTGTCCACCACTTACGCTCCACTGATAGCTTAATCCCGGCTGATATTGTATTGCCAGGTGAGTAGGATCGCCATTGATACAAACCGTATCAAGCGCCTGCTGCCCATACATCAATGAAACGTAAAGGGATAGGACTAAAATTCCTATGTACCCTTTACGATTCAAGTATTATAAATTAATAATGGAAAATTGCTCCGGTAGATGGTTTCGGGAATACAACAACACCTGTACTTGGCAATCCACTAGCATCAGCGTCACAAGTATTTCCATCGGTTACACCTGTAATGGTGATGGTTTGAGAAGTGGTATAAGCCGGCAAGGTAACTGTGTGTGGTGAGCTTGCTGCTGTAGTTGAGTAGTTATTGCTACCGTCACTGTAGTCAACCTCCCATGGCGCTGTTCCTGTTAGGGTTAAGGTAAGAGTAGCTGAGTAGCCCTCACACACTGAATCCGAAACTATAGCCACAGTTGGCAAAGGGTTTACAATAACATCAAGAGATACGGTATCACCAATACAGCCATCACCCGAAGTTTCCACCACATAAATAGTATAGGTTCCACTTACGGTTCCCCAATCAATTTCTATGATACTATCATTTGCAGTTATTGAATTATCAATAGTACCCGCAGTAGGATCAGATAAAGACCATGCATAGGTACTGGTAACGTTAGAGCCTGAAATTCCATACACTTTGTCCTGAGTTGAGGCGCACACCGTATCGGTGTAGGTAACCTGCCCGATAGCTGTTGCGGAAAATAGAAGTAATCCAACAAAGGCCGTAAGAGCTTTAAGGGTGTTAGCCTTTCTTTTTTGATGAGTAGAGATAGTGTTCATGTTTGAAGTTTTAGAATTTACTTGTTAATGGATGATATTATTTATGTGTGAATATTAATAATGATAGATTCCTTCGGTTATCACTTTGCCAAAATCAGTAAAGTAGCCGTACATGCAGCCAGTTTTACTTCCCCCGTTTATAATGCCCAGATGAAATTTAGCCTCGCTATTTGTAACTACATAAGCTTGATTTTTAGGTAAGTCGTTTTTGGAGAAATACTTTCTTGCAGCCTTCCAGTTTCCGGAAGTACCCGGTACTGTAACAAAGTCTGCTGCAGTAAGCAATGTGCTGCTCCCGTTTATCTTAAAGTACCCTTCGCCCTGATTGGGCACCAATACAATCATGTAAAAGCTTTCATCCTTGCTTCTGGTAAAAGACACCTGATTGCTTCCTGTACAGTAAACCGATGGTAAAATAGCAGCGCCTACCTCACACCCAAAACCAGTTACGTGCATCACATAAATATCTTTATCTGACTGTATATAAACCGTGGGATTGGATAAGCTTATCTCATATTGATCACCTTTATCAAGATTAAAGGTACTTCCGCTGGCATCCAGCATCACGGTGGTACTATCTTCGGTGGCGAGGATGTAAACCTTATCATCCTTGTTTCCATTACTTCCCAAAAAGCCTTTAATGACGATATACTCCGTCCCAATTTTATCTACGGGTATCATTTGGTCGCCCATCAAATCCCTACATCCGCCATAGCTACTGTTGTGCCCGGAGTCGTCAGAAACAGTAACAGCTATAGGTTTATCGCTTGACACCTGTGTTCCTCCAAGTTTATCAGAGGCTTGAGAGCCGGAGGCTTGTAGCGAATAGGTTTCTCCCTTATCTAATAAAATAGTGAACGACACTCCCGCAGCATGTCCCACTGCAGCCTTTGAAGGAATAATAGTAACAGTAGTGTTGTTTTGAGAAGCAACAATATCAATGGCATTAACAGCGCTAGGGGTATAAGTCCCACTCTTCCAGAAGCTTTGCCCCGGCACAAAAAAATTGGTTCCCAAGGCATTTATAGCCTTAAGGGCAAAAATATCAGTATTATTGGCGGTTACTACCTCATAGTAGCACGCCACCTTGGCTGTTGCCAGAATATGAATACCATAAGATAAAACCGTATTAGCCGGAGAATTTTCAATTGTGGCTATATCAGCTGTAAGATCAACAGATACCGTGCTATTGGCGGCAACATTTACTGTAATAGTTGTAAAACCCGGATTGGCAGGCTGCTCAACAGTTACAGTTGCGGCATTCTCATAAGAGGAAATTCGTAAGGCGATAGGACGGTCGTAATGACCTGAGGTAACCTCCGGTGCCACAAACCAAAACTCCACTCCCGACTGGGAGTAGAGTTTTTGGTGCATTAGCAACATGCAGAGTAATAAGAGTAAAGTAGAGTAGAGTAATTGCTTCACGCTTGCCTAACCTTGTTATTGCCCATAAGGCAAATGTTGTTTGTGAGTGTTGAGCTATAAACCTGGTTGGTTAGAGTAAGGCAATTTTACCCCAATTTTTATATTACGATACAAGAGACTGCATTACAGTGCAATGACGAGAAAATACTCTTAAGAAAAGGTAATAAGGTAGTGAAGTTAGTGGCTTAAATACTTCATTTCAATCAACTACGCAATTGTTTTTCAAACAGATACGCTACGCGCAAAACAACAACTCCAAAAAGACAAAACTTTAGTTGCTGGTTTAAGGTTCTGAAATACAATTAAAAAGACAGAACCTCAAAATTATAGAAAAGCTCTCATTGCTGTTTGCATGGCCTTTGCCTCTTTTTGGGCGGCCTCGGCAAAATCCTTACCGCTGGATGCGTAAATAATACCACGAGAAGAATTTATAAGTAAATTAGGCTCCTCTCCCATTCCGTTTTTCACCACATCTTCCAGGCTACCGCCTTGTGCTCCAACGCCCGGTACCAATAGAAAATGATCCTTAGCAATGGCCCGCACCTTTTGCATATAATCTGCTCGCGTGGCGCCAACTACATACATCAGGTTATCTGCCGTGCCCCACTCCGCGCTTTTGCGGAGAACTTCCTCAAACAGCATTTCGCCAGTTTCCTCGTTCTTCAAATATTGAAAATCAGCCGAGCCCGCATTGGAGGTAAGCGCCAAAAGAATAACCCACTTATTCTCTCTTCTGTATTTCTCAGAATCTAAAAAGGGTTTTACAGAATCAACTCCCATATAAGGGGCAACGGTTATGGAGTCAAAATTAAACTCCTCAAAAAAGGCTTTGGCATAACGGGCAGAAGTATTGCCTATATCGCCCCGTTTGGCATCGGCTATGGTAAAAATATCCGGATGGTTCTCATTGAGATAGTTCACCGTTTTATCAAGGCTCTTCCAACCCTCAATACCCATAGCTTCATAAAAGGCAATGTTTGGCTTATAAGCTACTGTAAACTCGTGCGTAGCTTCAATAATGGCTTTGTTAAACTCAAACACCGGATCGTCCAACTCCAAAAGGTGAGCAGGTATTTTCTCCAAATCCGTATCCAAACCCACACACAGCATGGATTTCTTTTTCTTGATTTGAGTGATGAGTTCTTGTCTGGTCATGGGGTTAAAATTTTGCTCTGAAACTATGTCTGAAACGGAGTGTGAAGTTACTTTGACTAGTAGTAGTTAAGAGTACGGAGTTTAATCTATTTTAATACTTCGTGAAATTTATCAATCAAATTTTCACAACTACGTCCAAACTGATTGGGATAATAATTTCTGTCAAAGCCTTGATAAATCAATTTGTCCTTTATCAAATCATCGAGATCCAAAACCTTTTCCTCATCAATGAATTTTAGAACATATTCAAAATCACCGGACTTCTGGTAACTAAAAAAATCCATTTTATCCGTGATGCCGATAATCAAATAGAACTCAGACGTTGAAACCCTTACGCAAACTTCGTCAGAAGTATTTTCCATCTTAAATGGCATTTACTAGCCTTCCGATCCCTCTTTCATTCTTTCGGCATTTTCAGCCAACTGTAGCTCATCAATAAAATTCTGAATGTTGCCATTCATTACATCATCCAAATTATACACGGTGTAATTGATGCGGTGATCGGTTACACGGCCCTGAGGGTAGTTGTAGGTCCGGATTTTAGCGGAACGGTCTCCCGTTGTAACCATACTCTTCCGCTTACTTGCAATACCTGCGTTGTGCTTTTCCAACTCAATATTATAGAGTTTGGTGCGGAGCATTTGCATGGCTAGTTCGCGGTTGGCCAGCTGTGAACGCTCTACCTGGCAAACCACTACAATGCCCGTAGGCTTGTGGGTAAGCTGTACCTTGGTTTCCACCTTGTTTACGTTTTGCCCACCAGCGCCACCGGAGCGAGACGTTTGCATTTCCACATCGGCAGGATTCAGCTCTACATCCACATCCTCAGCTTCGGGCAATACGGCCACTGTAGCCGCAGAAGTATGTACCCGGCCTTGTGTTTCAGTTTGTGGCACACGCTGTACGCGGTGCACCCCTGATTCAAACTTCAGGGTACCATATACATCTTCACCGCTTACTTCCAGGATTACTTCCTTATAACCGCCCATGGTACCTTCACTTACATCTACCACATTCATCTTCCAGCCTCTGCTGGAAATATACCTGCTGTACATATCGTATAGGTCTCCTGCAAAGATGGAAGCTTCATCACCACCTGTTCCGGCACGGATTTCCAGCACCGCATTTTTAGCATCTTCAGGATCCTTAGGGATAAGCATCATCCTGATATCGGCAGCAAGTTGCTCCAATTCAGGTTCTGCAGATTCCAGTTCCATCTTGGCCATCTCCTTCATCTCGGGATCATTTCCATTATTCAGGATGTCTTTTGCCTCGGCTATATTATCCTGCAATGTGATGTACTTTTCACGAGCATCCACCAAAGGTTTTAGCTCTTTATACTCACGCGTAAGCGTTACATATCTTTTTTGATCTGCAATAATATCAGGCTGAATAATCAGGTCATTCACCTCATGGTATCGCTGCTTTATGGCATTTAGTTTATCCAGCATATTCCTTCTTCTTTAGTAAATGAATTCTCCCTTATCGCTCGTAATTGTGAGTTTTTTTGAATCAGAAGCTTCCACACGGCCCACTATTCTGGCCTCAATATTAAAGCCTTCTGATATCTCAATCAGTGACTGAGCAACGCCCTCATCACAGTAAATTTCCATACGATGCCCCATATTAAACACCTGATACATTTCCTTCCAGTCAGAACCCGAAGATTTCTGGATTAAATCAAAAAGGGGAGGTACATCAAATAGGTTATCCTTTATTACATGGACATTATCCACAAAGTGAAGCACTTTAGTTTGCGCGCCTCCACTGCAATGCACAAGGCCATCTATCCCATCTCTGTGCTCAGCAAGCATTTTCTTAATAACCGGAGCATAAGTTCTTGTTGGTGAAAGCACCAGCTTACCGGCATCCAAAGGGCTGCCTTCCACTTTGTCTGTTAAATTCTTATCTCCCGAATAAACCAGCTCCGATGGAACCAATGCATCAAATGACTCCGGATATTTTTCAGCCAGGGTTTTATTAAAAACATCATGGCGGGCGGAGGTCAATCCATTGCTACCCATGCCACCATTATATTCACTTTCGTAAGAGGCTTGCCCAAAGGAGGCTAAACCTACAATTACATTACCGGCCTTAATATTGGCATTGTCAATAACCTCAGTACGTTTCACACGGGCGGTTACTGTACTATCCACAATTATAGTTCGCACCAAATCACCAACATCAGCTGTTTCACCTCCTGTAAGTACAAGGTCAATGCCCCACTTGGCCATTTCATCCACAAGCTCCTGTGTACCATTAATAATGGCAGAGATCACTTCTCCGGGAATAAGATTTTTATTTCTGCCAATGGTGGAAGACAACAGAATAGGGCTTTCGGTAGCTCCAACGCACAGCAGGTCATCCAAATTCATAACCAGGGCATCCTGAGCTATACCTTTCCAAACCGAGAGATCTCCGGTTTCCTTCCAATACATATAGGCTAATGAAGACTTGGTACCGGCACCATCCGCGTGCATTACTACGCAATGGTCCTCACTTCCTGTAAGGAAATCGGGGATAATTTTACAAAATGCTTTTGGGTATAAACCCTTGTCTAGATTGGCGATAGCGCGGTGTACATCTTCCTTTTGTGCGGAGACTCCCCGGCCACTGTAACGATTGCTGGAATTCATTTTGCAAAAATAGAAAGCGCCCCGCAGAATATCTATTCTGCGGGGCGCCAGATTATTATTAATTAAGCTACTTGATTTTCACCCAATAACCTATAGGCAAGTTTTTATGATCCACATCGGGATTCATATCTTCAAGTTTATCATCATCCAAATCAAGCTCCTTGGCAATATCCTTAATGGATGTACCCGCTCTCTTCACCTGATAGTGAGTAGCGTCCCACTCCTCATAATTACCATCCTTAGTGATTTTGAGCTGTAGCCCTTCAAAAGGTCGAACACCTCTCAAGCCACCATTCATTTTTTTAATATCTACAATACTGATACGCTTATCACGTGCCACAGTACCAAAGCTCTCTCTGCTTTTAAGAATATAGATTTCACCAGGAGGCTCATTATTTACGCCATCACGCTTATCTTCTAGTATCGCCTTTGGATCAACTGCATTTTGATCGATGGGGCCTGAAGCTGGTACGTAATCATCACGAAGAACTTTTAAGTCAGTTCTACGATTGATTTGGTTGGCCACCTCTTGTTTCTCTGGTGGTAGCGTAAGAATGAATTTTTCTGTAAGCTTAGTACCCGCTTCAAACTGCCCCTTACCATAAAAACGGTAATTCTCAGGAATCACATAAGGCTCGCGCTCACCCATACCTCTCGCTACCATCCTGTCGGCAGGAATACCCTTGGTCACCAAATAGGCCACACTAGAATCCGCTCTGCGCTGGGAAAGATCATCATTGGCTGCATCAGTACCACGGTAATCCGTATGTGAGCGAAGCTCAATAACAATAGTTGGGTTATTGTTTAATATGGTAACCACACTATCTAAAGCCACTTTTGATTCCTCACGAATGTTTGCCTTTGCAAGGTCAAAGAATACGTTTGGAAGTACAATAGGCTCTTCAATTGGATCAAGGGCCTTGTTTAACCTCAGTACATGAAGAAAAATATTTTCTGAAGGGATATATTCAAAAGACGAAAGTGTCACACCCACTGTGGTAACATCACCCGCATTGGTTAAAAACTTCTGCTTCTCAAATGTCACCTTATAAGTAACATCCTGCTTCACTTTGGTTTTGTCAAATAGGTAGTAACCATCCTTATCGGTGTTTACCACAAAGCTCTCACCACCACCTTCAAGTTTTACAGTAACCTGATCAATAGACTTACCGGTTTTAGAGCTGGTGATAACACCTTCAATATTAAACACCAATGGTGTTTTAACCACTGCATAAATATCATCGCTTTTAGAACCTTTTCGGTTGCTGGTCATAAAACCAACATTATCGCCACCCGGCTTAAAGATAAGCCCCCAGTCATCTGCACTGGTATTAATAGGGAACTGCATGTTTTCGGCAACGGCATCCTTTGCAGGCATACCATCCTCTCCGAGTTTTATACGAAATACATCAAGGCCACCCATTCCGCCTCTGCCGTTGGATGAGAAATACAAATAGCCATCATCATGTACAAAAGGTGAGTACTCACGACCAATAGTATTTACTGCAGGACCAAGGTTTTTTGGGTTGGCCCAGGTTTTTGTTCTTCTGTCAAACGTGGTCATAAAGATATCATGGCCCTTTGCTCCAAAATCATCCGAAACAAAGTATAGGGTTTTATCATCAGGAGAAAGACAAGGCTGACCTACGTTAGCCAGAGTATCACCACCAATAATTGCTCTTTCAGGCGCCTTCCATGTTGTTCCAAGTTTTTCAGTAACATATATACCACACTCCAGAGTTTTAAATTTTTCATTTTCACATCTTGTGAAATAAAACTGCTTATCACGAGAGTCAAATACACTGGCTCCCTCATTGGCCTCGGTATTTACCACACCTTCATCCAATAGAACAGGTGTAGACCATTTCATGTTAGCAGGACTTTCAACTTCTGTATCCACAGGAGCTCCTCTTCTTCTTGAAACCTTACGTTCGGCTTCGGTAATATAAATGTCATGAAAATCGCCACCTGTCCATCCGTCTTTCTTTTTACCTACGGATTCTTCACGATCAGAAGTGAAAATCAAAATGTTTTCATTCTTTCTCTTTCCTGAGAAGGCCGGAGCATAATCATAAGAACTACTGTTTATGTCCTTCATGATATCTACCTGATAGCGGCTAGGCTGCTCCATCCACTCCTTGGCTTGTTTTGTAGACTCCACCCCAAGTTCACCCCTGCTATCGCCCGGGTTTTCCTGTTTATACTCCTGATAAGCCACAATAGCCTCTTCATACTCGCCTTGAGCCTTTAGCATATCAGCTTTATAAAGCATGGCTACAGGATCTTTGTAACCAACCTTAATAGCCTTTTCATAATATGTTTCGGCATTTCTATAATCCAACGTCATGCGATAACATTCCGCCAGTCGAAACAGAATATCTGATTTATCCTCACGACCACGAACTTCAGAAAGAGCATCCTTTAGCAGCTCAATAGCATCAGTATACTGTTGCGCCTTATAAGCCGCATTAGCCTTTTGAACTTCTTTAGGTAACTTTTTTTCTGTGTCAGATGTCGGTTGAGGATCTTGGGCAGACAGCGGTAAAACGCAGATATTCAGAACAATAATTAAAAAACCCAGTAAAGGTATTCTCATGCCTAATATTGATTTTGTGCAGTAATGCGCTAAAGTAAACATTTATTCCAAACGCAAAAATGAAGTTTTAATGTTCTATTCCCCTATTCACAGGGCTTTTAGGGATGCTCTAAAAATAAAAACAGGCCATCCTAAAGTAGAATGGCCTGTAGTAAATTTCAGATAACTTGCTGTTTATTAAAACAAAAGCTCTCGATATTTTGGCAAAGGCCACAGCTCATCATCAACCAAAAGTTCGAGTTTATCACACTGATATCTTATTTTATCAAGAAATGGAAAAACTTCAGTACGATAGGCAATAGCCTTTTCTCTGGCATCTTCAATTGCATTACATTTTTTACGAGCCTTGATCATGGCATCTTTATCTGCAATAATGCTAGATAGCCTTTCGCTTATCTCTTCAATCATTTTTAGCTGTTCTCCGGCCAGCCTTTCAAAAGTTTTTTGATCCAGCATTTCCTTTAAGCCGCGAACATTTTCCAAAAGCCTGTTCTGATAGGTAATACCGGTTGGGACAATATGATTTCCGGCTATGTCACCCAAAATTCTCGATTCGATCTGAATTTTCTTTTGGTATTCTTCAAGCATAATATCGTGGCGTGCAATCACCTCTACACGATTCATCACACCATTTCGCTCAAAAAGAGACAAAGCCTTTTCGGTAACATAAAAATCAAGAGCTTCGGGCGTGGTTTTAACATTGTTAAACCCGCGTCTTGCAGCTTCCTCTACCCATTCATCGCTATATCCGTCTCCCTCAAAAAGAATGCTTTTGCAAGCCGTAATGTAATCACGAAGCACATTGAATATCGCGTCATCCTTCTTCAATCCTTTTTTGATCAAGGCATCTACTTCCTTTTTAAACTCCTTGAGTTGATCGGCCATTATGGTGTTCATAATAGTCATTGGCTGAGCACAGTTTGCGGAAGAACCTACGGCTCTAAACTCAAACTTATTCCCTGTAAAGGCAAAGGGAGAAGTACGGTTACGATCGGTATTATCGAGCATGATTTCAGGAATCTTGCCCACAACATTCAACTTCAAATCTGTTTTTTGCTCCGGAGAGAGCTTTCCTTTTCCAAGCTTTTCAACAGCCATTAAGGTATCATACAATTGGCTTCCGATAAAGGCAGAGATGATGGCAGGTGGGGCTTCATTTGCTCCCAGGCGATGATCATTTCCTGCTGAAGCTATAGCAGCCCTAAGTAAGTCGGCATTATCATGAACGGCTTTGAGGCTATTGATAAAGAATGTTAAAAACTGAAGGTTGGTCTTTGGCGTTTTTCCGGGGCTCAAAAGGTTTACCCCGGTATCGGTTGCCAACGACCAGTTGTTGTGCTTTCCACTTCCGTTTACTCCTTTATAGGGCTTTTCATGTAAAAGCACTTTTAGGTTATGTCTGTTTGCCACCTTTTCCATAAGATCCATCAACAGAGAGTTGTGGTCAACAGAAACGTTGGCTTCCTCAAACATTGGTGCCAATTCGTACTGACTGGGCGCCACCTCGTTATGACGAGTAGTTACCGGAATCCCAAGTTTATAGGATTCATATTCGAGTTCACGCATAAAAAAACGTGCGCGATCAGGAATAGAACCGAAATAATGGTCATCCAGCTGCTGACCTTTTGCCGCTGCATGTCCAAGCAACGATCGGCCCGTCATCTTCATGTCCGGACGACATTCGTACAATGCTCGGTCCACCAAAAAGTACTCCTGCTCCCAACCCAGGGTTGCATTTACCTTTTTTACATTTTTATCGAAATACTGACATACTTCGGTAGCAATGTTATCCACTGCCTGAAGAGCTCTTAAAAGTGGAGTTTTATTGTCCAGCGCCTCACCAGTATAGGAAACAAATACAGTAGGAATACAGAGTGTACGTCCAAAAATAAACACCGGGCTTGTAGGATCCCATGCGGTATAACCACGAGCCTCAAAGGTATTTCTTATGCCTCCACTCGGAAAACTGGATGCATCGGGCTCTTGCTGAACAAGCAAGGCTCCTGTAAATTTCTCCATAGCCTCACCATCACCTGTTGGCTGAAAAAATGAGTCGTGCTTTTCTGCTGTGGTACCTGTAAGCGGCTGAAACCAGTGTGTATAATGGGTTGCTCCCTTACTCATAGCCCAGGCTCTCATTCCTGATGCTATCTGATCTGCCATATCCCGATCGATTTTGGTACCCTTGTTCATGGCATCCATAAGGCTCTTAAAGGCCTCACCTGGCATGTATTCCCTTAGTGCCTTTTTATTGAGAACATTCTCGCCAAAAATATCCGAAACACGATTATTCTCAGGTTCGTATTCTATCGGTTGACGATTCATTTTTTCCTGAAGGGCGGCAAATCTTGTAATTGGCATAACCTGGTTATTGAAATTAAAAATGATTTTACAGCGCAAAAGTATAAAATCAACAGGGGTTACTGCCAAAAAACTTATTTTCTATTTACCAACACCCTAAAAAAAGAGGGGGTAATTAAAAGTAATCGTGTTTTTACAACACCATGTAGATATACAGAAGGTAGATTAACAACATAACTGCACCCTCCCATCGGCTGATTTTCCCTTTTCCGAAGACCCGGATGAATAAAAACAGTACAAAGGAAGTAGCCATAAGGAATGGAAAGTCAAACGTAAGCAGCTCATCGCTTTTCACAGGAAGCTCGATCACCAAGCCCGTAATGCCTAATACTGCCAAAATATTAAAGACATTTGACCCTATAAGATTACCCAGGGAAAGTTCCTGCTCTCCCTTAAAGGAAGCCACCATACTAGCCGCAAGCTCAGGCAGCGAAGTACCAATGGATATAACGGTAATCCCAATTACCCTTTCACTTACACCCCATGACTCTGCCAGTTCCACGGCTCCATCAATCAAAAACTCCGAACCGAATTTCAGAGCAGCCACTCCTATGACAAGAAAAAAGATCATGCGCCATGGGCTTTTGGATTTGGGCAATTCATCCTCCAAAACCAACTCAGGTTCTTTGTCTCCAAAGGTTTTTCTGGAGGAACGGATCTGAAATACATTATAGAGAACAAGGAAAACTGCAAGCACAACAGCCTCCCAGAAGTTAAGAACATGATCAAAAAAGACAAAAACGAAGAGAAGAAGCGTAGCTCCCATCATTATCCAAAAGTCAACCCTATAGGTTTTTTCCTTTACCGTCATTGGGAAAACGATGGCCGTAAGTCCAAGTATCAATGCAATATTTGCCAGATTACTTCCTATTACATTGCCGAAGGAAATATCGGTATAACCATTCATTGCAGCTCCTACACTTACAAGCAGCTCGGGAGCTGACGTAGCAAAAGACACTACCGTCATACCAATTACAAGTGTTGAAACATTAAGGCGAAGGGCCAAATCAACGGCTCCGCGCACCAACCACTCACCACCAACAAGAAGTAGTATCAAACCAAGAAACAGGAAGAAGTAAGCCATGCGGAGATATTAGCTATTTAAGTTGCGCTTTACTGAGCCGGTAAGATCCTCGATTTCTCTTTTTTCCTTCTCCACCTTTTCCTTAAATTTTTTCAAATCGTCATCCACATCCACACTGGAGGTGATTTCACGCTTTACATCATTGGCTGCATTCTTCACATCCCGAATACCTTTCCCGAGTCCACGGGCGATTTCCGGAATCTTATCTGCACCAAAAAACATTACCACAACCAGCAGGATGAACACAATCTCACCTCCTCCAATGTTGAAAAACAACAGCACTCCGCTCATCATTACATTTTATAAATCCACGTCAAAATTATAAGAAAACCCATCGATTAAAACATGGAGAGGCTTTTATTTTTACAGACAATTTGAAAAAGGTCATTACATTGTTGTTATTCAAAATGTGATTGACTTTGTGTGCGAGACGATGAAGGGCTAGATAAGCCGAGAGCTATATCGTAAAAAAGGATT
>JBLWXT010000010.1:0-132630 GCA_048267305.1 Owenweeksia sp. | reverse complement strand
CTGCTTATCTATTTCCATTATTTTTTGCCGGCCAAAGTACTTTATACTGACTTCTCCCCATAAAATTTAGGTGACCCCATGAAATTTCAGCAGTAAAAATTGGCATTACTCAGAATGCTGAGTCTCTAGAAGAAATTGTAATTCATCTGAGGAGCCGCTACAAAAATCTTCCCATTATTTGGGATCCTGTTTTCAGGAGTTCAGGAGGTTTCGATTTCTGGAAGACAGTAGATGAAGGAAAACTTACCTATATACTTGATCATATTGATCTTGTAACTCCTAACCTCCAAGAATACAAAAGACTATGGGGTAATGCACCTCTTCAGGATAAAGATTATAAGGCGGATATTCTACTTAAATCAGCAAGCGAAAGTGATGAAAAAATAATGGATAAGCTGTGGTGGAACAACAAAGTTCATAATCTATACTCAGACAAGCTTATTGGTTATGATAAGCATGGAACAGGCTGTGTACTTTCATCCGCAATTACGGCTGGCATTGCATCTGGACTTGACCCTTTGAGTGCCTGGCATAAAGCCAAAGACCTGTTACAAAAATATATATTGAGCAGCTCTTCACTGCTTGGTCAAATCCCTTTAAACACTTAGCGTATGTCAGAAAAAAACATTTCAAGAATCCACTACATCACCCAGGACATGCAGGGTAAATCTCATCAGCAACTCGCCTTGGAAGCATGTAAAGCAGGGGCTGACCTAGTACAGCTCAGGTTGAAAAACATAGAAAAATCGCTGATGCTCTCCATTGCAATGGAGACCAGGAACATCTGCAAAAAATATCAGGCAACATTCATCATCAACGATCATCTTGATATCGCACTGGAAGTTGATGCGGATGGTGTACACCTTGGGAATGGCGATATCGATCATGAAACAGCCCGAAAAGAATTGGGAGAAAACAAGATTTTAGGGGCCACTGCTTATAATGAAAAGGAAGCTGAGATCCACCAGCAAAAGGGATTGGCAGATTACATTGGCTTGGGTACTTTTCGTAAAACACGCACCAAACCTGAGATTACAGACTTCTTGTCTTTAGATCAGGTTTCCAACCTCATTTCCCGTATGGAACAAGTCAGGTCTCCACCTATTCCAATTTTGGTGATTGGAGGTATCAGCTTAGACGATATTGCCCCTTTACTTTCTGTTGGAGTGCATGGAATAGCCATTGCATCGTTGATGAATGAAAGCATGGATAAGTCGTTGACATATGAACAAATCAATAGCGAATTCCAAGGAAGATAGACTCTTAATAAAGCCTCTTGATTATGAAATAAATAATGAAGAACCCTGAAATGAAAAACAGCTTTATGTCCTATACAATGAAACTGTTAGACAGAGGACTAACACAACTTTATAGAAAAAGGAATTAGACTATTACCCACTAACTAATTTTGACATTTTTGAAACGATAACTTCAGAAACATGATAAAGATACGCAGAGCAACCCTTGAAGACGCCCAGTTTATTGCCTTATTAGGGAGAATTACTTTTACCGAAACATTTTCTGAATACTTCAAAGACAAAAAGGATTTGTTTCATTATCACGAACAGACTTTTAATATCCCAAAAATAAGACTGAGTTTACAGAAAGAAAGTAATCGTTATTGGATAGCGCTCTGGAATGGGCTCCCTGTTGGTTATGCCAAATTGAAAATAAATTCGACAACCGAATTTATTTCAGACGAAAACACATCTCAGCTTCAGAAAATTTATGTCTTAAAAGAGTTTTTAGATAAAAAAATAGGAAAATTATTGATGGCCGAATTAATGCAATCTTTCAACGAGTCTGACAAGAGATATATATGGTTGTCGGTTTTAAAACAGAATGAAAGAGCATTAAAGTTTTATTACAGAAACAACTTTAAAAACGTTGGAGAACATCTATTTCAAATAGGAAGTGAGGTTTTTGATTTTTATGTTTTGTGTTATCAAAAGAGCTCTGCACAATCATTAAAATAGTTTTAACTCCTTTTTAAAACCATAGACATGAACCGACTTGGCTTAACACTATGAATAATTAGAAACTAAAAATGAAAGACATCATAATCAATACCGAGAAGAGTGAGTTGAATATTGAAGTTATTCATGGATTTATTGCAGGCTCCTATTGGGGAAGAGGGCGTACAATCGAACAGACCAAGAAGAGTATCAATAATTCTCTGAATTTTGGGGTTTATTTGGAGGCCCAGCAAATTGGATATGCCAGAGTGATAACTGACTACACGCTTTTTGCCTACCTATTAGATGTGTTCATCATAGAGTCACAACGGGGAAAGGGGTATTCCAAAAAGTTGATGAATCACATTATGACTCACCCCAAGCTAAAGAATATTGAGAATTGGAAGTTAGCCACTTCAGATGCTCATGGCCTTTATCTAAAATATGGATTTGAAAAACTACAACACCCTGAAACAATAATGGAAAGAAAGCTATCAAATATTGAATAGCATAAGCAACAACTGGTATTTGAGAGTGATATAGACCAAATCCGGCTCAGTCTATAAAAGAACTTTTCTATGCAAATATGGCTCTGTGGATCATCATCAGCTAATAAAAGAACTAGACGATAAGCTAAAAACGATAGACCTGGAAGAAGATGATATTCTCAAAAAGTCTGAACTTTCAATTGAACTTATCTTGCAGGCTCTACAGCAGCTGAAAGAATCGCTACTGGAAAGAGACTTTATCTCTAAAGGTGATGAAGTTCTTTTTTTCAAAGAAGTAAAACCAAAGTTTGTAAGCAAGCTTATCTACCACCTCAATGTGTTCAATATTGAGACGAACAAGCCAACCGGAGGAATAAAAGTAAGGCGTAAGTATTATCAGAATGAATTATCTAAAATCAAACGTTATTTTGATGACAATCTGGAGTTTTACCGCTATTACCGCACGCAAAGCAATTATCTGGATCACAAGTATTTTGTGAGAGGCAAACAAGACATCCGGCTTACACTGGACTCTTTCTTTTTTGAGACGGATCCGTCTTTTTCTACCAGTCATGATTTCAAAGTATCAAACATTCTGGCCAATGATTTACTCAATGTTTATTTAGAAGATGAATTGAACAAACTGGATATGAGGGACAATAATAATATCAGGACGTATGCCTGTGGAGCGGTTTCAACAAAGACACAACTTTCCTGGACCTATTCTAAAGTAGCACTAATTGAGTTGATGTATGCCCTTCATGGTAAAGGTGTGTTTAATCATGGTACAGCTGATCTCAAAGAAGTAGCTGTCTTTCTGGAAGAATGCTTTGGCGTGGAGTTGGGGCAATATCATCGTACATTTTTGGAAATCCGAATTAGAAAGACCGGAAGGACAAAATTTCTGGATGCCCTGAACGAAAGCCTAATCCGTAGAATGGATGAAGCTGATGATAAATAACACAAAATCTTTCACAACTTCGGTTGGCCTTGTGAACAAAAGAGATGAAACCAATACATCTTCGTTGTTCATTAAACATTTGAACAGCTATGGCAACAGAAGTTATTACCACTGATGATCTTCGGGAGTTCAAAATTGAATTACTGGAAGACCTTAAAAACTTACTCAAAGAACAATCTGGGCAGCCCACTAAAAAATGGCTCAAATCCTACGAAGTACGAAAGCTATTGGACATCTCTCCCGGAACACTCCAAAACCTTCGGGTAAATGGTACTTTGCCCTTTACCAAAATCGGAGGAGTGATCTATTATGAATATGCAGATATTCAAGAAATGCTGCAATCCAATAAGTACCAAAACCGCTTGAGGTAAAAGCACATGGCCGGGCATGAATTATATCAGGCATCTTACGGCAGTATTCGAGCGAATGGATTTAGATACCAGGCTCTCGCCTTATCACATCAGTTTGTACATGTCACTCTTCAGACGGTGGAATCTCAACTTTTTCAGAAATCCTCTCTCTGTATCCAGAGACGAATTGATGAGGTTATCCAAAATTGGTTCAGTAAACACTTACACCAAATGCCTGAAAGAACTGGATGCTTTCGGATTCATACAGTATGAACCTTCATATAATCCACACCGGGGCAGTTTGGTTTACCTGTACAGTTTTGATAAAGGTGGTGATAAGGGTACTGATACAGCTGGTGAAATAGATGTGAGACCTTATACAAACAATCAAAACACATTAAACCAGGAAAACAAAATAAACTTGGGTAAGCCAGTCAAAAATTTGGATACACATTCAAATAATTCGGGAATGAAAAAAAAAGAAAAGTTGCGCGAAAAGAAAAAGATCACATCAGGCTATGGTCCGGATGTTCCTCCGCTGGAAGAACACGTCAATATCTATTTTAATGAAAAAGGCTATCCACCAGTAGAAGCCGAGAAGTTCTATAACTACTTTCAGAGCAATGGCTGGTTGGTTGGTGGTCGTTCCAAAATGAAAGACTGGAAAGCTGCAGCTCGAAACTGGATGCTAAATGCTAAAAAATTCAACGCAAATGCAAAAGATCAACGAAACCATTCGACACATCCTAAACCAGGAAACCTCCACAGCCAAACCAACAAAGACTATGGTGAACCGCTCTAAATCTGCTGCTTCATCACATCATTCCGGACTTAATCCCGGATCTCCCGATTTGGAAAACCAAAGTAATACTATCCAATTCGACAAATGCCTTGAATTTCTCGAAAAGGCAGGGAAGACTTATATCAGCCCAAAATTCAGGATATGGAAAGAGGATCGCCTCATTCTTTTCAAGTTACTGACCTACTTTTATCAGGATAAAACGAATGCTGAAAAGCATAAACTCGAGTTGCATAAAGGTATCTTATTAACGGGTCCGATTGGTTGTGGCAAGACCTCTTTGATGACACTACTCCGTTTGATGCTGGTTCCAAAAAACCAGTACATTATTAAGTCCACACGAGACATTACACTTGAATTTATCCAGGACGGTTATTCCATCATCAACAGATATTCTAAGTTGGCCACTTACCACAAAAGTGGAGCACTCCACCACAAAACCTATTGCTTTGATGACCTGGGTGTAGAATCCAACATCAAGTATTATGGGAATGAAACCAATGTAATGGCCGAAATACTCCTGAGTCGTTATGATATGTTCATCAGCCGGCATGTGCTCACACATGCTACTACCAATCTTTCTGCCAGTGAAATAGAAAACTGCTATGGCAATCGAGTCAGGAGCCGATTGCGGCAAATGTTTAACCTCATT
The DNA here is from genome assembly GCA_048267305.1 of Owenweeksia sp. Classification (GTDB taxonomy): domain Bacteria; phylum Bacteroidota; class Bacteroidia; order Flavobacteriales; family Schleiferiaceae; genus Owenweeksia. Next base: position 127,425 of record JBLWXT010000010.1, on the reverse strand, counting down.
TCCTTTGAAAACGCAAAGGACAAAAGAGCATGAACACAATCCTATGGTACTTTTCTGAAATTGGTCTATATTTGGATAATATTTCAATAAAGGATAAACCCCATTTATTAGGGTTTATAGCGAATCAAAACATAATGGCGAGAGGAACTTACATTTCTGAAAATCTGACGCAATCTCAAATAGAGATGATGCTCCTACTGGATGAATATGAAATGGACATATTCACCTTACAAGAGCTAAAAGAACTGTCCTCTGACCAATTTGATAATGTTAATGAACTGGTTGAAAACCTGGCGCACAAAAAAATCCTTTCACGCATTGAGCGTGGAAAATACTGCCGCTCAAGCTTTCGTGATGAAAAAGTGATCGGTACCCGATTGGTAGAGGACGGAGCTGTAGCCTATTGGTCAGCTTTAAACCTACACGGGCTTACAGAGCAATTTCCTAATTCCGTATTCATCCAAACCACTAAAGTAAAACCACCAAAACAAGTTTTTGGTGTAAACTATCAGTTTGTAAAGATCACTCCGGCCAAAAGAACAGGCATCATAAAAGAAGGATATGGCAATCACAGTTATGCGATCACAGACGTTGAAAAAACGATCGTTGACTGTTTCGACCTCCCTCAACATTCAGGGGGTTATGCCGAACTGATCCGAGCCTTTGACGGAGCTAAGATTTCTGCAGAGAAAATGATTAACTACTGCCAGGCTGTAAATAACCAGGCTACCACTAAGCGCATGGGTTACCTTGCGGAACTACTGAGTAAGAAAGGCATGAAATCCTTTATTCGTTATGCCAAAGACCAGGTGAGAAAAGCCTATAATCCTTTGGATCCGCTGGGATCAGATCAGGGGAAGCATAATGCAGAATGGAAGCTCAGATTAAATATTACTGAAACAGAAATACTGGACATAACCAACAAGCAGTACTGATGATCTTAAAGAAAGAAACCAAAAGGTTCACTTTTACCATTGAAATATGATACTAAAAAAGGAAATAGAAAAAATTGCTGAGCAAAAAGGAGTTGCCAAAACCACCATCGATAAAGATTGGGTCTTGGGGCACTTTGTGGATGCCATATTTTCTATTCCTGAATGTCGCGATAAACTCATCTTCAAAGGTGGTACCTGCTTAAGGAAATGCTACTTTGAAGATTATCGTTTTTCAGAGGATCTGGATTTCACCGCTATTGACCCGGATTTTGTTCTGGACAAAAAACTCCTGGATAAAATTGTAAATCTGGTTACCGAACGTACGGAAATACCGCTTTACGTACAGGAGTTAAAACAACTAAAGTTCAAGGATAAGCCAACAGGTTTTGCCGCCAATGTCAAGTTCTGGGGAGCTGATCATCCCAGAAATCAGGCACCAGCGCCAACTCAGCGCTGGCAGACCTCCATCAAGATTGAGATCATCTTGTATGAGGAAATGGTGTTTCCCCCGGAAAACCGAGATGTGCACCACGAGTACAGCGATCAACTAACTGAAGCCTCCCAATCTATTCCGTGTTATGCCTTGCAGGAAGTATTGGCCGAAAAGCTCAGGGCTTTAATCCAGCGCTCCTACACCGCACCTCGAGACTTTTATGATATCTGGTATTTATCGCAAAATGTAACTGATCTTAATTGGCAGGAAATTGTGGAGGCATTTCATCAAAAGATGAAATTCAAAGGATTAGAATTTACAGGTATTGAACAGATGATCAATGACGAAAACGACAAAAAGCTGCAAGCAGCCTGGAAGAATAGTTTAGGGCATCAGATAGCAAATGAAAATATGGCCGAGTACACCAGGGTAAAAAATGAAATTGTAGAACTATTTAATCAGATATTCTAAATATGGCAACTATCTGTGATTTGGAAGAGAAAGGTATATTATCAAATCAGCTAATTGATTTAATGAAGTGAAGGAGGAATTGATTAAATATAGTTTCCCTGAGCACTGGGAGGTTGCACCTATTACAGATGTTGCTTACATAGAAAATCATTTAAGGCAGCCTGTAAATAATAGTGAAAGACAATCGAGGGTTAAAGGAAAAACCACCAATCAGCTTTTCCCTTATTATGGTGCTACCGGTCAGGTAGGTTTTATAGACGATTTTCTCACAAATGATGACTACATTTTGCTTGGTGAGGATGGCGCTCCATTTTTAGACCCTTTTAAAAATAAAGCTTATGAAATACACGGTAAAGCATGGGTTAATAACCACGCTCATGTCATCAAGGCCAATAAATTCTTTTCACAGAAGTTTCTTTTGCACTTCCTTAATCAGTTTGATTATAGTGCCGTTGTAGGGGGGACTACAAGGTTAAAACTTACTAAAAGTGCACTATCTACATTTTCAATCCCAGTGCCTCCATTAGCGGAACAACATCGAATTGTAGACAGGCTGGAAGAACAATTCAGTAAAATGGATAAGAGCGTTGAAACCCTAGAATTGGCTCAAACTCTACTACAAGTATACCGTAAGATTATCCTCCAGCAGGCTTTTGAAGGAAGGTTAACTGAACGTTGGAGAAGGGAGAACAAAGTTGAGCCAGCTAATAGACTGCTGAAACAAATAAAAAAGGAAGTTAAAGTTTGGTATGAGCAAGAGATAGAAGACTGGAAAAAAGAACTTTTGAAATGGGAGAAAAAGGGGAAAGTTGGGGTAAGGCCTGTTAAGCCAAGAGCTAAGAAGGCTCCATATATTTTACGTGGTGAAGATCAAACCGACCTACCTACATTGCCGGATGGGTGGGATTGGACTGCTTTGGAAACATTTACGGCAATAACAGGAGGTGTCACTAAAGGAAAGCGATATGAGGATATTGACACCATTGAGTTACCCTATCTAAGTGTAGCCAACGTTCAGGATGGATATTTCGACTTATCTCAGGTAAAGAACATTCGCATTGCTCATAATGAGTTGAAAAAATACAAGCTAAAGTATGGGGACATTTTATACACAGAAGGTGGTGATAAAGACAAGCTAGGAAGAGGTGCAATGTGGAAAGGTGAAATTGATAATTGCATTCATCAAAATCATGTATTTAGAGCTAGAATACTATCAAGTGAAGTTAATCCGGTTTTCTGTGCGCTGTTTTCACGTACGAGGGTTGCAAAGGATTATTTTTATAGAAATGCTAAACAAACAACCAATCTCGCTTCCATTAATCTAACAGTGCTATCAAGGCTGCCATTCCCTCTACCATCAAGAGCTGAACAAGATTTAATAGTCGAAATAATAGAATCCAAATTTTCCCTTTTGGAAAATTTGGAGAAAGCACTTAATGCTGGATTAACGGAGTGTCAATCATTGAAATATAGCTTACTAAAAATGGCATTTAATGGTAAATTAGTTCCACATGATACCGGTGACATGCCTGCCAATATACTTCTGAAAAAGATTGCTAGAGAGAGGAAGGAATTTATGATTGCTGAAAAACAGAGAAGGGCATCATTTAAGCAAACAGATAAAAGTAAAAGAAAAATGGCCAAACAATTGAGAGAAATACTGGATCTTTTGAAGGAGAGTTCGGAACCTATTCGGACAAAAGATCTCTGGGAGGACTCCATTTACAAAGATGATATTGATTCATTTTATGCGGCTCTCAAGAAGCATTTGGAAGAAGGAGTGATTGTTGAGCTCCCGCGTCAAGGTAGAGAATCATATATTAAACTAGCTGACAAATAATGAGAATCGATAAGGTCTACATAGAGGATTACAAAAACTTGAAAAAGTTCAGTATTGATCTTGATCAAACAGAGATGAAGACTGTTTTGCTCGGTCAAAATGCAACAGGTAAATCCAATTTTATGGAAGCCTTGATTCTGATTTTTAAAAACCTCGACTTAAGTACTAAATCCAATAGAAAGACTACAGATTTCAATTACTACATATTGTACAGAATTGGTGTTTATAAAGTCGAAGTTAGTGTCTCCGAAAAAATAAAGACTAAGAAACGAGACTATATTGTTAATATTGATGATTTGCCAGTTAAATCTCTCAATACTTTTTTCTCATCAGAGGGTAAGGCGACTTATCAGCCAAAATATGTGTTCACGTACTACTCAGGTTTGAGTAATAAGCTTAATGAACTGTTTTGGGACCATCAGAAGAAGTTTTACGATAAAATTATCAAGGAGGACTTTCAAGATACTGAGTTGGATTCTCTTAGGAAGTTATTCTATGTTAAACTGGTACACTCTTACTTTGTGTTGCTGGCTTATTTTACTCACGAAGAAGAAGACAGCATTACCTTTTTGAGAGACGTCTTAAATATTGAAGACATTGATTCCATTCTTTTCGTTTTTAAAATGCCAAAATGGGCAAAGAGTAGGGTTAAAAAAGATCCTGATGATATTTTTTGGACAGCGAAAGGTTTAGTCAGGCCTTTTTTGGAGAAATTATGGGAGCTATCTCTAGCACCAATATATAGTGACGAAAAAATAAGGACTGATTTTGAAGATTATGATCCTCAAAAAAGATTGTATCTGTTTCTAAAGGGGAAAGAACAACTCCAAGAATTAGCCAAAGTCTATCAGGATAACACTGCTTTGTTCAAAGCCTTGGAAAGTACTTACATCTCAAAATTAATAGCTGAAGTTCGGATCAAGGTCAAAAAGACCAATGTCGATGGTAGTATTACATTCAAAGAATTAAGTGAAGGTGAGCAGCAACTTTTGACTGTATTGGGCTTACTCAAATTTACTAAAGATGAAGATTCTTTGATTCTTTTAGATGAACCCGATACACATCTTAATCCTATATGGAAATGGCGGTATCTCGAATTTTTGGATAAAGTAGTTCAAAGACCTGATTCAACACAGATTATTCTTAATACCCATGACCCTTTGGTTATTGGTGGATTAAAAAAGGAGGAGGTAAGAATTTTTCAAAATGGGGCTGATGGAAAATTGACAGCAGAGCAACCGGATCATGACCCAAGAGGGCTTGGGGTGGAGGGCATTCTAACAAGTGAGCTGTTTGGATTGCCAACCACCATAGATGATCATACAAGAAACACACTTGAAGCAAGGAATATTCTTCTCGCGAAACAGCAGAAAGGAAACTTGACTGAAGATGAGCAAAGTGAATTGCGTAATATTTATAATCATTTAGAAAATCTGGGATTTACTAATACTTTCCGTGATCCGCTTTATCAGAAGTTTATAGTTGCTTACAGGCGAAGGGTGAAAAATGAAACTAAACAGAGTTTTAATAAAGAGGATATAGAAAGACAAAATCAAATTGCTCTTGAAATTCTAGAAGAGCTTTCAAAGGAAGAAACTAAATGATTCATATAGATCGATCAGGACATATTCCAGATGCTACTTGGATAACAAGAGCTGATAATCTAACCAAAAGTTTGCTTGCGGCTCCAGACGCCTCCGCTCGAAATGTAATTATTGATAACAATGAAATATTGTGGGGAGAATTAAAAGATTTTTTACTGGGAATATCTAAAAACAAGTGCTGGTATTCAGAGGCGAAAGATTCATACGCGCATTATCATGTTGACCATTTTCGTCCCAAAAAGGAAGCGATTGGGATAGATAAAAAAGGTAAAGGTGGCTATTGGTGGTTAGCTTTTCAATGGACTAATTATAGAGTTTGTGGAGGTGCAGGTAATGTAAGAAAAGGTGCGAAGTTTGCTGTTAGGTCGCATAAAGCAAATCAACCGGATGAGGCGATTGAAGACGAAATTATTTACTTTCTAGATCCATGTGAAGAGGAAGATGTTCTGAAAGTTACTTTTAATGAATCCGGTGAAATGACGTCAATAACACCTTCAGGATGGGATAGCGAAAGGGTTCAATATACTATTGAAGGCCTAAATTTGAATTTCAAGATTCTTAAAGAGAAAAGAAAGGATACTTGGTCAAAGTGTTCCACACTTTTAAAAGAAACTCAAAATCTAATGACACAGAATGAGTTAATTCCTAGTTCATCTAAAAGAGGTGAAATAAAGGAGAAAATAAGGCAACTAAAGGAACTTGTTAAATCGACATCTGAATTTTCAGCCACGGCAAGAGCATGTTTACAAAGTGCCGGATTGCCTTGGGCATTACAGATCGCATCATAACTTATAAACTATGTCTAACTCAATAGCGCAAAAAATATGGTCATTTTGTGATACCCTCAGAGATGATGGCTTAGGATACAATGACTACTTAGAGCAGCTCACCTATTTGCTGTTTCTAAAAATGGCTGACGAAAACCAGTCTAAGTATAACCTGCCGGACATATACGAATGGAAAACCCTCAAAGAACTAACCGGGGGAGATTTACAGGATAAGTATGAACAAACGCTTTTAGCCCTAGCTGAATCCGGAGGCATGCTGAAAAAGATATTTTTAGGTGCCAGAAACAAAATCCATGACTCTGCCAAGTTGAAGAGATTGATTAAGCTTATTGATGAAGAAGACTGGTCTTCTACTGAAGTAGATATTAAGGGTGAAATCTATGAGTCACTTTTACAAAAAAATGCCGAAAACAGTGGCGCAGGTCAATACTTTACGCCAAGACCAGTAATCAGGGCAATGGTTGAATGCACACAACCAAAGCCAGGAGAAACAATAGCCGACCCATCATGTGGTACAGGTGGTTTTTTTCTAGGTGCTTTGGAATTTTTGGAAACACTGACCGGCTTATCAAAAAAGCAAAAAGAATTCATAAAGTTCGAGATGTTTCATGGTTGGGAAATTGAAAATGCCACAGCTCGTCTTTGTTTGATGAACCTTTACTTGCATGGTATTGGAGATCTGGAAGAAACACCAGACATTCTGGTAACCGACAGTCTCAAGTATGTAGATGAGAGCGGAAAAGCAAAAGAGCATTTCGATATTATCTTGGCCAATCCTCCATTTGGAAAAAGTAGTAGTGATGTTCCAACGATTGATGAGGAGCAAGCAAAAAAGGAAGGTTACTTTTATAGAGGAGACTTTTGGGTAACAACGAGCAATAAGCAACTATCCTTTTTACAACACATTGCTTCAATGCTTAATGAAAAAGGCCGTGCAGCAGTAGTACTTCCAGATAATGTTTTGTTTGAAGGGGGTGCCGGAGAAACTATAAGAAAGGAGTTACTTAAAGAAATGAATCTACATACCATCCTGAGGCTTCCTACTGGTATTTTTTACGCCCAGGGAGTAAAGTCAAATGTTTTGTTCTTTGAGAAAAAAGATACAACAAAGGAAATGGGCACCGATGAAATATGGTTTTACGACTACAGAACCAATGTACACCACACCCCAAAAAAGAATCCCTTAACCTTTAATGATCTGAAGGATTTTGTTGACTGCTACAAGGCAGGACATCTGAACAGTCGCGAAGAAACCTGGAGCGAAGAAAACCCAGAGGGACGCTGGAGAAAGTACACCTATGATGATATTGCATCTAGGGACAAAACCAATATGGATATTTTCTGGCTCAGAGATGCTAGTGTAATTGATTTAGACAACCTTCCCGAACCGGATGTTATTCTTGATGAGATTATAGAAAACATCCAAAGTGCGTTGGAAAACTTTAAAAATGTGCGTGATAATCTCAATGAATAATGATTCTGAATTTAAAAGAAGAGCTGAATCAACTCCTACCTATTGCAGACGAGGTTTATATCGCTTCAGCTCTTGTAAAGTACTCCAGTTTTAGATTTATTGAGAATCTTTTAGCTGAAAAGTGTTTCAGGAAATACGTAATAGGAATCCATCTTCCAACGGATCCCAAAGTATTTGAGGAGCTTTTACACGAATCTGAGCTAAGAAAAGCTAGAGTTTTTAAAGATGCGAGAACTTTTCATCCAAAAGTCTATTTATTAAAAGTTAATCAACATCTCATTGCTTTTGTCGGATCGGCAAACACCACTAACGGAGGTCTCGAAGGAAACGTAGAGGTATCACTTAAAACCGAAGATCAGGAGCAATGCCAACAGCTATTGACCTGGTTCAATGAGCTATTTGATCAATCTCAAAAAATCACCTCTAAATTCATAGATAGCTATAAACGCTTCTTTAACCGAAGCAGGCAAAGAAACTATCGCCATAAGGCAGATTTGAACCAACTCATCTCAAAAGAAACTTCATTAGCTCCAGCTAGCGTTGGTAATGGCCAATTCTTTAAACAAAATCATTTTGATGCTTATCAAGAGATTTATTGGAATGACTATAGCGAACCCGCTAATGAAAGAAGGAAAAGGGTTAAGGATAGATTTAAGGAGCTTCATTATGCTATCATTAATAGGTTTGATGAGTTTGGTTTAAGTGAGTTACATGCTCACCACCACACCCAAAGTATTGTATCATCCAATATTTACAGAAAGAACTTTACAAGTAAAAACTTAGCATCAATGTGGCTTCACTATGGATTATCTAAACCAGAGCGTAAAGGAACTTCCTTCTTAAATCATCCAAGAATTCAAGTAATCCTAAGACCCAAAGAAATTGGTATTTGGCTGGTTGTTGGGAAAGACAAAGGAGGCGGAAAAGCAGAACGCATTCGCTTTAAGAAATTAATGAGTAACTCTAAAGCATTCAGAGAATTGTTTTATCGGGATTTTAAAGAATTAGGTGATGCATTTTGGATTAAGCCAAGTAGTCCGCTTAAAGAATCCAAACATGTACCAATTAGTAATATCAATTCATGCTCAGCATTACACGAGATTACCAAACAAGATAATCTTAAAGACTACTTTATAATTGGTAGAACCTATCACCCCAATGATGTATCCTTATCTGAAGACAATATTGAAGACGAAGTTCTTACAGAATTTTCTAGGTTATATCCCTTATATCTTTCGTTAAAAGACTGACTATGGTATTTAAGTAAACATAACTTCACCATCCTCAAGCACAAAGCACCGCTCTGAATAGCCATTTGTAGAAATTTGTTGTTTCACAAACGCCCTGCTTTCCTGGCAAGGGCTTACCGCTGCCAAATGAGTGACAATCACCTTGGGTTGAGGAAATTGGTTGCATAGCTTGATAATATCTGTAGTAGTCATAGTTACAGGTTCGCCAATGGCAAAAGTAGCTGCCCCACCAGCCACTACAATGGTATCAGGTTCATGCTCTTCAATAGATTGCTTCACCTCCTCGCACCAAATGGTGTCCCCTGCAAAGTAGATACACGCTTCACCTGTAGAAAAAACAAAGCCATTGACATCTCCCATTTTCTCACCAATTTCTCCTGTGCCATGTTTACCATCGGTAAGATGAATTTTAACCCCTTTAAAGGATACATAAGTTTCCAGCACTATCACCTCATTAAATTCATATCCGGCAATAACTTCTGCAATAGGCTGGGGGCAGATCACAGGTAGGTTTTTATCCAAAAGTTGCACCGCTGCTTCATCCCAATGATCGGGGTGCAAATGACTTATTACTACAGCGTCCAGCCCAGCCAGTAACGTATCCAATTCCATTTCCGTAAAAGGAAGTTCCGTTAATGGATTTAAACGACTGTCATTTGTCCAGGGAAAAGCACCAAATGAACCTTTGGCGCCTAGCATGGGGTCAATTAAAAACTTAACTTCATTCACATAGAGCATTACGGTTGCATTTCGCCACAATTGTATTTCCATCATTTCTTAATTTTAGCTTTTCAAAACTAGGAGGATGATGTATCACCCCAAAGAAGTTTACTTCTAGGTAACCCGAATAAAGTCACTATGAATTATGAAGAGTTTGAAAATTGCGGCCTAAAAAGAAGTTTAGACTTGCTTTCCGGTAAATGGAAGCCATTAATACTGTATCACCTGTTCAAACAGAAAGAGATACGCTTTATTGAACTCTGGCGGTGCATGCCCAAGGTATCCAAAAAAGTGTTATTGGAGCAGTTGAAGCAAATGGAAGAAAACAAGATTGTTAAAAAGATTGAAAAAAATGGATTTCCCCCCGAGGTATATTATCAGATGCATGAAGAATCCAAAGAATTGGGTTCCATTTTATTAGCATTGGATAACTGGGGAAAAAGCAGATAAACAATCTATCTACTCTTATAAATCAACTTCCGCTGTAAAGATCTATTTGGTAATAAGAGAGTGTTTTCCTTCTCCCATTCCCTCCAGCCTGTGCATTCCGCTGCGCTGCATTTACAAGCTTCCGGTTAACCCGCAGCAAGAGTAGCCCGCTATTGCGCTCCATTTCATTACACTCCATAACGTGCCACACTTGCTTTTTCCCAACGCTCAAACCCAACGCAGGAAAAGCGGTGTTCGTCTTCTCGCCTTCGGCAAACCACCATGCCAGACCACCACAGCCCATTTTCTGAGAGTTATTTATTTAAAAGACAGAAAATAAGCTGTACTGCCTTTCAGGTCTCCACTAAAGTTCCGAGCCTGTCATGCTGCTTGCAACTCGGTTGTCATCCTCACGGCAGCCTACTCTGTCTGCTTTTGTCGCTTCACTGCATTTCGCTAAAGCTTCTTTCCGTTCAGCCACAACGCATCCACCGGCTGCCATAATTTTGCTCGCCTGCGGGTCGCTACGGGCTTCGGGCAATCAGTTTGTTTTGCCTCCGCTTCGCTCTGGCCATTAAAGCGGTTGCCCTTGTGTAGTTGCGCACCACTCTCGGGTTTTGGTGGAAGAATTAAATAACCAAAACCCTTCGTTTTGCTCCACACATAGCCAGTCCACGCAGTTTATTCTTCACAGCTCTCAGCCTGGCACCCTTGCTCCACTCGCAGAGCGGCTCGCGAAGCTTGTCTGTCGGGCTGCAAACCACTGCGTTCATTGCATCCGCCAGCCAGCCGTTTTAGCTCAAGGCTGTTTTTCCTGCCTTAGGTTTTCATCCGAACTTACCCTCCGCATTAAATGATGTCAGTCATCTAAATAAGAATTTCTAAATGAATCAGAACCAAAATAAAGAGTACAGCAAAGTTAGGCAGGCCGCACATGGCCACCGCTATTCAGATCTGTCAAGGTCAAGCCCTACGGGTTTTTGATAAAATCTCCACCCTTATGGGTAGTATTTTCTCAAAAAACCTTGACTGACCTGGCCATGCCTACCTGATCAAAAGCTTTCTCTTTTCTTTTTTTCCTTTTTTTCTTTTCTCTTTTCAAATGTGTGTGGTTTAGATATACGTAAAATGAAAAAGACCTCACGAGGAGATCTTTTTACTAATAGAAACACAAAATCACATCCCCTTCGGAGGTGGATGCTTTTCCTTCAAACATTGGAGTAGTGCTTTGAGGAGTACAGAAACAATAAAGCTCACTATAGCACCGATAGCAGCTAAAAGACTCGTCTGAAGGATATCACCCGAATTGATATTGACAAGTATACTAAGCAATGTTCCTCCTGCAGTTCCAGCTATGGTTCCAGCACCATCCAGATCATTAGCCATCATCTTTATCTCTTTTTTCTGTATTCTCTACAGTAACTTGACTGACAGCTGTCAGCACGGTTCCACCAACCGTTAGATAACCTCCCAATGCAACAATCCCCACAGGCAAACTTATTGGAGCTGTGATTAAAGCACCTCCTGCAGCAGCCAATGCTAGTCCAATGTTCCGTAGTACTTTGAAAAATTTAGGTGTTGGAGCTTTTGCTCTTTCAATAATATTCATGGTTTCTTTGCCTTTTGAATGGTAATAAATACTTCTTCGCCTTTGTCTTGGGCTTCAAATACAAGTGTTTTCAATCTTGTGTCAGCATCTCTGGACTGAATCCCCTGGCCATGCCCGGAGAGCTCAGAAACAGGAGCAATACAGCCCTTCAATTCTTTCAGGGCATTATTGGCCGGATGAAATAAGATGCCATCACGATTGGGAACATCTTTAACCAACAGATGCCAACCCCGTCTTTCGGTATATCGCTTGATCAGTTTATACCGACCTTCTGGAATACAAGACACCATGCGTTGATTCTCCATCCAGGGAAGCTCAATGGTACAACAGACCACCTGCTTTTCGTCATATATCAACCCGTTAGCGCCTTCCAGGTGGTATTCCCTATATAATACTAGCTCCATGCAGGACTAACACCTTAAGGAGTAACATACGCTTCAACTTCCACCAATGCCAGGCAGTTGTAAGAACCATTTTTCATGGCATACATTTCACCGTTCACTGATTGGTAAAAATCGATTCCAAAAACAACAAGTAAGGTATCTTCAGTATCCGTATTAAAAGCTAATGCCAGCTGGGAAGCTGCAACCTCTGCACTTGAGATTTCTATGTCCGCACTCTCACTACTATTGTAAGTAAACTCCTCTGTCTCAAAATTGACTTCAGAAACAGCCGCGACCATTTTCAAGTGTGTAGCTCCTTGAGGATATGCCAGACTATTAGTAGGTATAAATTCAGGAACGTCAATAGTTGCAGTACCAGCAACTCTATCTACAGTTACATTAAATGGAGCATACAGAGTAGCTTCCAATCGTCCGTCCACGTTGAAATCAAAGTTCTGGATCAACTCTAGGTTGCCATCATTAACAGTTCGTTCGCCCCTCGTGTTGGTAGTATCCGACTGGATCACCTTCAACATTTGCTTGGTCAAACGAGAAGTAAGCTTACTATCCCCAGTTTTTAATATCAGAGGCCTGAAAGCTGTTCGGATCAATTTTCCCGATTTACCGGCTCTTCCGAACTCAGAGCCATTCTCACGGGTTCGGGCAAAGGCTGGGTCGTTTTTGATCCTATCCCCATCAACACCACCTTTCTCTCTGGCTAAGTAGCCATCTTTGCTTTTGTAGAAGGATAAATCACCAATGGTTCCCTCCAGTTTCACAATTCCTTTTTGTCGTGCCATATCATTTGAATTTTGATTCGTTGCTTCATTGCAACCCACCGAAATTCAACGATTTCATATTCGTATACAAAAGTCCGGTTCCGCTTGGAGCCAGTTCAGGAGGTTTATTCCGATAATGTTAAAAAATACAGCCCTCTCCATTTTGTATATTTACCTTATAGCAAAGGCATAGATGAAGTATAGATAAAGTATGATTGAAACCAAAAGAGCTTGTATTTATCCAAAGGATGTGCAACGCATCACTGGTAAAAGTGAGCGGTACGGGAGAAAGCTTCTGAATAAAATCAGAGAAGCACTTTCCAAAGAGCCACATCAGTTTGTGAGTGTGGAGGAATTCTGTGAGTTCACAGGCCTGTCATCAGAAGTTGTTGATCGATACATCACAGATTGAACACACTCAATTAATGCTGTTCAGATGTCTCTAAAATCTATGTCTAAAACCCATTTTATTCCGTTCTTTTTGTCACGATTTGAACCATAAAAGCTGGATTTTTAGTATCTTTACAGAGGTTTTAGAATTCACCAATATCACTCAAACAAGTTCTAATAAATTGAGAACCAAACGGTGAACCAACTGAAATTCGATCTTATAACTTATTGATATAAAATGATTTGCGCGAGGTGGTTATAATCCTGCCGCCCCGACCAAAAAGCCGCAAGTTTGAAAAAACTTGCGGCTTTTTTTTGTTTAGGGCTAGCTCGGGAAATCTGTAAGCTTCTACAAATAATAAAGACCAGCACATTTCGTACTGGCCTTTATAATGTTTAGATAGATCTTTATTCCTTTTGCTACTATTATGGTGATTTGGCTGTGCAAGGCCTCTTACCCATTCAGCAATGCCCAATACGTATTAAAGTGTTTTATCCTGTCATCCAATCCTTTGGTGCCTCCATTTACTGCTCGGGTAACTGTGGTAATCACATCCTGAGAAGAACCCTGATCACACTTGGGCCAAAGATTATTACTGTTAAAATAAAAAGCAGCTGAAGCCAGAGGATAGTCATTGGCTACAGCATCAGGATTGTTTACACAGTCCACCCCAATAAATTGTGAGAAGGCCGTGTAATTGTTTTTTCCGGTAAGCTGGATGTAGCCTCGTCCGCGGTAGGCATACCCTTCGCCAGAAGCCTCATCGCCATTGCCCATGCGGTTGGCATATACCCGTGCTCCGATTTTAGGCTGATTTCTTGCGTAGGCATCATAATCACCATTGGGGAAATATTTGCCAAATGTGCCTCTTAGTCCGTTAGCGGAGTAATTCAGATTTTCTACAGTTGCCTTCCAATTGGCAGACTCATGGGCACACTGGCTTAAAAAGTGAGCCAGTCTCAGTTTATTGGTGATGTTGAATTTGGCAGCCGTATCGGGAATTTGGCTTAAAACATTTTGTGGAATAGCACCTGCTAATTTGTTTATTGGCAGGGGGCCGGTGCTGACTTGTGCTGAGGGGAACATCAGGCCCCATGTGTCATCGCCAACCATTCCATCTACCGAAAGGCCATTGGCGGCCTGCCATTGCTGCACCGCTGTTTTGGTGTCTTCTCCAAATATGCCATCAATATGTAATCCTAATTTTTGTTGAACGGCTTGAACTTCTGAGCCTCTTGAACCTACTTTTAATAACATGTTTTTAAGGTTTGGTGAGGAGTAAAAGTACGATTATACTAAAATAAGGAAGGAAGAAATTTAACCTGATTTATTGATTTTAGGTAATGAATACTCTCTGGTAAAAAGAAAGAGGCTGCCTCAAACTTGAGACAGCCTCTTTTTTAAAGAAATGTTAATTAAAACTTACTTGTTGAAAACCACTTTTTTATAGCTTAGGTAGCTATCACTGCGGATTACTACAAAGTAAACTCCATGTGCAAGACCAAGGTCTGTTCCGTTGAAACTTACATCCTGGCTTCCTGCAGCTCTCTTTTCATTAGAGATTAAAGCTATTTGCTTTCCACTGGCATTTAGCAGGGTTACTTCCACATTTTGCTCTACCGGATTGGTAAAGGTTATTGAAAGCTCATTGCTAAAAGGATTTGGGAAAACAGAGGCTTCAAAGTCGTTCACTCCTTCACTGGTAGTGCTTGACTTTTTAATGATAGGCTTACAACCACTTATAGTAATGGTTTTGCAAAACTTATCCTTACAGAATTTAACACCATTTGTACCTGATACGCTTAGGCATACATTGTAGGTGCCATCACCAGGGAAAGTATGCGCAGGGTTGGCATTGATGGATGTTGTACCATCACCAAAATCCCAGTCGTAGCTCAATACATTTGTACAACTGTTTGTAGATACCGATTCATTAAAGAATAGTGTACATGGATCCTGAATGCCATATAGGGCCATAAAGTTTGCTCCTATTTTGCAGTCGCAATCTATACAATCCCTGATGTCAATTACCTTGCAAATGGTCTTTTTACATTTTACAAGTCCATTGTCACCTTCTACTGTAAGACATACTGTATAAGAACCGTTGGTGCCATAAGTGTGTACTGGGTTTTGTAGGGTGGATGTGGTGCCATCGCCAAAATCCCAGAAGTACTTGTTCACATTGGTACACTTATTAGCACCTGCGTCACCTCTGAATTTAACCTCACATTTATCTATGGATAAATCCATCTGTGGGTTGAGGTCACATGGGCAGCCATCACAATCTTTAATATCAATAACCTTACAAACAGTGGCTTTACACACATCTGTTCCATCAAATCCTTCTACTGTGAGACATATGTTGTAAGAGCCGTTGGCCGCATAGGTATGACCGGGGTTTTGAAGGCTGGAGGTAGAACCATCGCCAAAATCCCAATGGTATTGAAGTACTTGAGTACATGCATTATTTCCGGCATGTCCTACAAATTTCACGTCACACTTCTCAATATCAATTTCCATGGATGGATCCAAGCCACATTTACATGGATTACAATCCTTAATTTCCACACGCTGACAGATAGTGTCTGCACATCTGCTGGTACCATCATTAGCTATAGCTATAAGACATACATTGTAAATGCCATTTGCAGCATAAGTATGAGTTGGGTTTGCAGCATTACTGGTGGTTCCATCGCCAAAGTCCCAGATATAATCAGTGATTTGAGAGCATTTGCTTGATGTGGATTTGTCCTCGAATCGTACATCACATTTACTCACATCAAATTTAAAGTCGGCCTTCACCTCACACTTACAGCATGCTATTTCAAAAGTATCTGTAGATATACAGCCTGTGCTGAGGTCTGTTACAGTAACCCAATACACAGTATTTACGAAACCATTAATACCACTGGCAGTAGAGGAATTGCTCCATAAGAAGCTATAGCCTGAGGTGCTTAGTGGGTTGCCATTCTGATCATTTACAATCATAAAGAATGGTTGTGAAGGGTTGCTACAAGGATCGCAAGTGGTGCATAGCGATACAATTTCAACGTCCAATTCGCAACAGTCATAATAGAAGCTGTCTGTCCAAACGCAGCCAAGTAGCGAATCCTCTACAGTAACTATTGTGGTTTGGTTTGGATGTATCCAGTCGTAAGCTGCCGTCCAGCCTGGGTTGTGGCTCCATGTAATGTCATAGTATGAATCGTCAATCAACATATTGTTTTCATCCACAATAAAGATAGGGAAGAGGTCATTAGGGAAGGTGCAGGGGCTGCATCCAACAGTATCCACCCAGCTGCCGTACTTGGCTTTTAAAGCTTGCTTGTACTTAGCTACAACTTCTGTAATTCTTTTATCAATGTTAGCTGACCTTGAGCTTATGTCCCAATATTCACAGCAATCCAGTATTCTGAATTCCGGACAGCAACTCGGATCGGTTAAGTAATCGTTATCAGGACCGGGGTTGGTATTAAGGTCTGACTCGGTATTAAGAGAACCATTAATATTGAATGTAATATTTGCTTCAAAATCAAATCCACCTGTAAGTCCTCCAAAATCTCCGGGGGAGATGTTAAAGCAAAAGGTTTTAGTGATTGGGTCAATAGTGGCTCCTGTCAAAGTATTTACCAATACACCGCCCTGATAAATATTTAGTGATAGGTTTTGAATAGTGGCTGTAGTACACTGAAAAGCAGCGAGATTGTAACTTCCACATACTTGTGTGATATCTGAACAGGTATCCGTTGGATCAAGGTCTATACTTCCCTGATAGTTGCAGGAGTCTGTGGTACACACTGTACATATATCATCTATATAGGAGTATCCCCAGTGGCCACCGGCATTACAATCGGCAGTGGTAATGTCTAACAGTATAGTGTCACCAATATTACCAGAAACTTCAAGTTCGGCACATCGCCATTCTGTCCAAACCAAAGAATCAGATCCTACTGTTGGTACAACTGAGGTGAAGCTATTTCTTTCTAAACCCGTTTCGCAAAAAAAGTCTTGTTCAACACCTGATGCCACATGCACTGCTCTGGCCCTGAAAAATGGCTGGGCATTAGTGTGCCCATAAGGGTTTTGGAGTACAAAGGAAAACCAAAAGGCAATGTCCTCCTGTGGTTGGGTTAAAACGATGGGGTAAGTAATTCTGTTTACTCCATATTGTACGTGATTTTGATTAACTCTAATGGAGTGAGCTCCTGCATGAACCTTTTGTAGCGTTCCTCCATAGGTGTTTACAATGGGGTCGAGTCCCACATTCATTATTTCGCAATTAATTCCCGGACCAAAAACTACCGGTGTTTCAATGGTGCCAGGGGTTTCGGGTACAAAGGTTATTCCGGCAATAGTACACTCACCGGCTCCAAATAAACCCGATTCAACACCAAAGCCGGTGTAATCGCCCAGTTCCAGATCACCATTTACACATGGGCCCAACATGAGGGGTTTAAAAAGAGACTCTATCTCAGGATGTTCCTTAAAATACACAGCACGTAGGTATAGCCGCTTAATGCCAAGCTCTATAGCTTCTTCATTACCCGGTATTTCAGATTGTCGCTCATGGGCATCATCGTGTTTTTCTGCGTATTGAGCATATAAATCATAAACTTCCTTAGGGATTTCATCATTAATATGCTCATTGATGAATTTGGAAATTTCCACCTCCGCAGATAGCATAGCCTCATATCGGCTCTTCTCTGTAGTGTGCTCTTGCGCGTGGAGCGCAGTGACCGCAAATATGGCTAGTAAAGCCAAACAGCATGTTTTGTAAAACTTGTTTTTCATAATCTTTATGGTTTAATGATTAATGATTTATGGACAACAAGTAGCAGATTACACCCCTTATTTATCCATTTGAATACATGAAGGTAGAGGAAGGAAACATGATTTATTCAGCTATTTTGTGAATCACCATTCTGAGTTTGCGGATTGATGGTTTGGTTTTGTAGCTTAAAAATTGAGGTCTGTTTTTTGAAAGATTTACTAATAATAGAGTGCTTAAGATCTTATTTTTCACATAGGTCTTATTTTTATTAGGCATGTATAGTGTTTATATCTAAATGTTTATTTGATTTTTATGTGTTATTTCCAGGTGTCTAAGTAGCTCAAAAGTGTAAGTATTATAAATAAAAAAGGCCGCTCATATGAGCGGCCTTTCGGTTTGTGGTAAAAAGGGAATCGTTTATTGACGATTTAGCCTTCTGGTAACAATACCTGCTTCTGAAGTGATTTTTAACATATACACTCCCTTGGCATATTTGGCAAGATCAACAGACCCTTCATAGTGTCCGTTTCCGGCAGAAATTAGCTCACGATGTAATACCTGGCCTGACAGGCTCAGTACTTCTAAAGTAAGGTCGTCTCCACCATGAGTATAAAACTCTATGTTAAAAGCACCTTCGGATGGATTAGGGAATATAATCAGGCTTTTGCCAAAATCAGGTTCCTCTATACCGATGTTGGTATTGATAACGATGGTAGTATCATCTGTAGATCCACAGCTGTTGGTAACAGTTAGCTTTACACTAAATGCACCGTTGGGCAGGCCGTAAGTTTCGGTTGGATTAACTCCATTTCCGGTACTGCCATTTCCAAAGTCCCAGCTATAGGTATCGGCATTTGTACTTCCCGAAGCATCAAAGGTGATATCCTGTGTGCTGGCGGTGTACTGCGAAGTATAGGTAAATGAAGCCTTTGCAACTGGTGAAGGTGCGGTGGAAACATTTACAGGGCCGGTGAATGAACTGGTATCTGAAGCACCACATGTATCAGCTACATAAAAGTCATAGGAAGTTGCAGGTGTTAACCCATTAATAACCTGAGGACTATTTACATAGTTGATGAACGTACCGCTACCTGGCGTAAATCCGGCAGGGCCATATTCAATTATGGAGCTTTGATTAGTATTTCCTGAGAAGGAATTCCAGCTCAACTCCAGTGAATCACATTCCACATTTGAAGTGCTCAAAGAGGTGGGAGCCATACAACCTGTATAGATATATGGTGACACACAGAAATCATCCAGATAATAATCAGCAGATTCACCGCTGGAAGCAACTACACCTGAGTAGAAGTTTACACCATTGAACTGCAGTGGCTGACCGGCATTTGCCATGGAGTATCTAAAACCTACCCCTGTGCTGGTGCCGTTGTATTCTACCCAAATAGTATCATTTGTGATGTCAATGATGGTGCTTAAGTCGATCCATTGAGCGTGGGCGTAGTTAAAGTTACCTACAGTAACCAGGCCTGTTCCATATTGCACGAGTGCTGTTCCGTTTTGCTGCATGTATACTTCCATACCCCAAAGGTTGTTCACACCAGATAAGGCATGGTTTTGCTGTATGTTGTAGTATGCCGCCTTACCGGTAGGTACATAAAACTTAAATGAAACCTCCCAGGCACCAGAGTCGATAGTGTCAAAATAGGCCACGATATCGGTAAAGCCATTTGTACCACTGTCATAAACGTGTATGGATTGGGTACCACTGCTGGCTTGAGATGTTGAAACATCATCATCTCCGGCTGCACCACCTTGCCATGGAATAAACAGGGCTGATTGTGCTGTAACGGAACCTGCTGCATATTGATCTATGCTATCAGTACAAATTATAGCATCCGGGCATACTTTTAAAGGTCCGGTCCATAAGCTGCTGTCGTTGGCAGAACACATTGCACGCACGTAAGCTTCAAAACAAAGGTTATTAGCCTGTAGATTTGATAAGGTGAGTGAATTGGCAGAAGTACTTGTTCTGGTACCTGTGCCCAAAGCAAATCCTGCTGGCCCGTACTCAACTTCAAAAGATGAGCCTCCGATACCGGTAGTATCCCATCCCAGAGTAGCTGAAGTGCTGCTTGAGCTTAGCTGCGTAAATGCACCGGGGCTAAGGCAGCTTATCGGGTCAGAGATGCGAATATCATCAATGGCCACATCTCCGGCACAACATCCAGAGGAAATCAATCTAAACCTAACCTGGAAAGCGGTAGCGGTGCCATAGGCACTTAAGCTGATAGTGGTATCCTTATAAGGATCAGAAGGAGAAGTGTTTGAAGGCTGTGTAAGCACTACAACATCTCTTGTCCATCCTGTACCGTCATTCAAGTCAACGTGTAACGATGCCATTGTTGAACCCCACATATGGTAGTAGAATTGTAATTCAGGATTAGAAAGAGGGGTGATATCAATTAATGGAGATATAACCAATGCAGTATCACCACTGGTACCATAAGATACATCGGCAGTAAGGAACTTACCTCCAATGGCAGGAGCCAGTGTATTGTCTCTGTCTGGGCCCGTAGAAGTACCGGAGGAGGTTTGAGCCGTATTTCTAACTTCCCACGAGTAGGTGTTGGTGGAAGTAGGGGCATTTGGATCATTGGAAACAAATGTCCAGCAATTGTCATGTCCATTATAGGTACCTACTGTTGAGTTTTCAAAATTCTCCATAAATGGAGCTGTTTTTGGCAAACACAAGGTGGAGAACGTAAACGGACCTTCCCAAACACTTACATTTCCTGTTCCACAGCTATCCTGAACGTACCATTCATATTTGGTAGCATCAGTTAATGAGCTTAGGTTAACGGTATCATTAGTGCTGGATACATAACCGGGAGAAGATGTAGAAGGAGTAAATCCAACAGGGCCATAGGCTACATTCCAGTTGGATGCAGTGCCTCCTGGTGTCCAGGTAAGACTCGCTGTGTTAGCCTGAATGTTGAAAGACTTACCGTCAGAAGATTCATTACATGAAGGAATGACTTCATAGTGAATATCATCCAGATAAATGGTTTGATAAGTACCATTATCTCCATGCATAATCATAATGTACTCGTGTACACCGTTGTAGCCATTTGCCGTAGTAAGGTTTACCCTGAATTTCTGTGAAGTAGCGGTAAGGCTTACCGTATCTACAGGTACAAAGGTGTAGGCCTTTTCAGGATGCTCAACAGTTCCTATAATAAGGCTGCTACCCGCGGTGGCAGTGGTGTAAGAATAAAAACGAACCCTTTTATCACCAGCCGTAAGATCACTAAAGCCGGGAAGTATGGCAGAAGTGGTGTCGTTATTATAATTGTACAGTTCCAGATGTTTGGATCCATTCCTTGGACTTCCGCCTGTGGAAACAGTAACTCTGGAGTACAGTGTAGTTGTACCAATTAAAGTATTGTTCCAGCAACTTGGTAAAGCACCTGTAGTAGCAGATTCAAATCCGGTAAAGTAAGGTGCTGTATTTAGGTTACACAAGGTTCTAAAGCTGTATGGTCCGGCCCAAACACTTACATCACCGCTACCACAACTATCACGCACATAAAACTCATATGAGGTATTGGCGCTAAGCCCAGTTAGGCTGGCGGTATTGCTTGTAGTCAATATAAGATTAGAACTTGCTCCGGAAGGAGTAAAACCTAATGATCCATAATCCACATTATAGTTGGTGGTATTTCCACCTCCTGTCCAATGCAAATCGGCTGTTGTTGGGAATATGTTATTTGCATATCCCGCAAATGGCTCAGGACAACTTGGGATAAACTCATAAACAAAGTCATCAATGTAAAGCGTCTGAAAGGTAGTTGCATCACCATGAAGCAATACAATATACTCATCGGTACCATTATAGCCGTTGGCTGTAGTGATTTGTGAGAAGAACTTCTGATCCTGCATGCTAAGTTCAAAAGTATCCAAAGGAGTAACTGTTCGGTTTTGACCAGTAGAAGGCACTGTACCAACTATTATAGTAGCTACGCCACTTCCAGAAGTCTTTGCCGAAAACTTCACCCATTTGTCACCTGCTGTCATTCCTGATAGGGGTGGTGAAATGATCATGGTGCTGTCGTTGTTGTAATTGTACAGGCGAAGCTGTTTTGTTGGTGAAGGGGGAGCACCGGCAGTGGTTACTTCTGCTGCAGAATACTGGCTGCTGGCTCCAATCAGCACTGGTGTCCAGCAAGAAGGTGCTTGATTGGTCGTTTGTGCGTCAAAATTTTCTGAATATGGAGCTGCAAACGATGCACATGGTGTGCAAAACTGGAAAGGTCCTATCCAGATGCTTGTATCACCATTGGAACAATAAGCCCTTAGGGCGTACTCGTAACAGGTGTTGGGAGACAAGGTGTCTATCAAAAACCCAGGACTGTTTGTGTTTACCTGAGATCCTGCTCCCGGAATTGTTGAGCTTCCCTGGAAAAAACCTTGGGGGCCAAACCAGATACCATAAGAACTCACCGAGCTCCCGCTAAGCCAACTTAGGGTAGCGGCCGTATCTTTTAAGTTTGTAACGGTAAGGCCGGATGGAGCCGGACATTGTACAGCCTCCAGATTTATATCGTCAAATGAATAACCATCAGAGTAAGTAGTGGAGTACGCCAAGCTTATGCTGGATTGGCCAAATCTTATTTGGGTACTGCTACTAACGCTTTGTCCTGCATTAGCCAATACAGGTACAATGTTTAGATTGGTAACATCAACATATGCCCCGGCAGTAGAGCTCTGGTTGGCATTCAAATCGTATAACACAACCCATGGGTCGGAGATGCTTCCTCTTACCCAAACGCGGTCGTTAGGATGGTTTTCCTGACCATGATGCGCATAACTAAACTCAAGTATTATTCCAGCACTTGACGCATAATTTGTCAGGTTAAAGGTGTAGGTCATAAAGTTGCTGTTGAGATCACCATAAACCGATCTATCCAAAGTAGCGGCAGCAGATCCGTTATTATAAAAGGCCGAGCCGGCATCAAATCGCAACCTACCTGCTCCGTCATTTCTGAATTCGAAGCTGTAGGTGCTATTACAAATATTGCTATCGCCAATAATGGTACCCGAATAGCCTTCAAAACCATCGAAAAATGGCAGGGTAAGTGGGGTGGTAAGAGCAGAACATCCGGTAAGGAAGCTGATAGGTCCTATAAAAGGACTGTTTGGGCCACCACAATTGTCTCTTAGATAAAAATCATAAGACGTATTGGGTTGTAGTGATGATATGGATTCAGTGGTGTCAATAGAATTTATTGCCGTACCGCTTCCCAATGAAAAACCGGAAGTACCATATTCGATATCCCATGAGGTACCCGAACCTGGTGTCCAGTATAGATTTACTGTTGTGCCACCGGCAGTACCATGGAAGTCAAAAATACTTGTAGGCTTGCAGCTGGGTATTGAGTCTACCTCAAAATTATCAAGATAGATATTTTGATAATTAGCATTATTACCATGGCGAATTGCAATGTATGCATCTGTGCCATTATAGTTTGATGCGGCATCAAATTCGGTAATGAACTCCTGATAGGTGTTGGTAAGTGTAAATGACTTCACAAGAGTGAAGCTATTGGGGGCCACAGGCGAACTTACAGTACCGATTTCTACTGTTACGTTTCCACTTGATGTGGTTTTTGCAACAAAGCGGGCTTGTTTATTCAGGTCATCCAATCCCCAAATTGCAGGTCCGATAGCCATAACGTGGCTGTTGGTTGGCATGTTTGAGTTGTACATATACAACTGGTTTGTTGGGCTGAAAGGGTTGCCGCCAGTGGTTACTGTAATAGAAGGAGTAATGCTTCCCGGTGTGAAGTAAGGAGTCCAGCAATCTGGTAATCCTGTTGATACAGCATCAAAATTTTCCTGATATTTTATGTGTTCATAGCCACAAAAGGTTGAAAAACCTATAGGTCCCGTGAAAGTGGCTAGCCCATCGCCTCTTTTGGAACAGTCAGACTGTAGGTAGAGGTCGTAGGCCATGTTTGGAGAAAAGCCATTTATTGTGATGGTATCGTTTCGTCCAATGCCTGTGGTGCCCGTGCCCATGGTAAAGCCTTGGGGCCCCCATTCAAAATTCACACTGTCTGTAGTTCCTACATAGGTAAGAGTTACTGAGTTGGAGTCTATATTTAATATTTGTACCGAATCAACTGGCGGACAAATGGGTGCGGTTATAACCTGTCGTGGAGAAGGGAAATAAGTAGAGTCGTTACCTGAATTACAAATTTCTCCGAAGTACAGGTCATACAAGGTGCTATGAGTTAATCCTGAAATAATAACCGGTGGTTGCGATGCTCCAGGATAGGTGCCGGTAATTTTTGTTCCGGCTGGGCTACCCGGTGTAAAACCGGTTGGTCCATACTCCAAATAAAAAGAACTGCTGCTTGTGGCAGGTGTCCAGTCAACTTTAAATGCAAATGGGGTGATGCTGTCGATTGTGAAATTGGTAAAAGGTGTACAGTTTCCAACTATATCAAGGTCATAGGTTACTGAACCCAGAAATTGCCTTGGATGGTTAGGCCAAGTACCTCCTCCTCCATAGCCGATATTCTGGCCGGTATAGATACTTAGGGTGTTGTCGGTAAAAACATCCTGTCCGGAGCTAACCCATGTTTGATAGCTTAATCCACCGAGGATGGCAATACCAACCCTGGTGTTTGCGGCTACTTTTATGGGAAGCATGCCGGTAACTGAAACAGGAGTGCTTCCATTACCGGTTACACTGCCTGTAAAGTGCTGCACCCATCCATTGGCTGTGCTTACCGAGGGAGAAGCTCCTGTAGTGTGCTGCACTCCACCAACGCGGTACCATACTTCTGCGTTTATGGAGCCACTGTTAAAAAGATTTTTAATGTCATTGATGACAATTGGAGATGAACTCTCCACTTCGAAGGTGATCCCACTGGATCCATTGTCATTTATCAATGGAGGAAAGGTGGTAACCGTTCCTTGGCCAAAACTAAAACAGTAGCAACACATGGCTACTACTGAAAGTATCAGTCTTTTCATATGTAAAATTTAGGGTTATTAATTGGTGTAAGGTGTGTATTACGTTATTAGCTCACAAATAATATTGAGTTTTTAAATTTCAAAATTATTTAAGAACATCTTTATTGAGTAAAAGTCTTAAACGAAGTAGTAAACGATTTGATCTGCCAGCTTTGCTATGCGGGCGTCTTGCTGAATAGAAACAGGCGATCTGATGGCTGTGGAGCTAAATTAGTTTGGTCTTACTTGTGGTGGGATTGCCCTACATAGAAACTTTCATTTGTAGGTGTTTGTGCTAAGGTGAGTGGAATTTAATATAAAATAAAGCGCGCCAATAAGTAGGTGTGTACCTACTTATTGGCGCGCTTGTTTGTTGATTTCAGCGGAATTCGGAAATGATATATGAAATTCTGCTATATGTTTATAGTTCGTTGAGCATCCCCAGCATTACCGGCAATACTGATTCACCAAAAAGCATGGAACGTTCTGCTGACCAGCCATAGTCTTCATCGGGCATGTCGTCATTGTCCTTAAAGGGCATTTCTAAAGTAAAGGATGGGCACTTAAAGCGGTGGTTAATGGCATTAGAGCAAACCGTTAGATTGGCTTTTCCCGCTTCATCCTTACCATAGGAGTGGGTATCCTGAAAGTCAGGACAAATACGCATCCACAGGTTTTTAAAGTCTTCTTCAAACTTATGTAGCTTGTCAGTGTAACCCGGTACACCTTCGGAGGTGGTTATAAAATTATAGGGGATGTCCTCATCACCATGTACATCCATCATAAAATCCACTCCTATCTTATCCATTGCCTTTAGTGTGTGATATACTTCGGGGCTTTCTTCAGGATTTGGCTCGGCCCATGCGCGGTTGAGGTTGGCTCCGGCAGCATTGGCACGAAGGTTACCTGCTATCGAACCATCAAGGTTCATATTTGGAATAATATAAAAACAAACATCTTCCAGCAGCTTGCGCGAAACGGAATCATCGCCATCCAACAGTTTATTAAGGAATCCCTCAATAAACCACTCGGCCATACTCTCACCCGGATGCTGACGGGCAATTACCCAAAAGTTCTTTTTAGCGGTTTCAGGATCGCCCACGGTTAGCATGTCAATATCACGTCCTTCTACAGTTTTGCCAATAACAGAGGCATGGCAAACGGGTATCAGTTGTGCTTCGTGGATTAAATCCAAATGGCGCTCATAAGGATAGGGAGCAAAATAAGCGAAGTATATAGAGTTGTAATCCGGAGTAATGTCCCAGCTCAAAACACCATCCACATAAGTGGTTGGTACTCTAAACCATTCCTGACAATCATAACTGGCGCATACGTTGTAGTTTTTCCAGCCATCGGCCACAAAAGCCTCTGCAGCATCCGTAATGGCAAAGCTGCAATCCTCATCCAATACATCGGTTACCCTAAAGTGAAACCACTGCTTAAAGTCGCTATTGGTGTCTTTGCGGATGTTTAGTTTAGCGTTGTTGCCATCAAGGCCAACCACTTCTATGTTGCCGCTGTCAAAATTGGAGGATATGCGCATATTATAATTTTTTGGCGAAGATAACAGGCCTCAATCAATATGGAACTTGTGAGATGAGTTCGGTTAATGAAAAATTGATAATAGGGGTGACGAGGTGTACGAAGCCAACTTCAGAGGAATTCATTCTGGATAAATCATATTTGATTATCCATTAGATACTAATCGCTCTCAGGTTATGAGGTTTATCTGGTCTTTTCTGCCGAAAGGCTGCGGTAGGGCTTAAGCAACAGTTTAGCTGTTGTAAGATTGCCCAGTTTGTAAAACAGAAATCCTCCAATGGAGTAAGCAAACACATCCATTATATCGGCATGATGACGTGGGTCAAAATAAGGGAAGACTATTTCGAAGAGTAGCGCGTACCAAACCACAAAGAATAGGATATGGCCTATGGAAAATATGTAGGCTTTTGCCCTAAAGGTGAGTTGCTGCTGAAATGCCAGGGCAAAGCCCAGCACTATGCCCGGAGCGAGGGTATCATCCAGATAACTGTGGATATAGGGAATGAAGATTCCGGCCTTTTCCACAAACTGATTGATGGTAAATAAGATCAGGCATATCCAGAAATATGTGGAGAAGTATCTCATTAGTGCACAGTGGAAGAGGCCATGGCGGCAATAAATGAGATGATGGTAAAGAAGATGATTTGACCAAATTTCACAACATACTTTCCTGATTTCTTATACCAGGGATCATCATCAGGTATAACTATGAATGGAAGACCAGTGGGCGACTGTGCCTTTAGTGCCTCTCTTTCCTTGATATAGTCTTCTTTGAGCATTCCGCCACAATAGCTGCAATGGGTGGCATTTCCATCTGTCCAATTGCCGCAATGTTCACATTTAGATTCTTTCATTTATAGGTGGGTTCTATTAAAAGAAATAGAATTTTTGGGTGTTAAACACACTTGCCAAAAGTACGTGAGAAGCTCATTTATTAGTAGTTGAAAAAGCTAAAACGACTTATCTATAATTAATCTAAATAGAGGCGCGAGCATTTGTACCCGCAAGAAACCCACTCGTCCAGGCGTGCTGAAAGTTAAAACCTCCGGTTACGCCATCCACGTTAAGTACTTCTCCCGCAAGGTAGAGGCCGGGAATGTTTTTGGCTTCAAAGGTCTTGAGGTTTACTTCACTTAATTCCACACCACCACAGGTTACAAATTCTTCTTTAAAAGTGGTTTTGCCATTTACCTGATAAGGTGTGCGAACGAGCATTTCCACCAGTTTGTTAAATTGTTTTTTTGGTAAATCGAGGTATCGCTGTTCTGAGGAAATTCCGGCCTTTTCACACAGCTTTTGCCAAAGTCTTGAAGGGATGTCAAACAGCTGATTTCCCATTACCACTTTTTTAGGATGGCTATCGCGATAATTGCTTAGCTGTGCGCGAACATCTTCTTCATCAAGTGCTGTCCAGTTTAGCAGTATAGGAAACTGATAACTCCGTTCAAAGAAATCAATGGCCGCCCAGGAAGAGAGTTTAATTACAGCGGGTGCGCTAAATCCCCAATGGGTGATAAGCAGCGGGCCATCCATTTTCCATTTACTACCAGGAACCTGCACTATGCCTTTGTTTACCGAAAGACCCATTAAATCTTTAAGATCAGAATCAGGGACGTTGAAGGTGAACAGAGAGGGGAGGGGTTTGGCAATTTTCAAACCTAAATCTCTCAGCCAGTTATAGGCTTCGGCTTTGTTGTTTCCTCCTGTAGTGAGTATTACCTTTTTAGTGGTGATAAGTCTGCCATCCTTTAGCTCCAGGCGAAAGCCAAAATCGAGGGCAGTGATTTTAGCAACTTCTGTTTTAATTTGGATATCCACCTTGAGCCGTGAAGTTTCTCTCATCAAACAATCAATTATGGTTTGAGAGTCATCCGTTGCCGGGAATACCCGTCCGTCATCTTCAGTTTTAAGTTTTACCCCTCGTTTTTCAAACCATTCTCTGGTTTGGGGTACCCCAAATTGCTCAAAGCCCTTTCGCAGGCTCTTCCCCCCACGGGGATAATAGCCCACAAGTTTAGAGGGTTGTTCGCAATCGTGCGTAAGGTTACAACGCCCACCACCACTCACTTTTACCTTAGTGAGTAGTTTGTTGGTTTTCTCCAATATGGCTACGCGTTTATTTCCCGCTGTAGCGGAATGTATAGCTGCAAAGAAACCTGCGGCTCCACCACCTATTACTGCAATATCAAGCTCTGTTTGACGCATGGCGCGAAGGTAATGCTGTGGATGTGAAAGAGGCAATTTACTGATCAATTGGAGTGAAATTGAACTGAACAGACATTCCTATTAAAAACAGCCGGATTTTAATCTTATGGCGAAAAGAACCATGCACCGTTTTGCCTTAAGGATATTTACGGAGCTCTGCGAAGGATCAATAAATTAAGCTTTTGTACTCACCTTGTTAATTATTCTTCCAGTTTTGCCTTTTTCTTTTCCTGCTTTTTAAAATAATTTCTGAGCAGGAAGTTGTGCTTTAGAGCTTCCATACTTTCATTAAATCGGGAGCTGCCTTGTTGAAGGTTCTGCATGGTGGTGTCCAGTCTAAACACAAAGCTGGTATCTGTAGTAAGATAGTTGAGCGCACCTTCACCATCCTTTATTTGATCTACAGCGGTATTTATAGTTCCTACGGCTTGTTTAAACTCTGAGCCTGCAGCCTCCAGGTCGATAATCAGGTTTCTTATTTTTCTTCCGGAAACGGAATCACTTAGTAGTGCATCAGCAGCACTGCCTTCATAATTCACATTTTCGATTAATTCTCCGATTTCAATCATGGCCAAATTCAGTTCACTACTTATGTGTTCGAGGTTGGCAATAGTTTGGTAAAGATCCTTAGCCATTAGGGTATCATTAAGCAGACGCGCCAATGTTCCATTACCCTTTATTATCGATTGGGTGATTTTTAATAGATCGAGGGTAAGTAAGGCTGCATTTTCATTAGTGACATTTAGAGTGCCCAGCATATCGTCAGTGGCTATTCTGCTATAGGTTTGTAGTTCATCTCCCGGTTCCACCATATCGGCCACGGTGCCTCCGGGTGTTATATTGATTATCATGCTTCCTACCAATCCATCTGTTCCTACCGAGGCAATGGCATTTTTGCGGATGTGGGCCTGCATTTTTTCCTCAATCATTAAACTTACCCTTATGGTGGTATCGTTTATCATTTCAATATCCTTTACGGTACCCACGTTAATGCCCGAAAAACGGACATTATTGCCCGGTTGCAGTCCATTTACATTTCTGAATACAGCACTTATCCTAAAGGTGCCACCAAAAATATTTTGCCTGTTGCCAATAAAATATACCGCAACTATGAGCAACAGCGTGCCCACAATAACAAAGATGCCCAGTCTTAATTTTTGAGAAGTTGTTTTGTCCATGGCTACGTTTTAAAAAAAGCTGCAATTTTTGGATCAGTGGAGGCCGACAATTCACTGAATGTACCTCTGGCATAGTCAATCCCGTCAACGAGTAAAATCATTCGGTTGGAAATCACCCTGGCACAATCCACATCATGGGTAATAATAATGGAGGAGGTGCCGTATTTCTTTTGAATGCTGCGCATCAGTTCAATAATTTCCTTAGCGGTGATAGGATCCAGGCCGCTTGTGGGCTCATCATACAAAATGATTTTAGGGCTCATAATTAAGGTCCGCGCTATAGCCACTCGCTTTTTCATACCTCCTGAAAGCTCATCGGGCATTAAGTCGATAGCTCTTTCCAGGCCAACACTTTTTAGGGCTTCCACCACCAAAGGTGTGGAGTCCGCTCCGGCACCTAATTTGTTTTTATGTCGCCTCAAGGGAAACTCAAGGTTTTCGCGTACCGTCATGGAATCATACAGGGCACTTCCCTGAAAAAGAAAACCAATATCAGAGCGGAGCTTATCCAACTGTTCCTGATCCAGTGAGTCAATTTTATTGCCCATTACCTCAATATAGCCACTATCTGCTTTAAGCAGGCCCATCAGGCACTTAATCATTACCGACTTGCCCGAGCCAGACTTACCCATCACTACAAGGTTTTCACCTTTTCGTAGCTGCATGTTAAACCCTTTCAAAACGTGGTTGTCACCAAAGCTTTTGTGTAAATCTTTAATAACAATCATTGCTTTTGGCGGATCAATGTCTTGCTTATGTTCTTCAGGTTTTTCCATAATCACATCACAGTTCATAAAAAATATCTGAAATAAACACGGTGATAAAGTCAATAATAAAAAGGAGCATAGAGGAAAAAACAACGGCTGTATTAGCAGCAACACCCACTCCGGCTGTACCTTTTTTGCAATAATAGCCTTTATAACATCCTACAAGGCCAATGGCAAAACCAAAGAAAAAAGACTTTAAAGTGGCCGGAATCAAATCAGCAAACTCCAGGGTGTCAAATACCTTATTAAAGTACAACTGAAACGAAACGTCTCCCTTATAATATTCTACCAGGGCAGAACCATATAGCCCAAAGGCATCGGAAAAAACAACTAAAAGCGGAAGCATTAAAGTGGTAGCTGCTATGCGGGTTACTACCAGATATTTAAAGGGATTGGTGCCCGAAACCTCCATGGCGTCAATCTGCTCAGTTACACGCATGGAGCCAAGCTCAGCCCCAATGCCCGAGGCTATTCGTCCTGCACAAATTAAAGCCGTTATCATAGGGCCAAGTTCACGAACTATAGATACACTTACCATATTAGGCATCCATGACACAGCGCCAAACTCAATAAGTGTTGGACGGGTTTGCAGGGTTAGTACCAAGCCCAGTATAAAGCCTGTAACACCTACCAGTACTAAGGAGCGATTACCTATAAAGTAGCATTGCCTCAGTAGTTCCTTAAATTCAAATGGAGGTTTAAAGGCTTCCCTGAAAAAGCGCAGACTGAAGGAGAACAGATCTCCAACTTCCACGAGGAAGTCATTGAGCTGAGTGGATATTTTTATAGGTGCCGACATATTGAGAGTACACTTTTTCAAAAATAAAAGGCTTAGCCTGTATAGGTAATGATTTAAGTCATTTGAAAAAATGCCATTACCAACAGCGGGAATTTACAGCTAAATACCTGTACTCTCTAATCATGGTTTTAAATTTCAATCCTTTAAAAAGGAATAATGTACTGTGACCTGACAGGTTTTTAAAACCTGTCAGGTCTGGTACTTTTCAAATCTTCACCCCCTTCAGCCTCAAACTATTGAGTACCACACTTACGGAGCTAAAAGCCATGGCGGCCCCGGCAATCATGGGGTTGAGCATAAATCCTGTAAAGGGGTAGAGGATACCTGCAGCGATTGGAATCCCAATAAGGTTATAAATAAAAGCCCAAAATAGATTTTGACGAATTCCTGAAACTGTTTTTCCCGAAAGGGTAAAGGCCTTGGGAAGTACTAATAGGTCAGAAGAAATAAGTGTAATCTTGGCTACATCCATGGCAATGTCAGAGCCTTTACCCATGGCGATGCTTACATCGGCTGTAGCCAGAGCGGTAGAATCGTTGATGCCATCGCCCACCATGGCAACTGTTTTTCCCTTTGCCTGCAATTGCTTTACAAAGGCCGCTTTATCCTCAGGCATCATTTCAGCCTTATAGTTTTTAATGCCCACTTGGTCGGCAACCGCTTTAGCTGTTTCAGGATTATCTCCAGTGAGCATAAATACTTCAATACCTTTTTGTTGCAGCACTTTTATGGCTTGCGCAGAAGTTTCCTTAATAGCATCGGCAATAGCAAGTAGAGCCAATATGTTACTTTCGTTGGTGAAATATACCACGGTGTAAGCCTTCTGTTGCCATTCATGCGCTTTCGCGGAAATGGCCGCTGGAATGGAAATGCCTTTTTCTTCCATCAACCTTAAGTTGCCGAGATAGTAGCCTGTACCATTCGCCTTTGCGGAAATACCCCTTCCCGTAAGGCTTTCAAAATCTTCTAAGGTTGGCGTGGTTTCCACTTCAGCTTTCAGTGCCTCGGTAACCGCCATTGCCAATGGGTGTTCCGATTGTGATTCCATGGCATAAAGAATGGCCTTATGTTGTTTGTTTGAGGTTTGTTGTTTGTCGCTTACATTATGTCCCAACTCCTGGTTCTCTACTACATACTCTTCCACCAACTTCGGCTTACCCTCCGTAATAGTTCCGGTTTTATCCAAAATAACCACATCGGTTTTATGGGCTAACTCCAGGCTTTCGGCATCTTTTATTAAGATTCCATTTTCGGCACCTTTACCAACTCCTACCATTATAGCGGTTGGTGTAGCTAAACCCAAGGCACAGGGGCAGGCAATTACGAGTACAGAAATACTGGCGAGTAAGGCATGGCTAAAGGCATTTTCACCACCAAAAATCATCCACACTATAAAAGTAAGTATGGCTATGCCAATAACGGTGGGGACAAAAATACCCGCAATTTTATCGGCCAGCTTTTGCACGGGAGCTTTGCTTCCCTGTGCTTCCCGCACTGTTTTTATGATTTGCGCCAGCAGGGTTTCGTTACCCACTTTAGTAGCTTCAAATCTAAAAGCGCCTTTTTGGTTAATGGTTCCTGCAAATACCTTTTCGCCCTTGGTTTTCTTTACAGGAATGGGCTCTCCGCTTATCATGCTTTCATCTACATAGGAGTTGCCAATGGTTACTTCTCCGTCAAGTGGAATTTTTTCGCCCGGGCGTACCATAATAATTTGCCCTTTCTGCACATCACCCACCGGCATTTCAATTTCCTTTTCGTCAATAATTACCTTAACAAACTTGGGCTGTAGCCCGATTAGTTTTTTAAGAGCAGTGGATGTGTTGCTTTTGGCCTTTTCCTCCAGCCATTTTCCTAAAGATATAAAGGCGATGATAACTGCTGCCGCCTCATAATATACGTGGGCTTCAAAGCCCCGGCTTTCAAAAAACTGAGGATAAAAAGTGTTGAAGGCACTGAATAGAAATGCGATACCTGTACTGAGGGCCACCAGGGTGTCCATATTGGTGGAGCCGTGTAAGGCCAGTTTCCAACTGTTTTTAAAGAAATGCCCACCAAAGTAGAAAAGTACGGGTATGGTAAGTATCAGTGAAATCCAGTTGCCGTAAGGCATATTGTGGAAAAACATCCCGATAAGGAAAACGGGCAGGGCAAATGCTGCCGAACCAATAAACCGCCTTTTTACTTTTATATAATCTTCCTTTTGCAACTTTTCCTGCTCGGCATAAGGGTCTTCGGATTTTATAATAATGTTGTAGCCGATAGACTGAATGGCCTTTTGTAAGGCTTCAGGTTGTACTTTGTCAGGATCATATTCCGCGAAAGCGGTAGAATTGGCAAAGTTTACCCCGGCATCGGATACCCCGTCTACCGATTTCAACATGCTTTCTACACTTACCGCGCAGCTGGCGCAGCTCATTCCGGTTACAGGGTACGTTTCTTTTACTTTCATGGCAATTGAAAATTAATGGGGCAAAGGTGAGGACGATCCGTCAAAGAGGTGTTATATGATGTTGGGGAAAAGTTATGCCGGCATAAAGAAGATTAACACATTCTTCGGTTTTCAATATTAAATCTTCAATAACTTGGCGGCATGAAAAAATGGCTTCTTGTACTTTTACTTTTTCCGCTGCTAACTCAGGCTCAGACTAAGCTTTCGCCAGATGCCGAAATACGAATTATTACCTGCGGCCCGTACCAGGGTGAGCTGTACTCGGCTTTTGGACATAGCGCCATTTATGTAAAAGATGTTGCAACCGGAACAAATCGGCTGTATAACTATGGTGTGTTTGACTTTAATCAGCCCAATTTCTACCTCAATTTTGCGAAGGGTCATCTTAATTATCGACTGGCGGTAATGGATTATGAGCGGTTTGTGCAGTCTTATATTCAGGAAAACCGTTTTGTGCATGAGCAGGTGTTAAATCTAACTCCCGGCCAAAATCAGCGGTTGTTTGATTTTCTGCAGTGGAATGCCAGGGAGGAAAACATGTATTACAATTATGATTACTTCTATGATAATTGTGCAACTAGGGTTCGCGATGCGCTGAAGCATACCTTTGGTGATACCATTGCGTTTGATGGCTCCTATATTACTACCAATTACACCATTCGCGATTTATGTGATATCTATCTAAAGCAGCAGCCCTGGGGTGATTTGGGTATTGATTTATGCCTGGGCCTGCCAATGGACAAAATAGCAACTCCTTGGATGTACATGTTTTTGCCCGATTATGTAGAGTCTGCCTTCAACAATGCTTATGTCAAGGATTCAACCGGTGGGCGGCCATTAGTGCGCGAAACACTTATCCGATTTGAGCCTGTGCCTGAAGAAGCTTTAACCTCATTAAATACACCTTTCAACTGGTTAGTAGCATTGTTGGTTGTAGGGTTGTTATTTACATTTTTTGGCTATAAAAGAGGCACACCCTTTTACGTTTTTGATACTGTGCTTTTCAGCATCACGGGCCTCCTGGGGTGGTTTCTATTGGTGCTTTGGGTGGGTACAGATCATAAAGCTGCTGCGCAAAATATGAACCTGCTTTGGACTCTGCCACTACATTTTCCGCTTGCCTTGTTTCTCTTAAAAAAGGCAAAGCCTAAGTTTCTGAAAGTCTATTTTGGACTTACGGCAGCCTTCAATATACTGCTGCTCATTTTCTGGATGTTGTTGCCACAGGATTTAAATTCAGCGCTAATACCTCTTGTTTTATTGTTGGCAATTCGCTCATTTCATTTGTTTAAAAGGCTGGGCAGAAGAAAGCTCAACTTTTAGTTCGTTTTAATATGATTACCCTTTGGTGGTCGGTGTATTCCATACTATAGCCAAAGTGCTCACTGATGTATTGAAAGCTTTCTTCATTGTAAAAGCATACATGGGTAAAGTCTCTGGTGTACCACCAGTCTTTAAAATGCTCATGGTTTTTATAAAACTCTGTCATCACCACCAGCAAACCGTTAGGCGCCAATAAGTCGGTGATTTTTTCTATTTCCATTTTAGGATTGTGAAAATGCTCAAATACTTCTGTTGAAAAAATCACATCGTATTTTCCCGTGGGTTGTTGTGGAAAGAAATAGGGGTCGTAATTAGAACATTGATAAGCCTTTTGTTTTAGGAGTTGGGATAAAACCGGCTGTGGCCCACAACCGTAATCTAAAATATCAGAGGAGCTACTGATGTGGGGAAGGGCAGGCTCAATGGCCTGACTTAGAAACTTTACATAGCCGACATCTTCAATACTGTTTTTATGATTTTCGTAGCGAGACTTTTCCGTGCTTGTATTTGGGAAGTTATCTGCTGACGCAAAGATTAGCGAACAATGATTACAGTTGAGGAACTCCCGATCAAAGGATTCCACGGCTTGTGCTGCAGTTGATACCACATTGCATAATGGGCATAAGGGTGATTTCATCATGGCTGTTTGAAGTTCGAAATATGCAACTTTGACGCAACAATATTCGGAATTGGTCCATAAAAAATTGCACTTTATATTATCTGCTAAACTGCTTTACTTATAATGGCAATTGGACCCTAAAAGGCAGGGCAGTCAAACCCTGCTGGCAAAAGAATATTATTTCATGTTGTTTACCAGTGAGCTTTTTACTTAAAGGTTGTGTTATTATCCAAAGTGCCTGTAAGTGTTGTTCTTGTTGAATTACATTTGGGCGTATGAGATTAAATAGTATTCTTCAAAACACATCTCATCGTCCATGGGCTTTACCTGCTGGTAGTTGGCGATTTTACCAAGAGTGGAACCATGCAATCTTTCTGCACTGGCAGGTAGATTATGATGAGTTAAGATTACTGGTGCCGGAATCTCTGGATATAGATTTACACGATGGAAAAGCATGGGTATCTCTTGTAGCATTTTCCATGCAAAAGATTCGTCCAAAATATTTACCCGGATTGAGCGGTATTTCAAATTTTGATGAGATTAATATCAGGACTTATGTGAAATGCGGTGCCAAAGCCGGAGTATATTTCCTGAGCATTGAAGCAGGAAACATGGTTTCCGCTAAAGTTTCAAAAGCTGTTTCGGGACTTCCTTATCGGTATTCCAGGATTTCAAGAGAATCAAATTGGTTTCAATCCTCAAATGCAAAATTTAGTGATCAATTTAAAATTCAGTTTATTGCTGAGCATAAATTGACAGAGAAAGCACCCCTTGACCTATGGCTCACCGAGCGATATGCACTTTATCATGATACCTCAAAAGAGTTAAACCGATTTGAGATTCATCATGTGGAATGGCCAATCTCAAATATGGAGATTAAGGAATTGAGTGTGGATTATCCAAGGTTTAATTCATTGATTTCAGGTGCACCTGTGAAGCAACATTATTCAAAAGGAGTACAAGTGCTGGCCTGGGGAAGGCAAGTTGAAAAGCCACTATGAAAAATCAGGACTTTGACTAAACTCTACTGTCTAAGATGGATCTACAACTGATCCATCTTACCGGCATCAAGCTTCACGAATATGAAATAGAGGAGGGTGAATCCCCATAGTGATGAACCTCCATAGCTGAAGAAGGGCAGGGGAATCCCCACTACAGGTGCCAGGCCAATAGTCATGGCGATGTTCACGGCAAAGTGAAAGAAGATAATAGAGGCTACGGAATAGCCATAAATTCTGGCGAAAGCTGATTTCTGCCGCTCGGCAACAATAATTATCCTAAACAGCAGTACCACAAAAAGGATGATTACCACCGAGCTACCTATAAAGCCCCATTCTTCACCTACGGTGCAGAAGATAAAGTCTGTGCTTTGTTCGGGTACAAAGTCATACTTGGTTTGGGTACCTTCTAAATATCCCTTTCCCGTAAGGCCACCTGATCCTATGGCAATCATGGATTGATTGGTGTTGTAGCCAATCCCCTTGGGGTCGTGAGCTTTGCCAAGTAATATGTTTATTCGGTTGCGATGACGATCTTCCAACACATTATTAAAGGCGTAATCCACACTTTGAATAAAACCAATGCACAGCAGGGTGATGCCCACTATTTGGATGATAGAGCCTCTTGTTTTTCGCATTATGAAAATGGCAATTAATGCTATAACTCCAAGGATGGAGAAGAGGTAAATGGTATCAATCAACAAACTAAGGATAAACAACACCACTAGGGTGAATCCCAGAAAGATGTAGCCTCCGGGTAATCCTTCGCGGTAAAAAACCAGAAAAAAGGAACTGTAAACAATGGCTGAGCCGGGATCGGGTTGAGGGACAATAATGGCTGCCGGCACCAAAATGATTATGAGAGCTATAAAGCGATTTCGCCATAAGTCCAGTGATATGTCCTTGGTACCCAGAAACTTTGCCACAGCAAGAGCAGTGGCAAATTTCGCGAATTCTGAGGGCTGTAAACTAAAACTGCCAATGGCATACCATGAGCGGGCTCCGGCCACTTCTTTGCCAAATACCAACACCCCTGCGAGCAAAGCCAGCATTATAAAGTATATGGGCCAGGCCAAGGTTTGGTATATACTGGTATCGGTAAGCATTATGAGGATGATAATGATCACGGAAGTGCCTATCCACATTAGCTGGCGGCCATATTCCTGGCTGATGTCGAAAATACTGCTGAACTCTTCGTTATAAACGGCCGCGTAGATATTCCCCCAGCCTAAAAGTACCAGTGCGAAATAAAGGAGCACAAGCATCCAGTCGATACGCGCAAAAATGCTTTGATTGTTTCTCATTGTTCTACGGCAGCTATCGCGGGTTTTTTCTTGTACTCGCCTTCAAACTGCTTGCGGTATTCGTCCTCCAGTGTGCCTTCAAACATTTTCTTTTCCAGCTGAGGACGAGTAATTTTTCCGGTAAGATATTGCTCAATCATGAGCGAGGCAATAGGAGCAGCCCATCTGCTTCCCCAGTATCCGTTTTCCACAATAATGGCAATGGCAATTTTAGGGTTGTCTTTTGGTGCAAAAGCAATAAATATGGAGTGATCCTGACCATGTGGATTTTCGGCTGTGCCGGTTTTTCCACACATCTGTATGCTGTCTAAACGGCTGGCACGTGCTGTACCCAATTCAAATACGTCAAACATACCGTTAATCACACCTTCAAAGTGCTTTGAATCAATGGTAGTGTATTTTGGAGTTGTAAAATCGGGGTTTTTAATATCCTTTCCACCCACTTTTTTAAGGATGTGAGGGGTGTAATAAAATCCACGATTGGCAACAGCTGCCGTCATATTTGCCAATTGAACGGGCGTAACGGAAAGTTCTCCCTGCCCAATTCCAAGAGAAATCGTACTCACCGCCTTCCATGTGGGGTATCTGAAAGCCCTGTCGTAATATGCAGCATCAGGTACAAAGCCCTTGCGGCCGGTAGACAGGTCATTGTTCAGAAACTTACCCAGTCCAAAGCTCTTAACGTGATTGTTCCAGGCATCCATACCTTCATGTGCATTCGGGTATTTTTCAATGGTGCTTTTAAAAACCTGGCAGTAATAATTATTACATGATTTACTGATACTGTTTCGCAATGAAATAGCAGAACCATACGGGCAGTGGCATTTTACATTTAACCTACCGTAATGAAAACCACCACGGCAATAGTAGGTGGTGTTGGCATCAATTACTCCTTCCTGCAAACCTATTAATGCGCCCAATACCTTAAAGGTGGAGCCGGGAGGGTATTCAGCTAAAAGTGCTCTGTCGTACAGAGGTTTATTAATGCTGTCAGAATATAAGAGACTGTAGTTTTTGGTACGATCGCGGCCCACCATTAGGTTGGGGTCGTAGCTTGGGCTGGTTACCAATGCCAGTATTTCACCGGTGGCAGGCTCAATGGCCACCACGCTTCCCCGTTTGCCATTCATCAGGCGTTCACCATATTGCTGTAATATTATATCAACGGTGCAGGTAATGTCTTCGCCCGGTTTAGGAAGGGTGTCGTATTTGCCATCTTCAAAGCGGCCCTTTACGCGATTGTGTACATCCACCATGCGGTATTGAATACCTACATGTCCGCGAAGTAATTCCTCATACGATTTTTCAATTCCGGTTTTACCAACCAAATCACCTTTGCGGTAGGAGGGATGGTCTGCCAAATACTGATCTGATGCTTCTCCAATAAATCCAATTACGTTGGCGGCAGAGTTGTATCGGTATTCTCTAAGGATACGCTTTTGCGGAAAAAAACCGGGAAACTGACTGAGCATTTCCTGGAAATAGGCAAATTGTTCCTTGCTTAACTGTTTTAAAAATACACTTGGTTTATAGGTGCTGTAGGATTTTGCTTCGGCCAGTTTTAAGGTGAAGGTTTCCCTGGTAATTCCCAATAGTTCACAAAAGGTAGTGGTATCCATGCGTTCCACCTGGCGAGGGATAACCATGAGATCATATGCCGACTGATTGCCAATAAGTAGTTTATGGTTTCTGTCATAAATAATCCCGCGGCCCGGGTAAACCATTTCCTTGCGGATAACGTTGTTTTCGGCCGAAAGGCGAAAGTCCTTGCGGATTACCTGAATATAAAAAAGCCTGGCCATAAAGATCAAAGCGAGGCCAATAAAAAAAAAGTAGAATAAGAATTTACGCTGCATGAATCAATCTTTCTTCCTGAAGTTCCAAAGGTGAACCATTATAACAAAAATAAAGGTAAAACCAGTGCTTACTAAAGTACGCACCATTATTGTACCAATATCTCCAAGTTGAGAACTTTCGATGAGAAAGAGGAAAAAGTGATGAATAAAAATGCCCAGTATGGCATATATGGCAAAGTTGCTTAGCGTTAATCTTCCAATGCGCAGATTTTCAAAATCAACACCTCGTTTTTGGGTAGCTACACTCAACAGGGGTCTTCTGATCCATCCAAGGATAACGGATGCTGCTATGTGTACACCTCCGCTGTTTTCAAAAATATCAACACATGCCCCCATTATAAAAGCCAGTATAAGCACTGTGGCCCGGGAGTAGTTCATGGGGAGCATTAGGATGAAAAGAACATAAACGTATGGATTCAAATACCCGGACATGTTTATGTGATTGAAGATGAGAATCTGCAATAGCAGCAATAGCACAAAAGACGATATTTGCTTTAGCCCTTCCATTACTGAGTCAGTTTGCTTTCCAGTTCCTGTAGCTCTTCCTTCATCATGTCCTTAATGATATAAACGTGGTCTAGCGAGGAAAAATCCGTGGAAATACGCAATTTAAGTTCATTGAAATTTTGGTCTTCCTGCAGTTGATACGACTCAACCGTACCGATTAGAATGCCCTGCGGAAATATCTGACTTCGGCTATCGGTTACAACGGTATCTCCAATGGTAATTTCCACATGGCGAGGTATATCGCCTAGGTAGGTGTGTTGATAGCTGCTCCCTTTCCACTCTACAGGGCCAAAGTTCATGTTGCTTTTTAGTCGTCCGCTTACCCTGAAGGAAGTATTTATTAAAGGCACGGCAGTACAAAAGTGTTCACTTACATCTTTTACCACACCAACCACTCCACGGCTCCCAATAATACCCATGTTTGGTTCAATGCCGTGTATACGTCCGCGATTCAGGGTCATGTAATTTCGGGCCTTCATGTAGCTGCTGTTTATTACTTCAGCGTCCATATAGGTGTAGCGTACCTTGTACAGGCTATCATTGATTTGCTGTTGTGGTATGGCAAGGGGGTAAAGAGAGATGGAGTCCTGCCCTCTTAGCTGAGCGTTTTCTTTGGCAAGCTTCTCATTTTGAGTTTTGAGCTCCAGATAATCCTGCCAGTCTTCTGTTTTTTCTAAAATGTAGCCTGTAACCTCATTAGAAGAATTGATAAGCACTGCCCGTTGAAAACTACGGCTTTGGGTAATCCAAACAAAGGCAATGGCCTCCAGGGCAATAAAGAGTAAAAATATCCTGCTGCGATAGAGTAAACCCAGTATTTTCCGCATTCAGGATAATATTTTACGACATCAGGAAATTAAACTTGCCAATATTTTTTAGGGCAATACCAGTGCCTCGCACAACTGCGCGAAGTGGATCTTCAGCCACATATACCGGTAAATCCGTTTTCATAGAAACCCTTTTGTCTAACCCACGAAGCATAGAACCACCACCAGCCATGTAAATACCACTGTTGTAGATGTCAGCCGCCAATTCGGGAGGCGTCATGGAAAGGGCTTCCATAATAGCATCTTCAATACGCATGATGGATTTATCAAGGGCCTTGGCAATTTCCTTATAGGTAACCATAATCTGTTTTGGCTTACCGGTAAGCAGGTCACGTCCTTGCACAGCCATATCTTCAGGGCCATTTTCAAGGTCATCCAATGCAGAGCCAATATTGATTTTTATTTCTTCTGCGGTACGCTCACCTACATACAGGTTATGCTGCGTGCGCATGTAATAGCTGATATCATTGGTAAACACGTCACCAGCCACTTTTATAGACTTATCGGCAACAATACCTCCAAGGGCCAATACGGCAATTTCGGTGGTACCACCACCGATGTCAATTATCATGTTTCCCTTAGGCTCCTGCACATCCACCCCGGTACCAATAGCAGCAGCCATGGGCTCATGTATAAGGTACACTTCGCGAGCGCCAGCATGTTGGGCAGAGTCGCGTACGGCACGTTTTTCCACTTCGGTTATCCCGGAAGGAATACATATAACCATGCGCAGGGCAGCAGGAATAAGTCGTTTTTTTAGCGAAGGGATACTTTTTATCATTTCCCTTATCATGGCTTCAGAAGCTTCAAAGTCGGCAATTACACCGTCTTTCAAGGGTCTTATGGTCTTTATGTTTTCGTGGGTTTTGCCATGCATCTGACGTGCCTGATGGCCCACGGCAATAATCTTTCCGGTAGTACGGTCAATGGCTACAATGGAGGGTGCATCAACCACCACCTTATCGTTGTGTATGATAAGGGTGTTTGCGGTGCCAAGGTCAATGGCAATATCCTCCTTGAATAAATCAAATAATCCCATTAGTTTTTTTAGTGTTTAAAGTGGCGGGTGCCTGTAAATACCATGGACATCTTCCGTGTGTTGCAAAAGTCAATAGAGAGCTGATCTTTAATAGATCCTCCCGGTTGGATGACAGAAGTTATTCCTGCATCACTTGCAATTTCCACACAATCTGGAAAAGGAAAAAATGCATCTGATGCCATAACGGCCCCCTTCAGGTCAAATTTAAAGTTTTTGGCCTTAGTAATGGCTTGGTTGAGTGCATCTACTCTTGATGTTTGACCGGTACCACTTGCAATTAACTGCTTGTTTTTTGCTAACACTATGGTATTGCTCTTGGTATGCTTGCAAATTTTCGATGCAAAAACAAGATCATCGTATTCATTTGCTGATGGTGAGGCATCAGTTTTTACCTCCATACCTTCTTTAGTGTCGGTTTTCAAGTCTTTATCCTGAGCCAAAACGCCATTCAAAAGAGTTCTGAATTGAGTTTTGGGCAATTCAAAATCCTTTAGGATAAGTATAATTCTGTTTTTCTTTTTCTTCAGTATTGTCAATGCTTCCTCGGTGTAAGAAGGCGCCATTACAATTTCGAAGAATATGGCGTCCATACCTTCAGCTGTTTGGGCGTCAACTTCTCTATTGGAGATAATCACCCCTCCAAAAGCTGACTGCGGATCACCAGCCAGCGCATCAGTCCAGGCATCGGCCAAGTTTTCTCTACTGGCAAGTCCGCAGGCATTGTTGTGCTTTAAAATGGCGATGGTGGTAGCGTCAAATTCCTTAATGAGATTTACGGCAGCATCAGCGTCAAGCAAGTTGTTGTAGGAGAGGTCTTTGCCGTGAAGTTTTTCAAAAACTTCATCAAGATTGCCATAAAAGGCTCCATTTTGGTGTGGGTTTTCTCCGTACCTCAATTCATTTTTGGCCCCAAGTGTAATTTGCGAAACAGGCTCATTACCCAAAAGGTAGGTGTGAATGGCCGTGTCATAAGAAGAAGAGATTTGGAAGGCTGCGGTTGCAAAGCGTCTTCTATCCTCCTCGGTTGGCTTTCCATTTTGTAATACCTCAATGGCTTCACCGTAAAATTCCCTTGAGGGGATAATCCAGGTATCCTTATAATTTTTGGCAGCAGCTCTTATAAGTGAAATTCCACCAATATCAATCTTTTCAATGATGTCTGCGTGTGAACCACCAGCAGCAACAGTTTCTGAAAAAGGGTAAAGGTCAACGACTATTACATCGATGTTTGGGATTTCGAAATCGCTCATTTCCAGGCGGTCAGAATCGAGATCACGTCTGCCTAAAATCCCTCCGAAAACCTTTGGGTGAAGAGTTTTTACACGACCTCCCAATATGCTTGGATAGCCGGTGAGGTCTTCTACGGCATCCACCTCAAAGCCAAGGTCTTCAATAAATTTACGGGTGCCACCTGTAGAGAGCAGGCGGTAACCGTTGTTTACCAGGTCTTTAACTAAAGTATCAAGACCATCTTTATAAAATACTGAGATAAGTGCTGTTGGAGCGGATGTGTTGTGTGACATTATGCAAAAATTGAAGGCGCGAATTTAGCCAAATTCACCGCTTTACAGGCACCTTTAGCAGGCTTTTTCATATATCTTTACCCACCACTTAAAACACGCGATGATTTTTCTTCGAATTCTTAAAGAGAGTTTCATTTTTGCGCTTCATGCCTTGCGGGTAAATATGCTTCGCACCATCCTTAGTTTACTGGGGATCACCATTGGTATTTTTACCATTATCTCAGTTTTTACCGTTGTTGATTCTTTAGAAAGAAGCATCCGCACCAGCTTTCAATCCTTGGGTAGCGATGTGGTTTACGTTCAAAAAATGCCGTGGGGTGGAGGTGATGGAGATTATGAATGGTGGAAATATTTCCAAAGGCCCAATCCCGGTTACAGGGAATTTGAAAAACTGGAAAAGCGAGTGGCATCGGCCCAGGATATTGCCTTTGGTTTTGGGATGAATAAAACCATAAAGCACCGGCTGAACAGTGTGGAAAATGCAACTCTTCTCCCTGTGTCACATGGCTACTATAATTTGTGGGAATATGAGATTGAGCGTGGACGATACTTCAGTTCATTGGAGTCAAAATCAGGAACACCGGTAGCGGTGCTTGGGGCAGAAATTGCCGAGGGCTTGTTTGGAACCGAGGATCCCCTGGATAAGGAGTTTACGGTAGTTGGGCGAAAGGTGAGGGTGATTGGCGTCTTTAAAAAACAGGGAAAAAGCCTGGTGGGTCAAAATGTGGATGAGTTTGCCGTAATTCCTGTAAATTTTATTAGAAGTATTTTAAATGTGGATGATCAGAATGGATCATTTATAATGGCTAAGGCCGCGCCAGGAGTGGAGGTGGAGATGTTAAAAGATGAAGTGAGAGGCGTAATGCGCTCAATTAGAAAATTGAAGCCAAAGGCAGAGGATAATTTTGCTATAAATGAAAGCTCCATGCTTTCATCCGGGCTGGATGTGATGTTTGGGATTTTGGGAATGGCAGGGTGGGCCATAGGAGGCTT
Source organism: Owenweeksia sp. (assembly GCA_048267305.1). GTDB lineage: Bacteria > Bacteroidota > Bacteroidia > Flavobacteriales > Schleiferiaceae > Owenweeksia. Next base: position 82,638 of record JBLWXT010000010.1, on the reverse strand, counting down.
TAGTATTTTGGTGGGTGGCTTTGGTATTGCCAATATCATGTTTGTGAGTGTGCGTGAGCGCACCAATCAAATAGGAATTCAAAAGAGCCTTGGCGCCAAAAATTACTTTGTGCTTCTTCAGTTTCTTTTAGAGTCAGTAGTGCTTTGCCTTATTGGTGGGGCAATCGGGCTGTTTTTAGTGTTTATACTAATGTTTATAATAACGAAGGCCAGCGGCTTTGATATGATGTTGACCATGGGGAATATTATTCAGGGGCTCACTATATCTGCGTCAATTGGATTGATTTCAGGATTTATCCCGGCATATATGGCCTCAAGGCTTGACCCTGTGGAAGCGATTAGGGCGGGGGGATAGCGGTAAATTCGAAGTCCCAAATAAAAGAGCCATTGTAAGAATGGTCAAATCATCAAATTTTCTAATCTTCCAATCGTTGAATTCTTAAATCTGCGCCAAAAGTTTCCCCTACTAGATTGCAAAGCTCCTCCAGCATTTTTCGGTCGGCATCATCAAAGGCATTGGCCTGCTTACTGTCTATATCCAGCTGGGCAACTAATTTTTTATTGTGATAAATAGGCACCACAATCTCTGATCTCACATCTATACTACAGGCAATGTAGTTGGATTCTGCAGTAACGTCCTCTGCTATATAAGTAGAGCCGGTAACAGCCACTTGTCCGCAAATCCCTTTCCCGTAAGGAATAACCGTATGATCGGTTTCCTTCCCGGTGTATTGTCCTAAGTGCAGGGTTTGGTTCGTATCATTCATGTGGTAAAACCCAACCCATGTGTACTTTTCTGCGTATTGCTGAAGAAGACTTGTAATTGATTTAAGAATTTGAGGGGTAGTCAGATATTTATCAGAAATGATTTTTTCAATTTCAGACTTTAACTCAATGTGTGATGTCATATAAAAGCAATGATTTTGGGTAGGAAAATTATAGCCCCGGCAATAGCAGCGGCTACAGACACAATAAAAACAGCTCCGGCAGCAATATCCTTTACGGCTCCGGCTTTTTCCGAAAACTCGGGCGAGGCTATATCTGTAAGCTTTTCCAATGCAGAGTTTATTGCCTCAGCAGATAATACAATTGCAATACAAAGAATAATAACTAACCACTCGTAAATAGTAACTTTAAGTATAAAACCAAGTAATACAGCAATTAGGCCCGCAATAGCATGAACCTTAGCGTGATCCTCTTTAGAGAAAAAGAAACGAAGCCCCTTTAGGGCATAGCCAAATGCGTTTTTTCTTTTGCGGAAATAGTTCATTACAGAATTTGATTGCAATGTTAAAACGATTTAAGCATACTTGTAATCATTTACTTCTATTAAGGTGTAGTATATCCTTTAACTAAATAATATGGAAAAGTGCGCAACACCCTGTATTGGTAGAGGTTTTTAATGTTTATATTGCGCCCAATTACCGATTCTACAAAAACTAAAAATATGAAGAAAAGCTTTATTCGATTAGGCTTCGTTCTTGTCCTAATGCTCTGCCTATTTCAGGTTAGAGCTCAAAAAAGCATGGAGATTGTACCTGGTTCTGCATTTGGAACTTCAACGCCCCTCAATCCGGTGAGTGTTTGTCAATGTGATACACTTGGTGTAAGCTCGAACCCGTCAAACCTGGTAGTAAAACCAGAGTTGAAGTATCAAATTAATATTGCATCCTTCGGTCCTCTGGATAAATTTTACTACGAACTGGCTACACCAAGCAACGCCTGGGGCTCTGCCGATTCGCTGGAGCTTATTAAGTTGACCGGGCCAAATGACATAACACCTGTTGATACCATTGGTCTTGGTGTTAAAGAGGCACATTTGGTAATTCCATGTAACACTCCAATAGGTTCTGCAACCTTAAGAATACGCAATAGTAATGGGCAGATAAGCGATACAGCCTATGTGTTCGTTAACCGCTTTCCCAATAAACCGGAGCTTGATTCTATTCGAGGAGGTTTTCCCAATCCATATACAGTAGGTCTTGATGACTGGGGTTTTTGTCCTGGTGATTCAGTAATCCTATATGCACAATCTCAGCCTGGTGCCTCATACACATGGCTAAATAATGGAGGGATAATTTTTGGTCAGAATGGAGATTCACTTGTGGTGAAAACTTCCGGCAGGTATAGTGTACGTGTTGATTTTGGTGCTTGCGCCAGAGATTCCAAGGACACTATTATCAATATATCCACAGTGCCTACAGTTATTGTTAATACTACCCTGGCTCCCACAGCCATTCAAATTGATAATCCCAATATCAATGGTTTTCCCAGAGATTCTGTCCGTTTCTGTCAGGGCAATGGGGCCTCCTTACAGGCAAATGCCCCGGTAGCTTCCACGGGCCTTACCTTTAGGTACCAATGGTTAACGGATTCTATTACTCAGTTTAATGATACCATATTATACTCTACAGGTGTTGGTGATACATTAAGAACATTTTACGCTGATACAACCGCAAGGTTTTATGTGGTGATTAATGATGGATTTTGTTTGGATACATCCAAACCTTACTTCGCATTTATGGATACGCTCCCAACCACACAAATAGCTAATGAGAACTATGAGGGAGGTTTGATAAGTCCGAAGGTGGTTACCACGGATATTTGTATGACGGATTCAACTTTGTTGTCATCCACCAATACCGATCCGGGCTGGACGTACCAGTGGCAACGCTACAATACCAGTACCAGTGCTTGGCAAAATTTACTTCCCTCGGATATTAAAAATCCAAACTATGACGGTACCCAGTCATCACTTCAGATAGATACAAGTATTAAACCCATCCAAACCCTGAGTTTCTACAGGTTACGAACAAGAACTGTTACTTCCTTTACAGGAGCTACAGTATGTGAGTTCTTCAGCCCACAGGTAAGAGTAAGATGGTTCCCTGAATATTCTTTGGATTATGCTCCACAACCCTGGATTAGCAGTGTGGGTAATGATTCGGTTAGCATTTGTGAAACGGATTCCGTTCAGCTTATAGCACCATCAACTCCCGGTCAGCTTATAACCAATGGACTGAATTACTCTTACCAATGGTTAACGGATTCCATTGATACCAATGGCATTACTCACCTTATAGATATTGTTGGGGCTACTAACCGTACCTATTATACCAATAGAATGGGTAAATATTACATGGCCCTGGATGATGGTATTTGTATTGACACCTCTGTATCCTTTAGTGTATTTGTTGATACAGTTCCTTCAACCACCATTTTTGATACTCTTCCCGGAGTTACTACAGACAGATTATTATGTCTTACCGATTCGGTGATACTATTGTCAAGAAGTGCATTGGTACCTTTCTTAAAATATCAGTGGCAGCAATACAGCAGTGCCACGGGCACCTGGGCAAATCTGCCCAACGATACACTTCCCGGACTTTTAGTAGATACAGCTCTGCAAGAGCCAGGAAGGGATACAGCTTATTTTAGATTGAATGTATCTTATACAAACCAATTTAACTTAGCAGGGTGTCCGTTTACCACGGATAGCTTAGAAGTTGTATTCTTCCAGCCACCCACCATCTCCCTTTTCCCCGGTGATTCACTTGGCCTTTGTGCCGGTGATTCCATTTTAATGATAGCGCAGGGTAATTCATTTAGTTACCTGTGGAGTACAGGAGACGTAACACCTTCTGTAACTATTAAGCAGCCGGGAGTTTACACAGTAACAGGTACGGGCGTAAATGGATGTACAACAACTAAGAGGTTTGTGATCTATGCAATTACTACTGTGGCCAATGCCGGTCCGGATATTACTACTACTTCGGGTACCAAAGTGCAACTGAGTGGTGCAGGTGGTACAGGCTACCGCTGGTTTGCCAATAAGCCCATTGCCTGGAGTGATTTCCTATCACAAAATGTAACGGTAAGCTATACTTTACCTGCTGGAGTGAAATCTGATACGGTGGTTATTTATTTACAGGTGACCAATTCCGCAGGATGCTTGGATACGGATTCCTTAACCCTCATAATTAATACTGATGAAGATCCCGGTAAGGCATTGCTTGATCAGGCCTGGAACTATTTCTCACCAGGCAGTGGTGGTGGAAATGATACCTGGGATATTACAGGCATTACCAGTGAATACACCGGATGTAGAATCGATATTATGAATCGTTGGGGATCAATTATCTTTAATCAGGAAGATTTTAATGGAGTTTGGGATGGCCGCAACAATGGAGGTCAGGATTTGCCTGACGGCACCTACTATTATATCCTCAGTTGTGATGGAGAAATTATCCTGAAGAACGCCATCACCCTAATCCGTAAACAATAATAAACTGCGCTATGAAATTCAATAAGAATATAATCGTCTTAGCTGTTATTGCACTGGCCTCAACGGTACAAGCGCAGCAAATTCCGCTGTACAGCAACTACTTTTTTACTCCATATATATATAACCCTTCACGGTCAGGCACCGAAGGATATACCGAAGCTACCCTGCTGCACCGCAGACAGTGGACCGATATTCAGGGGTCGCCTGAAACTTCTGCACTGGCCTTAAATGGTTCTTTAAATGAAGAGAAGGTAGGTTGGAGTATTTATGGTTTTTCTGATCAAACAGATATCATAAAGCGTATTGGCCTATATGGAAACTATGCCTACCACATCAAGTTGACGGATAAAAGTCAGTTGTCTTTTGGTTTGGGAGCCGGTTATCTGCAAAACAATATCGATATAAATGGTATCCGTGCTCGTGACCCAAATGATGTGTTTATCATCACTAACGGAGACAGAGGGACTTTTGACCTAAACTTTGGCTTGAACCTGAAGATTGCAGATTTCCAGATTGGTGCTGCAGTTCCTCAGTTGATCGGTAATTCTGTAAAGTATGCCGAAGTGCCTAATACCGACACTAAAGTGGCCTACTCACTATTGAGACATTATGTGTTTAACGCACAATATGACTTTGGGTTTGCCGGAGATAAAAACGTGCTTACCCCAATGGTAATGGTAAGAGCCGCCAAAAATGTACCTGTGCAGGTAGATGCGGGACTTATGTTTGCCATGAAGGATTACGGTTATATAGGAGCTATGTTCCGCTCGGAATATGCCGTTACAGGTAATTTGGGTATTAATCTTACGGAGCAGTTAACCATTGGTTATGCTTATGATTTTTCATTAAATGACTACGGTTCCGATCTTGGAACTTCTCACGAGTTTATGCTTACCTACCGCTTTGGAAACAATAAGCGTAATGAGCGTCTTGAAAATGAGATGAAGAAGTTGAAAGACAAGCAACGTAAGGCTAAGGATGAAACCGAAGAGCTGATTGAAGAAAAACTGGAAGAGTTTAAGGATTCTTATAAAAAGCAGATGGAGGCAGACCTTAAGGAGGCTGCAGAAGCCGCTGCTGCAGCTGCCGCTCAAAATGCCCAGAATAACAACAATGGCGGTAACCAGGGTGGTAATAATAACCAGCAAGGAAATCAACAGGGCAATCAGCAAGGCAATAACAATGCTACCCGTGGCACACAACAAGGCCAGAACAATAATCAGGGCCAGAATAACCAGAGTGGAAATAACCAGGGTGGAAACAATAACAACAATACCGGTAATAACAACCAGGGTGGCAATAACGCCAATAGCAATGGTGATTATGGAAACAACTCTGCAAGCAACGTAAGTCCTGGTAGCAGTGGCTACTATGTGGTGGCAGGTGTGTTTAGTAATAAAGCCAATGCGGATCGTTTACAACGCAAGTTGGAGAATCAGGGAATTGATGCCCGTTCATTCCAGGATCCAGGTAACTTTTATTATTATGTATATTTACTGAAGTTTGACAATCACCAACAGGCTGATCAGGCGAAAGCCAGCAACCTGAATGGCTCCTACAGTGGGGATCTTTGGATTAAGATTGTGAAATAAATCAGATGAAGTTTTTGTAGATTCAATTGAATCCCGTCCCGGCTCAGCCAGGACGGGATTTTTTATAACTGTCTCTTTCGGAAAAAGTTAACTTCAAATAAGAGTTTAACTCAACAAGAAAAGACGCTTTAATTTGGAAGTCATTTAATCCTCCCCAAGTATATTCCGTGCCTGCAATACATGGCGCTCCGTATGCGCCAGGCAAAATCCAAGGGCATCGGCAATGTTGATTTTTAAGAAAGGAAGCACGGTGGGCACTCTTATACTAGTAAGATCCTTATCATAGGCTTTAATAATCAAATCTTCCAGCTCCTCAATATCATTAATAAAATCCTTGAAAACGATGTTTTCATTAATTACAATACCCTTTTTAGCCCTATGGATAGGGTCTGCTATTTTCAAGGTTTTTACTTTCCATTTAATAACGCCCTCCTGAGGAGTAAGTCCATTAATAAATTTTTTGCCCAACCAGCTTAGGTAGGTATCGTCTCCCTCATTATCCTCGGCCATATCAAGTGCCATACTGAGGTTTGTAATGTAACAGGCCTGCACAATATTGATGTGGGCAAATACTTCAATAATACTCCACTTATCGGGTGCTGGTCTTCTGCGCAAGTCTTCAGCCTCTAAAAAGTAGAAGCTCTTTTGAGCATCATTGCGGATTTCGCGCGCTTTATGTCTTAAATCACTTAGATATTCCGATTGTTTCATCATCAAAGTGCTATTAACTTTTAGAGGCTAAAATTACTCACAGAAAAGATAGAAGCCTAAAAAAGATGAAAATTTACCAAGGGTATATAGCTTTGCCACCTCAAACAATTTTGGGGTTTAACCCTTAATTGCAAATCAATAAATAAGTTACTCCGTGAAAAATCCTCTTCTTCAATCATTCGATACCATTTTTGAAACGCCTCCCTTTAACGAAATAAAGGAAGAACACTTTTTACCAGCATTGGAAGAAGGTATTAAACAGGGTAAGGAGGAAGTGGCCGCCATTGTGAATAATGATGAGGCTCCAACTTTTGCCAATACCATTGAAGCCCTTGAGCAAAGTGGAACTTTGGTATCTCGTATAGCTGAAATTTTCTACAATCTCAACAGTGCCGAAACCAATGATGAGATACAAAAGATAGCCCGCGACTTTTCACCAAAACTTACCGAATACGGAAACGATATTATGCTTAACCCACAGCTTTTTGCAAGGGTAAAGGCAGTTTATGATATGGGCACTAAGGGTTTGAGCGAAGAACAAGAGATGCTTCTTACCAAAACCTACAATGCTTTTACGCGTAATGGTGCCAATCTTGGCGAAAGCCAAAAAGCCGAGTTGCGCGAAATTGACAGAGAGTTATCGGGTTTGTCTCTTCAGTTTGGAGAAAACGTTTTGGCCGAAACCAATGATTATGAAATGGTTATTGAAGATGAGAAGGATTTGGCCGGATTGCCGGATTCTGTAAAGGAGGCTGCGGCCGAAACAGCAACAGAAAAGGGGTATGAAGGTAAGTGGGTATTCACACTTCAGTACCCAAGCTACGTGCCATTTGTTACTTATGCCGATAACAGAAAGCTGCGCGAGGAGTTGAGCCGTGCCTTTGGCAGCAGGGCGTTTAAGGATAATGATCGCAACAACTCCGAAATAGTAAAGAAGATTGCCAGGCTGCGATACCAGCGTGCCCAGCTCTTGGGTTTTGAAAACCATGCTGAGTATATGTTGCAGGAACGTATGGCCGAACGTCCGGAAAAAGTAAAAGCCTTTTTGGATGATTTACTGCTTGCCGCCAAGCCCTTTGGTAAAAAGGAAGTGGATGACCTGGCTGCCTATGCCAAAAAACGAGATGGTATTGATGAACTTCAAAAATGGGATTTTGGCTACTATAGCGAAAAGCTAAAGCAGGAACGATTTCAAATTGATGATGATAAATTGAAGCCTTACTTCCAGTTAGAGGAAGTGGTGAGCGGTGCCTTTAAGGTAGCTGAGCTCCTTTACGGGATAACCTTTGAGGAACGCAACGACATCCAGAAGTACAACAAGGATGTGATAACCTACGAGGTAAAAGACAAAGGTGGGGATCACCTTGCGGTTTTTTATGCAGATTTCTTCCCTCGTGCCGGAAAACGCAATGGTGCCTGGATGACTAGCTACAGAAGCCAGAAGGTACTGGATGGGGTGAACATTCGCCCGCATGTGAGCATAGTTTGCAACTTTACCAAGCCTACCAAAACAAAGCCATCGCTACTTACTTTTCAGGAGGTTACCACCTTGTTTCATGAATTTGGCCATGCCTTGCATGGTATTATGGCCAATGGGCATTATGCCAGTTTAAGCGGTACCAATGTTTTTTGGGACTTTGTAGAGCTTCCATCTCAGGTAATGGAAAACTGGTGTTACGAAAAGGAATGTTTGGATTTGTTTGCCAGACATTACAAAACCGGTGAAAAAATCCCGGCCGAGATGGTACAAAAGCTTAAGGCCAGCGCCACCTTTATGGAAGGCTATGCTACCGTTCGCCAGGTAAGTTTGGCGCGCCTAGACTTGGCATGGCATGCTACAAATCCCAGCGATGTGGAAGATGTTGCTGCTTATGAAGCTTCTATTCTTAAAGAAACTGATTTGCTGCCACCCATAGCTTCCAATAATACATCAACCAGTTTTAGCCATATTTTTCAGGGGGGGTACTCTGCTGGCTATTATAGCTACAAATGGGCAGAGGTACTGGATGCTGATGCATTTGAATATTTCTCTCAAAAGGGAATTTTTAACCCCGAGGTTGCCGGTAAATTCAGAAGTCTTTTGGCGGCAGGCGGTACACGTCATCCGGCTACCCTTTACAGGGAATTTAGAGGTAAGGATCCCGATCCTAAGGCATTGCTTAGAAGAGCAGGGTTGGAGAAGGTTTAGAGGTTCGAGGTCTAAGGTTTAATGTTTGTAGTTTAAGGTTCGGTATCGTATTGAAAACTACGAGCAAAAACCAAAGACTAACCCATAACCTCAAGTAAAACGGTAGTCCCTACGTTCACCTTACTTTTTAGCTTGTAGCCAATTTGGCTTTGTAGTGCGCGGTTTTCCATATTGTAGAGGCCATTGCCCTTTTCTATGGTTTCCGGATCAAAACCGTGCCCATTGTCTGCCACCTGAGCTTTAAGTGTGTTGCCTTCCATATATGTGGATACAGCAATGGAGCTGGCATTGCCATGCTTTATGGCGTTTTGAACGGCTTCCTGAATAATTCTATAAAGGTTGATGCCCTGTGCAGGATCAAATTTAAAGTCGCCTTTCTCTTTGCTGGTGTAGGTGAGATTAACATCCGGGCATAAATCTGCAACCTTAGATAGGTAATCCTTTATCCGAGCATCAAGCTCTTCTCCGGAAATGCTATCCTTCTTCATGGCCCATACGGTTTCACGAAGTTCCTGCATGGTTTGACGTGTAAAGCTGCTTAGCTTTTCAATCTGGTCATGGTCAATAGCCGTTTCCTTTTTGGACTGCCATTCCAGATTGTCTAAAGATGATATTATCACCGTAATCTGTGCGCCAATATTATCGTGCAATTCGCGGCTGATGCGCAACCTTTCCTCTTGAAGTTTGATGATTGAATTCTGCTCTGCCGCTTGTCGCTTAAGGTTTTGTTGGGTGATCAGTATATAGGCTATGCTCGCGATAATCAGAAGTAAAATAATCAGAGTGATTATCAACACCAGCCTTAAGCGGCTCTTTGTTATTTCCGTTTCCAGTAGTGCGGTACGGATTTCGTTTTCCTGCTGCAGTTTATCGGTTTCGTACCGAATCTTCATTTGTGAAATTTGCTCAGCTAAATTTCTTTTGTAAACAGCGGTTTGAATGATGTAGGCAGAATCTGCGGAAGCATGAGCCTCTTTATATTTCCCTAATAGTGGGTAGAGTTCTTTAAGGTGTATAAATGCCTCCAGTCTCATATCAGGATTGTCTGTTTCCTGCCCTACCTTGAGGCCATTTAGATAATAATACTCAGCGCTATCCATCACATTTAGTTTTTGCATCAGGTCTCCATAAAAAATGAAAGCTCCTGATATCTCCAGGCTATCGCCATACGCAAGGGCTCTGCGCATGGCTTTTCTTAATATGGGCCGTGCTTCTGTGTAGCGCTCCTGCATCCAATAACTGGTTCCCAGTATTCGATAGGGCATGCTGGTATGTGAGTTTGGTTGGTAGGTATTGAAAAGTTCAATGGATTTTTCCAGATGGAGTTTAGACTTTTTAAACAAACCTTCTTCGGCATACATGCCTCCTAAATTGCTATGCAGATTGGCCGCCAAAAGCTTGTTGAGCTGGTTTTTTTCAATGTACTTCAAGCCGGCCAGGTAGTAGTCTATAGCCGATTTTCGCTGTCGCGTGAAATAGTAAATGTTGCCTAAACATTTTATGTAGCCAACATAATTTTCGGGGATGGTGTCCTTAAGGTTATTTAAACTTGCAATACATCCCTGCATAGCAAGGTCATATTCACCCTGAGAGGTAAGGAGTTTTATCTCTGCAATATCCAGCTGTTGCTGAGTGTAGGAGTTTTGAGGTGAACTTGCCTTGAGCTGGCCCAATAGGGCCATTCCCTTTTGAGGATTATTGCGAATTGCTCTGTTTAGCTTTTCGTAAACTGCTGAGTCTACCTGCGCCAAAGATGGGAAAGCTGTACAAAATGCAAGAAGCATTAACAAGGCATATTGCCAAACTATGGAACGGGAAGTAGAGCGTTGCATGTTACGTTTTGTGTGGCCGAAATATACTTCAAAATCAAAAGGATAGAATAACTAATGGTTGAAGTGCTCAAAATTTGGGATAATCATCGCAATAAGCTCTAAATTACCCGTAAACAAGTACACTTAAACACTTTACTTTGCAGTATGGTAAGACCTAAAAAACATCTCGGACAACATTTCCTGAAGAATGACGCTATTGCTGCGCAACTCTCTGACTCCCTTACCGGAGAAGGGTATGACACCGTAATAGAGATTGGTCCGGGTATGGGCGTACTTACACAATTTTTGAATAAACGGGGGGAAGATTTGTTTGTGGTGGAGATAGATTCCGAGTCTGTGGAATATCTGCATGCCAATTTCAACATGCGTTTTGATCATATTATTGAAGCCGATTTCCTCCAAATGTCCATCGGAGATAAATTTGGAAAGCAAGTAGCTGTAGTGGGTAACTTTCCATACAACATTAGTAGCCAGATTATTTTTAAGGTTCTGGATCAAAAGGAACTTGTGCCCGAGCTGGTAGGTATGTTTCAAAAGGAAGTAGCCGAAAGAATAGTGGCCGGCCCCGGCAGTAAAACCTATGGAATTATAAGTGTGCTTACCGCAGCCTTTTACGAAGGCGAATATCTGTTTACGGTGGAGCCCGAGGAATTTAACCCACCGCCCAAAGTGCGTTCAGGAGTTATAAGGCTTAGGCGCAAGGATCAGGAAGAACTTGGCTGCGATCATGGCAAGCTGAAAATGGTGGTGAAAACCGCCTTTAACCAAAGGAGAAAGACATTGAGAAATGCCCTTAAATCGGTTAACCTGCCTGAAGAAGTAACCAAGGGAGACCTCTTTAATAAACGTGCCGAACAACTTTCGCTACAGGATTTTATTAATATTACAAATGCTCTTCAACCATGAATTTTGAAGTAACCAACGACTATCTCGAAAAATTAGAGGAGGATATTGAAGCCGGAAACGTTGGGCAACACCTTGCTGTGCTTAATGAAATGCACCCTGCTGATATAGCTGAGGTGGTGGATAGTCTTTCATTGGAATCGGGAAAGGCATTGATAGAGGTTATTGATGAGAATAAGGCAGCAGATGCGCTTATTGAACTCGATGAGGATTTACGCTCCAAGATACTCGAAGGCTACTCGGGTAAGGAAATTGCTGAAGAGCTTGTGGAGAATCTGGATTCGGATGATGCGGCCGACCTCATAAATGAGCTTGACGATCATAAGAGACGGGAGGTAATGAATAGCATTACCGATCGTGATCAGGCCAGGGATATTGCAGATCTGCTGATTTATCCTGAAGATAGTGCCGGTGGATTGATGGGAACCGAGCTTGTAAAGGTGAATGAAAACTGGCGCATGATACAATGTGTGAAGGAAATGCGCAGGCAGGCTGAGGAAATTGAAAATGTGCACTCCATTTATGTGGTGGATGATGAAAACAGATTACTGGGAACCTTATCTCTTAAAAAACTTTTAACCACCAGCACACGTACTCCTATTGCCGAAGTGTATACAAAACAGGTGCGTTATGTAGAAGCTACGGAAAGTGGTGAGGATGTGGCGCTGATGATGGATAAGTATGATTTGGTGGTAGTACCCGTGGTTAATAGTTTACGACAGCTTATTGGCCGTATTACCATTGATGATGTTGTGGATTTTATCAGAGAGGAAGCCAAGGAGGACTACAATCTGGCTTCTGGTCTTGTTGAAGAGGTGGAACACGATGATACTGTGTGGACTACCACGCGTGCACGCCTGCCCTGGCTGCTTATTGGGCTTTTTGGTGGTTTGGCTGCCGCATCTATTATTGGCAGGTTTGAGAGTGAACTTGTGGCCTTGCCCACCATGGCATTTTTTATCCCGCTTATAGCGGCAATGGGCGGAAATGTTGGGGTGCAATCCTCTGCCATTATTGTGCAGGCCCTTGCGGGGAAATCAGATATGGGAGGCCTTGGCGCTCGGTTACTTAAAGAACTTGGTGTGGGGCTACTAAACGGGGTGATTTGTGGGGCTTTGATTATTGGTGCCAGCCTGTTTTTAGGATATGCTACTGACCTGGCCGTTGTAGTAGCAGTAGCGCTCGTTTCTGTAATTACAGTTGCGGCCCTTGTGGGTACGTTTGTTCCATTACTACTCAATAAATACAAAATTGACCCGGCCTTAGCTACTGGCCCGTTTATTACTACCACCAACGATATTTTAGGGTTGTTTATCTATTTTACTATTGGTCGGGCGCTGTTGGGGATTTAGTGTTTCAGCAGGTATTTGGCAATCTCATTCTTGATGTCTGAAACCTGTTAATGGGTATTTTTTTTACCTTAATTTTCGCGAAAATTTTAATTCAGGTGAGACATCTACTTGTTGCGTTTTTTCTTTGTTTATATGGAGTTGCATTCGGTCAGTACAATGAAACGATTCGTACAGGTAGGCCTGGCCAAACTATTGGTGCATTTACCGTGGGCAAAGGGGTGTTGCAGTTTCAGCAGGGTGTGGATTATGTATGGGGAGAAAATGAAAGGTATTATTATCCACCAGATCAAAATTCGGGAAATGGCTTTAACGGAGCCCATCAACTGGAAAATACTATTTCTCAAAACGTTATCCGTTTTGGGATTTTAGAAAAACTGGAAATTAGTGCAGCTCTAAACTATAATTGGAAAAACGAATATTATCAATTTGAAAACTCAAAAGACCCGGCTTTACAGAGCGGTAACTCTAAGTCTAATGTTTTTCAAAATATTGATCTGGGCTTTAGGTACAACATTTTAGACGCAAGTAATAAGGCTAAACTGGCATGGGGAATTCAGGCTCGCGCAAGTTTATACCAATGGGTATTTGAGGATATTGTTAGAGCGCCAAATCTAAAGATTGTTTCGGCCGTGGCCAGAAATTTTGGAAAGCACCATTCGGTTCGCCTAAATGTGGGTTCAACTATAGTTGAGTTTGATGGAGCAAGCCTGGTATATGGCGCCAACTATGTTTTCCGCCCTATTCCCAAAATGGGGATTACTTTAGAGTACTCAGGGGAAGCTAACCTGAGTTCGATTAGCCCTACTTCCTATGATCATAAATATTTGGCCGCCTTGCATTACCTGGTTTACGATGATGTTCAGGTGGATGTGAGGGCCGGTATCAACAATATGGTTTTCTCTTTTTTCCCAAAAACCTATTACATTGGTGCCGGCATATCCTGGAGGGTAAGAACAACTAAAAGATAACCAATGATCAGATCTATACTAATTGCGACAGTTTTCATTCTGTTGTCTTTTCCGTCTGTTGCTCAGGACACCATCCCTCAGGTTGATTCTACCCAGTTTAAAAATCGTGCTGCCATAGTTTTAAATGAAGATACGCTGTTTTATCTGTATGGTGAGTTAGAAGGTATATCAGCCAGGGAACGGGCAGAGCTTGCCAACAGACGTATTGAAAACATTGTACATTCAGAGAGCTTTGTGGCCGATAGCTTTAAGGTATTTGATTTTGTAGACTACAGCCGTATTGTGTATAGTGGGCAGCGGGTGGCAAATGTTACCTATACTGATGCCTATTGGTATGGAAAGCCCATACCGCAGGCCGCCAAGGATTATGCTGAAAATTTGCGTAAGAGTTGTTCTGAATACCGCTCAAGCTTTGATATCAAGGAAATCATAAAGCAGGTATTGCTGGCCCTGGTAATTTTAGTGGTGGCAGGTTTTATTATCCGATATGTAAATCGACTATTCAAATATTTCGCAAGGCGAATTGAGGCTCTTAAAGGTACGCGCATCAAAGGTTTAAAAATTGGTACCTATGAGTTATTGGATGAGAACCGCTTTACTTCCTTTCTTCTGGTGGCAAGCAATGTCATTAGGATACTGTTTCTGTTGCTAGTATTTTATCTCACCTTACCACTTGTATTGCGTATTTTTCCATGGACACAAGGTGTGGCAGACATGCTTTTTGGGTTTGTATTAAATCCCTTGAAATCCATATTGGCCTCCATGGTGGCTTACATCCCCAACTTTTTCACCATTGCCGTTATTTATATAGTAATTAGATATTTGGCAAAGGGTGTGTCTTATTTGGCCAATGAAATAAAAACGGAGAAACTTAAAATCAGTGGTTTTTATTCAGATTGGGCGGTACCAACTTCTCGCATCATCAATTTTGTGCTTTATGCCTTTATGCTCATTCTCATATGGCCTTATTTGCCGGGATCTGGCAGTCCTGTGTTTCAGGGAGTATCGGTATTTCTGGGCTTATTAATTTCGTTGGGGTCGTCCTCGGCCATTTCCAACATTGTGGCAGGCCTGGTAATAACGTATATGCGGCCTTTCCGAATAGGTGATCGCGTAAAGGTAGGAGACGTATCGGGCGATGTAGTAGAGAAAAACCTTCTGGTTACCAGAATACGCACCATTAAAAACGAATTTATTACGGTGCCCAATAGCCATATTCTTGCCGGAAGCAGCATTAACTATAGCACGTCCAGCGCAGAGTCATCAGGCCTTATTATTCATACTACAGTTACCATTGGCTATGATGTGCCCTGGAGAAAAGTTCATCAACTATTGAAGGAAGCAGCCATTAAAACCCCAAGCATTGAGCAAAACCCAACACCTTTTGTTTTGCAAACCAGTTTGGATGACTTTTACATTTCGTACCAAATAAACGCTTATACCAAAGCTCCGGCCCAGCAGGCCATGATTTATTCCGATTTACACGCTCTCATTCAGGATGTTTTCGCCAAAAACGATGTAGAGATTATGTCTCCGCATTATGGAGCATTGAGGGAAGGACCAAACACAATTCCTCCGGTTAATGGTAAAAGTTATCATGCCAATAAAAATGAGGATGATAATGATGAAGAGCCACAATCTCCCAACCCTCCAACATCAAATAATTAATATGGCCGCATGAAAGTATTGCTAATAGATACCGTTGACCCAACATTAAGTAATGGCTTGCGCCAGATGGGTTTTCAGCTGGAGGAAGATTATAAATCCTCCAGGGAGGATATTGCTCATAAATTGTCGGACTACCAAGGAATGGTGATTCGCAGCCGTTTTCCGGTGGATGCCGAATTTATGGAAAAAGGCACCAACCTTAAGTTTATTGCAAGGGTAGGGGCAGGCATGGAAAATATTGACATCCCTTTTGCTGAAAGTAAGGGTATACATTTAATAAAAGCCCCCGAGGGAAACCGCGATGCCGTTGGTGAACAGGCCATTGGAATGTTACTGATGCTATTTAATAACCTTAAGCGAGCTGATGCCGAAGTGCGTCAGGGTTTGTGGAGGCGGGAGGAAAACCGAGGGCTGGAAATTTACGGCAAAACCATAGGTGTTATTGGTTACGGCTATATGGGTTCCGCTTTCGCAGAAAAGCTGAAGGGATTTGAATGTACCGTTTTGGCGTATGATAAATACAAAAAGGGTTTTGGAAGTGAATATGTAAAGGAGGTTACGCTAGAAGAGTTGCAGCAGGAATCAGACATAGTAAGTCTCCACATACCCCAGGCACCTGATACGTTGGGGATGGTAGATGAAGATTTTATCAATGCTTTTGCAAAGCCTTTTTACCTTATTAATACCGCCCGTGGTAAATCCGTAAAAACGGAGGCACTAGTAAATGCCCTTAAAAGCGGAAAAATACTGGGTGCTTGCCTGGATGTTTTGGAATATGAAAAAGCATCTTTTGAGAATATGTTCACACTCGCTGGCGAGGGTGATCTCGGCTCAGCCGAGATAGTCACTAGTTTACCTGATGCGTTCCAATACCTAATCCAATCCGACAAAGTAATTCTCAGTCCACACATAGCCGGTTGGTCTTTTGAATCGAACAAAAAGATGGCACAGGTGATTTTAGATAAAGTAAATGCACTAAACCTTTTACATCATGGAAATTGAAATAAGGCATCAGCAAAATGAAAATGACGGAGAGTTTCTGATCGAAAATGCAGACGGTGAAAATGTGGGAAGCCTCTTTTACACCCTCTTTGATTCAGGCCGAATAGTGATTCAACATATAGAAGTAAGCCAGGAACTGAAAGGCACGGGGGCATCTACCAAACTTATAGATACCGTGGCCGATTTTGCAAGAGCCAATAATAAGAAGATTGTACCGGTTTGTCCTTTCGCTAAAGGCTATATGAACAAAAAGAAGGAGAAGTACGAGGATGTGTTGGTGTAAGCCATTGTTGTGTTAGAGTATTAGTTAAACATTTTGTTTAGCCAATTTGCGTTGAAAGTTTGCCCCTCCATCCTTTACCTTCGCGCTCCATGAAAAACCCATTTTTTTTAATTTTTGGATTGGCCATATTATTGGCAGGCTGTGGCTATCAAAGTCAGTATGATGATAGTCAGGTTTTCCGCTATAACGAAGCTGCGGGTATTACCTCCCTTGATCCTGCCTTCTCTCGTAATCAGGCTAATATTTGGGCCGTAAACCAATTGTTTAATGGCTTGGTTCAAATGGATGAGCAACTCAGGGTTCAGCCTTGTATCGCAAAGCGATGGGATATATTGGATAGCGGCCTTACCTATGTTTTCCACTTGCGTGGAGATGTGCTCTTTCACGCCAACAAATGCTTTGAGAATGAGGCCCAACGCAAAGTAACCGCTGACGATTTTCTCTACAGTTTTGAGAGGTTGATGGATAAGGATTTGGCTGCTCCAGGCAGTTGGGTTTTTCAAAAAGTACATGGCTTTGAAGCGCCTAACGATTCCACATTTATAGTTCGGCTACAAACTCCATTTTCGCCATTTCTGGGGATTCTCTCCATGAAGTATTGCTCCGTAATTCCGCAGGAAGCAGTGGATTATTACGGAATGTCCTTCAGGGAGAACCCGGTGGGTACGGGTCCATTTTATTTTAAACTGTGGGAAGGCAACGAAAAGCTGGTGCTGCGTAGAAACCGTCAATATTTTGAGAAAGCTGATAACGGAGATTCTCTGCCCTATATGGAAGCCGTGGCCATAACTTTCATTCCTGATAAGCAATCGGCTTTTTTGGAATTCATCAAGGGAAACCTCGATTTTATGAGCGGGATTGATGCCTCCTATAAAGATGAACTCTTAACCTTTGAAGGGGAGTTACAAGGCAAGTATGCCGATAGGTTCAATCTTTATCGTCAGCCTTACCTCAATACAGAGTATTTGGCCTTTTTAGTGGATAGCGCTCAGGAAGTGATGCTAGGTTCGCCTTTGCTAAATTTAAAGGTTCGTCAGGCCATCAATTACGGCTTTGACCGAAAAAAGATGATGCGCTACCTCCGCAATAATATTGGTATTCCGGCCAACTCAGGCATGATACCTAAGGGCTTGGGCTCCTACAATCCTGAAGTGGTTAATGGTTACGATTACAATCCTGAAAAGGCAGCGGCACTTCTAGCGGAAGCTGGTTACCCTAAAGGGCAGGGGTTGCCGGAAATAACTTTACAAACCAATGCATCTTACCTCGATTTATGCGAGTACATACAAGGCGAAGTTTCTGCCTTAGGAATAAAGATGAAAGTTGAGGTTACACCACCTTCTACTTTGCGTCAATCCATTGCCACTTCTAAAATTCCATTTTTCCGCGCCAGCTGGATAGGTGATTACCCTGATGGTGAAAACTACCTTTCTCTATTTTACTCTGGAAACCATTCGCCCAACGGGCCAAATTATACTCACTTTGCCAATGCGAGGTTCGACAGTCTGTATCGTGTAGCCACCTCTCAACCCATTGATAGCATTCGGTTCAGCCTCTATGCCCAAATGGATAGTTTAGTAATGGCTGAAGCACCTGTGGTTCCGTTGTACTACGATCAGGTGTTGCGCTTTTATCCTAAAAATGTGGAAGGCCTTGGCGGTAATGCTATGAATTTGCTGGATCTTAAAAAAGTGAGGAAAACGGAGTAGGAAGTACGAACTGTTCCACAATATGCATTTCGTACTTCGTCATTTGTACTTCGTCCTTTCAGTTATTTTTTCTTCTTCGAACTCTTCGCCTTTGGATTAAACGCCAGGGCTTTATCCAGCCAGCGGCTTAAATCATCTTCCATATCAGTGCCCTCAGAGTTTACCAGTATGTAGCCTTTCATTATTCTACCTGTAAAATCCATTTGCCTTGTTGCCGGGCGTTTAAGGTTTTGTTCATCATCTGATGGATTGAGTCGGAGCATGAGTTCGTTTTTCATTACGCCCACACACATTTTATCATCTACCATATAACAAATGCCGCCCATCATTTTTTTGGCTTCATAAGGGATGCCTTTCGCTTTAAGTTGATTGCATATACGTTCGGAGAGAAATTCATCGTAAGCCATTTTTTCTGATTTTGAGAGTGTTAAAGTAAAGAGGATTTGTTTGAATTAAAAGTGAGTTAATTCTGTCAGAAATGAAAGCTTAGCTACCTTTGCCGCCAAATTAAAACACAACAAAAATTTATATATGAAAAACACATTATTTGCAGTGGCACTGGCCTTTTGTGCCATTGGAGGCTATGCGCAAAATATGGTTACTCCCGGTACAGGGGTAAACTGGAATTTAGATTCTCTGGTAAATAATTTTCCTGGTCAGGTAATTAAACTGGGGGCTACAGATTTCCAGATGACGGACAGCCTGGAAATTGCCGCCAGTGACTCGCTTGTAATTAGTGAATCCAATATTTGGCGCATTGATTCAGGTATGCTGGTAAGGGTTTACGGCACCTTGATTTCTGATGTAAATACAGGTAAAATCACCATTAAAGGTCCTGATACCTTAAAACCATTTTATGGTTTCCGATTCGAAGAATTTTCGGTGGTTAGATTTAACAATACCTCAGTTTTTAATGGAGGAGGCCTTCGTGTGCTTACGGAGGATTTTATAATGACCAATAGCGAGGTTTCCTATAACTCATCCGGGGCTTCTACCGGTGGAGCCATCAACTTTTCACGAGGCAAGCCAGTGGTTAAAAACTCGGTATTTACAAATAATGAGCTTCCGGCTTTTGGTTCTGGTGCAAACCAGGAGGTGGCTGCAGTGATTATGCACAACTATTTAGAAGCCAATACGCAGGGCAACTCTAACCGACCACAAATTAACCTTGGGCCAAGTGGTGCCAATGATACTACCTATGTAATAGGCAATACCATTATTGGCGATCGCAGTCTCGATAAAGTGGGGGGTATATCTGTTTCCTCCCTGCTGGGTGTGCCTTTAAATGCTGTTATCGACAGTAACATTGTAAAGAATAACCGCTACGGTATTACCATGGGAGGGGCGGATGTTTTTGGATATATCCGTGCCAATGTTTTGGATAGTAATGATTCTCAAAACAACCCCATGCTTGGTGGTAGTGGAATTTCGCTTAACTCAAACTCAGGTAACCTAAATGTAATTGCGGCCTACAATACCATACGTCACAATCTTTGGGGTATTACCCTTATCGGGAAGGCTGCCATTAACCTGGGAGATACTACAGCGGCAAATTATAATGAAGGCAAAAACAGCTTTTCGGGCAATGGTAATAACTCAACTGTTTATGCATTATATAATAATACTGATTTGCCGGTAATGGCGATGAACAACTGTTGGGAGTTGGATACTACCCTTGGACTTTCTGCCGAAGATGTGATTTTTCACCTGATGGACGATGCCACTTTGGGTGAGGTTACCTTTAATCCTACCTGGGATTGTATGGAAAAAAGCAATGTGGGCCTTGTGGATTATAAAGCAACTGCATTTGAAGTGTACCCTAATCCATCTTCAGGAAAGCTAAATGTAGAACTCGCAGCACCTGGTAATATTGAAGTTTACGATTTAAAAGGCACCCTGTTGACTAGCATAAAGTTGGATGCGGGCTTCAATACCTTACAACTTTCAGTGCCTGCAGGTATGTATGCCTTGCGCATCAATAGTGGCGATGCTGTATACACGCAAAAGCTTATTGTGAAATAAGCATTTCTCTATTTTTAGAGTAAAAGTAATCTATCAGCCGGCCATCCTATCTTAAGGTGGCCGGCTTTGTTTTTTTAGATATAGGCCGTATCTCATTACATTGGCGGTATGAATTGGAGCGGAAATATCGCAATCAAAATAATGGGGGCAGGGCTGGCTATATTGCCAATGGTGATGTCAGGGGTAACGATGGATCCGGTTTTAATGCCGCGCTTTACCTATATGGCTGCATTGCTGTTTGTGGTCTCACCTTTCCTCATGTTTTCAAAGGATAGGGCCGATTCTGCTAAACACTTCCTTAGTTCCAAACAGGCTATTCCGTTTTACCTTTTTTTAGTCACAGCTATAGTTTCTTCATTGTGGGCCATTAATGGTGTGGAGGCCTTTTATAATGTTGGGAAAGATGTTTTGTTTTTACTTTTTATGCTTACGCTGATTCAGGCTTTGGCAGGAAAGGAAGAGCAAATTTACCTTTTGGTGAAAGGCTTGGTTCTAGCGGCCTTCATTATAAGCGGGTTTGGAATTATCCAGCTGGTTCAGGCATTTATGCAGTCTGCAGATTCACAGGATTTGTATATCGTACGTTCTACCATGGCTCATAGAAATCTCCTTGTATCCTCCATGGTTTTGGCGTTACCATTTCTGGGATTTGGTGCCTATTATTTCAGGAGGTTGTGGAAAATAATATCCATACTGGCTTTGGTTTGTTCGTCACTTCTAATTGGTCTGCTCCAATCACGAACCGGTTGGTTGGCAGCCATTGCCTTGATAGGCTTTTTTGTGGTTGTATTAGTAATTTCAGCCACAGCTTTACGAAGGGGTAAACTGCCAATAAAGACCATCTTAATCGGTATAGTGGTATTTGCCGTTGGGAGTTTTTTGGTTTTTTATACGGCTATTCCTGAAGAGGCTCCCAATGCCGAACTAAGAAATGGGTTTGGCTTTGAAAACGCCACAGACAAGGATTTTACAGCTGATGAGCGCCTGTTTATGTGGAAGGCTACAGCCCGAATGATTAATGATCAGTCACTGCTGGGAGTAGGTCCCGGAAACTGGAAAATATGGTTCCCCAAGTACGGTTCTGACATCTGGCGATCCCGCCAAGGGATGGTGCAGTTTCAGCGGCCACACAACGATTATCTATGGGTGCTTTCCGAGCAAGGCATTATCGGGCTGTTGGCTTTCCTTTTTATGGGATTGGCAGCTATGTATTGCGGGTTTAGGGTAGTGTGCCAGCGGTTTTATCCGCAACAGCTAAGGCTTCTTGTTGGTCTTATCCTTTCGGGAATTATGGCCTATGCCGTAGTTTCCTTTTTTAGCTTTCCGCGAGAAAGGATTTTACATCAGGGTCTGCTGTACTCGGGGTTTGCTATTATTTTTAGTATGTACTTTCATCAGCTAAGCATGCCACAACTAAAGCCTGTAAAGAGAGCCAAAGTGCTAGCCATTATAATAATGCTTATCACCCCTGTACTGGCTTACATAGGTTTTCAACGTTGGCAGGGAGAGGTTCATACAAATAGAATTTCAGCCATGCGCGCTACATCACAGTGGACATTAATGCTGGCGGAATCTCAAGCCATCAGTAATTATAAATTTTACAATATTGATCCAACCTCATTGCCCACTTCCTTTTACAGCGGTTTGGCACTTATCAATCTGGGGGAATACCCTGTGGCAAAAGAAGAGTTGTTGAAGGCCTACTCCGTCCATCCCTATAATATTCACGTGGTAAACAACCTGGCTAGTGTTTATCAGCTTTCAGGAGATTTATCAACTGCCATAACCTATTACAACGAGGCTTTGAGGATATCTCCTAAATATCTTGATGGGGCTTTAAATCTGGCGGCAGCCTATTTCAATTTTGGACAGGTGGAAGAGGCCTATCAGGTTTTAAAAAAGTATCATAAGGTATTTTTAATGGATGGAAGTGGAGATGAACGCTACAGGCAATACATGATGGTGATAATGCAAACGGCACGTGATAATCTGGCCGATCAGCAAGAAGAACAAGGCAGAAAACAACAACTTTTAAAACTGAATGAAGCAGACTTTTGGAGCCTTCATCTGGAGTACCTGGAAGTGGATTTGAGCTTGCCTAATATGCTATTTGAGGCATCAGGGATTGATGATTCTAAAGGTGGGAAATCAATATTGCAATAAATAGGAGTTAGGTTTAACGCAACCAATTACAGACTTTTGACATCTACCGATTAATACTTCTAATACTAATCCTATAAAACTATGATTAAAAAAATACTTCTATCCATTGCCATGCTGGCTACTGCTCAAGTGGGATTTAGTCAGTCTGTAAGCATTTCGCCAAATACAGCTAATCGCGGGCAATCGTTGCCAGTGGTTATCTCCGGCCAAAGTACAAGCTTCACCGCTCAGGGAAGTAATACCAACATTTTTTTACGGCAGGGCTCCTATGTGTTAGGGCAGGGGTCTCAAACGGCATTTACCAATATTTCAGTGATAGATCCCTTTACCATTGTTGCCAATTTACATGTACCCGGTAATGCACCACTTGGCCTGTATGATATGTTTGTAACTGCAGGCACCATCACCTCACAAACCAACGCCTTTACCGTAGTACAGGGTACTAATAGTAATATTACGGTATCTCCCAACGGCAGCAAGCCAGGCCAGGTTACCAAGGTAACTATAACAGTTCCTGGTGGAAGCTTTAAAACACAGGCGCAGGTTATTGAAAAAGTGTGGTTGAATAATGGCACAAGCTTATTGGCAGACATTAATAATATTACGGTTGTAAACCCTACCACTTTTACGGCAGATGTAACCGTGCCGGCTAATACCCCAGATGGAGCGTATGATGCCAATATTTATACTGATGCCGGTATTATGTATACCAAGTCAGCGGCCTTTACGGTAAATCAAACTTTTGATATTCCGGAATTGCCAACTACTACGTTTAACATCTACCCAAATCCAACCAAAGACTTTTTGGTTTTAGAATTGGATATGGATCAGCCATCAACTATTAAAATTAGAGTGATGGATATTACCGGGAAACCAGTAATAGCAAACTGGGAAAGCTTAGCTGCAGGAAACGATGTAACCGGCTTAAAGATGGATGTAAACAAACTAAAGCGTGGCATTTACATTATTGAAGTAAAAGCCAATAATGAAGTGATAGGCACCCGCAAGTTTATCAAGGAATAGCGAAAGCAATTCATAAACTACTATAGAATGAAAAGCCAGAGCTGAGAGGTTCTGGCTTTTTTTTGTTTAACTTTTCCTAAGTTCCAACTTTGAAAAGGCTTAATGGACGGGTTCTGAAGAAATTTCGATTGACAGATTCAAAGCACTGGCTATTTGAGCAAAATTGGAAAGTTGAATGTCCTCACCATTCTCCACCCGTGAGATATAGGGCCTTTTCTTACCTACAAGTTTGGCTAATTCCTCCTGACTCATGTGGAGTTCCTTTCTCCTGTTTCTTAGTATTTCGCCAAAGTAATAGGCAAATGCTGTTTCCTTGAATTTGGTACGGCTCTCAGATCCTTCTTCTCCAAAACGTTTGGATAGGAGTTCTTTGGCAGGGATTGATTTTTTCATAACGGTTTACGGGTTTACGCAGTGGCGGTTTTGGAACGTTAAACTGTCAGCAACCACAAGTGAAAATAAACCTAAAAACTTCAATTATACAAGGCACCCCCCCCATTGCGTAAACCCGCTGTTAGCAAGTGGTCTTTCATATTACTACCTCTGGTGCTTCTTCATATTCAAAGCCTGTCACACCGTTTTCCTCTAGCGCCAATTTAAGCCGTGAAGAAATATTTAAATGTTCTGAAAATGGAAGAAACGTAAAAACGTCTAACCTCTTATCAAATTCTTTTGTGACATAAATCTCATCTAGAACAACACCAAATTTTGCTTCAGTATCCTTTGCTTTAAGTTCTTTATAATGGTCAAATGAATTAATTTCAATTTTATTCTCTCGAAACGCATACTTTGTTTCAGAGAATTTTGATTTACCATAGTCCAATTGATACGTAAGACTAGGGTGACACAAGTGTAGCCAGAAATAGTTCAGCGTTTCTCTTGTTTTGAGAACTACAATAGTTGCATCATAAAACTTGTGTTCCATTAAGTAAAATTGTGTCAAAATGTCTCTGACCTTTTGATTGATCAAATAACCATTTCCAGGAGTTGCAGAGTTTGATAGAACGTCAGTAAGTTTTGCGGTTTTTCCTAATTCAAAAATAAGTTTCGGTTTAAAGTCTGGAAACCTCCAATGTGATAATGAGTGAGCATGCGGTTGCGTCACACAATGAAGCTGTGGATATGTCCTTCCAGTTTCCTTTCCTGTTAAGTTTGATAGATTATAATATTCCATTCTTGCTTTTGGCGTTTCTGTTTTAAACTTGCTGCTAACTCGTTTATATCCGCAAGTGTGGAATCCACTTACAGTTTGGCTAATGTGCGTTTTAATGCAGTCCAGATTACGTTGTAGGTAGTTTTGCTTTCTTTTTTTGAGTTAAATAATAACCCAAAACTGATCCTGCAAGTGTTAATCCAATAATTAATAACCACCATATCAATTGTCGATGTTCAAAAGAATAGTTCGCTTCGATTTTATACAAAATGTGGAATTCGTCTTCTAGGTACCAAAAAATTGCTGGAATAACTAGGGTCAGTGTAGCCATCCACCAAACGTGTTTCCTTTTTTCATTTCTTAATTCTTCTAAAAATCTTTTTATAATAAATGATAATATTAGTGAGATTAGAAATCCAACAACTAGGAAAAGGATAAAACCACCTATGACTCCTTCAAGTGGTATCACATGACCCGAGTCAGCACGAGTTGAAAAAGAGTTTATCGAAAGTGTAAAAAATAGAAGTATCCTTCCTTTTTCTGTTTTCATAATTTTAATTGCCTACAACGTTAAATATATGAATTGAAGATCCTGAAGGGAGCTGTGATTTCATATCCATTTTCAGTTTAGCTATAGTGCTAAATTATACCTGCCGAAGCAATAGAGTTTGGGTTCTTCCAATAACGGCTGTCAGAATTGATAAACACTTCGATCATTCAGTTTTCTTTTTCTCAAAAACGCCCGTAAGCAATCTTCGCGTCAACTTATAAACTCCCACCATTATCAATGTGGCAATCCCAAACAACACTGTTCTGAGGTTTAGTATTTTAAACTCGGGATAAACGGTGAAGTTCCACCCGGGAAAAATGGATGCTACAAAATCGCTGGACCAGAATCGAAGAACCTCCCTAAAAAGCAACAGGGTTATTAGAGCGGCAACAAGGTTTAGAAGTTTTGATCGAAGCATGAATCTGTAGCAAAGACCTAAGGCGTCCTGGCATCATACACCTTTCCCATACTGGGGTTATCGCCCAATAGGGTAGCCATCATTTCTTTTTTAATGATGTTGAACATAATCATATGGATGTCCTCGGTAACCTCCATATCCATAACGGGGGCATTGAGGGATATATCTGCCATAGCGGCAATTTTACCGCCTTTAAAGCCAGTCATGGCCAGGGTTTTTACACCTTGCTCTTTGGCGTAATTCATAGCACGTACCACGTTCTCAGAATTTCCGCTTCCGCTGATGCCAATTACGAGGTCGTTTGGGCCAATAAAGTTTTTGAGAGGTTCAATAAAGATGTCTTCATAGCCAATGTCGTTAGCAATGGCCATCATGCTTGGCAGGTTGTCATTCAGGCAAATCATGCGGAAGCGCTTATCTAAACCATAACTTGCACCTTTTAAAAAGTCGCCAGCAGCGTGTGATGCAGAAGCTCCGCTACCACCATTCCCGAAGGTGTAAATGTTTCCGCCTTTATGGTAGGTGTCTAAAAAGGCATCCGCAGCAGCACGAATTGCTGATTGATCCAGTTTGTCGATGGTATCCTTTACCATCTCTAAATATTGTTTTGCTCTATCCATTTCCGTAGTGTATTAATTTGGAGCCTTCCTGTTCAAATTTAAATTGAAACCTGCGCACTTGTTTCAATGCCTCGTCAAGCTTTGCCTGTTTTTCTTTAGGGCAGTAAAATAACATAAATCCGCCACCACCTGCACCAAGTAGTTTGCCACCGATGGCTCCGTTTTTTAAAGCGACATCATAAAGCTCATTAATTAGCGGATTACTGATGCCACTCGCCAGTTGCTGCTTCATCATCCAGTTTTCGTGCATCAGCTTGCCAAACTCATCCAGATTTCCTTTCATCAACACATCCCGCAATTCATAAACCAGTTTCACCATATTTTGCAGGGTGGTGAATTTATCTGCCTGAGCAGTATTCTTTTTTTGTTCTGATAGGATGGAGGAGGCACTACGCTGGTTGCCGATGTAATACAGGCAAAGATTGTCTTGCAGCGCGTTGTAGGTGTCCTGTGCCAGGTAAAGTGGGTCTACGCTTACCAATCCGTTTTTATGAAACTCAATTACGTTTAGGCCACCATAGGCAGCGGCATATTGATCCTGCTTGCCAATTGGCTCTTTTAGGATGTCAATTTCAATTTCACAGGCTTCGCTGGCCAACATTTCCTTGCTGGCAAAGCTGCTTTTGGTAACGTGTAGGTTGTGCAGCAATCCTACGGTAAAAGAAGAGGATGAGCCCATTCCCGTGCCACCGGGAATATCAGAAATAGAGCTGATTTCAATTCCTCCGGTTATTCCAAATTTCTCTAAAGCGGTACGTAAAATCGGGTGTTTCAATTCCTTGAGACTGTTTACCGTTTCCGTTTGCGAGTATTTGGTGCGTATTTTATCCTCTTCAAAAAACTTATGTGAAGAGATGTACATATATTGATTGATGGAAGTGCTTAGCACCGCCCCCGGACTTTGGCTATAAAAGGCCTCCAAATCGGAGCCTCCGCCTACAAAGCTTATTCTAAAAGGGGTTTTGGTGATTATCATGAGGGAGTAGTTTGTGCTGAGTAATTAGTATTTATACCGGAGCCGTGGTATGCAAAGAAAGTAAGGTTTTTGGGAAATGTATCACGCAAAGTTGATTTGATTTCACGCAAAGACGCAAAGAGTGCCAAGAAAAGAAAGTAAAACTTAAAAATTTTACGCCTTTAGGTCTTTGCGTCTTTGCGTGAAAAGTTACAACACCATATCCCCAAACTTCTCATTCCCGGCAATCACATCATATTCATTAGGTTTACGCTGTGCCCAGATCTTATCGGTTTCTGTTTCGCTGTAGCCCTTCCACTCGTAATAGTGGTAAACACGTTTCTTCAAAAGTTCATCATCAATTTTCTTGAAAATCTTTAAGTCAGCCAGCCCACGAAGGTTATCGGTAGCCAGGGCCACCACACCTTCTACAATTACTACCTCCTGATTATCCAAGTGATAGTTCTTTTCGCTGCTTTCCCTTTCCGCATGCGCGGTGTAGGGTGTAAGGCTTACTTTTTTTCCATTTAGGATGGAGGTTACATCGGCTCCCAATTTCTCAACATTAAAATTGTGAAATACGTCCTCTTTGGCTTGGCGCTGTTCTTTCGGGCGTATCCAATCGTCAAGCGAAATGCTAAGCACCTTTAGGTTTTGCTTTTGCAAATAATCCTTTAAATATCGGGCAAAAGTGGTTTTTCCGCTCCGTGTATTTCCTGCAATAGAGATGACAAAAGGTCTTTTAGTAGAAGCATTTACTTTTTCAAGAATGGCTTGGGCTTCCTTTTTAAAGGGCTCATCAATAATAAAATCAATGGCCTCCTTCAGGTTGGCGAAAAAGTAATCTGGTAAAATTGAAGATTTCTTTACTCCGTGGCCCGTCATAACACCTATGGTAGTGCAGCCCGCGGCTTTGCCAGCGCCCATATCGCGCTCGCTGTCCCCAATCATATAACTAATGGTTGGGTCAATGTTAAAGGCTGCCGAGGCTTGGTTTATCATTCCCGGCTTTGGCTTGCGGCAATCGCATTCCATTTTGTATTTCGGGTTTTCACCCGGAAAGCCACCATGGGGGTGATGTGGACAGTAATAAATAGCATCCAGCTTTGCACCTGCATTGCCCAGTTCCGTTTCCATCTTTTTATGGATTTCGCCCAAACCATCAATGGTGGTAAGGTTTCTGGCAATCACACTTTGATTGGTGGTAACTACTGATAGAAACTCTGACTTGTTTATTTTTTTTATCGCATCAGCGGTATAATCGTAAAGTTTAAAATCCTCAGGCCGGTGAATCAAATCGGTATCGTAATTCAGTACGCCATCCCGATCCAGAAAAATGGCTTTTTGTGTATGGGCAAGGCTTCTTCGAGCTACTTTACCGGATTGAATATCCTTTTCCACTTGGTCCAATCGATCTGGGGTTCCCATATCTTTTAAATACTCAGGGGTATTGTAGCCATACATTTCAAGCTGTTTATAAGCCACAGGAAAAATGTCTTTGCCAAAATCTGCTTTTTTTCCCTTTTCCAGCAATGGAAAAATGTCGGGCGTAAAAACATAGGCAGCGGCATTTACCATATTGTGATATTGCAGTCCATCCACATGGGGCTTTGGCAATACATTCACCACGCGCTGTTCATCGTTAAGCTCCACAAGGTCGCTATCATAGGGGTGGTCATTGGGATGAACCACCAAGGTGGACTGGCTGTTTTTGGATTTGTGGAAGTCTAAAAGACGACTGAGATCCATCTCCATCATTACATCACCATAAAGAACGATAAAGTCTTCGGTGAGTTGAGCTTCCAGTTCCTTAATGCCGCCCACGGTGCCCAGTGGTTCACTTTCGTGGAAATAGCTAATGGCAATTCCAAACTTTTTTCCATCTCCAAAATAATCCTCAATGGACTGCCCAAGATGATTTACCACAAAAATAATCTCTTCAAAATTATAGCGGGCAAGTAGTTCTACCTGATACTCAACCAGTGGTTTACCTAGCAGTGGTACCATTGGTTTTGGGATGTCTTTGGTAAGGTGGCCAAGTCGGGTGCCTTTGCCGCCAGCAAGTATTACAGCTTTCATTCTGCGAAAATGGTGTTAAAATTGCAAAATATAGTTATCTGTGTATTGTTATAACTAATCATTAAGCTCCCTAATTCCTTCTATTTTTGCAGCCGTATGAAAAACATGTTTTGCTTAGCACTTATCCTGTTTGGTTTTTTAGCCAATGCTCAGGGCGATATCAATCAAAAAGACGCACAGGGTCGTAACCATGGCCTCTGGAAGAAAAATCATCCTAATGGTAAACTCCGCTATATCGGTCATTTTGACCATGGTAAGGAGGTTGGTACGTTTCGCTTTTATTTTGATGATGGCAAGGTAAGAGCCATTAATAAATTCAGGGGAAAAACAGGAGTTTGCTTTTCTACTCAATATGGAGGTGATAGCATTGTGGCAGCAAAGGGAAAGTACATAAACTCTAAGCGCGATAGCATTTGGACCTTTTATGATGTTGATGGAAATGTAGTTTCTCGCGAAGCATTTAAAAATGATGTGAAAGATGGACTTTCACAGACTTACTACCCAAGCGGAAGACTGGCAGAAACCTTCGTTTACAAAGAGGGAAAGAAATCGGGCGAGTGGAAGATGTTTTACGAAACAGGCCGCCCAAAAGCCAAAGGTATATATGTAAATGATGCCCTTCAGGGGGAAGTGATTTATTACACCAGCGAGGGTAAGGTAAGTGCCAAGGGAAGCTATATAAAAGGACTGATGCATGGTAATTGGTACTTTTTTGATGATTATATGAAAGTGAAGAAAAAACAGGTGTGGAAGTATGGTACCATGTTGAGTCAGGATCCACCTGAAGTGAAAGAGGAAGACGAAGTAGGAATAGAGCCGATAGGCGAAGGAAGTAAACAATGGCCCGAGTAGTAGTAGGATTAAGCGGAGGAGTAGATAGTAGCGTTGCAGCACATTTACTGGTGGAGCAAGGGCATGAAGTGATTGCCCTTTTTATGCGCAATTGGGTGGATGAATCGGTAACATTACACGATGAGTGCCCATGGGTAGAAGATAGTAATGATGCCTTACTGGTGGCCGACAAACTCAATATACCTTTTCAGGTAATAGATTTGAGTTCGGAGTATAAGGAGCGAATAGTGGATTATATGTTTGCCGAATATGAGGCGGGCCGCACGCCAAACCCTGATGTGCTTTGCAATCGTGAAATAAAATTTGACACCTTTTTGAAAAAGGCAATGGACCTTGGAGCCGATTATGTGGCTACAGGACATTATTGCCGAAAAGATACCATAGAGGTGGATGGTAAGCCTGTACACCGGCTTTTAGGCGGGCTGGATGCCAATAAAGATCAAAGCTATTTCTTGTGCCAGTTGAGTCAGGAGCAATTGTCAAAGGCACTTTTCCCCATTGGGGATCTACAAAAAAGTGAGGTGCGAAAAATTGCAACTGAGCTAGGGCTTGTAACAGCCGATAAGAAAGACTCACAGGGACTTTGCTTTATAGGGAAGGTTAGCCTTCCTGATTTTTTGCAGCAAAAACTGGAGCCCAAAAAGGGGAGTATTATTGAAATCCCAAATGATGAAACGCTATGGAAAAAGGAGCGTGACTCTTTTGAAAATGAACTTGAAGCCCTTGTGGCTCCATATGTATTTCAGCCTGAGCTGGGAAAGGAAGTAGGACAGCACAATGGTGCTCACTATTTTACCGTAGGTCAGCGCAAGGGACTGGCAGTGGGAGGAACCAAAGAGCCTCTGTTTGTGTTGGCAACTGATACCGAGAAGAACGTTATATACACAGGGCAGGGCGATTACCATAAGGGCCTGAGTAAAAAAGGATTGTTTATTGCAAATGATGAAATCCACTGGGTTCGTACGGATTTGGAAATGGCCCTTGGAGAAAAGCGACATTACCTTTTACGCATCAGGTACCGCCAGCAACTATTTGGCGCCACCTTATATCGCCAGCCCAACGGCATGTATATTATATTTGATGAAGAGCACAAGGCCGTTACCCCCGGTCAGTTTGCCGCCTGGTACCAAAATGATGAGCTCATTGGCTCAGGGGTAATTAATTATTAAAATTATATGAAAACTCTATCTGTACTTTTTGTTGTTCTTTTTTCGCTTTCTTGTTTGCCAAAAGGCATGGCGCAAAGTGCACAGTCGTACCGCGTATTTTTTAGCGATAAGGGAGAAAATGAATCACTTCTTCAAAATCCTCAGGCATTTCTTTCACCAAAGGCCATTGACAATAAGGCCAAGCGCAATACAGTAATTGACAAGGCAGATTTACCGGTTTCAAAAATTTATCTGAATACTTTACGGGGATTGGACTTAACGGTAAGGATGAAAAGTCGCTGGTTTAACTATGCTTTGGTAAGCGGAGAAAATGTTCAGGAAAAAGTGAGCAAACTTCCTTTTGTGGTAAGGGTAGAAGCAGCTCAGCGCTATCCGGTGAGTTTTGCAGGTAGCGATGGAGCTAAAACCACGGCTAATTTCACCTATGGCTTTGCAGCAAATCAAATAGAAATGCTCAATGGTGATTATTTACATGACAATAATCTTTTGGGGCAGGGGATGACTATTGCCGTTTTGGATGGTGGCTTTAGTGGTGCTAATACCATTAGCGGTTTGGATACCCTAAGGATGAACGGACGTTTATTAGGTACCTATAATTTTGTGGACAACGATACTAATGTGTTTAATGTTGGCAATCATGGTACAGATGTATTGAGTGTTATGGCTGGCTATGTGGATAGCTTTTTTGTAGGTACAGCTATCAGGGCAAATTATTGGCTTCTCAAGTCAGAAGATCAGGCATCCGAAACTGCATCAGAAATGGATAATTGGCTGGCCGCTGCCGAATTTGCAGATAGCGTTGGTGCCGATATTATTACCTCCTCATTAGGTTATAATACCTTTGATGGAGGCGTAGGTAATCTGTCTTATTCTGATATGGATGGGAATACCGCCCTGGTAACCCGTGCGGCTGATATGGCAGCTAAAAAGGGAATTCTGGTAATAACCAGTGCAGGTAATGAAGGCAACTCCGATTGGAAATACATTTTGGCTCCCGCAGATGGCGATAGTGTTTTAACTATAGGTGGAGTGGATGAGTTTGGAAATTACGTATCATTCGCCAGCCAGGGCCCTACTGCAGACGGACGAATAAAGCCTACTGTTTCGGCAAGGGCGGCAGGTACAGCTTTCGTGGGGACGGAGGTGAGGAGAGGTAACGGAACGAGCTTTTCCTGTCCGGTTATTTCGGGTTTGGCAGCCTGCCTGTGGCAGCAGTTTCCCACCAAAACCAATATGGAGGTTTATGAAGCTATCCGCACAACGGCAAGTCAGGTTAATACCCCCAATAATGAGGTGGGTTTTGGTATAGCCAATTTTGCAGCAGCTTCATGGACGATTTCCAATCCCGAGCAGGATTTGCACAAATTGAAAATAGAGGTTTATCCAAATCCGGTGAGCGAAAAGATTTTGCTTAACCTTAATGGAGTTGCCGGTAGCGAACCCGTGTCAGTTAAGTTGTTTGATATTACAGGTCATGAAATCAACTCCTTTGATTTCGGAGCCGTGGACAGTTCAGAAATTGAAATGGAAGCGCCAGGGGAAAGCGGCACTTACCTCTTGAGTATACGTATTGGAGATGTGGTATATCTCCGCAAAATCATAAAATAGTCATGGAAAACCGTATTTGCGGCTTATTCGGTATTGAGTATCCTATCATACAGGCAGGTATGATCTGGTGTAGTGGATGGGAATTGGCTTCGGCTGTAAGCAATGCCGGAGGGCTTGGTATTATCGGATCAGGAAGTATGTATCCTGATATTTTAAGATCTCACATTCAAAAATGCAAGGCTGCTACTGATAAACCTTTTGCGGTGAATGTGCCCATGTTGTATCCTTCCATCGAGGATCATATCCAGATCATTATTGACGAAAAAGTACCCATTGTTTTTACCTCTGCCGGAAATCCTAAAACGTGGACAGCACACCTAAAAGCTCATGGTATTAAAGTCGTACATGTGGTCAGTAGTGTGAAATTTGCCCAAAAGGCAGAGGAGGCCGGAGTGGACGCAGTTGTGGCCGAAGGCTTTGAAGCAGGGGGGCACAACGGACGTGATGAAACCACTACCTTTTGTTTAATACCCATGGTAAAAGAAGCGATCAATGTACCGCTGATTGCTGCCGGGGGTATAGCCACCGGCAGACAAATGTTGGCTGCTCAGATTTTAGGTGCCGATGCCGTTCAGATAGGTTCACGCTTTGTGGCCAGTGAAGAAAGTAGTGCTCATATCAATTTTAAAAATGAAGTGGTAAAGGCAGGGGAGGGAGCAACTCAACTTACTCTTAAGGAATTGGCACCTGTTCGCCTTTTGCGTAATAAGTTTCATTCAGATATTGTAAATGCCTACGCTAATCACGCAACGGTAGAAGATTTGAAAACACTTTTAGGACGTGCTCGTGCCAAGAGAGGTATGTTTGAGGGCGACCTTGAAGAAGGCGAATTGGAGATTGGTCAAATCAGTGGATTGATATCAGATATTAAGCCCGCACGGCAGATATTGGACAAAATATGGACAGAATACCTCGATGTAAAGACCTCCATTAAATAAAACTAAGCCCCCTTTACTAATTCTGAATGTTTCAAATTTAGTTTTAGGGCAACATCTCCGGTTAAACGGCACCTCTTGGTGAATATGTAATCTAAAAATTACAGGCTAATTAAATCTTTATAAAAGCTACATGGCACGCTAGTTTTACTTAAAACAAAATTACCGCGCAATGAAGTCCTTATTCAAATCCATCTTTGTCTTTTTATTAGTATCACAATCCTTTTCTGCTAATGCAAGCCACGCCTTAGGTGGAGAAATTTATTGGGAGTGTGACCCCGCCAATACGGGAAAATATATTTTCTATTTACAGGTACTCCGCGATTGTGGTGGAGGAGTAACAGGCTGTTACCAAAATGGACCAACCACTATTGATGGCCCTTTTGGAGTTATTCAAATGCCTAATAAGCTTATTCATGCCAGGGATATCAGTCCTGATTGTAGAAACAGTACTATTAGCTGTAATGCTACCACCCAAACCGGGAAAGGTGCCGTTGAGCTTCATCTCTGGAAAAGTAATCCTGTAACATTAAATGGTATACCTCCTGCAGTTACCGGGTGGACGTTTTCGTGGAGTTGTAATGCTCGCCCTGGTACGCTGGTGAATGGAGGGGCAAACCAAACATATGTTTTAAGAGCTAAAATGTATAGGTACACTCCTGTAGGTGGGAGTGTGAGTAATGTCAACCCATGTTATGACAGTAGCCCTAGGTTTTTGGAAAGCCCTGCAATTACCATTTGTACCGGACCCTTTACCTATAACCACCTTGCAGCTGATAAGGATTTGGATAGTTTATACTTTAAATGGGCACAGCCTTGGTCTGCCGTAAACACTCCTATTAACTGGAATTCTGGTTTTTCATTTAACAGTCCGTTTCCCAGTCCACAGTCAAATGCTGCAAACGGTCCATTAATTTTAGACGGGAGAACAGGAGAAGTAACTATGGATATTCAATCAGCTAATACAGGATCCTATGCCAGCTGTTTTGCTGTGGAAGCTTGGCGTTGTGGGCAAATTGCCCCGGGGGTGGTTGGACCTGTGCTTATTGCGGAAGTATATAGGGATATCGCCATTATTTTAAGAGATGATTGTGATCCCGTGTTTGGGGGGAGTCCAAATTCACCGCCCTCCATTACTGTGGATACTCAGGTTTATAAAAGTATAAAGAAGACGGGAAACTCCTATTCAACCAAGGTTTTTCCGGGAGATACGGTTAGGTTTCAGTTTAGTGCTGCCGATCAGGATTTTTACCTGGGGCAGTTTCAAGATATTACGTTTACAGCTGCCGGTCTGCAAGTTTCAGCTCCTTTGGCTTCTGGTACAGGATGTATAGGGCCTGCCCCCTGCGCCACTTTTTCTCCGGTTGCTCCTCAGGTAGGGTATGTAAAAACACTTAAAAATGAACAGGAGTTCTTTTGGGTGCCAGATTGCCAGCATTTAGGTGTTTCCGGCAACTTCTGTAATCCTATTAATAAATTCAGCTTTTCACTTAGGATGCAGGATGACGGATGCCCGGCTCCTGAAATTTCCCTGGTAACCTTTACCGTTGAGGTGGTTCCCGGAGATCCTACACCACCACCCTTAAAGTGTTTAAGCTATTTAGATCCATCCGGAGATATCAGGGTGGCATGGGATTCTATTCCTTTGGATAGTGGTTTGAACTTTAACTATTACATGATAATGGGTTCCAATAATCTATCAGGGCCTTTTGATACCATATATTATATAACTGACCGCGATTCGCTGAGTGCCATTGTAAATGGTGGGTTTGGCTATAAGCACTTCTACATACAACAGAGTACAGGGAAGTGTGATTTTCTTTCAACACCTTCAGATACCTTGAGTTTAATGGAACTTACCTTAACGGCTACACCACCGGGAAGTGCGGAATATGCCAGTTTGGTTTGGACTCCTCTTCACACACCTCTGGCGCCATCCACCAAAGGCTATGAAATTTGGGCAGAGGCACCATTGGGTAGTGGAAACTGGAAGTTTGTGGATAGAACAGATACCCTTACATATACTGATACTGTTAGTGTTTGTAATGCATTGGTTAATTATCAGATAAGAGTAACGGATACAATCACTGGGTGTAAAAGTGGTAGTACACTGGATAGTGCTCGCTTTGCTGATAAAACCAATAAGGATAAAATGGTATTGGACAGTGTAAGTGTAAATGCAGCCGGCAATGCCATTATTAGTTGGGATACCACTAAATATGCCGATGTGGTAAACTATTACCTCTATTTTAATGATCCAAAATTAGGCTGGATAGTGGTGGATACCATTCCTGTTGGCGCCACTATGCCACATGAGTGGACGGGCAGTCAGGCCGATGCGCGCAGTGAGCAGTTTAAGGTAACATCTGTGGATAGTTGCGGAAATCAAAGTGATGATCAGATTGTGAAGTCACATGCCACCATCTTCCTGAGGAATTATCTGAATAAGTGTGAAGCGTATTCGCGTATTAGCTGGAATACCTATGAAGGTTTTGGTGCGGATGGAGTTGTGGGATATAAATTGTTGCTGCAAACCAACGGAGGCCCATGGAACCAGTTATTTGTTGCAGGTCCCCAGGATACCTCATATTTCCAGCGCAATCTTGATAACGGATCTACCTATTGTTATAAAGTACAGGCTATAGATACCACAGGCAAAACCTCTACCTCCAATGAGCTTTGTATACTTGCCGAGGTGCCGCGTAAGTCCAAGGTGTTGTATGTAGCACAGGTTACTAATGATGTGGATAGAGAAGCGGTGAAAGTACTTGCGTTTATTGATAGCAAGGCAGATGTGCAGGAGTTTGACCTGGAAAGAGCACCAAGTGAATTAGGACCTTTTAGAACTATTGGAACTGTTAAAAAGCCCACAGGTGGCGCTACCACAATTTCATTTAATGATTATGAAGCAGATTCGGATAAACGTCATTATTACTATAGGATGTCCGCAACCGATAGTTGCGGGGGGAGAGATACGGTAAGCAATCTGTCGAGAAACATTTTATTGCAAACCGTTGCCCGTCCCAACCTGACAAACCTCTTGACCTGGAACCCCTATACGACTTGGGGTGGCGTGGTAGATCGTTATGATATTTACCGAAAGGGAGGAGATGAAAGTGCTTACAGCCTCGCAGGAAGTACTCTGGGAGACGACACTACTTTTGTGGATGACATCAGTGATTACAGAGAAACACCCGGTAATTTTTGCTACTACATAGTAGCTGTGGAGGGGGCAAATCCACTGGGTTATGCTCAGGACAATGGTCAGCCTTTCTTTAGTCGTTCCAATAACAGATGCATCAGTCAAAAGGCACGAGTGTATATTCCCACTGCTTTTAGGCCGGATAGTGATATTCTAGAAAACAGATTCTTTGGTCCGTCCATGAAGTTTAATGAAGTAAGTGAATACCACTTCTATATCATGAACCGCTGGGGAGTTAAGGTTTTTGAAACCTTTGATCCCACAGTTAAATGGGATGGAACCTATAACGGAGCAGATGCCCAACAAGGTGTTTATATTTATTATCTGAAGTATTCTACACCTGGAGGTATACCAGATGAAGGACGAGGTGATTTTACTTTGATTAGATAAAGAGTTGTTATTGATTTTATTGAACCCCGGATGAGTATTATTCTCAATCCGGGGTTTTTTGATTTAAATTGCAGCCCATAAGGGAAATGAAATAAAGCTGAGGCTTTCACAAACTAAGTAGTAAGGTTCTTATAGAGCATAATTATGTGCAAAAAGTAACTTATTCTCATTATCCCTTTTTATTTATCAACCTTGTTTTTAGATTTAGCCAAAATTAATTAGGAATGAAAAGATTTATTCAAATCTCCCTCTTAGCTGCATTCGTTTTTATGGGAGCCAAAGAGGCCAGGGCCTCTCACCTTCTAGGAGGGGAGATTGTTTGGGACTGTATTGAAACAGGTGCCAATAAAGGAAAGTATATTTTCACCTTAGTGCTCTATAAAGAGTGTGCCTCGGGTACAGCCGGTCTTGGAACTACTCAAAATATTGTTGGCCCCAATGGAAATATCTCTTGTAGCTTGGTGAGTCAAACAGATATTTCTCCCTCCTGCGCTGGGGGAAGTGGTATTTTCTGTGGCATGACCAGCGGTATTCCGCCTAATACCACAGCCTCAGGAAATGGAGCAGTTGAAAAATATGTCTATAAGTCTTCGAGCAATGGAATTTCACTTTTTGGCACGCCTCCTGCTGCCGGATGGGAGTTTTACTGGACTAGCTGCTGCCGCCCCGGTGGAGTGCTAAATACTTTTTCAGGAGGTTATTACCTAAGGGCAAAAATGTATCCTTATACTCCTGTTGGAGCTACTGCTCCAAAAAATGTTAACCCATGTTACGATAGCAGCCCCTTTTTCAGTGAAACAGGTTCTATAACTATATGTGAAGGACCCTTTACCTACAATCACCTTGCTTCAGATAAGGATTTGGATTCACTTTATATTCGCTTTGCAGATCCACTTCAGTCAGCTGGTACTCCTGTTGTTTGGAATAGTGGTTATTCTTCTTCTTCTCCTTATCCCAATACAGCAAACAACTCTTCTAATGGCCCTGTTACCATTAATGGTATTACAGGTGAAGTATCAATGGATATTCAGAATGTTGGAGGAACCGGAGGAAGTTTTGCCAGTTGTTATGCTATTGAAGCCTGGAAATGCGGCCAGGGTCCCAATGGCCCACAGCCGGTTTTGGTGGCCGAGGTTTTTAGGGATGTTGCCATTGTGGTACAAAAGAATTGCGCAACAAATACCGAACCTGATGTAAGTATTGATACCTCACTATACAAAAACATTAACCGCCTGGGAGCAAAAAATTACAGTACCACTGTATATCCTGGAGATACCATTAACTTTCAGATGATCGCTAATGATGCTGACTTTAATTTTGGGGCAAACCGTTTTCAAAATATTTGCTTTAAGGCTGAAGGCCTTCAGGTAGCCCGTCCTCTCACAGGAACCACAGGTTGTGTTGGACCAGCTCCTTGCGCCTCATTTACACCGGTAAATCAATCGGGCAACTGTGTGCAGCTTAAAAATACTCAGGAATTTTTATGGGTGCCGGATTGCCAGCATTTAGATGTGGGTGGCAACTTCTGTAGTCCATTTAACACCTTTTACTTCTCATTAAGGATGGAGGATGACGGTTGCCCCGCACCTCGAGTGGCACTTACCACTTTTGTGGTGAAGGTATTGGCGGGAGACCCAACACCTCCTTATCTTAACTGTTTAAGCAATATTGCTCCATCAGGTGATATCCGTTTGCAATGGAATCGGGCACCTCAGGATAGTGGACTGGCCTTTAACTACTATATGTTATTGGGATCTCAAACCATAAACGGCCCGTATGATACGCTACAATATATAACTGATCGCGATTCGCTGAGTACTATTGTATCTGCAGGAGGTGGTTATGAGCATTTTTACATGGTAAAGAGTACCGGTAAATGCGACTTTTTATCCGGTCCTTCCGATACCTTAAGTCTGATGAATCTAAATCTTACGGCAACTCCTCCAGGTAGTGCTGAATATGCTACACTGAGTTGGAATGCCCTGCGTACTCCATTACCTTTCACTTCAACGGGAGTGTATGAAATATGGACAGAGGCCCCTGCAGGAAGTAACAACTGGTCTCAGGTAGGTAGTACATCAAATCTTACCTATACCGATACAGTAACTGTATGTAATGCCTTGGTTAACTATCAGATCAGGGTAAGTGATACTAGCCGCAACTGTCAAAGTACTTCAACTTTGGATAGTGCTCGCTTTTCCGATAAAACAAATGATGATGCCATAGTGCTCGACAGTGTAAGTGTAAATGCTGCAGGAAATGCCATTATTAGCTGGAAATCCACAAAATATAGTGATGTGGTTAATTATTATCTGTACTTCAACGACCCTAAACTTGGGTGGATAGTTGTGGATACCATTCCTGTTGGTACTCCAATGCCGCATGAATGGCCGGGCAGTAAAGCCGATGCTCGCAGTGAACAGTTTAAGGTGATATCTGTGGATAGTTGTGGTAACCAAAGTGATGATCAGATTGTGAAACCACATGCCACCATCTTCCTTAGAAATTACCTGAACAAGTGTGAGGCTTACTCTCGCATTAGCTGGAATACCTACGAAGGTTTTGGTAAGGATGGAGTTGTGGGGTATAAGTTGCTACTACAAACCAACGGAGGGGCCTGGAATGAGCTTTTTACCGCTGGCCCTCAGGATACCTCTTATTTACAACGCAACCTTGATAATGGATCTACCTATTGTTATAGGGTACAGGCCATAGATACCACAGGCAGAACATCCACATCCAATGAACTTTGTATACTGGCAGAAGTGCCAAGGAAGTCTCAGATACTATATCTTTCTCAAGTAACCAACGATCCTGACAGAGGGGCAATAAAGCTGAATACCTTTATAGATGCCCAGGCCGATGTGCTTGAGTTTATTATTGAGCGCGCACCAGACATACTAGGGCCATACCGTACAATAGCAACTGTGGCAAAACCAGGAGGAGGAGCCTCTACCATCACCTTTAGTGATTATGGAACCACGCCTGATAGCAGACATTATTACTATCGCCTTTCTGCCACAGATAGCTGTGGAGGTCGCGATACAGTAAGTAATGTGTCACGCAATATATTATTACAAGTAACACCACGTCCTAATCTTACTAACCTTGTAACATGGAACCCTTATACTTCATGGGCAGGGAAAGTAGACAGGTATGACATCTACCGTAAGGGAGGTGATGATGCTAACTTTACACTGGCAGGAACAACAGCTGGTAACGATACCACTTTTGTGGATGATATCAGCGATTACAGAGAAACACCAGGAAACTTTTGCTACTATGTATTGGCAGTGGAAGGAACCGATGGTACTCCTCCATTCTTTACCCAGGATAATGGTCAGCCATTCTTCAGTCGTTCTAACGAGCGTTGTATTAATCAAAAGGCAAGAATTTACATTCCTACAGCCTTCCGCCCGGGTAGTGATATATTGGAGAACAGGTTTTTTGGTCCATCCATGAAGTTTAACGAAGTGAGTGAATATCACTTTTATATAATGAACCGTTGGGGTGTTAAGGTATTTGAAACCTTTGATCCAACACAAAAGTGGGATGGAACCTATAACGGTGCAGATGCTCAACAGGGAGTTTATATCTTCTTCCTAAAGTATTCCACACCAGGTGGTATACCTCAGGAGGAAAGAGGAGACTTTACCCTGATACGATAATTGATTTGAAACTTTTTACAAGCCCTTCCATAGAAATATGGAGGGGCTTTTTCAATAATGAGCAAGCCATTTGTACAGACTGAAACAGATTATCTGTTTAGCTTTTTTAGAAGTCTATTAATGGTATATTTGCACGCAATTTAATCTCAAAGTTGCACCCTCCATGCTGTTAAATACTGATAAAGTTCTCGGTGAAGCCCTTACCTATGATGACGTACTTCTGGTACCGGGTTATTCGGAAGTCCTACCTCGTGAAG
Source organism: Owenweeksia sp. (assembly GCA_048267305.1). Lineage (GTDB taxonomy): Bacteria > Bacteroidota > Bacteroidia > Flavobacteriales > Schleiferiaceae > Owenweeksia. The sequence continues at coordinate 41,081 of JBLWXT010000010.1, read as the reverse complement.
TAGATATTACTTCAAAGTTTACAAGAAACATTACATTAAAAACTCCAATCATTTCTGCGGCAATGGACACCGTTACGGAATCGGCCATGGCTATAGCTATAGCTCAGGACGGAGGTATAGGTGTTCTTCATAAAAACATGACCATTGAGCAGCAAGCTGTGGAGGTGAGAAATGTGAAGCGTGCTGAAAGTGGAATGATACTGGACCCTGTTACCTTAGGTGAAAATGCCCTGGTGGCAGATGCCAAGAAAATGATGGCCGATTTCAAAATTGGAGGTATTCCTATTATTGACGGTGAGAAGAAACTGATTGGTATAATTACCAACCGTGATTTAAGGTTTGAAAAGCGAGACGATCGTCCTCTACGAGAAATAATGACTCGTGAAAAGCTTATTACCACTCATGAAAATACTAGCTTGGCCGAGGCTGAGCTGATTTTACAAGAGTATAAAATTGAAAAATTACCCGTAGTAAAAAAGGATAATACATTGATAGGCCTAATTACCTATCGTGATATTACCAAGTTGAAAATTAAGCCAAATGCCTGTAAGGATGCCTTTGGACGACTTAGAGTAGCGGCTGCCGTGGGTGTAACTGCCGATGTGCTAGAAAGAGTTACTGCTTTGGTTGAATCTAACGTGGATGCTATTATTATTGATACCGCCCATGGTCATACCAGAGGAGTGGTAGATGCATTGAAAAAGGTAAAATCAAAATACCCTGATCTCGAAGTGGTAGTGGGTAATGTTGCCACAGCAGAAGCTGGAAAGTATTTGGTGAATGCCGGAGCAGATGGTATAAAGGTTGGTATAGGGCCAGGATCAATTTGTACAACCCGTGTTGTTGCAGGTGTTGGTGTTCCTCAGCTTTCAGCCATTATGGATGTAAGAAGAGGAATTGAAGGTAGTGGAGTTCCTTTGATAGCTGATGGTGGTATCCGATTTACAGGAGATATAGTAAAAGCTATTGCTGCCGGGGCAGACACGGTAATGTTGGGTTCTCTGTTGGCTGGTTCAAAGGAAGCGCCTGGTGAAACCGTTATTTACGAAGGAAGAAAATATAAAACATACCGGGGTATGGGCTCTATAGAGGCCATGCAAAAGGGAAGTAGCGATCGTTACTTTCAGGATGTGGAAGATGATATTAAAAAATTAGTGCCTGAGGGTATTACCGGAAGAGTAGCCTATAAAGGTGAGGTTAGCGAAGTAATGTACCAGTTTATTGGTGGATTAAGAGCTGGCATGGGGTATTGTGGAGCTGCAGATATTAAAAAATTGCAGGAAGTTGCCAGATTTGTAAAAATGACAGCAGCCGGAATTCACGAAAGCCACCCTCATGATGTATACGTTACCCGTGAGGCACCAAATTATAGTCGTTTGTAAAAATTTTACTTTGTTTGCAATCAAATTTTAAAGAAAATAAAACCAACATGAAGAAGCTTATTTCATCATGCCTACTTGTGTTAAGTGGTGCAGCTATGTTTGCTCAAACAGCCGATCTTAAAAACAAAGTGTTGTTTACTGTTGCCGATGACACCGTTACAGCAGGTGAATACATGGCAGTGTACAATAAGAACAGAAATCTTGGTGAGGATATAGATCCCAAAACACCGAGTGAATATCTGGATCTTTACGTAAACTTTAAGCTTAAAGTACACGAAGCTAAAGCCATCGGTATGGATACCGTACCTTCTTTCCTAAGAGAATATGGAAGTTATCGTGATCAGCTTGCCAAGCCTTACCTAAATGATAAGGATGTAACTAAAGAGCTTGTTAAGGAAGCCTACCAAAGGATGAAAAAGGATGTAAGAGCATCCCATATCATGATTATGGTAGACGGTTCTGCCCCTCCAGCCGATACCCTTCATGCGCATAAAACCATAATGAATATTAGAAAACAGCTTGAAAAGGGAGGAGATTTTGCGGCCCTTGCTCAGGAGTATTCTGCAGATAGCTATTCAGCCAAACAAGGTGGTGATCTTGGATATTTCACAGTGTTTAATATGGTATATCCTTTTGAAACAGCCGTTTATAACGCAAAAGTAGGGGAGATAACCGGCCCTGTAAGAACTAGGTATGGATATCACCTTATTAAGGTTACTGATAAGCGTGATGCCCGTGGTACGGTTCAGGTGGCTCATATCCTTATTTTAGATAACGATAAGGTTAAGGAAAATGACAGCAAGAAGGCTGAGCAGAAGGTAAACGAGATTTACGAAAAATTAAAGGGCGGAGAAGACTTTGGAACTCTAGCCAAGCAATATAGCCAGGATCCAACATCTGCTCAAAAGGAAGGTGTGTTACAGCCATTTGGCATTAATAAAATGTACCCTGAATTTGAGGATGCTGCTTTTGGTTTGGAAAATGTAGGAGATTATACAAAGCCCGTGCGCACACCTATCGGCTGGCATATCATTAAGTTGGTAGGTAAGGCGCCAATTGGCAGTTTTGAAGAATCTGAGGATGAAATCAAGCAAAAGCTGGACAGAGATGATCGCTCTCAACAAAGTCAGATTAGCGTGATGAAACGCCTTAAAAAAGACTATAGCTACCGCGAATATCCTAAGACCATGAAGTTGGCCTTTGAGCAAGTAGATGAATCTCTGTTAAAGCAAGCTTACAAAGCGGATAAGGTAAAGGGCGGTGATAAGGTGTTATTTGAGTTTGGCCCTAAAAAGTTTACCGTAATGGATTTCCTAAAGCACGTAGAAGCTAATCAGAGAAGCGCCAGAGGAAGCAGTGTGTACTCGGCTGTTAGCGCTATGTATGATGTTTATTCAGAAACGGAGCTGGTGAACTACGAGAAGAGCCGTTTGGAAGAAAAATATCCTGAATTTAAATTATTGAGCAGAGAATACTTTGAAGGTATCTTACTTTTTGACCTCACCGAAAAGAAGGTTTGGAAAAAGTCGGTAAGCGATACGACAGGCCTGAAGGCTTATTATACTGCCAACAAGGATAATTATACCTGGAAGGAACGCTATCAGGCTTATGTAATTGATGCAGTGGATAAGAAAACGGCAAAAAAAGCCGCTAAAATGATTTCCAAGGGTGGAGAGGTGTCTGAAGTGGTTTCATCTATTAATGAAGACTCTCAGCTAAAGGTGAAAATTGACAGTAATCTTTATGAGAGTGGTGCAAATGCCATTTTGAAGGACTTACCGAAAAAGGTTGGTACTTCAGATGTTTTTGAAAAGGACGGCCGCTTCTTTGTAGTGGTATTTGATAAAATTATGGCTCCTGCAAATAAAACCTTTCAGGAAGCAAGAGGTATTGTGATAAGTGATTATCAAACATACCTTGAGCAGGAATGGTTAAAAGAGCTTAAGGAAAAGTACTCAGTAAAAATGCAGGACGAAGTTCTCAAAAAGGTAATTGCAGAACTTGAATCTCAGAGCTAAAAAAATACTATCTATTGTATTACTTGCAGGAGGGGCCTTTTGGGCTACCTCCTGTCAGTTTTTGAATGGAGCTGATGAGGATGTGGAAGGAGAGCCTCTGGCCAGGGTTTATAATCGTTATTTGTATAAAAGTGATCTTAAGGATTTAGTGCCTAAAGACCTCTCGGAAAAGGATAGCCTTGCATTTCTTCAAAACTACATTAACGTATGGGCCAAGGATCAATTGATGATCTATAAGGCAGAATACAACCTCACTGAAAGTAAAAAGAACTTTGATAAGCAGATAGAAGAGTATAGAAATGACCTACTCAAATTTGCGTACAGGCAAGAGTACATCAGTCAAAATCTGGATACTGTTATTCAAGACAGTGCCATTTTAAAAAATTACCATAGTGGCACCAATGCTTTTGTCTTGAAGGAAAATATTGTAAGAGCAAGCTACATCGTTATCAATAGCGAGGCACCTGATTTAAAGGATGCCATAAAGTGGTTTTCGTCCAATAAACAAAAGGATCGAAGTAACTTATTGGATTACTCCCTAAAGTACGCCTATAAGTTTTCAGTAACTGATAGCAGCTGGATGAGTTTTGACCAACTCAAGAAAATTATACCTTTTGAAAATCCCGATCAGCTGGAGGTTATAAAAAATAGCGAGGTGCAACAATTTAATGACGGCACCAATGTTTACTTAGTGCATATTTGGCAGTATAAACTCAAGGGAGAAAGGGCTCCGTTGATATATGCCTCTGATGTAATTAAAAATATTTTGATTAACAGAAGAAAACTCAAGCTGTTGAATGAGCTTGAGCAAAACCTTCTCAATGACGCTCTGAAGAAAAAAGAATTTGAAGTTTATTAAATGAAAAGATTTTTCACTTTTTTGCTGGCCTTTACTTGCTCGCTTACTTACGCACAGCCTCGTATTGTTGATGGAGTGGTGGCCGTAGTTGGTAAAAACATTGTTCTGAAGTCAGACATTGATCAACAATATGCCCAGCTAAAAAGACAGGGCTTGGCAGCTGGTGAAGTTGACAAGTGTAAAATATTTGAGGAGTTGCTTTTTGAAAAACTACTTCTTCATCAGGCAGATCTTGATAGTATTGTGGTAAGTGATGAGGAAGTTTCTCAAAACAGCCAGCGCAGGATAGATATGATAGCCCAGCAAATTGGGAGTGTGCAGAAGATGGAGCAGTATTATGATAAATCCTTAGTGGAAATAAAGGAGGAAATGGAGCCTTTTATCCGCGATCAGATGATTGCCCAAAGAATGCTTCAGACAATTACCGGTGATGTAAAAATCACCCCAACTGAGGTGAGGAATTTCTATCGCAAAATTCCTGAAGACAGTTTACCCTTGATAAACTCTGAAATTGAGTATGCACAAATCATTAAGTTCCCAAAACCTTCTGCTGAATCGATAGATGAAGCCAAAAAAAGACTCCTGGAACTCAAGCAAAGGGTAGAGGATGGATCGTCATTTAGTACTCTTGCTGTATTGTACTCGGAAGATCCCGGTTCTGCTAAAAATGGAGGAAAGTATGAATCCATAAAGAGAGGCCAGTTTGTGAAGGAGTTTGAGGCGGTAGCCTTTAATCTCAAGGAGGGTGAGATTTCATTGCCATTTAAGACTGAGTATGGCTATCATATCGTACAACTTCTTAAAAGGAGAGGTGAGGAGCTGGATTTGAGACACATTTTGATAAAGCCTAAGATTTCTCCTGACAACTTAAAGAAGGTTGAATTGTATCTGGACAGTGTGCGTCAAGCTATTTTGAATAAGGAAGTAACGTTTGGTGAAGCTGCTGAAACAGCCTCTGATGACGAAGATTCCAGATTGAATGAAGGTATTAGTATCAACCCAAATTCGGGCGATAGCCGCTGGGATCAGGGAGATTTAAGCCGTGATATTTTTTCCGCTATTGACGGTGTGGAGAAAGGTCAGATTTCAAAACCATCATTTTATAGAACACCTGATGGTACAGAAGGATATAGGCTTATTAAACTGCTGGAAAAAACAGAACCTCATAGGGCCGACCTTAAAACCGACTATCAAAAAATTCAGATGATGGCTACTCAGGAAAAGAAAAATGAGATGACACAAAACTGGATTGAAGAAAAACTTAAGACCACTTACGTTAGGGTAAACAACGATTACCTGAGCTGTGAGTTTAATCAGAATTGGATAAAACAATCTCAATATGTCGAATAGTACGAGCGATGCCAGAGCGGTAGATAATTTAGGTGTAAAATATCAACAGCTAAAATCTGAGATCGGGAAAGTAATTGTTGGACAGGAAGAGGTAATCGATCTTTTGATTCTTTCCATCTTGTGCCGCGGACACTCACTATTAGTAGGGGTGCCGGGCTTGGCAAAAACACTATTGGTAAATACTACGGCCGAAGCTTTGGGGCTTAGTTTTAACCGTATTCAGTTTACACCGGATCTTATGCCATCTGATATTGTAGGTGCAGAGATTTTGGATGAAAACAGAAATTTCAAGTTTATAAAAGGGCCATTGTTTTCCAATATTATTTTGGCAGATGAAATTAACCGTACTCCTCCAAAAACCCAATCAGCTTTGCTGGAGGCTATGCAGGAAAAATCGGTTACAGCTGCCGGACATACCTATAAAATGGCTGATCCGTTTTTTGTATTGGCTACGCAAAATCCCATCGAACAGGAAGGAACATATCCCTTACCCGAAGCCCAGCTCGACCGTTTTATGTTTAACATTGAAGTGGGCTATCCCTCATTTGCCGAGGAATTGCAAATTGTAAAAAATACTACAACAGATCTCCACACTCAGGTAAACAAGATATTGGATCAACAGGAGATAATTGATTTTCAGAAGTTGATACGAAAAATACCTGTGGCTGATAATGTGTACGACTTTGCTGTAAACCTAAGCAGTTCTACCCGTCCAAATACCGAAAAGGCAAAAAGTGTTACCAATGAATACATAGCCTGGGGAGCTGGCCCTCGTGCCTCTCAGTACCTTATTCTTGGAGCCAAGTGTCATGCAGCATTGCATGGTAAGTATTCTCCTGATAAGGAAGATGTACTGGCCATAGCCAAGCCTGTACTTCGACACCGTGTAGTGAAAAACTACAAGGCCGAAGCAGAAGGCGTAACTATTGACGATATTATTAAGCAGCTCGTTTAAATTCCGTAAAATCGGATTTTTATTAAAAACATCACGGGTTTTGATCTTTTAGATTGAAGCCCGTTTCCACCTTTTATCATTAGCTTTGCAGCGTTTTTTGCAAACCGGGAGAAACTCATTTATGCCATCCACAAAATATATTTTCGTTACAGGAGGTGTTACCTCCTCCTTAGGAAAGGGAATCATTTCCGCTTCATTGGCAACGCTTTTACAGTCAAGAGGTTATAGTGTTACCATTCAAAAACTGGATCCTTATTTAAATATAGATCCGGGAACACTTAACCCCTATGAACATGGCGAGTGTTTTGTTACCAATGATGGTGCAGAAACCGATCTTGACCTTGGTCATTATGAACGTTTCCTCAACAGGCCAACATCTCAGGCCAACAATGTTACTACAGGTAGAATTTACCAGTCGGTAATTGATAAGGAGCGCAGAGGTGACTTTTTAGGGAAAACCGTTCAGGTAATTCCCCATGTTACTGATGAAATTAAAAGAAGAATTCAGCTACTTGGTAATACAGGTGAGTTTGAAATCGTAATAACGGAGATAGGTGGTACTGTTGGTGATATTGAGTCACTGCCCTACATCGAGACTGTCCGTCAGCTAAAATGGGAGTTGGGAGATGACTGTATGGTGATTCACCTTACTCTTGTGCCTTTTTTGGCAGCTACCGGTGAGTTGAAAACCAAGCCTACCCAGCACTCTGTAAAGAGTTTACAGGAATCAGGTGTACAACCTGATGTATTGGTTTGCCGATGCGAACACCCCATTGGAGAGGAAATTAAGAAGAAACTGGCATTGTTTTGCAATGTGAAGAAGGAAGCTGTAATTGAATCACTGGATGCAGAAACAATATATGCAGTTCCTATCCTGATGCGCAATCAGCACCTTGATGAAGTGGTGCTAAAACGCCTTGGTTTGCCCATTGAGGACAATCTGGATTTGGTAAACTGGAAAGACTTCCTCTACAAGTTGAAGTATCCTAAAACAGAGGTTACCATAGGTCTTATCGGTAAATATATTGAACTTAAGGATTCGTATAAATCCATTGTAGAGTCTTTTATTCATGCTGGCGCTGCCAATGAATGTAAGGTAAATATCAAATGGATTCACTCCGAAAACATAAGTCAGGAAAGTGCAGCCAAATATATAGAAGGTCTTGATGGAGTTCTTGTAGCACCTGGTTTTGGTGAGCGCGGTTTTGAAGGTAAGTTAGAGGCTATTCGCTACGCACGTGAAAATAAAATTCCATTTTTTGGTGTGTGCCTTGGAATGCAGGCCGCAGTAATTGAATTTGGAAGAAATGTGCTGAACTGGAGTGATGCCAACTCTTCAGAAATGAACCCCAAAACAAAACATCCTGTTATTGCTCTTATGGAAGAGCAAAAGAATGTTGAAAATATGGGAGGTACTATGCGCCTTGGAGCTTGTGATTGTGAGCTTACCGAAGGTAGTCACGCCTTTTCAGCTTATCGCAGAAAAGTAATAAGCGAGCGCCATCGTCATCGCTATGAGTTTAATAGCAAATATTTAAAGGATTTTGAAAAAAATGGCATGATTGCCACTGGTAAAAACCCGGAAACTGATTTGGTGGAAATTATTGAAATACCGGATCATCCGTGGTTTATGGGGGTACAGTTTCACCCTGAATATAAAAGTACCGTGGCCAACCCTCATCCACTGTTTGTAAAATTTGTTGAAGCTGTAGTTAAGGCTTCAAAAGCATAATCATAATGAATAAAAAACCATTTGACATTAATACCATTATAGGCTTCTTGCTGATTGGTGGTATCTTTTTGTATTTCGGATATTTTGGTGCCGAGGATAAACCTGCGGATGCTGAAAATAACAACAAGGCAGATAGCGTACAGGTAGCAGAGGAAACTCATGATGAGATAAGTGAAAATGGCACTTATGCAGCTACTACTGATACTTCTCTGGCTGATAGCACTGTTGGTCAGATTGCCCAAGCCCCTGTTGAAGAGCAGTTTTTTACCCTGGAGAATGATTTATTGGAAGTTGTGATTTCTTCCAAAGGAGGGCAGGTAGTAAAGGCTCGACTCAAAAAATATAGAACCTACGATAGCCTTCCTCTCTATCTTGTAGATAAATCATCAAGATTTAATATAGACCTGGCAAACGGGAAAAATACTGCAGACCTTGACTTCTCAGGAGTGCAAAATTCCGGGAATCAGGTTACTATGACCTTGGATGCAGGTGGTGGAAAAACACTTGAATACATTTACCGTATTAAACCGGGCGATTACATGCTCGACTGGGATGTGCGTTCAAGAGGGTTTGGTGACTTACTAAGTGATAGATCCGGATTGCAATGGGAAATGCAAACCCTAAGGCAGGAAAAAAATCTTAAGAATGAGCGTACTAACACTCATCTGGAATATCACTTTGCCACAGATGATGATCTTGATGATTTATCCGCAACCAGTGATGACAGCGAAACAGAAGAGCACCTTAAGTGGGTAGCGTATAAACAGCAGTTTTTCTCTTCTATTTTGATAAATAAGAGCGGAGATTTTGAAAAGGCTGAACTCGTCTCAAAAAATCCCGCTGAAACCGAAGAGTCCTATACCAAGCTACTTGTTTCCAAGGTGTCTGCCGGAAATCAGGGAAGTGACCTTAACAATCAGTATGGTCTTTATTTTGGACCAAATAAGTATGATATTCTTGAGTCATACAATCAGGGTTTTGAAAAGTTAATACCACTTGGTTGGGGTATTCTTGGATGGATCAACAGGGGATTGGTAATCAACTTGTTTAACTGGCTCGAAGGCTATGGTCTTAACTATGGTCTTATCATTTTGATTATTGCTGTAATCATAAAAATGATATTGTTTCCATTTACTTATACTTCGTATCGCTCAATGGCTAAAATGAGGGTTCTAAAGCCTGAGATTGACGAGCTAAACGAGCAGTATAAGGATAAGGAGCCTATGAAAAAGCAACAGGCTACCATGGAGCTTTACCGAAAGGCAGGTGTAAATCCGCTGGGAGGTTGTATACCGGTGTTGTTTCAAATGCCTATTCTCATTGCCTTGTTTCGCTTTTTCCCTTCTTCTATCGAGTTGAGGCAGCAGCCATTCTTATGGGCCGATGATCTTTCTACCTATGATTCTATTTGGACATTTGGCCATGTGCCGATACTTAATACCATTTACGGAGATCACGTAAGTCTTTTTACTCTGTTGATGACGGTTTCTACCTTAATCTACACCTATATGAACCAGCAGATGACGGGTTCTAATCAACAGTATCCGCAGTTGAAGTATATGATGTATTTGATGCCGGTGGTATTCCTTGGTGTTTTCAACAACTACGCAGCTGGTTTGAGCTACTATTATTTTGTGGCCAACGTTATTACCTTTAGTCAGCAGTTTGCTATCAGGGCCTTTATCGATGAAGATAAAATTCACGCCAAGATGCAGGAAAAGAAAGCTCAGCCTAAAAAGGAAAATCGCTTCATGCGCAGGATGAAGGAGATTCAGGAAGACCAAAACAGGCAGGCCAGAAGAAAAAAGTAAGGCTTTTATAAAGTATTACCCTATTACAAATACCCGGTTCTTTGAATCGGGTATTTTTTTTATGTGTACTTTCTGTAAAAATTTGGGCAGGGCAAGTTTTGAAATACTCAGCTATATAGGCTTCTCAAATCCTAAAGTGATCAAAGAGCAAGGCAATATCCCATTATCCATCAGGAATTCTACAATCACATATTAATTTAACTCAGGTTAGATGATATCCATCCTATAATAAGTGTATGAACATCTTCACAGAAATGGTAATGCAGGTTGAGATTTGAATATTATCTTAGTGCCGATTCTTATTTCTATGCGCGGAATTTTCCTCATTTTTATTTCAATCATTTCCCTTCAGGGATTTGCTCAATGCCCACAGCTGTGGAGCAGGGTGCAGGTGAAGGAGGCTCCCGATTTTAAGGCGTATCAAAAGTCATATATTATTCAAATAGAGGTTTTACATGGGGAGAAATCCGGCTGTATGCCAATAGGTAATTCCATCAACTATAGTATTTATAATTCCTGTGGAAGTAGCTGGCAACAAACTGCAAAGCTAAATGCAGGAGGAGATAGCATAAATGAACTTTGCATCCCTAAATCAAAAATGGGTTTTGACGATATCAGGGCATTTACATTTACCGATACCTTTTACCTTGATTCCGGTAACACCTGCCAAAACCTCTTGGTGTATTATGAATCTCCTTCTGTTGGCTACCTGAATTTTGATTCTGTTCCGGTTACATCATGGGTATTACTGAATACGCATGTAAGGAACAATCCCGTACAGCTCGATACAAACTTTAGATTACTGGAGGCTTGCAATCAGGAAAAGCGCTATTACAAGCCCGCTTACGCAGATGTGGACGAGGACAGCCTAAAGGTGAATTTGGCTGCTGCGATTAACTACAAACCCTCCACTGGCTTATTTCCAACAAAGAATGAGGTGCCATTAAAATTCCCCTATACCACTCAAATTCCATTTGGAGCGATTGATTTTGCCATTAAAAAGCAGGCCATGAGTTTTCTGCCTTTTGATACAGGTTTTTATGGTGTACCCGTTACCATCACCGAGTATAAGGATAGTAAAAACCCCTTTATTGGTATGGTGAAAGCTGCTACGAGTTATTTTCAGATTTCGGTATTGATTAGCGAAGATTGCTTTCCGGGGCTTTATTTCTTTGGCGTATTTCCGGAGGATACCCTAAAAACCTTTTGTGGGTCGGGGGTGATTACAGTCCCTTTGTCCACAAGGATACTCACTTCAAGCATTAGCCCCGATGGTACTGATTATAAGTTTTCCAATGATCAGGGTTATCCGGTAATTATAAATAAGGTAATTATCCCCAAAGACACCTTATATGTAGATGAACTGAAAATGGATGTGAGCTTCTTTTTTGACGGGGATTACAAGTTGTCTATTGTACGCGGTACTGACCGCAACAAGGTTTTTCACGAATGTGGTTATGAGCTGTTGGAGAGCGATTATTTTCATTTAAGTCTCAACAACTGCCCTAATGAAGTGCATTTTGGTATGGGAGAGAGCTCTATTGGAATAGAGGTGTTCCCCAATCCTTTTACAGATAAGATTGTGCTAAACCTGCCCCAGGGCAAATTGGCCCGGGTGCAATTGATCAACAGTGTAGGTGTGGAAATGCCGGTGACTGCAAATGCTAACAAAAACAGTTTGGAACTGCATGCCGATGTTCCTTCCGGATTCTACATCCTTAATATTCAGATGAAGGATGGAACCCAAAGCTCGCTTCGATTAGTTAGGCGCTAGCCAAGAGCTTTTCAATAATTTTTTGATTGGGATCAAATGGCTTTATCTCATCTAAGCCAAAGCCTTTTACAGCCGCTTTTATGGGGTCTGATGAGTTGGGCTCAAAGTGTGCAGCGGCTTTCTCAAACTCAGATATTGGAGCTAAGCCAATAAGTTCACTTCCCGTTACCGTTGTACCCAGCTTTTCAGCTTCTTCCTTTACGGCTAAAAATACATCCAGCATACTGGAGAGGCTCAGGTCAGTAAGGTTACAACTTACCTGCACACGATCAAAATCCTTTATGTACCAGCCGATGGCACGCACACCAGCCAGTTTGCCAGCGGTGCCTAACCTTTCTCCAGTAGAGGAAAGCCTGATGGTTCCCGATTGACGAATTATACCGGCAATTTTTTTGGCTACAGCCACATCCTGAGTGGAGAGATTAATATTGTAAGCCACTAACAGATTTCGGGCTCCAATTACCGTTGCGCCACTTTTCTGCCAGTTATCGGCATTTCCAAAATCAATGGGCATTTCTTTAAACTTGGCGGGAAGCGATTCGTACTCACCTTTTCGTAAAAATGAAAGATTGGTATGATCAGGCCAGGTGGCGTTAAAGCCATAGTAGTATCCGGGAATATTGAGTTCATTTTCCAGCATAAAGGCCAGGCGAGAAGCTATGGCAATAGCCTCCAGCATGGGGGTGCCTTGCAGAGGAACAAAAGGACAAACATCCACAGCGCCCTGCCTGGGATGGGTGCCGGTGTGCTGGCGCATATCAATGAGATCCATCGCCTTTATGTAAAGCTCAAAGGCAGCCTTTAACACCGCTTCGGGCTCACCCACAAAGGTGAATACCGTTCTATTGGCAGCGTAGCCGCTATCGGTGTGTAAAAGCTTTACGCCCTCTGTAGATGAAATGGCGTTGGCAACAGCATTTATTATGGCCTTGTCCTTACCTTCACTAATGTTAGGAATACATTCCAGAAGTTTCATGCAGCAGCTTTTGAATTGGTGATGGTTGAGAGTGGAGCGCTAAAATAGCAAAGTGTGGAGAGGATACAATTATAGAGGAGGTAGGATTTGGGTTATTTTTGAATAATCCAAATCCTAATTTGTAGATGGAGTCAGAAAATTTCAAACTTCAGAAGTTGTTCGTTGCGAGCTTGTTTTTCACATTGACAAGTCTATTGAGTTCCTTTCAGCTATATTCTCAATCTGATACTGTAAACCGCGTTCATAAGAATGATGTGTTCATCAAGCTGGCTCCTCTCAGTTTTATAAACCCCAATTTTTCTACAATCGATTTTGGTGCGTCATACTTTCTTTCTGATAGACTTGGAGTACAAGTGAAATTTGGTATTGCACCTGGTGTTTTTGAAGGAGAGTCATCTCGAACAACTCATGGGCTTAAAATGGGCATAGAATATCAATATTTTGTAAGCCGTAAGATCTATGTTGGTTTTGAAAATGGTATATCGAGTAGGCATTTTGATGGCATGGTACTTTTTTATGAACCCATAGGTGATCAGCATATTAGAGATAATTTTTCTGCAATAGAAGAAAGTCTCTATATAGTGCCAAAATTTGGAGTTATGCTATTTGTTACCAATCGCCTGGCTGTAGATTTTTATGCTGGATTAGGTCTTCAGCGGTTTAGCCGTAAAGTATTTGATTTAGAATTTGATGAGACAAAAGGTCATCGAGACTTTACCACCTATGAATGGTTAACTACACCAAATTATACCACTAAAGATGAATTCAGAGAGCGGGTGACGATAGGATTGAATATAAATTTTAGGCTTTAGAAAATCAATTGGTAAATGAAAACTACTGGTTTTAAGAGATGGGTTCGTGGATTGATTGTGATATCACTGGTAGCACTGCTCTGGTTTTTCTATGATTTGTACCTGAAATATGAAATAAATGACTATAAAGCGAGTCTTATTGAAGAAGATATTCAGAATAATTTTTATAACAATCAACAACGATTTAACGACCTAATAAGCTTTAGCAAAGGGCTCAAAGTTTTGGAAAACCTGCAATTCGAGCCCAATGGATATATCTCTTTCCAACTTTATGATTCTTTGGCAGACAGGTCGAATGTTGATCTCATCAATAATATTTTGGTGATGGAAAAATCCGAATACTATGTGGAGGATTTAAATATACTGGAGAATAACCAGGTAAAAACGTTTTTTGGAGGCCAGACCAGAACTGATGATAATTGGTTAATAGAGTTTAGAGGTAAAATGAATCATCACATTTTACCTAAATTGCTAGACTACCATAAAGTAAGTGTTGAAGAGGTTCGCCAATTGAGAAAGATGGTGGAAGACCTAGATTGTGCTGCTATTTGTAATTACAAGGATGTACTTGAAATAAGATATAGAGGGCATTTTTTCGAAAACTTTAGCTACAAAATTCCATTTAGCGACACGGTTTCAACCGGATCATGGAACCCGATCAGCAATGGAGTTTATTGGGAATATTATCGAAGTGGAATTTATTGTGGATGGACTAAGTGGTAAGTGTATCCGTTCAATGTAGATTCATAATTATCACAACCAGTAAAAGGACTTGACGTTTATCTCGTTATGAAAGCCAAATTTAAATCGCTTACTACGATTCCATTCTTGGTCTGTTTGACCCTACTTCTCTTAAATGACTTTTACCTCAAGGCAGAATTTCACAACTGGATTACAGGCAAGCTCTCTGATTTTTGTGGTCTTTACGTTTTCGCTGTGTTTTGGTCAGCCATTTTCCAAAAAAGAAGATTAGGTATTCACATCTTAACGGCTTTATTGTTTGTGCTCTGGAAGAGTCCTTATTCACAGGACTTTATATACTTTTTTTCTCAGCACCTATATCCCATTAGCAGGGTAGTGGATTTTTCAGATCTGCTGGCCTTGGCGGTTTTGCCAGTTGCATATTTTTTTCATGTAGAGAGAGTCTCATTGATACTAAGGCTGAACCCATATGTAGTTTCGGTAATAACAATAATGTCTTTTTGCGCCACCAGTATGCCGGCTTATTATCAGAAGTTTGAGCAACCCCAATATTTGCTTTTTAAAAACACAGTGGGCTTGTTAGATATAGATTCTGGGATAGTTGACTTTGATTTATACCAATTTGATACAGCCGTAATTGTGGCTGTAGACAATGTGTTTTTAGGTAAGCCGGTTCTTTCAGATGAATATCAGAAGGTTCAGGTTCTAAAAAAAATAGAACAATATATTATAGGAAATGAGGATTTCAGGCATTCCAAAAAGGAAATGTGTACAACGAGGCCTCATAAAAGAGCGCAGTACATATTGGCTAGGGATAGTTTTAAGGATGAGCTTCATTTCAAAGGATCAAGGTTGCACGGTCGCTTTAGACGATTTTCAAAAAATGATAAGCTAGTAATGGAGGGTTATTACCAAAATGGGATTGAGGATTCAGTATGGAACTACTATGATAAAATTGGAGAAGTTGTAATGACCAAATACTTTGAAGAAGGGGAGTTGGTTAAAACTGAAAATTTTTCCAACTCCAAATTGGTGTCTGCCATTAAAACTAGAACTAGGGTAGAAACCATCCGGAACAAGAGTTTTCATTTGGCCATTTTAGGACTACTAATGTTATTTTTGATTTATCTGATAGTATCCAATTATAGAAAGTCAGATGGGCATAATATTAAAGTCTCACACTTTTTGAAGATATCGGAATCCATGATTTTTCCAATTGGAGCTTACTTATTGGCAAGGTTGATTTCTCTAGCCATTCCAAACTCAGGACAACTGGATTTTCCTTTTTACATAAGCCTTGGCGCGCTGTTTTACATTGTTTCGGTTCCTGTTTTCCTATTTATCCTTTACACAATAAAACTCCGTAAGCCAATTGACCTTCTGCTGTATGTTTTATTGTTTGCGTTCGGGCTAGTGTTCTTTGAGCAGGCTGTTTATTTAGGCAATATTTGGTATTAATCCCTTAGTTTGAATAATGAGATTCGTTATTACAGTTCTTTTTTTGAGTTTCTTTTTTATCGGCTGTTCTACCGACTTAGAATGTCACAACCGTAACGACTTTATTTCTTCCGAAGATTCTATTCCAGTATTGGAGTTCGACATCACATCAAATCCAATTGAGGTCAGAAGGCAGATGTCTGAATTGTATGGCTTAGACCTTTGTGTAAAATGTTCTTTGGTGGAGTTTAAAGTACCTTTTGAAATTGAGGGCAAAGAAGGCTTTTTGAAAGTGATGGTTGATTTTGATTCACCAATTTGTGAAAACTGCCCTGTGCCAATGAGGTTGAGGCATTACTGCTCAATACTGATTAATTCAAAAAATCAAATCCTATTTGAAGGTCAGCATATTGATATGGATTCTTTGCAGTCTGAGATTAGTGGTTATCTCTCCAAAGTTGGAAATGATCCGATTGCGCCAAGGACTATTGATAAAGTTAATTTTAGAATAAGCTGGGCGGAAGGTGTAAATGAGGAAATGGTACATCTGATCCTGAAAAGAATTTATCAATCACATTTAGCATTTATAGAAGGGGAAGTTGAGAAAACAGGAAATGATTTCTGTTCGCTTTCAAAAAGGGAACTTTCTGCTTTAAAGGAAAAATACCCTCTTAGAATTGAACTCGATCTTGGAAAACAGGAATTCATGATACCTACGAATCCAGAGGAGCATTTAATTCCAAAGGAGGTTGAAGGTCATTTGGAAGAAGTGGAATTAGGTATTGAATGACTTCAATTCACCCGTTAATCCATCACAATTTCATTTACAGCTATTCCAATTGTGGTAACTATTAGAATGGTGGGAATTGCAATTCGGTAAAATCGTCTATATCCATAGATGGTCTCAATCTGCCTGCTGAAATTTGGAATGGTCAAGAACCTTTTATCAATTGATGGATATTTTTGAAATGCAAAGAAAATCTCCGTAAAACCAACAGCAGGAAAGGACTGAACTTGAAAACCTCGGAGGTTTCCTTGTTTTCGAATATGTTCCTCCATCTTTCTGATATTTCTTATTTCGTTTAGATAGAAGATAAAGCTGATGAAGGTTAAAAGCCCTATGCCTGCTAATATGGGCACTCCTCTATTTTCTACATAGGGCCACATCTGGTTAAGCAAATCCACAAACAATTCTATATTGATTTCACAAAATCAGTAACCAAATACGCCACACTTTTCCCCAGCATTTCCCTTTCCATGTCGTTGGCGGCCCTTCCGGGTGAGCCTTCACAAACGTGGAAATAGCGCACATCTTTTAATCCAGCTGTGGCTCTTATCATGCTGCGCACTTCAGTAAGGCTAAAGCCTGAAGGGTTTAGCGCACTTACAGGAAAGTGGGTGATGGAGTCTAAGTCCAGTTCTAAACCAATGGGAGAGGCTTCCAGCCAATTCAGGATATTCATGAAGTGCTGATACTTCTCATTCTCCCTAAGGTTTAGTAAGCCTTCAAAGGTTTGAAAAGTGAGATTAGGATCCTTTTGAAAAGCCTCAATAATGGATTTACTATTATAACCTTCATGGAGGCCATACACGGCATATTTATCAAAATGACCACCCTCGCGTGCATAACTAAAGCCATTACCGCTGTGGCGGCCTTCCAGGGCCCTGTAATCGGTATGTGGGTCTATGTTCAGTACGTTCAGCTTTTCGCCCAATGCCTTTGCCGTTCCTGTAATATTGCCATAAGAGTTGTTATGTCCTCCTCCAATAATGATTGGAATTTTGCCGGCAACCACTATGATTTGTATAATCTCAACCACGTGCTTATCCACAACAGCTGTAAGCTCCCTAAGCTTAGCGAGGTCTTCAGGTTTGGAAGGATCAAGTTTTTCGGCCTGCTTCAATAAGCTTTCAAACTCCAGTGCGCCAAGTACTAATATTTCGCTGCCATCTAAAAATGAGTTGCTCTGCACATTTACAATGGCTTTGATGGCCCAATCCCAGCAATTGGTTGCACCACCCTTGCCAAGGTTGGCCCGTATGCCTATATCTTCTTTTATGCCCAGGAGTACAAACCGCGCTGGTGAGTTCTTCAGTTCCTTCAAATTGGAAATCAGCTGAGCCCTTTCTCCAAGCTTGGTTTCGCCCTTGCGGGTGGCGATAATGGCAGCAAGTTGCTCCCTTGTCATCAGTTTCAAACCATCCTTACTCATACTTTTTTCCATTTATCAGCACGTGCTCAATGTGGTTGTGTGCAAAATTGTAGGGCAAAAAGGAAGGGGAGGAGAGGGGCTTGGTGATGATAAGGTTGGCCCGTTTTCCCTTTTCAATGCTTCCTAGTTCATTGCTCAGTTCAATGGCGGCAGCCCCATTTAAGGTGGCGGCAGAAATCGCTTCTTCGGCCGTCATTTTCATTTTTATGGATGCCAGGCTAACTACCATATTCATGTTTCCACTTGGTGAAGATCCAGGGTTGTAATCGGTAGCCAAAGCCACTATCGCATCATTTTCAATTAAGCGCCTGGCAGGGGCGTAGGGTATCTCTAAAAAGAGACTACAGCCGGGTAGCAAAGTGCAAATGGTTTCAGACTTCCCAAGCATCTCGGCTTCGTCAAATCTTTCGTTTCTGTTGGTGTCAAACAGTGGTGGTTCCAGTGGTGGTTCCAGGTAGGCCTCTCTTTCCATTTGTGGAGCTTCAATCACTTCTAAATGGTCTACTGACAGCGCGTCATGGGATATGGCTTTTTCTATGGCGCCCAGAGAGTTAAATTGGTTTACGTGAAGTTTTGATTTGCAGCCAAATTCATTGGCAGCTTCCAGGATTTCCTCCATCTCTCCTACCGTAAAATAGCCTTTTTCACAAAACACATCCACGTAGTCGGCCAGTTTTTCCTCCACAATTTTGGGGAGCATTTCATTGATGATTTGCTTCACATATCCACTGTGATTGTCTTTAAATTCTTCAGGAAAAGCATGGGCACCGAGGAAGGTTGTTTTTACTGGAATCGGGAAATTTTCACCAAGCTTTCGGGCCACCCTCAGCATCTTCATTTCACTTTCTGTGGTAAGGCCATACCCGCTTTTTATTTCAATGGCGCCTGTTCCTAATTTTATCAATTCATCCAATCGGGCGGCAGCCGATTTATATAATTCATCTTCGGAGGTATCTCTCAGTTTTCTGGCAGAATTTAGAATCCCGCCCCCTTCTGCTGCAATTTCCTCATAGGTCATTCCATGAAGCCTTTTGGCAAATTCATCTTCACGCGTACCAGCATATACCAAATGCGTGTGGCTATCCACCCAAGTGGGTAAAACCATTCCGCCATTGGCATCCAACTGTTCGTCAAACCGGGCAGGTAGGTCACTCGCCATGCTACCCCAGCTATCTATAAGTCCGTCCTCAACAAGTAGCCATGCATTATCCGTTACCGGAAAATCGTCAAGTTCATGACCGCGTTTATGTTTACGGTTCTGATTATCAATGTGTAATATTTTGGAAATGTGGGTGATTAGTAATTTCATGCCGTAAAGATATTGGGTAAGGATGAAATATGAAGAACGAAATACAAAAGTTAAGTTCGGGAACAACGGCCTTGCTGCTTATCCACAGCTATTCGAATTTCTTGCTTCAACATCCGTACTTGATTAAATCTTTCTGCTCTTTTCACTTTCTTTGCTGCTATGGCAGGAAATACCTTCGGAAAAATTTTTCAGCTTAGCACTTTTGGAGAGTCGCATGGCGCAGCGATAGGCGGTGTTGTGGATGGCTGTCCGGCAGGCGTGGAATTGGATTTTGAAGCTATTCAATACCAGTTGGATAGACGAAAGCCGGGACAATCTAAAATCACCACTCAACGCAAGGAGTCTGACCTAGTGCAGTTCCTTTCGGGGATTTTTGAAGGCAAAACTTTGGGTACCCCCATCGGGTTTGTTATTCCCAATGAAGACCAGAAAAGCAAAGACTACAGCCATATCAAGGATGTGTATCGTCCATCTCACGCAGATTATACTTATGCCGAGAAATACGGACATCGTGATTATCGCGGTGGTGGAAGGTCTTCTGCAAGGGAAACTGCCAGCCGCGTGGTAGGAGGCGCTATTGCACGCCAGCTCTTAAACGG
Organism: Owenweeksia sp.; assembly: GCA_048267305.1. GTDB lineage: Bacteria > Bacteroidota > Bacteroidia > Flavobacteriales > Schleiferiaceae > Owenweeksia. The sequence goes on along the minus strand of JBLWXT010000010.1, from coordinate 21,152 downwards.
TATTAGTATACAGGCCTATGTTTCTTCTGTTGGAGATTTTGATATGGAGATCCCTTACCATGATTTGGATCTGTCCAAAACCGATGATAACATTGTGCGCTGTCCAGATCCCGCTACAGCGGAGAAAATGATAGAAAAGATAGATGCTATACGGAAGGCAGGAGATACGCTGGGAGGAATCGTTAGCTGCGTAATTAAAGGTGTGCCGGCTGGTTGGGGCGAACCTGTATTTGATAAACTTCATGCCGATTTGGGCAAAGCCATGCTGAGCATAAATGCAGTAAAGGGTTTTGAATACGGAAGCGGTTTTGCCGGAACCCGAATGAAAGGCAGTGAACACAATGACAGCTTTAATTCTGATGGAGGAACCAAAACCAACCACTCAGGCGGAATACAAGGCGGAATAAGCAATGGCGAGGATATTTACTTTAGAGTGGCCTTTAAGCCTATTGCTACTATTATGCAAGATCAAGCATCCGTAAATGAAAAAGGAGAGGAAGTAACTGTAAAAGGTAAAGGTCGCCATGACCCTTGCGTGGTGCCGCGTGCCGTGCCCATTGTGGAGGCTATGGCTGCGCTGGTGTTGGTGGATAATTACTTATTAAACAAAGTGGCTCAACTTGGGTAGGTTATCAAAATTTGAGTTGTTTCCAAAGAAGGAAATTGGCAGAAAACAACACGTAGATATTGAAAAGGCCAGGGAAGAGATTGTTAAGAGGGTTGAAGAATCACATGTGTTTGAATTTAGTTCTTCACCAGCCTTGAAGGACGTTAGTCTATTTGTGAAAGAAAAAATAACTTTCACCAGTATGTCAAGACGTTTGTACCCTTTAATGGGGTTAGGAGAAGTGTATATTACAATTGGTGAGAATGAAGTCAAGTTTAGGATAGGCACAAGTCGAATTTATAAGGTTACATTTTTGGTAGTTGGTTTTTGTATTGCCTTTGCCATAATAGGTTTTATCGATTCTGGAGACTATCAAACTACTGCCATTCTTTTCGCGAGTTTAGCACTTCTTTACGCACTGTTAAGACTTGGAGGAATGCTTGCTTCAAAATTTCTTAAGAAACGGGTTCAAATGGTTTTTGACATAAAAGGTTAGAATACAACAACTATGAAATTAGCACTACACTGGAAAATTATTATTGGATTGGTACTTGGAGTTATCTGGGCCATACTGTCCAGTAAGCTGGGCTGGAGCGAGTTTACCATTGATTGGATTGCTCCCTTTGGTACCATATTCATCAACCTGTTAAAGCTTATTGCTGTGCCGTTGGTGTTGTTTTCCATTATCAGTGGGGTAGCAGGCTTAGGAGACCCTGCCAGTTTGGGACGTATGGGAGCCAAGACTCTTGGCTTTTATTTTGCCACAACACTATTGGCCGTTGGTCTTGGACTTTTGTTGGTAAACGTTATAAGCCCCGGCAAGCTGATGGATGAGCAGAGTCGTATCGACAACCGCATAAGTTATGAGGTGTGGGCCAGCTCTAATAATATCGAAATTAAGGACGGTGTAAACTATCTGCAGGATCCTGCATTTATGGAGCGTGCCCAAAAGATTACGGAGCTTTCTAAGGCTGAACTTAAGCAGGCTGCAGGCACAGATGATGAAGTAAAGAAGAAGTTGGAGGTTGCGGATAAAACCAAAGAAGCCGGCCCATTGCAGCCATTGGTGGATATAGTTCCCCAAAACATTTTTGATGCCCTCGGACAAAATGGAGCTATGCTTCAGGTTATCTTCTTTGCCATTTTCTTTGGGATAAGTCTATTGCTCATACCCGATTCCAAATCTGAGCCGGTAAAGCGTTTTGTAGATGGCACCATGGAGATATTTCTCAAAATGGTGGATATCATCATGCAGGCAGCCCCATTCTTTGTTTTTGCGCTGTTGGCCGGTGTGGTTAGTAAAATGGCTGGTGATGATGTAGGCAAGGTGTTTGAAATCTTCAAAGGCCTGAGCTGGTACTCACTTACCGTATTTCTTGGTTTGGCAATGATGATCTTCCTGGTTTATCCGCTGATCCTGAAATTGTTTGTAAAGGCCATTAGCTATACCGGTTTCTTTAAGGGAATCAGTCCGGCCCAAACGCTGGCCTTTTCAACTTCATCAAGTGCCGCTACTTTACCTGTTACCATGGAGTGTGTGGAAGATAACCTTGGGGTGGATAAGAAGATTACCAGTTTTGTGCTGCCCATTGGCGCTACGGTAAATATGGACGGAACAAGTCTTTATCAGGCTGTGGCCGTGGTCTTTCTGGCGCAAATGCACATGATTGATCTCACATTTGCCCAGCAGCTTACCATTGTGCTTACAGCTACTTTGGCTTCCATTGGCTCTGCAGCCGTTCCCAGTGCGGGCTTGGTAATGTTAATAATTGTTTTACAGTCTGTGGGATTGAATCCAGCCTGGATTGGAATAATTTTACCAGTTGATAGAATTTTGGATATGTGTCGTACCGTTGTGAACGTTACAGGGGATGCAACTGTTTCAACAGTTATAGCAAAGGGCGAAGGCCTTCTACATTACGACCAGGTGCGCGATACCGAAAAGACATTCAAACCCTGATTTACAATTTAATAAATCCAGTTCATGAAAAGATTACTCAAGATTTTAGGCATACTAATCATTCTGCTTGTAGCAGCTATAGTGGTCCTTCCCATTATTTTTAAGGATGAAATTATTGATCGCGCTAAGCTTGAAATAAACAACAACCTTAATGCGCAGGTAGATTTTGAAGATATTGATATCAGCCTCTTCCGCTCATTTCCCGATTTTTCATTGGGTATAGAAAAAGTTACCGTTGATGGAACGGAAAAGTTTGAAGGGATCCGATTAGCGGATATTGGCGAGTTTGTGGTTGATCTCAATCTCTTTAGCGTAATCAGCGGTAATCAGTTTGAAGTGGAAGCCATAAGTCTGAAGGATGCCAAGGTGCATGTAATTATTGATACCGCTGGCAATGCCAATTATGATATTGTAAAGGCTACTGATGAGGCTATAGAGGAGGAGCCTACTGAGGAATCGGGTGGGTTTAAGTTTACACTAAAGAAATACTCCATTGAGAACTTTGATCTCATTTACGATGATCAGCAAGGAAACATGCTGGCTGTTATTAAGGATTTGGATCATGAAGGCACAGGGGATTTTACAGAGGAAATTGTAAATCTTAAAACCAAAACCACCATTGAGGAGCTTACCTTTAAAATGGATGATGTGGCATACCTGAGCCGCGTTAATACCAAGGGAGATTTTGATATGAGTTTAAATCAAACCGATTTTAAATTCACGTTTGGTGAAAACAGTTTGAGCCTGAATGATCTTGTGGTGAAATTTGGCGGATCAATAGCCATGCCGGGGGATGACATTACTATGGACATGACTTTTGAAGCTCCACAAAACGACTTTAAGAGTGTGCTTTCGCTGATACCAGCTGTGTACTATGCCGATTTTAAAGACATGAAAACCACGGGCGATTTTGCTCTTAAGGGGATGGTAAATGGAACCTATGCCGAAGAGCCCGAAACTTACCCGGCCTTTGACATCACCTTTAAGGTAAATGATGCCACATTCCGTTACCCGGATTTACCGGCCGGTGTGGATGCTATTAATGTGGATGCCCACATCTTTAATAAATCCACTGATTTAGATGGGATGGTGATAGATATACCTATGGCCAGCGCAGTAGTGGCAGGAAGCCCTATCAACGCCAGGTTGAATCTTAAAACGCCAATGTCTGACCCAAACATTGTGGCATTTCTTAAAACAGACTTTGAACTGAGGAATATCGGTAAAGTGGTTCCTGCAACAGGTTATGATTATTCTGGTAGGATAAAGGCCGATTTGGACATTGCAGCCCTAATGAGTGATATTGATAACGAGCGCTATGAAAACGTAAAAGCGGATGGGCAACTTAACATCACCAACATGGTTTTGAAGAGCGATAGCCTGCCTTATGATGTGCAGATTGAAGAAACCGATCTAACCTTCTCGCCACAGTTTGCGGCTCTTAACACCTTTAAGGCAAAAATTGGTAAATCAGATATTTCGGCCAATGGCCGATTAGATAACCTGCTGGCGTATGCTTTACAGGATAAAACATTGAAGGCCAATTTCAGCATCACCTCCAGTCTGCTTGATCTTAATGAGCTTTCAGGACCAAGTGACGAACCAGCACAGGCGGAGATCAGCGAAGAGACTTCTGTCATGGAAATAATCCGTTTGCCCGAAAACGTGGATGCTACCTTAAATGCCACCGTCTCTAAAATCATTTATGACAATCTTGAAATTGAGGGCTTAAGTGGTGGCATAGCCCTGCAAGAGGGCAAAGCCCAATTGAATAATCTAAAAATGAACCTTTTGGGAGGATCACTTGGGCTAAATGGTTCTTACGACAGTAAACCCGATTTACCCAATGTGGATATGGAAATGGACATTAGCAACTTTAGCTTTAAAGAGAGCTTTGACAAGTTTGTGACCATCCAGAAAATGGCGCCTATTATGGAAACCACTACCGGAACTTATGGAACCAAACTTACATTTAAGTCAATATTAAATTCAGATATGTCTCCGGATTTGGCTTCTATACAAGCCAAGGGTAAATTGGTTACCAAGGATATGACCACCTCTCCAAAAGCATTGGAGAAGCTGGCTAACATTCTAAAAAACCCGGATTTAAAAACTTTGGCTTTGGGCAATGTGAATATCTCTTATGAGATTAAGGACGGCCGTTTAGGTGTGGAGCCTTTTGATATCAAAGCGGCAAATGTTTCAGCAACCGTAAGCGGTACAAGTGGTTTAGATCAATCGTTGGATTACATCATGGATATGAAAATCCCGAGTTCGGGTATTGGAGCCAATGATCTACTTGAAAAAGTGGGTGCAACCTCAGGTGGAAAGCTGGATGTTAAGGTTAAAATTGGCGGAACGTTTGACGATCCTAAGGTTACTACTTCGCTGGGTGACATTGCCGGAAACATTATTGACAATTTAACTAATCAGGTTAAGGATAAAGTTGAGGAAGTTAAAAAGGACGCTATTGACAAAGTAAATGCCGAAGCCCAAAAGCTTATTGATCAGGCTGAGAAAGCGGGTGATGAATTAATAGCCGCTGCTCAAAAACAAGCAGACGCTATTAAAGCTGAAGCTCAAAAGCAGGCACAAACTATTAGAGATGAAGCCAATAAAAATGCCCAAAAAGCTATAGCCGAAGCAGGTAGCAATCCATTAAAGAAGGCTGCCGCTGAAAAAGTAGCCGATGGCATCCGCAAGGAAGGCAATAAAGCTGCCGACAAAGTGGTACAGGAAGCCAATACCCGAGCCGATAAATTGGTGAGTGACGCCCGTGCCCAAAAGGAAAAATTGGTACAAGATGCCCGTGAAAAAGGTAAAATTCAGAATCCTTAGGTGATTGGTCCATTTTATATTTACTTCTCAACTGAGCCTGTATCGAGCACAGTCGAGATGCTGGAAGTGACAAAATACCGTTGAATGTCACATTGAGCCCTTCGTCAAGCTCAGGACAGGCTAGGTCGAAATGTTAATGCCTTTATATAAGAAATCACCTCAATCTTAGTTTTGATAATCACAACTTCGTTTATTCGCAAATAACTCATTCCAAAGTATAGATTTCATGAAGAGCTATTTTTTCATTGCTTTAATATTTAGTTCAGTTTTAGCTTATGCCCAACCCGAATTGGGTGAGTGCGACCAGGAGGTAGAGGAGATAGCTAAAAATCAAATGCCCAAAGCCTTAAAAAACTGGAAGGCTAAGAACTATCGCGAGGCAGAGCGCTACTTAGGGAAGGCTGTGGACATGGATCCGAATTATGCAGATGCGCTTTACCTTTTGGGCGATTTGTATGTGAAGAAAATGCAGATCGATAAAGCAGCTCTCCTTTGGACCAAGCTTTTGGAGGTTTGCCCGGATTATAAAGCAGAGGTAAAATATTTTCTTGGTTCTATTTTACTGGAAAATGGAGATCGCAAAAAAGCAATTGAGCTTTTTGAATCCTTCCTGTCAGATCCTACACGGGATGTGATGTTTGATACGGAAGTAAAGGAGGCCTTAAAGGAAGCGAAACTCAAGGAGGCCCTTCTAGGTAATCCGGTAGAGTTTAACCCTACTCCAGTTAAGCGTTTGTCTGGTGTGGAGGATGAATACCTCGCCACTATTTCGCCAGATCAGGAAACCATGTATTTCACCCGCAGGGTAAAAAAGGTAAACCGCAGGGATGGCCCGGCAGCAAAGGTTCGCCTGGTGGAGGAGTTTACCATGGCCAAAAGGAAGGAGGGGGATGAATTTGAGATAGGAGCGCCTATGCCTTCTCCATTTAACGAAAGTTTTAATGAAGGTGGGCCTTCTATTACGGCTGATAATACGGAGCTGTATTTTACTGTATGTGAGGATTTAAATGGCTATAAAAATTGCGATATCTACTATACCGAAAGAGATGAGTTTGGCTATTGGATAACACCACGGAGCGTTGGTGATCACATAAACAGGCGTGATAGCTGGGAGAGCCAGGCTTCCGTCTCAGCCAATGCAGATGCCTTGTACTTTACAAGCAACCGTTCAGGAGGAGTAGGAGGTTTGGATTTGTATAAATGTGAAAGATTGGCAGATGGAAAATGGTCAGCCCCAAAAAATCTGGGAAAAACCATAAATACCAGCGGCAATGAAAAAACTCCTTTTATCCATAGTGATAGTAAAACCCTGTACTTCAGTTCAGATGGTTTACAAGGCCTGGGTGGCTTTGATATCTTTCTGGCGAAAGCCACAGGCGACAGTACCTGGGAACAACCTCAAAACATTGGATACCCTATAAACACTGAAGATGATGATTTAGGCTTGTTTGTGAGCCTTGATGGCAAAACCGGCTACTTCGCGTCCAACAAGTTTCGCAAGGCTTCCGGCTGGGATATATATCAATTTGCACTTCCCGAAAGTGCCAAGCCCAATAAGGTAACCTTGATAACAGGTAATTTAACCTCTGAGGATGATGAATCCGGAGAAGTGGCCTCGCTTGAAATTAAAAATCTTAAAACGAAGGAGATTACAAAAATCAAGGTGGATAAAGAGACGGGAAATTATGCAAGAGTAGTGGAAACCCGCCCTCAGGAAGATTTGATTTTAACGGTAAAGAAGAAGGATGCAGCATTTACATCCAAGTACATAAGTACTAAAGATGTGAGTACGCGTGGTGTTGCCAAGGCATCACTTAAAGTGGAGAAGCTGGAAGTGGGTAAGGAGTATAAATTGAATGATATAAACTTTCCTACAAACTATTATCAATTAGACGATGTTTCAAGATCAGTGATTGATGAGTTTATAGGTTTTTTAAAGGACAACCCTGGCCTAAAGGCGGATATACAAGGGCATACTGATAATGTGGGGAATGATGGCGATAATATGCAACTTTCAAAAAACCGTGCAAAAACGGTATATGATTATGTATTGCAAAATGGTATTTCGGCAAACCGTATTTCTTATCATGGGTATGGTGAAACCAAACCCCGGGCTACAAATGACACTGAAGAAGGCAGGGCTCAAAACAGGCGTACGGTATTTGTAATTACGTCAAAATAGGCGTAATGATTCCCTTTCGTACGCCAACTCTTTGGCAATAGTATTCAGCATCTTTCAATGTTGAAAATTCAAAACGCTTGCTATTGTATACCAATCCCCAAAAATGGTAATTGGCAATAATTATAAAGCGAGATCCATTTTGAGCAAAAAGTTTTAGAGTAAAGTTTTTGCCCTTTACGGTTCTAAGTATTTTATAACCGTGGAGTTTTCTTTTTTCAGACATATATAAACAAAAAAAGTCGCTACAAATGAGCGACTTTCCTGTTATCTGAAAATGAATACTACATTCTCTTTTCTTTAATTCTTGCTGCTTTACCAGTAAGTTCTCTTTGATAGAAGATACGGGCTCTACGCACTTTACCTACTTTGTTGATCTCGATTTTCTCAAGAGCAGGAAGGTTTACAGGGAAAATTCTTTCTACACCGATGTTACCAGACATCTTACGAATGGTAAAGGTTTCGGTTGCTCCTGACCCTCTGCGTTGCAGAACGATACCGCGGAAAAACTGAATACGCTCTTTAGCGCCCTCTGTAATTTTGTAATAAACGGTGATGGTGTCTCCGGCAGAAAAATCCGGAAATTCTTTTTTGGTGATGTACTGTTCCTGTACAGCTTTTACTAAATCCATTTTAGCAATCTTTAAAATTTGCCGGCAGCCAACATTCACAATTTTTGCCAGAGGTTGAATACCAGTTGTTTATCAAGTGTTTAAATGCTTTGATAAACGGAGTGCAATATTAGTGCAATTGATTTAATCTCAAAAGCTAATCTTTCAATAAATCCGGTCTTCTTTCCTCGGTGCGCTTGTATGCCTGATTTTGCCTCCAGTCTTCAATAGCCGGGAAGTTGCCCGAAGTCAAAATTTCCGGTACCTCCATTCCTCTAAACTCCGCAGGACGTGTATAAACGGGAGGCGCCAGCAATCCATCCTGAAAGGAGTCTGTCAGAGCGGATGACTCATCATTTAAGACACCCGGTAACAGGCGAATAATGGCGTCACTAACTACTGCTGCCCCCAACTCACCGCCACTCATCACAAAGTCTCCAATGGAAATTTCCTTGGTGATCAATGCGTCACGCACACGTTGGTCAATGCCTTTATAATGTCCACAGAGTATTATCAGGTTTCCTTTCAGCGAAAGCTGATTGGCCATGGGTTGATTAAAAACCTCTCCATCGGGAGTCATGTATATAATCTCGTCATAATCGCGCTCCTTTTGTAAATCTTCTATACAATTGAAAATGGGCCCTGCCATCATAACCAGTCCTGCTCCACCACCAAACTGATAATCATCCAGTTTTTTGTGTTTGCCAATGCCGTATTTGCGGAGATCATGAATATGTACCTCTACCAGTCCCTTTTCAATAGCTCTTTTGAGAATTGAGTCGGCAAAGGGGCTTTCGAGCAGTTTGGGTAGGAGGGTGATAATGTCAATACGCATCGCGGAAATTTTTGCAAACTTAAGCACAGCTGGCTTAATAGGGGAGAAAGGATTTTAGGGCTTTGGCGATCTCTTTATAATAATCCGAAAAAAAAATCAAAATCTGTCCACCCCCTTCAATTCAGCTTCGTCATAAGGGTATAAATTCATTAATAACTTAAATTTTAAAGATTATGAAAAAGTTTATCGCCCTTTATCACCTGCCAGCTGAGGCTATGGCAGCAGACGAAAAAATGGAAATGACCGATGCTCAGCGCGAGGAGGTAATGAAGGCCTGGGGGGCCTGGAATGAGCGTTGCGGAGATTCAATGATAGATTTGGGAGCACCACTTGGAGGTGGCCAAAGCCTGAATGGCACTGGTGATTGGAAACCTAGCAATATTGGCGTTTCTGGCTACAGCATGGTGCAGGCTAAGGATAAGGAAGCCGCCAAGGCGTTGTTTAAGGATCACATTCACTTGGCATGGGTTCCGGGAGCAACGGTAGAGCTGCACGAGGTAGTTCAGATGTAAATCCGTTCTTGCACTTATTTTTATTCAAAATGTTCAAACAACAAGGGGTAAGGTCTCAGCAGACGTTAACCTCTTAAAAATTAAAACAATGAAAGACTTTATGTTAATTTTCCTGGGGCCGAATTATGAGGACTTAAACCTGTCTCCTGAAGAAATTCAGGGACGTATGGGGAAATGGTTTGCCTGGAATGATAAAATGGAGAAGGCTGGTGTTCTTGTTGGTGGTGATGCTCTTACAAGTACCATTAAGAGGGTAGAGGGGCCTAAGATGACTGTAACCGATGTAGCAGCCAGTGAAGTGAAGGAGCTTATCGGGGGCTACTATGTGGTAAAGGCCAAAAACTTTGAAGAAGCCATAGAGATTGCAAAGGACTATCCTGACTATGACCAGAATGGCTCCGTGGAGGTGCGTGAGGTTATGGTGTTTGCACAATGATAGATAGTGGTTTAGACCATCTTTTCCGTCATCAGTACGGAAAGATGGTCTCCATTTTAACCCGGGTTTTTGGGCTTGAGCAGCTCGAAACGGTTGAGGATGCCATTCAGGACACTTTTATAAAAGCCCTTCAGGCATGGAAAGCGCACCCACCCGATAATCCAGAGGCCTGGCTTATGCAGGCGGCCAAGAATCGAACGCTCGATTTAATCAGGAAGCTTACTGCCGAGCAGAAGCGCGTCCTGAAAATTGAATCCGGCCCTTCATCCATTGCTATAAATGATTTGTTTTTGGATACTGAAATTGCCGATAGTCAGTTGAGGATGATTTTTGCAGCCTGCCACCCTCAATTACACCCCAGAGAGCAAATAGCATTTGCCTTAAAAACCATCTCAGGTTTTAGCACCAGCGAAATTGCAAGTGCCCTTCTCCTTAAGGAAGATACCGTAAAGAAAAGATTGACCAGAGCCAGGAAAACCATCCAGGAGGGAAATGTGATTTTTGAAATTCCGCAAGGCCCATCTTTACCAGCCAGGATGGAAATGGTATTAAAGGTCATTTATCTCATTTTTAATGAAGGTTTTCATTCGGGGAGAAAGAACCAGTTGGTAAGTGAAGAATTGTGCGGAGAGGCGATGCGATTATGTCGGATGCTGATGGATAATGACTTCACCAAAACCCACGATGTATATGCGCTGTTTGCGCTTTTCTGCTTTAATGCTGCGCGGCTAAAAAGTAAGCTTGGTACCCAAAATGAAATTATAAGCCTGAAGGAGCAAGATCGCTCGCTGTGGGATTTTAAACTAATGCAAATCGGTAATATAGCTATGAGCAAAGCCGTGGATGCCGGGCAATATTCCACTTACCACTATGAGGCTGCTATTGCTTCGGAGCATCTAAAAGCCCAAACTTTTGAAGACACCAACTGGCATCGCATATTGCGGTGGTATACGCAGTTAAATGTTATTCAGCCCTCCGCTTTTAACTTATTGAATATGGCAATTGCTGAACTGGAAAGGGGAGAGCCAGAAGAATGCAAATCGTTGTTGGATCAGGTTGATGCAGAAGCCCTGGAACAACGTGCCTATTTATACTATGGCCTTTTGGCCGAATACTTTGAAAGGATAGGAGATGAGGCTCAAGCTCTTTTAAATATTACAAAAGCCATTGATTTAGTGCAAAATGAATCTGAGAAGGAGTTTCTTTTGCGTAAAAAAATTGAAATGGAAAAAGGATTTCTTTAACTGGTGCTTGGTAACAGAGAAGCCTAACTTACTCTCCGATCCATATTTCCAATTGCCCTTTGGGGGCAGGAAGTTTTATCCGCTTAATGGTATAGGTGCTGCCTAACAGGGTATTGGCCCGATTGGCAAGATCACGGTCTTCATCATTAAAATACCTGATGGAATTGTCACACCCCTCTTTGACGAGCTCAATTCCCGGAGCTTTCCAGAGGTCGGTATTAAACATTTGCTGAAGCTTTAGCGCATCCGACTTTTGATCCTCACTGCAGTATTGAATGTAAATTGTTGGTTCTTCAGGCCGAATGTTACCCCCCAGTGGGGTTTCGAAATGACTAATAGCCTCTTTTGTCTTTGACAGCACTATCATTTGTTCGGGCGAAGGTTGTCGGATGCTTTCAATTGAGTCTTCCGCAGACTTTAACTTTAGGTATTCTTCATGCTCCCTTTTTACTTCTTTATAGTAATTGGACCACGATTTTTTGATGGCTCCATGGGGTGCTACAATGGATAGATATTTGGTTAGCTGAAGGCGTTCTTTAATACCGCCAACCTTTCTAACATCATTTACATACTTATCAAAATACTCCAGTTCCTTTATGTCCTGATCTCTTTCCCTGTAAAGGTTTCCGATCATCAAACCTACTGTGGCCAATGCTGTGGATACTATGGCATACTTAAATAAGTCAATCATTTTATCCAGCTTTTCCGAGGCAATATCTCCCTTACGGATGTGATAAAAAGCCACGAACATGGCAATGACCGTTAGTAGAATAAATATTCCATAAAGCACAAATGAAACGGTTCCGGTATTTTGAAGCATGAGGTAGAAATTTGGATAAACTTAAACAATTAAGTTATCAACCTAATTTGCAGTGCTCCTTTAGGTAAGACAACAATAAATGGAAAATTGCTTTAAATAGAAAACCCGCCCTGGCATAGTCAAGACGGGTTTTGGGTCTATAATGGTATTTTCTATTCTTCTTCCTTTGTGGCTTCCCCTTCTTTATCAAAACCAAGCGAAACGGAATTGATACAATATCTCACTCCAGTTTCCGTGGGACCATCATTAAACACATGACCTAAGTGGCCGCCACATTTAGCGCACACAATTTCGGTGCGGGTCATTCCGTGTGAGGTGTCTAAAATTTCCTTTACTGTGTTTTTGTCCAAGGCTTTATCAAAACTTGGCCATCCGCAATGGGCGTCAAATTTCGAATCACTGTCAAATAAAGGTGTACCGCAACCAGCGCAGGTATAAGTTCCTTCTTCAAAATGAAGATTGTACTCTCCGGTTCCGGGTCTTTCAGTACCCTTGTTTCTCAAAACGTGATATTGTTCAGGGCTTAGCATTTTTTGCCATTCCTGCTCTGTTTTCTTTACACTAAAATCTTCCATGGATATATTTTCTTCTGTTTTTTGCTGGCCACTGCACGACCACACAAAAGTTAAAATTAAGGATATAGAAAGTGATTTTTTCATACTAAAGGTTTTTCAATGTTGCAACTCCAAAGTTCAGGCCAACTTAGCTGAGCGGTAAAAATCCAACAATGGCATCAATAACCTTTTGTTCCATCAATACCCTTCGGTGACCTAAACCCTTTGTAATAATGAGGTTGGCATTTGGCCAGTGTTTAGCAAGCTCAATCGCATTGTCCACGCCTACATCCCGATCATCTTCATCATGGATGATCAAACCGGCTGGATTAAATTTTTGCGCGAGATAATCGGTGGAAGCGTGCTCTGTTTTCATAACAAATTGGTTTTCTATTTTTTTGATAATGCGCTCTGCCACTTTTGGGCTGGCGTGCACTTTTTCACAAAAATCCAGAACAACATGGCGTATGTTGTCCGGAGTTCCAATAGTTACGATTTTATTAGGTTTAAGGTTTGCTTCCAAGGCGTTAAATATTGCCATCCCGCCAAGGGAGTGGCCAATGGCATAATCAAAAGGACCAAATTGATTCTGGCTAACCTCAATAGCATCTACAAATTCAAGCATGCTTGTGTGTTTCTGCTTGTTTCCGCCATGGGCCGGGGCATCAATGGCTACCACGTAAAATCCTTTTTCGAGTAATGCCTCAATTATTTTATGAAATTGTGATCCACGGCCACTCCATCCATGTACCAATAACACTCGCTTTGCCTGAGGATTACCCCATTCCAAAAGTGTAAAGGGCGATTTGTCGGTATGAAGTTTATGCTTGGTGGCTTTCTTGCGGATTGCTTTCTCCCTTTCGGGTAAAGGAAACTTTATAGGTTTAAAAAACATATAAAAGGCAAATCTACTGGCAAGCGATAGGGATAGCTTTTCCAGTATTACCATTGTTTTTGTGATATAAGACGGTAGCTCAAAGCTTAATCGCTTTTCTGGCTGGGGATGTGCGTTGTTGATAACCTAGGGTTTAGTATGAAGCTTCAAAGTTAAACCTATGCGTGCATAGTGTCAATAGACTTTAACTAACAGCGGGTAAGAAAAGTTGTTAAATGAAAAAAGGCCGTCCCGGTTTCCCGGAACAGCCCTTTTTCCTCATTTCACTTAATAAGGGCTTACTGCTTTATAATCTTCTTTACAACTGTTTGGTTGTTATCGTTAATTTCAAGCATATAAACTCCTTTGGGATAGGTGCTCAATTCGGGAATATCTATTTTACCATTTGAGTTCACCTCTGTTTTTTGAAGTAGAAGGCCACCATTGGCACTAAGTACTTTTACGCTCACCTCTCCATACCTGGTGTTACCTAAGTCAATGGTAAAAGTGGTGCTGAATGGATTGGGGAAGATGCGCATGCCCTCTGTAGTTACTTGCTCTTCAAGGCTTATACCTTGAATTATCAGAGTAGACGTCTTGCTTTGCGTACCACAGGGGCCGGTAATGGTAAGGGTTACGGTATAAGTTCCGTTAACGGTATAAGTGTGCTGTGGGCTAACACTTGTGCCGAGTGGGGAACCATCGCCAAAGTCCCACGAATAGGTGGCGGCACCTTTAGATGCTGTTCCATCAAACATTACGGTATAGCCTGTAAGAGTAGGTTGTACACTGCTGCTGTTGTTGGTAAAGCTTGCACTTAGTTTACCCCCATTGAAAACAGTTACATAGCCATCAGGTCTTGGACATCCACCGGTAGAAACCTTCCAGTCAAAAAAGTAATAGTAATAGTTAGGGTCAAAGCTGTTACCTGTAATACTTACTACTCCATTAACGGAGTAGGGATAAACAGCTCCGGCACTATTGCGAAACAGGCCACCGGTAGTACTTCCACCACCGTGCATTTTGTAGTTACCTGCGGGTATGGTCATGCCTACTGCTATTCTCACTTTCATACCAGGGGTGGTAACACCTGTTACCGGAACAGTAACTGTTTGTAAGATGGCATTTGTTGCAAAATCAACCAGATTGATATTTACGTTGCCATTGCCATTGGGAAACACCGTCATACTATCAAGTGTAAAAGCCTGTGAAGCATTAAAGTACAACTGCTGTACCGAGGCGTCAGTAAAGTTAAGATTAGCACCAATTGAAGTTCCAACGGGGCCAAGGCTGCTTTGCTGGCTAACTGAGGAAAGATAGAATGTGCTGTCGTTAGCGCCCATTGGGCCTACAACTAAGCTATCGGTAGTGCCGATTACAGTTCCATTTACATTCTTCCATTCAAATTTTTGATTTGGAATGTTTGGAAGGTAAAGAGTTACCATTTGCCCCTGGCAGCTTGAGTCGGTAGAAGCTGTAGCCACCGGAGCCAAACTGCTGCGAATGCTAATGCTCAAACTCAGGGTGTCGTTACTTTTCTTTTGATCACCGCTAAGGTTGGTGTACAAGGTAAGATTAAACGTGCCACCCATTACTGTGTTTATGGAGCCTAGGTTTATGGTGTCAACCCCACTCGAAAGTAGTGTTTTGGCAGAGGTTGTGGATAGAGTACCGCTTGTGGCACCACCAACAACACCCCCGATATTAAGATTGCTAAAACTGCTTACCCCACCATTCTTCACAATTACGATAACATCCGTAAGGCTGTCACCACAAGAGTTGTCGGCTGGGCTAATTAGCTTAACCATTTGGGCATCACTGGTAAGGGGAGTATACTCATCAGCACCAATGTCGATAGCTGAAGCGCCAGGAGCAGGACGTATATCACCGTCCACATCTATTAAAACTCCCAAAGAACCGTTTCCAGCGTTGTTGGCCAAAGTTCCATTCACATGGAGGTTTTTGTTGCTTTCAAACACAGGGTCACCTTGTAGTGAGTTGATGTTTAACAGTGGACTGGCTATTTTAAACAGCGCCAGTGTAGCATATGAGGTAGATCCATTTTTAACTATGTTAACACCACCTGAATAATATAGGTTGTAGTTAAGAGCGTTGGTTCCTCCAATGGCGGTTCCTAAATCAAGAGCAAGGTTTGTAGTGCCGTAAAAGATGTTGTTCTGATAATTGTTCTCAGAGTTGGTAAACATCTGTGCGCCACGTACACCTCTCATACTGTTGTTGTAAACGTCTACATATTTTATGGAAGTCATATACAATCCTGCAGTACCTTCTCCAATCAAAATATTATTAATGATTTTGGAGCGGGTGGTAGGGGCGATAGTTACATTATTACCATTGGAGATGTAAAGTCCATAATTTACAGCTACCAGATTATTACGCTGAATATCAAAGTTATCAGAGTAGTTAAGCGAAATACCATAAGTGAAGGTATTGCGCATATCTGTAACCTTGTTTTTAGTAATAACTACATTATCAACATAGTACAAATACATACCGTAGTAGTAGTTTTTACGGAAGGTGTTGTTGTCAATAATCAAACCTTTAGACCTTTGGGCCGAAGCGCCATATACGTTCACTCCGCGATATCCTCCCGTAATCTTGTTTCCACGAATTACCAGGCGATCTACCTGTGCACCTTCAGTAGTAGCAGAAGTTGTGCTTGAGCTTACCATAATACCAGCGCTGTAGTTATTTGTGCCAATGGTATCCACATTAATAATACAGTTTTCAACCGTGTTGCTATCTGCATTTTTATTAATAAGGAAGCCAACGCTTGCACTACCGTAGTTATTCACCGTAAGGTTTTTAAAGGTAGTGTGCCTAGCACCTTCCAAATGGATAGTAGCTATGGCAGAACCATTAACAACGGCAGTGGCAGCACTGGCACCATTAAATGTGATTGTGTTTACGGCACTGGCACCATTTACCTTTTTCAGGATATAAGTACCAGTGTATGTGCCGGCAGCAATGTTAATAGTAACAGGACCTGCAACTCCACAACCGTTAAGTTGATCAATAGCTGCCACTAAGGTGGTAAAGTTGCGCGGGCCTGCAGTACCGCCAACGGAATAAACACCACTTAGCTGAGCAATGCAATCTGTTTTGAAAGTAAACGGTCCGTTTTGAGCAGAGGAGTTTGATCCGCAACCAGCAGTGACATAAAAATCATAGTAGGTGTTTGGAGTTAATCCTGTAAAGGTATGAGGCAAAGCGGCTAAGTTGGTAATAGTACCGGTTTGACTGGCCTGTTTAAAGCCTGTGGGACCCCATTGTACTATCCAGTTGGTACCTGAAGGGCTGGCCCAGTTTAAACCTATGCTGGAGCTACCAATAGTTGTAGATACTACGTTGGCTGGTTTGGGGCATGGGCTTGGATCTTTCCTCAACTCAAAGTTGTCGAAGGTTAAGTACCAGGGTACTGAGTTGCCAACAGCTTTCACTCCAAGATAATATTTACCTGAGGCAGGAGGAATAAAGGTGGTTACATATCGCTTGTAGGTAGTGTCATTTAAATTAACCAGTTTGGTGCTAAATTTATAAGTCATGGCAGTGGCTGTTTGACTTGTGCCCATGGCAGTAACCACGCTATCCCAACCGGAAAGACCATCGGATTTATACCAAAAGCTGAATTGATATGATACCCCGGCTTGGAGATTGAACTGAGGAGTATATACATATTCATTTACACCATAGCGAGCTTGTAGAAAATTATCTCCGGTTTTCGGTCTGCGTGCATAGGTTTGATTACCGGTATTTGTAATCCAATAAGTAGAAGAGGCTCTATCCCAACAGCTAGGCATGGAACCCATACTGCTCAATATTTCAAAGCCTTCCGTCCATGGCAGGCCAAACGTATCGCACAGGGTTTGAAAGGATAATGGTCCGGCCTGTATGCTATTGCTGCCGGTACAAAAGGCTTTTATATAAACCTCATATAGTGTGCTGCCCGATAAACCATTTAGTACCAAAGAGTCGTTTGTAAGTACGGTAATCACAGTTCCAGTTCCGGGGGTAAACCCGGTGATGCCGTATTCTACCTCCAAAGTGTTTGTGGCAGCAGCTCGCAACCATTTAATGGTAGCCGAGTTGGTGGTTATTTTTGTAGCTGATAAGGCACTTGGCTGCGGACATGCGGGAATAGCATCAACCTTAATGTTATCTACAAACCAGTCGTTATCGGCATTGCTAATGGTAGACTCTCCGTAAAAACCAAATTTCACCAAACCGGTGTACCCGATCAATGGAATGACAACATATTCACCAGTACCTGAAATAGGAGTGCCGGATGTCCATAATCGCAATGTATTTACTCTATTCCATGTTAAACCGTTATCGGTAGAGATTACCACCCTTAGTGTATCATCAATGCCAAGAGTGGTTGAGCCAGTAGCGATGTAAGGGGTAAGGGCTATGTCAAACTCCAGCTGATAATTTGTTGCCCCATTGCCTAAGTCAATGGTTGGGGTAAAGAGCCAGTCTGTATAAGCTACTCCATAAACGTTTAAGCGAGCCGAGAGATTGGTTCCAGCATTGGCAAATCTCAGGGAGTTCCAATTGCTGGTGCCTGAGAATACAGTTGGGTTTTTGGCTTTTCCCTTAGCCTGACTATAGCCGGCAGGAGGGAAGCTTCCTGTAAAATCCTGAATATAGGGAGGAATATAGGGTGCTACAGGTGTGGTTATCGTAAACGGGCCTGCTGCTACACTGCTAATACTGGCCGAGCATTTTTGAATTATATAAAAGTCGTAAGTAGCATTAGAGGTAAGGCTTGTAATAAGCTGTGTGGTGGGAATAACACTTACTGCATTTGGAGGTGTGTTTATATTAAAGCCTGTTGGACCATATAATATCTCATAACCAATACCGGTACCTGTCCAGTTTAGTGTAAGTCCTGCTGAGGTAACAGAACTAAAAGTAATTCCGGTAGGGGGAAAACACGCTCCGGCTGGGAAATACTGAAAAGTATAATACTCATTGTCGGTAATGGCAGTGCCTCCTGATCCCATAATAATACTCGGAGATCCAGCTACTGAGTTTAAACCTGTGGAAACCTGAAAGGCCGTTGTTGCGTTTATCTGAGCACCTACTGTACCTGTATAGTTTGCCGGTGTACCGGTATAACTCATATCCACAACGTGGAACTTAGCTTGAGCTTCATCAAAAACAACTGCAAAATAAGAGAAGGCTTGTGCTCCAATGGCGTATGAGAAGTTGTGAACCCAAAACTGCCGGTTGGGTGCCGTGCCATGGGTGTAGGTCCAAATGTCGTCATTAGTACCTAAGCCTGCAGTAAGAGTGGTGAAGTCCTCCCAAAAATAAGCAATGGTTTGATTTGGTAAGGCTGCATTTGGCAGAGCGGTATTGACATTGAGAACCGGAGCTACCGTGGTGGTGGCTAAGGTGGTGTCGAAACTCAACAAACCATTTTTTGATACTACAAACTTTGTTACGGGTATTCCGTAAAAGTTAAAGGCAAAGGGTAAGGCAATTTTACCCGACCACGCATTGATAGTGGCACCACCACCGGCATTGTAGGCATGTACTTTTGTGCCTCCTGTAGTGGTGGCATCACCATCAGTACGAATGTTGCCCGGGTTGCCTGCATTTAATGCAGAATTGGTTATGAGGTACTGCTGGCCATACGTGAGGGCGAAGGCAAACATCAACATAACGCTAAATAATCCGCGTAATGAATTTTTCATTTGATTAAAGAATTAAGTGAAACAGCATTTAAAACACTGCCTTTCTGCTCAATCCTTACTTACTTCTTTTTTAAGGAATTGGGTTAGGGGGATGTCATGAAAAGCAGAGTAAAAGTCACTCAAAACTCAATTGAAAATACAGAGTAAAAAAATCTTAATCGAATTTTAATGTCTGGTAATCAATACTTAAGATGCGTCTAAATCCACTTTGTAGAATAGATGAGAAATTCCGGGGAAAATATTTTCCGGCTGCACTATTAAAAGAGGTGTTTATTGGTTTTGAAGTAAGCTACAATTGAGATATGTGCGTGCTTCTGCTATAAAGCAATCATTAGGGCCAAGATGATGGTTAAAAGTGTGATTTTCGTTGTTTAGAATTAAAGCCAGCAAGCAGAGACGCCAGTTTGGTTTTATAGCCTAGATCCTTTTGGGAGCTGTCGGATTCCATTTTTTATAACAGGAGTATGGAAACAAAAAAGCCGTGAACGGAAGTTGTAATTTCCATTCACGGCTCTGGTTTTATTGATCACCACAAAGTGCGGTGATATAAAGCGAAAGTTTGAGAGCAGTGGCTTAACCCGCTACCTGAGCACTTTCAACTTCTTCTTCAAATTCCTGAAGGTATCTTTCGGCCTCTAAAGCACCTTTACATCCCGAACCAGCGGCAGTTACTGCCTGGCGGTAAATCTTATCCTGAGCATCTCCTGTAGCAAATACCCCTGGGTAATTAGTGGTGGCTGTTCCTGGTTTTGTAATCAGATAACCTACTTCATCCATGTCTAGCTGACCCTTGAAAATATCTGTATTGGGCTTATGACCAATGGCGGCAAAAAATCCCTGAGCAGGAATAATGGCTTCCTCACCTGTAACATTGTTTTTTACTCTTACCCCTTCTACAGTTTTTTCTCCCAATACTTCCTGAGTTTCTGTATTAAACATCACCTCGATATTTGGAGTTTTCATCACGCGGTCTACCATAATTTTGGAGGCCTTAAAGTGATCCTTTCGCACTAAAACTGTAACCTTTGGGCAAAGCTTTGCCAGGTAGGTAGCTTCTTCTGCTGCTGAATCACCAGCACCTACAACTACCACTTCCTGACCTTTAAAGAAAAAGCCATCACAAATAGCACAGGCGGAAACACCGTGTCCCATAAGTCTTTTCTCAGATTCAAGCCCTAAGTACTTTGCAGAGGCTCCTGTAGCGATGATTACTGTTTTAGCCTGAATTTGCGTGGTTTCATCAATGGTAAGGGTGTGATATTCACCAGGTATATCGGAAAGTTCAGCCTTGGTAACCATTCCGAAACGCACATCAGTACCAAATCTTTCAGCCTGTTTTTTCAGATCTTCCATCATTTCAGGTCCTAATATACCATCAGGGTAACCCGGGAAGTTTTCTACGTCTGTGGTGGTGGTTAGTTGTCCGCCTGGCTCAAGGCCTGTGTAAACAATTGGTTTAAGGTTAGCGCGGGCAGCATATATAGCTGCTGTATATCCGGCAGGACCGGTGCCAATGATTACGCACTTATGTTTTTCCATAATCTCTATCGTCTTGTTAAGGCACAAAAGTAATAGTTTAAAAAAAGATGAATGTCAGATAAAGACAATTCTGATGAGCTAATAAATGCTTACAGGAAATTCAATTAAATTTTTACATTTGCCGCCCTTATTCGGGATACAGTCTTGGCTTAGCCGTGATGTATTGCCGAAGAGTTTGAAGCTCAGTAAAATAATAGCGGGATGTAGCTCAGTTGGTAGAGTGCACGTCTGGGGGGCGTGAGGCCGCAGGTTCAAGTCCTGTCATCCCGACAACTCCACTTTAGAAGAGTGGTGAAAACCTGTAAATCGCATGATTTACAGGTTTTTTTATGTTTTTTAATTTGGGTCACCTAAATTTTATGGGGAGAAGTCAGTATAAAGTACTTTGGCCGGCAAAAAATAATGGAAATAGATAAGCAG
>JBLWXT010000009.1:0-150262 GCA_048267305.1 Owenweeksia sp. | reverse complement strand
TCTTCTAATATACTGGCTTTCAAGGTTTTAAACTCTATTTCACTCAGCTTTTTTCATGAACTTATCAACATTAAATTATTGATGGACAGGTGGTTAGGTGGTTTTTGTCATGTACTTAGAGCATTTAGTGTAATTGATGATATTGGATTACCTGAAATTATTAATAGTAATAAAATTAGTGCAGAACTTTACCCTAACCCTTCATCCGCGCTACAGCAGATAAACCTCTACACCCAAATTCCTGTGCCGCTGCAAATAAACCTCCGCAGCATTTCAGGCCAAAAAGTAATGGAGGTTTACAACGGTCTTTCCGTACAAGGCCAACAAGAGTTTGAGGTGGATTTGAGCCAGCTGCCCAATGGGATTTATTTTTATCATGTTAAAGTGGGGGAAGAAATAAGACATCTGAAAGTTATAAAGCAGTAATCAAGTATCAATTAATTACACACAGGCAGATAACCTTCCTCACTACTTCTTTGTGACCTATTTGGCTCTCATGTAGTTAAGTCTGTTCCTATTTGGCCAGAAAAGCCTAAAACCACTATTTTTTCTTGCATAGCTTTATCTGTAAAGTGGGGTAAATATAAAAATGCCGACCCAAGTATTGAGCCGGCACTTTTTTATTCAAATACAATTATGGCCTTGCAGCCTAAAGTATTATGAAACTATTCATTATAGTGCTTCCACTGTTATATATCCATAATCTGCATCTATTGTAGCCGTAGTTACACCTCCTATACTAATAATTCTTAAATCTACAGTAGTAGTAACAGTAGGTGTTATATACGCTACAGCAGTTGGTTGCGATGAGATATTTGCAGAAGCATTAACCGGATAAAAGAAACCTCTATTTCCAATATTAGCTGCTGCCGTAATGTTATACCAAGAATAAACTACAAATGTCATACCTGTAACATCTACCGCATTTAAAGCAGCTGTTAATTTATAGGTGACACCTGCAGTAAGCGTTACTGTACCACCGCCAGCATTAAAGCCAGCTGCACCTACATTGCCAGCAGAAGCTAATATCGTAAGGTTATCAATATTATTATTTACTTGTACATTCTCATCTGCATTCATGCTAGCGTGTAAGAACTCTGGTGTTGGTGCTGCTGGGCATAAATTCACCCAGTTTGTAGCATCCGCATCAGGAGTGGCATCTGTATTTGTGCCAGTTAGGTTTTTGTAAAAAGTACCGTTGTAAATAACAATATAGTCCGCTGTGTAATAGATACCACCATTAGTATGCGATTTCCATGTAGTAGAAAAAGAAGAGTCTTTATAATTTCCATTGACTTCTAGTTTTTCTGTAGGGGTGCTGGTACCTACGCCCACGTTTCCTGTTTGGGCCGTGGCCATATATCCCGCTAAGGCAAGAATAAGGGTAAGAAAGTATGTTTTTTTCATAGTGGCAAGGGGTTTATTGGAAATTTGAAGCAGTGGTTTAAGGAAGCTCTTCAATATACATATAGTTCAAGCGATTATCTGCTGTAAGTAAAGTGGTTGATCCAATACTATGAAAAGTGCGAAATTGCACAATGTCACCTTGAGCTAATTCCACCATTACATTAAGAGCACCTGTAGGCTTTGGCGTAGTCCCTGTTCCATTACTATTGAAATTTATACTTGTGGCATACTCTGTTGTACTGTTAACAAAAGCTGAGATATTGACTTGTTTGCCAATTGCTGTATTTGTAGCATAAGTAATGTGAGCCGCAAACTTATAAATACCATCTCGGGGAGCAGTAAAAGTTCCTGTAGCAGCATTCCAGGCAGAAGGCACTGTGTTAATTTCAGTGCTAGACCATACAACAAGTGTACTTGTACTATTCGGTATACTATTGCTATTTGTTCGAGCAGCAATGCGAACTAGCTTTTCATTTTCTGGCCTTACCTTTTGTATAGCAAATTCCTTAGTCACGGTATCCAACACCACATTGTATTTGGAATAATCAATAGATTTTAAGGAATCTACTCGTAAGTTGCCTTCTACATGAAGTTTAGACTGAGGCGAACTTGTACCGATACCCACATTTCCTGATTGAGCGCTAGCGATAAATGTGCTTAATGCCAGTATGGCAATTGTAATTTTTGTTTTCATGATTGTTTTAATAAAAAGGGTTGTAGTGGATTAAAAAAGAGAATATCCTTCTATTGGATGATCTCATAATGATTATTATTTTGAGTTTAAGCTGCCTTTTGCTTTAACATTGTGTTTTTTGGCACCTGACGCTGACTCGGTGGCAGGTAATAACTTAGGCTTCTATCTAATGGTGCCGCACTTGCAGAGACAATGGTTTTAGAAATTTGTGTAAGAGATTCTGAAGAAAAAAATTAAGGCACCAATACTTTTTGGGAGAATGTTCCCAAATCATCACTGGTAAAGTGGAGAATGTAAACACCACCTGTACGTGGAGTGCGCATAGTAATCTGAGAATCATCCATCCTTTGGCTGGCGTATAACTTTCCATCAAGACCATAAAGTGATATGGTACCATTACCAAGCCCCAGCTTACGTACATTAATATCCCCATTTGCATCTGCCCAGCCAATTAATTCGGCCTGCAGCTTCTGCTCTACCATGCTTACTGTTGTGTTATTTAAATGAAGTATGAATCGCTTTTTACTATCATTTACATCAATGTTAGTAGTAAGGTTTTGCTTGCGCAGATCCACTCGTTTGTGGCCTGCCAAATCTTCAAGCTCCACTGTCCATGCTGCATCCAGCTGGCTATCATCCAAACTAAATGTATGGCTGGTTTGGTTTTGTTGTGTGGCTACCGTTACCGGGATACTATAGGAACCTATAGGTAGATAATTCATACTTAAATCCAGGCCGTGGTGTTCCATGTACATAGTGGGAACATCTTCAGTGGATTTCACCTTATAGGCATCATAACCGTTGTCGATACCCAATGAGGCGTCAGGGCCAAAAAAGACCACCATTTTATCCAGAGTAGAATCGTTATGGTTGGTTACCGCCAGGCGCAGCAAATCATAAGGTTTTGCTTGTAAAAAGGCAGTTGCTGTAGAGTCTGGCTCGCGCACTGTATTATCAATGGTAAGGGTTACATCAGCATTAGCTTTTACCCAAAATCCCTGAAATGGCTGTATATGTGTAGCCGCATTAGCGCTGGCATTGGTATTATACACCGAAACTCCACTCGTAGTAATGGCCTCATATTGCTGGTTATCGTTATCCCATACATGTATGGCTTTATACGTTGGGAAATTGGTTAGGGCAAATAATTTTTGTGCGCTAATATTACTTGGATAAGGGTTGGGTATAAAGTTCCAGCCGCGAGCGTTGGCATTACCCGTTTGACCAATATCGTAGGTATTTTTTAGGGCAAAGCTTATATCTCCATTGGCAGGGGCACCGCCCATTCTTATAGTTTGAGAAAAGTCGTGCCAGCCATTTTGAGCTCCGTAAACGGTAAAAGCCGAAACACCGGATTTGTTAAAGGGAGCCTCCGTCCATCCATTGGCCTCATTATTACCCATTCCGTTATCGGTGGCATCCCAGTAATATACACTGCGCCTGCCGGCCAAACCGCCATCGTTGGCACTGGTGATAAAGCTTAGGCCTCCTAACTTTACGGTATTCAGATTATTGGTAAATGGCACGGCCAGGTGCCTCCAGCCGTCATACATATCTGTGAGATACATTTCCATATCCACGTTACCCGTGTTGCTTACATTGTTTACCTGTTGCAGCTGGGCATAACCAGTGGCGTCTGCCTGTAGATATACGCTTCCGCTAGATGAAATACTTCCTTCTACAGTAAGTAAACCTCCTGGTTGTACCCAAAGAGTATCACCAGAGGCCACATATAAATCTTGCGAAAAACCATTAAAAGAAAGTGAGAGTGTACTGCATAATATTGCAGCCCTAAAAAGGGTAGAGTGTTTCATAAGTTGGAGTTTTTAAGTGACAAAGAAGTTTTTAATCCCTTCGGGACAAATATAACTCACCGACACCTTCAAACAAACCTCAATGCCTTATCTATCAAATAGATACAGCTTATTTTGTAGTCCATTTAGTTTTGAGCAAATAAATGCCACAACTGATTTTCAATCATTTACACTAACACATTATTAATACTATTTTTTTGAAAAAAAAATCAAAAAAACTTTCGTTGGTCATCAATAACCATCACAAAATATTTGAAATGGACATTTCAGATGGGATTATATTAATAATTTGAGTCATTTAAAATGAACTGGAAAACCGAGCTTCTTTAATTTAGATCAATCCTTAGCTCAAAGTTTACCGAAGTCAACACTCATTGCCTTCTTAGTTACATGCCTTTTGTAATTTTGCCTCTCGTAAAAAAAATCATTCGCAGATGGACCCCAATGCAGGAAAAAAGGGGCTTTACAACAAACAAAGCCCCGAAGAACTACGAAAGAAACTGGAAGCTGAAACCTTTAACAGGCGCACGGTTTCCTTTTACCGTTATGTAATTATTGAAGATCCCCAGGCCATGCGCGACCAACTCTATAAAGAGTGGGGCGAGCTAAATTGTCTTGGCCGCATATATGTGGCGAGAGAAGGCATCAATGCCCAGATGAATGTACCCGAGCACAACTGGACGGCCTTTGTGGAAAAGGTATATGCCCATCCTGAGTTTAAGGATGTCCCCTTTAAAATTGCCGTAGAAGATGATGGAAAGTCATTCATCAAACTCACAGTAAAAGTTCGTGAGAAAATTGTGGCCGATGGATTGGTGGAAGAAGACTGGGATGTAACCAATGTGGGCCGCCACCTCAACGCTCAGGAGTGGAATGAGGCCATGGATAGCGGACAGGCCATAGTAGTGGATATCCGCAATCATTACGAAAGTGAAATAGGCCATTTTGAAAATGCCTTGCTGCCCGAAGCCGAAACCTTTAGAGATGAATTGCCCGAAGTATTGGAAATGCTGAAAGGTAAGGAAGACCAAAAAGTACTGCTGTATTGTACTGGCGGCATCCGTTGTGAAAAAACCAGTGCCTACCTAAAGCACCACGGTTTTAAAGATGTAAACCAACTGCATGGTGGTATTATTGACTATGCTCGCCAAATAAAAACTGCCGAACTCCCCAATAAATTTAAAGGCAAAAACTTTGTTTTTGATGAACGATTGGGAGAAACGATTAGCGAAGAGGTAATAAGCCACTGCCATCAGTGTGGAAAGCCAAGCGATATCCACGTAAACTGTGCTAATAAGGAATGTAATCTATTGTTTATTCAGTGTGATGAATGCGCTAAGGAGCATGAAGGTACTTGTTCTGCCGCTTGTCAGGAAATAATCCATTTACCCGAAGAAGAACAAAAAAAACTGCGAAAGGGTAAAAAACAAAAGAAGATTTTTCATAGCCATAAAAAGGTGAAAATAAAGGGATAAGCTATTTTTTTTTGCAAGTAGGGTTTTTCGTGCAACCTTTTTCAAAACCGTTTGTCCAAAGGGTAACTCAAAATTCTGTAAACCTTGAAAAAAATTACCCAAACAATACTGGGGACAGTTCTACTGTCCACTTCTTCACTATTTGCTCAAAATTTAGCTGTTGATTCTATTGAAATAAATACCCTAAAGGCCTTGGTATATGCTGATGGCGGAATATGGGAAATGGAAACCTGGGACGACTCCACCTATAAACCACTGCTTTTTGCAGATGGCATTTGGCTGGGAGGGATAGACACTAACAGCAATACCCTGTATCAATCGGCACAAACCTATCGTCAATCTGGGTTAGACTTCTCGCCTGGCCCCATATCCATCGACCCTGCAGCTTCCACAAAATACAATAAAGTACATAGGGTAAGCCTGCAAACACTCACTGATTTTAAAAATAAAATGACAGTGGGAATCCCCGCGGAAATTGCCAACTGGCCCGCGCATGGAGACACCAGCATGGGTGAGGCCTATTATCTGGCTCCTTTTGTGGATGTAAACCAAGACGGAAATTATGTTCCAGCAGATGGTGATTATCCTAAAATAAAAGGAGATGAAGCCATTTACACCATCTTTAATGACAAGAATGGGCGTGTCTCCGGAGGCATGGGCGTGGAAGTGCATTGCATGATATATGGTTATAAAACGGGCGGAATAGAAGATAGCATACTGTTTAAAGAATATAAAATTATCAATCGATTATTTGGATTCCTACTTCTCCATTTTTGCTGACTTTGATTTAGGAAATGCACGGGATGATTTAAACGGAACCAATATTTCTGCCAACTCTATTTTCACTTATAATGGAGATAGTGATGATGAAGGACCTAAGGGCTTCGGCACCCGCTTGGCCACTTGCGGCCTACGCATGATTCAGGGTCCACCAGCTGATTACTTTGATGGAATAGACAATGACCGGGATGGTTGTATAGATGGGGTACGCGATGCCAACGGCAATTGCATTCCCGAAAACCCTGCTACAGGGGTGCGGGAGCAAATTTTACTTTCAGGCTCCATGTATTATAATAACCTCAGCGGCCCACAGGGAAACCCAAATATCCCCATTGAATTTTACAATTACATGAAAGGCCTTTGGGCTAACGGGAATAACCTGATAATTGAGAACCCATCTGGCATTTTCAATGTAGGTAATGGCGATGGTTATGTAGTAAGCAACATGGGCACTAAAACATCGTTTGCTTACCCCGGTAATAGTTTTGATAGCACTGGAGCTTATGAACCATCTAGTCCGGTAAACTGGTTTGAGTCTCCTGGCAACGTGAATGACAAAAGAGCATTGGCCAATGCAGGGCCATTTACCATTTCCGCTGGGCAGGAGTTCAGCCTTACTTATGCTTTTATCTGGAGCCGCAAACAGGATACAGCCCACGGCTATAATGTCATCAATAACAAACTCGCCTACCTTGATACGGCTTACAGGAACCAGCCCTTGAGACACGTTGGACTTCCTACTTACTACCCACAAAGCAATTATCGTGTGGTTTACAAGCAGGGTGATAAAAGCTGGTGGGTATTAAATGAAGAAAAAGCCCCGCTTGAATTTAAACTGTATAGCACTAGCGGGCAATTATTGAGTACCTTTAATGTTAATGCCGGCAGCTACCAACTTGTAAACCTTGAAAAGCTGAGCTCGGGCGTTTATCTTATTGTAAATGAAAAATCGGGCACAAGCCATAAAATAATTAAGTAGTTGTTGTGTGATGTAGAAACCGTTATGAATTGGTTTTAGAATTGTTTAGAACAGATTTTTTGGACAACTAAGGGCTTTTCGCGAATCATAGTGCGAGCTGTGGAAAGAGATAAGTCACGATTGAAAATGTGCCTTAACAAACTGACGTATAATTTCTAAATGGTTTCTTACAGAGAAGGCCCCGTGGTTTGTGAATTACCGCGGGGCTTTATTATTTAAGCCTACCGCTCGGTTAAATTTCAACCCTGAACCAAGCCTCGTGACATTTGTCATAACATAAGAGTAATAAGAATCCCTAAATTTGAACCTTCACTTTTAAGATTAGCTAGCATGCCCTTTTATCACACTCTAGGAAAAATTCCGCATAAGCGACATACAACTTTTAAAAAACCGGATGGAGGCTACTACTATGAGCAGCTATTTGGAACTGTTGGTTTTGACGGAATGTCTTCTCTGCTTTATCACGTACATCGCCCCACTCAGGTAAAAGCAATAGGCGAGGCCATAGATGTTTCGCCCAAAGTTGCTATCGACAAAACCATTACCAGCCGCATGCTCAAAGGCTTTAATGTAAAACCCAAAGACGACTTTCTCGAATCCCGAACTGCGGTTTTGGTAAACAACGATGTGCACGTTTCATTGGCTGCTCCTCGTAAATCAATGTCTGCCTACTTTTATAAAAATGCGGATGCCGATGAAATGATATTTGTACACAAAGGTTCAGGCACACTGCGCACCTTTTTGGGTAACATTAAATTTGGGTATGGTGATTATCTGGTTATCCCACGTGGTATGATTTACCAGATTGAGTTTGATACCGAGGACAACCGCCTTTTCATTTTAGATTCCTTTTCCCCCATATACGCGCCCAAGCGCTACCGTAATTATTTTGGGCAGTTGTTAGAGCATTCTCCTTTTTGTGAACGCGATATCCGCAGACCAAGTGATCTGGAAACCCATGATGAAAAAGGCGAATTCCTGATAAAGATTAAAAAGCAGGGAATGCTTCACCAGCTGGTGTACGCCACACACCCTTTTGACGTGGTAGGATGGGACGGATACAACTTTCCGTATGCATTTAACATCAAAGATTTTGAACCGATTACAGGGCGTGTACACCAACCACCACCCGTACACCAAACTTTTGAAGCGGCAGGCTATGTAGTTTGTTCCTTCTGTCCACGCTTGTATGATTACCACCCCGAAGCTGTGCCTGCACCCTACAACCACAGTAATATTGATAGCGATGAAGTGCTATATTATGTTGATGGCGACTTTATGAGCCGTAACCATGTGGAGAAAGGCTATATCAGTCTGCACCCCGGTGGAATCCCTCATGGGCCGCACCCAGGTGCTATGGAAAGAAGTATTGGCCAAAAGGTAACGGAAGAACTTGCCGTGATGGTGGATACCTTTAAACCACTTAAACTTACCCAGGCCGCTTTAGACATTGATGATGGCGAGTACTGGAAAAGCTGGTTGGAGTAAAAACCAAACAAATGACATAAAACGTAAAAGCCGCACCTGAATATCAGATGCGGCTTTTTTATGACGTATAATCCTACTAAGGTTTAAGAGTAAATTTACGGGTAACGTTGTTCATTTTGGTGTCAACAGCGTTGCCCTGGGCATCTACCAATTTAATATTGATGGTATTTTCTCCCATTGGCAAACCTTCAATTACATAAGGTTGCCATTTGTCAAATTCAAACTGAAGGCTATCATTGATAGAAGCTATTACCGAGTATCCATCTGCCTTTAGCTCAGCATTTACAGGATAAAAGTCAAAAAGTACCTTTTGAGCATCAGCCCCGGCATACTCCCCTTTTGGGCGGCTGTAAAACAACATTGGCTTGTTTAAATCCAAAGGCTTTACATCTTTTGCCTTTTGGCCGATGGTAAACTGAAATACCTTAAAAGCATCCGGGTTTTTCACACTTTCGTGGAAGCTTCTTGACAGAAAAGCGATAGCCACATGATGACCTGGCTCAAATTCCTTTTCAAATTTTGGCTCGTAATGGGCGCTGTAAGGATCATTGTCTATAATGAGGTGAATATGCTGTCCCTTGGCGGAATTAGCCAATCCATTGGCACCTGCCTCCGGGCTTTGTATTCCTAATTGATAGCCTTCCACACCAAAATCAAAGCTTACCATTTTTCCATCCTGCTTCATGCCTTCTACCGGTGTATTCAATACCAGCCTGGCCTCCGGAAACTTTTCCGAATCAGTAAAAGGTGAGATTGTGAGGCCTCCCTTTTGATAAACCTCAGGGGCATCATTTTCCGGCTCTGTAACAACTCCTTCGTCTTCCGAGCTAAGATCTATTACTTCTTCCCTTTCATCGGTGTTAGCAGGGCTCCCACAGGCCACTACCATGCTGGCCACTACGGCAAGTATAAAAACTCTCTTAATCATAGTTATTTTATTTATTTGGTAATGCCAAAGGACGCAATTTTGTTTACTTCATCAAACTAAAAATTCGGAGAAAACGAAGAGGTACATCAGCCAAAAGATCCATGAATACGGATTATGAGCACAAATTTTTGGAATTTTATAAACGTATAAAAAAAGCAGTCGCATCTAAATAAAGACACGACTGCTTAAACTTTAAAATATGGTATTGATCTACCCTACTGCTTAGCCGGGTTTACCATCACTTCCTTGTAATATCCTGCTGATAATTTCTCACCAACATTTTTAAAGGCCTCTATGGTTTGCTCAATATCATCCTCAGTATGAACCGCAGTTGGTATAAGTCTCAACAAGATCATACCTTTTGGGATTACGGGATACACCACTATAGAACAAAATATTCCGAAGTTCTCTCTAAGATCCATCACCATCTGAGTGGCTTCTTCTACTGATCCCTTCATGTAAACAGGAGTAACACAGGTATTGGTAACACCTATGTCAAAACCAGCCTTTTTAAGACTGTTTTGAAGCAATAGTGAGTTGAACCACAGTTTCTCCTTTAATTCCGGCTTTGTTTTCAGTAGCTCCAAACGCTTAAGATTACCAACCACTAATGGCATAGGCAACGACTTCGCAAAGATTTGTGAGCGCATGTTATATTGAAGGAACTGTACAATGTCTTTATCACCGGCAAGGAAAGCGCCTATGCTGGCCATGGATTTGGCAAATGTGGCAAAATAAATATCTATGTCATCCTGAACTCCTTGCTCCTCACCTGTACCGGCTCCGGTTTTACCCTGAGTTCCAAATCCGTGAGCATCATCCACCATGAGGCGGAAGTTATAGTTTTTCTTAAGCTCCACTATTTCCTTTAGCAAGCCCTGATCTCCTCGCATACCAAAAACACCTTCGGTAATTACTAATACACCACCGCTGGTACCTTCCACCATTTTAGTGGCTCTCTGAAGGTTTTTCTCCAAACTGTCCATATCGTTGTGGGCATACACCAGGCGCTTACCCAAGTGCATTCTTACACCATCTACAATACAGGCGTGGCTTTCAGAGTCATATACTACTACATCGTTTCTATCTAAAATAGCATCGATGGCAGACATAATACCCTGGTAACCGAAGTTTACCAATACGGCTTTCTCCTTGCCTACAAACTCGGCAAGTTCAGACTCAAGGCGATCATGCAGATCTGTATTACCAGACATCATTCTTGAGCCCATTGGATAAGCAAGCCCCCATTGCTCAGCAGCAAGCGCATCTGCTTTGCGTACTTCCGGGTGCTCAGCCAAACCCAGATAGTTATTTATACTCCAGCAAATCACTTCCTTTCCGTGAAAGGTCATTCTGTTGGAAATTCTACCCTCTAGTTTTGGGAAAATGTAGTAGCCTTCTGCTGATTCAGCATATTGGCCTAAAGGACCTTTATTGGTCTTTATTCTCTCAAAAATATCCGTTGTTACTGGCTTTTTTTGTGTTTCCATCGTTTTAAAATATAAAAATTTCCTCAAAACCTCGCGTAAGGGCTTAAGCGAATGTTTCCCGAAAGGGCTTATTAGAGGTGACTCTGTGTGTGTCCGTTTATTTTCTCAACCAACAATTCTTCCCGGCTATCTTCCATAAAGCCATTGTCCGTCATCCATTTGTCATTGTACAAGGTGCTAAGGTAACCGGCTCCGTGATCAGACAGGATGACCACTACACAATCGTCCGGACCAAATTCACCCTTCATTCTGTAGAGCCCTTCAACGGCTGCTCCCGCTGATGGACCACCAATAATAGCTTCGGTTCTTGCCAGTTGGCGGGCTCTGTTGAGGCCACTCACATCATCAACCTGAAAGAATTTATCAATTTTGTCGAATAGCACAGTACCGGGAATTATCTTTTTCCCAACACCATCAAGCTTGTACGACTTTATCTCGTTTTCATCAAGGTAGCCGTCTGTATGATACTTGGTAAGCACTGAACCCAGGGCATCCACACCAAAAACCTTAACATTTGGATTTTGCTCCTTAAGGTATTTTGCTGTACCGGAAATGGTACCACCAGAGCCCACACAGGCTACATAGTGAGTGATCTTACCCTCGGTTTGCCTCCATATCTCAGGTCCTGTACTGCTATAATGCCCCTGTATATTTGAATTGTTGTAATACTGATTTACATATATTGAATTGGGAGTAGCTTCATGCAATTCCCTGGCGCGGGTATAATATGATTCCGGATCAGTGGATTTTGCGCTTGCCGGGCAAACATGTACTTCGGCTCCTAAGGCCTTTAGCAAAGTTTGCTTCTCAAAAGAAATTTTGTCTGTTGCAAAGAATACGCATTTGTATCCTTTCAAAGCACCAATCATAGCGAGGCTTCGGCCAGTATTTCCAGAAGTTGACTCGATAATAGTCCCTCCCGGCTTTAGTCTCCCTTCTTCTTCGGCTTTGTTTATGGCGTATAGCGCTATGCGGTCTTTAGCTGAATGGCCCGGATTAAAGGCCTCTACCTTAGCATATACACGAGTATTCAGTTCCCTGGAAACATTCTGTAAAAATATAATTGGCGTATTACCAACGGTTTGAAGAATGTTTTCCTTTTCTTCTTTCAATCTCATAAATCGTGTTTCGGAGCTGTTAAGCGGGGGTAAAAATAATAGCCTTAATTGGACTTAGCTAATTCTACTCTACACAAATTTTGCATCAAGTAATGTATACCTATTACACTTCATTGATTTTCAAATAATTAACCCACAAAGGTTCTTTGATGAAAATTTTGCTTTTTCTATTCCCATTATCTACACGCAAGTCAATTACCTCAACTTTTAATCTAAAAATAACAATTTACTCATCCACGAATCACAACCCACTTTTCGGCTAACCCAATCCACAGTTAGCTTACTTTTGAGGATGTACCATTCAAAAGCATGGTATTATATAACTTTGCCAAAAACCTTCTATAATATGGAAACAACATACGATAATTCATCTCTGAAGCTAAAAAAAGAATTTGCAGAAGCCGAAGACTTTCTACCGCTAAACGGCACTGACTACGTTGAACTATATGTGGGTAACGCCAAGCAGGCTGCTCATTTCTACAAAACGGCCTTTGGATTTCAGCCCCTTGCTTTTTCAGGCCTGGAAACCGGCTCTAAAGACAAGGTTTCTTATGTATTGGCACAAGGCAAAATAAGACTTGTTCTTACATCTCCACTAACCAAGGATGGTCCTATAAACGAGCATATCAACAAACATGGCGATGGCGTAAAAAACGTGGCTATCTGGGTTGATGACGCTACCAAGAGCTGGCAGGAAACCACCAGCCGTGGCGCAGAATCTACCTTTGAGCCCAAAACCATTGAAGATGAAAACGGCAAAGCTGTATTATCAGCCATCCGCACTTATGGTGAAACCAATCACATATTTGTAGAGCGCAGTGATTACAACGGCATCTTCCTGCCGGGATATAAAGCCTGGAACCCAGACTATCAGCCAAGTGATGTGGGCTTAAAGTATATCGACCACATGGTGGGTAATGTGGGTTGGAATGAAATGAACAAATGGGTAGAATTTTACGCCAAGGTGATGGGCTTTGCTCAACTGATTTCTTTTGACGACAAAGACATTTCTACGGATTACACCGCACTTATGAGCAAGGTGATGACCAACGGAAATGGCCGTATAAAATTCCCGATTAACGAACCCGCTGAAGGAAAGAAGAAATCTCAGATTGAAGAGTATATCGACTTTTATAACGGTGCAGGCGTTCAACATATTGCCGTTGCAACCGATAACATTATTGAAACCGTAACTCAAATGACCGAGCGCGGAGTGGAGTTCCTTAAAGTTCCTGCGATATACTACGACACAGTATTAGACCGTGTTGGTGAAATTGACGAAGATCTTGAGCCACTCAAAAATCTGGGAATCTTAATTGATCGCGATGATGAAGGTTATTTGTTACAGATTTTCACAAAACCAGTAGGCGACCGCCCAACCTTGTTTTTTGAAATTATTCAGAGAAAAGGCGCTAAATCCTTTGGAAAAGGAAACTTTAAGGCCCTTTTTGAAGCTATTGAAAGAGAACAGGAAAGCAGAGGAACACTCTAGCAGTTGACAGTTGACAGTTGACAGTTGACAGTTGACAAAGCTATTCGATCTAAAAAAGCAGTTTACAATTTGTAAACTGCTTTTTTATTGCAAACTACCTATGGCCTCATAATATGCACCCAATCGTGCTTCAGCACTTCTTTGTTTCGCCAGTGGTAGCGGAGTTGAAAGATGTAAATACCATCCAAAGCCTTTTCTCCTGTACGCAGGGTGCCATCCCAATCATTGCGGTAAGGAGCAGCCTCATATATCATTTCGCCCCAGCGGTTGAAT
The DNA here is from genome assembly GCA_048267305.1 of Owenweeksia sp. GTDB lineage: Bacteria > Bacteroidota > Bacteroidia > Flavobacteriales > Schleiferiaceae > Owenweeksia. The sequence goes on along the minus strand of JBLWXT010000009.1, from coordinate 136,324 downwards.
ACTTTTAGGCTGTTGTCTGCCGGTAGGTTTACTATTTCAAAGTACTCGTTTAGCCCATCGCCATTGGGCGTAAAACTATTGGGGATATACACCTCAGGCTCCTCGCACTCATTTTCCTCTATTTCGGTAGTGGCCTGCAGCGTATCGCATTTGGTAATTACCGTAAGGGTCGCGGTGCTCTCCTCATAATAAATGGAAGAGTTGGTTGTAGAACCATTGTTCCAGCGATAATCTGCGCCAATAATGTTGTTGGCAACAAGCTCTACAAACTTGCCCTGACACAGTATAGTATCGGTGGGCAAGCCCAAGTCCTCTTTGGGATAGTAGCTTATAGTAATGGTATCTGTAACCGCTCCACAGGGGGTAATGCTTTGAAGCCAGTGCACTCCTTCGCTACTTAGGCTAGTTGTATTTGTATTACTGCCATTGCTCCATTGGTGGCTTACGCCAGATTGAACGGGTACTTGTACCGTTATGCCACTGCCCTCGCAAATGGTAGTGTCTTTGGGCAAGTTGCTTTGGTAGGTTGGGTAGTAATCCACCACTATGGTATCATACTGCCGCCAGCGGTTGTTGTAGGCCACCTCTACCCAATAGGTGCCGGGGCTGCCAATGGTAATGCTGCTATCGGTACTGCCCGTGCTCCAGAGGAAAGTTTTATTGGCCTGTATTTTAAAGGTATTGGTGTGGTTGGCATACAGTGTAAGGCTATCTCCGGGGCATAGCGTGGTATCCGCTGGTAGGTTTACTGCAAATACCGAATCAGAGGATTTGTAGAGATAAACGGCATCGAAGAAGTAATCGGCTGGGGTGCGGAGGTTATATACTGATATGTACATCGTATCAATTGGAGTATAAAACACTTTTTTGGGCTGACCTTGCAGAGAATAGTCAGTAAAATTACCCAAAGTCAAAAATTTCTCACCACCCTTTGCTAAGAAAGAGCCTTTGACGTGGGTCCATTGCTGATAGTTGGTTTTATCGTTGTAAACACTGTCGTTTGCCGAAACTTGCGGAATAATGGTTTGCTGCCGAAAATCAGAATACTTAAAAGTATCCTGGCTTACATAAGCTCCAATATCACTCGTAGTGTAAAAGTTTTTGGCCCTACGGATGGTATGAAATTCTAATGTATAGACCTCACCCTGAACGAGCGGTTGTTGAAGTTTGGTTTCCATAAAATTTCTAGTGTACCGTTCCATCAATCTTCCTGGCCCTACCAACTGTAAATATTGAATAGATTTTGCACCACAAGGTGCTGTGTTCCATACATATTGATAGCCGAAAAAAATTTGACTTTGTATTGTATCTAATAATCGAAGGCCAATATAGCCATCTCCTTCAACAGGCGCAGGTAAGTATGTATCATATGCTGTGTACAATTCCTTAACCCATAAGGAACTCCTACTATACTATCTACAGGTGCATAAGTACAATTTCTATGGTGTGCAACATAAGAAAAAGCCTTCCTATTTGAACCGTTAGGATACCCTTTTTCAGGAGATGAGAACCAATTAGTAAATTGATCGATAAACTCGTTTGATTGTTGGTAACTACCGGAGAAGGGTGGTAAGACTAAGTGAGACTTTAACCTTCGGTCTAAACAACCCTGTAGAAGCGTGAAATCATGATTGAGAATAAGGTTTTGTGCATCCAAATTTTGGACGCACAAAACCAAAGTCACCAATAATAATGGAAAAGAAAAAAATCTCATGGGGGCCAGCTTTATTTAACTATCAAGCTAGAAACCTTAGTTTGAGCCTTAATAAAATAGACTCCAGCCGACCAACCTGACACATCAAACTCAAATTGATTCGATAGATTCTCTAAGATTTTGATAACCTGTCCTTGACTATTATAAATGACAACTTTACTGTTAAGAGTGTCACTATTAATTAGCACCTGGACTTTACCATCTGAGGGATTAGGAAAAATGGTTAGTAAATCACTTTCCTCAATTGCAGGTTTGTTCTGATCTTCCCAAGTTACCTCAACTGTTGCTCCCGCTGACTTATTAGATGGAGTTACACATACATTAGGAGTTGCATTTCCAACTTCAACAACACCAGAAGCCGCACTTTTTAAACAATAGCAACTTGAAAATGGCTGGAAACCACTATTGCAGGTGGTTGTCTCTCTCATATACCAATCAATAGTCCCTGTAGACAAACTACCAGCGATCTGGTCTCCATAAGGATAACTACCTGTATAATAGTATTGAAAACAATTATCTGTAGCCTTATTGGATGCGCCTTGATCTTCGAGGGTCACATCATTAAGGTGGAAAGGATGGTAGCAGTTTACAAACTCATTACAGGTAAACTGGGTACCATCAACGTGATTTACACCTGAATTATCTCCATGAACATCTATCGCTCTATTAAAGTTCCTAAAGTAATTGTTGCTCACCACGCCATCAACAGAGTTTTTCCATTTTACACCTTTATACTCATTAGCATTTGATGGGGCACGGTAAACCAAATTGTCAAAGCTGTTATTGGCAAAAACCATATAGCCACAATCCTCCACCTTCACTAAGGTGGCATTATTGTCTTGCACCATATCATTGGAGTGAAAAACAATCCTCCTAAGATTTGGTGCAAATCCGCTTATTTTTAAGGGGTAATCAATCATTTCAACTTCTGTAAATGTAAAGGTGTTATCATATACACGCAAGGTAGCATCATGTGGGTTGCCATTTCCATCTATAAGTAGGTCACTTTCGTAAAAACTATTGGTATTGAACTGTGTGCCTGCATCGTAACCCGTGGTAGCTACCTTCTCAAATGTGGGTTCTGTAAACTCTAGGCTACTACCACTCATATAGTTTTCTTCAAAAAACATAGCGGATTCATTAAAAAAGGCTAAGCAATCCTCTATTATATTCCCCTGCGCCATTGTACCACCTACGATTAATTTCGAATCATTATCTGAACATATAGCGGTTACATCATAAAACAAATTATTGCGCACATAAACTTGAGAGGCATCCGGCACAATAGCAGTCTTATCATTACCAGAGTTGTTCTCAAACGTATTGGGGTCATAGTTTTCGTGACCCACATGTACATCCACTGAATTTTTTACCACGATATCCATTATAGGGTTTGTACAAATAGCGGAAGTAGGATAAACAGTACTCATATTTACTGAAGATGAGGAATAGCAGATGGCATTTGCAGCTACTGTAGCATCAAAAGTACATCCATCTACTTTTAGGTAAGAGCCGTTAAATGAGCCACCTGTGCTGAAATTGTTCAAATAAACTGACACCAAATTATTATCAAAATCTGAATCAATCAATTCAATGGGCGCCTCGTTTGTGGCCATTATGCCACGCAAGGCACCGCTCATTGACGCATCCTCCATTGCTAGCTCTGTTGTAGTCCCCGTCAATAGTATGCGATCCCAACGGCATGGACAATACGGCATAAGACTGGTACCGTTATCAAATGTTATATCGGTACTGGATGAAGGCAGCAACTCAGCATCCGGCCCCAACCTGATTTCACAATTATCAAAATCATAGGTGCCTGCGTTAAAAGTTACATCACCAAAAATCAATATCAATTCGTTGTCAAAATTACCTGTGGTTGTGTAGTTATTTATAGGCTCATCCACAGCTATAATATCTGGAGTTAAGACTTCGCAGCACTCCACAATGTGTCCTACTATTTCGCAGGTACTACCTCCAATAGCTACTATTAATGTGAATGTCCCATATTTTTCATAATTCCCTATAGTAGGGCTATCAAACTCAACGATGCCTGACCCCGGAACATAGGGCAGCATTGTTATATAGGAAAACCCGCTGGTTTTTGACCAATCCAATACAACACTTGCAGGAAGAGGGCCACCTCCTATATTTTGAAGTTTAAACGTTGTCGTCCCACTACAATTGAGCTTGTTTTTCTGCACAAACTCAATTTCAAGATCGCTACAGGGTGCTTGTGCAGCGACTTCGATGGAGCTAAAAGCAAATAAAACTAATAGCAGAAATACAGAAAACAGGGGGGGGGTAAACTTTTTTCATAATCTCACAAATTAGAATTAATTGGTTTTAAATAGTTTTTGAAAGTAAATAAAAAAATCAATACAGACGTCTTTTCTTACAGAAAAAGATTTAAAAAAATCCGAATAGCCCATTGTCATTTGCCTCACCTTCTAACAAATATTATACACTCGAAAACTATATATCTTTCACAACAACTCCCCCTTCCCTCTTATCCAAAAAGATATACACCCCCAGGGCCACAAGGCTTATCCCGCCAAGGATTGAGAAACCCAGAGTTAATCGCTCCGTATCTTCTCCCAACCAAGCCAATAAAATGGTGAGCGCTGTAATACCAAGCATGCTTGCCGCTATAAAGCGCCAAAAACTCATACTCACCAAACCATCTAAAAAGCTTACAGCATCATTACTGAGAAATGGTGAAAGCCTGAAAACAGTCACTATAAAAAAACATCATCTTCTCTCTTAGTTTTACCGAAGTTCTATTGATGGTTACTGTCCCCAAAACTTCCCCAGGTATACACGCAAATACCAAGGCCAGAAATACCTCTATACAACGCAGCACCCCCAACCATAACCTACGCATCACTATACTAAGAGACTTTGCCAAAACAGAAGGCACAAAAAACAAAATGAGCTCAAACAAAAATCCCATTAATAGTATAAGATAACCAACATCAAAAAGAGGCCACAAAAACTTCTTGTTTCTGGTTATTTCCCGAGTTAAAAGCAGCCTTGCACCTCATCAATACAGTTGTGGGGACTAAGCCCCAAAAAGCAATGTAGTGCTTTGCAGCAGGAGCAAAACAACAAGGGAGACATTAGGTCTCTTCATATTTTAATTTGAAAAACCTGTAAACTAAATATAACTCTTAAAACCCTTACCGGCCATTGGAAAAACGCCACACACCACTTAACTTCACCCCCAAAGCAACCATATAGTTTACTTGTGGTGTCTTTTAGCTGAACAAAGCCCATTATGAAAAAAACTACGCTACTTATTCTGCTCTTTACGTTTGTATCCTCCACCGCTATTTGCCAACAGTTTACCATAAAAGGAAAGGTGATAGACAGCCAAACCGAAAAACCACTACCCTTTGTAAACATTACAGCCAATGACGAAAGAATTGGCACCGCCTCGGACATAGACGGCTCCTTCTCGCTAACGCTCAACCAAGGGCAGCATCAACTCAATTTTTCATTTATCGGCTACGAAAAGAAAACGGCAACCATAGATGCTCAAACCGGTTTTTTGAAAATAAGTATGGTTGAGGCAAGCTCCGAACTTCAGGAGGTAACCATTTTTCCGGGTGAAAACCCCGCCCACAGAATTATAAGGAAAGCTGTGGCAAACAAGGCAAAAAACAATCCCGAAAACCTACCCTCCTTTACCTACAAAACCTATAGCAAGTTTACCGCTACCTTAAATAATGACACGGCCACAAACTCAATGGACACTCTGCCGCAGGCAGCAAATATGGATAGCCTTGTTGCGGAGATGGAAGCGGAAAAGGACACTTCTTCGGACAGCAGTAAAGTAGACATTGTAGCACTTATGCAACAGCAACATCTCTTTATGATGGAAACCGTAACGGAGCGCAAATACCTTCCCCCTTCACGGGATAATGAAACGGTACTGGCCACGCGCACTTCAGGTTTTAAAAATCCACTTTTCTCGCTACTCATTACGCAGCTGCAGTCTTTTAGTTTTTACAACGATTACATCACCATAGCCGGAGAAGACTTCCTGAACCCCATTACCAAAGGCAGCACCAATCGGTATTTCTTTTTAATTGAAGACACAACCTATAACTCGGCTGAAGACACCGTATTTATAATTTCTTACCGGCCAAAACCCAACTATGGGTTCAAGCCTCTTAAAGGTATTGTTTACATCAACACTTCAGACTGGGCCATACAAAGTGCCATTGCCGAACCTGTGGAAAATCAGGGTACCCGCATTTCCATTGAGCAGCGCTATAAACCTTACGTTCCACACATCTGGTTTCCCGACCAACTGAGTGCCGTTATCCATTTTGGGTCCATGTCGATAAATGAGTTTACACCTGTTGCCCACGTGCGCACTTACCTCAATGATGTGAAGGTTGGAGAAGACATCGCCCGGAAAAATATTTCCCGCGCTCAGGTTACTATAGACGAACTGGCCGTAGTAGATGCCGATAAAATACTGGCCCAATATCGAGTAGATACCCTTTCTGAAAAGGAAGCCCGAACCTACACCTGGCTCGACTCCATCAGTAAAGCTGAAAATTTAGACAGAGATTTACAAATACTTGTAACTCTTGCTCAGGGGAAAATTCCACTGTGGATTTTTGATCTTGATCTAAACCGCTTGGTTTCCTTTAATGATTACGAAGGTTTCCGCCTGGGACTTGGTGCCCATACCAATGCCCGCTTTTCGCGATGGTTTAAGGTAGGAGGTTTTTTTGGATATGGATTTAAGGATGAAGTGCTGAAATATGGATATGATGCCGAAGCCACCATCCATAAATACACCAACCTCAAACTAAAGGTGGGGTATGAATTTGACATTTTTGAAACAGGGGCAACCGACTTTATCCAAAGCCCTACCCAAGGTTTTTTTGCCGATAATTATCGCAGACTGTTTATTCCACAATGGGATGAAACCTCTCGTTATTTTACCTCAGTAACCTTTGACCCTACACCAAAAACCCATCTCAATATAAAAGCCCAACGCGAAAACCGCTATACCGTGGGCGATTACTTTTATGATGCTGACAATGAAAACGGGACTATCCTTGAAAATGGCTTTACCTATTTTGAGGTAATTACAGGTTTGCGCTACTCCCCCAAAGAGAAATATGTGGAAGGTCCGGATTTTGGCAAATTGGCCTTTGATATTGGTTATCCCATCGTATATCTTCAATATACCCGAGGCATTGCCGGGGCTTTTGACTCCGAATTTGATTATGACAAAATAGACCTCCGCCTGGAGCATAGAAAGAAAACACTCCGCCTGGGCGAAAGCTCCTTTCAGGTACAAGGTGGTGCCGTTCTACAGGATGTGCCCTACTCTAAACTATACGTTGGTACCGCAAATGGCATTGTTACCAATGATTTTTGGAAACGCTCTGCAACGCTGGCCGATCGCAACAGTTTTGAAACCATGCGCTTTAATGAGTTTCTATCGGATATCTATGGGCACATTATGTTTCGTCAGGATTTTAAATCACTACTATTTAGAAGAGAAGAATTTGCCCCGCATATAGAACTTGTGGCCCGTGCTCTTTGGGGAACCCTCCGCAGCCCCGAGAAACACTATGGCCTTAACGCCAAAGCTCCTGACAAAGGCTATTACGAAGCGGGTTTGGAGCTCAACAAGCTTTACTCAGAAAACCTATTATCTCTTGGTTTAGGTTTTTATTACCGGATGGGGCCTTACACTTTACCCACCTTTCAGGAAAACTTTGCGCTGAAGATTACGAGTAAGTATAGTTTTTAGAACTCCACACCAATCGAGGTCGCAAATTGCGACTTCAAGTTTTTCTGGTCACTTTAAGCTTTCACCCCCCAGCCCCCCTCCAGGGGGGATTTGGTCAGTGTGCACTCCCAACTGTAATTATGTAATTATATAACTGCAGATGCAGCTTTTTACACTCCGTGTAGCTATCCCCCCTTGAGGGGGGGGTGACCTTTTAACCTCAATAACGTAAACCCATCAAAATCAATTTTTGACCACAAGGCCAACCAATTAGCCCAAATGTCGTTATTTTGCGCCCCGGTAAAACGGCCAGAAGCAGGGTTATATGTTTACAACAATCGCACGTATTATTCTAAGAAACCGGATGGCCATGGTGACCATTCTGCTTCTTGCCACGGCATTTATGGTCTTTCAGGGCCAGAAAATCCAGATGAGCTACCAGTTTTCACGGTTGCTCCCCCTTACTGACTCCACACAAATAGATTACGATAATTTCAGGGAAACCTTTAATCAGGTAGGCAATCAGGTAGTGCTTGCCGCAGAAAACATTGACGTTTTTAACCCCGAAGATTACCGCCTTTGGAAAAAACTGGAGGAAAATCTCGACACCATACAAGGTGTAGACAACATCCTTTCCCCAATAAGTGCCTACAACCTTGTGCGGAATGATAGTACAGGCAAACTGGAGGTAGTTTCCTTTAATGATGACTTTAACGCCTCCAATGCCGATAGTCTTGGGCGGCTGTACCGCTCACTCCCATTTTATAAAGGATTGCTTTACAGCAAGGATGGAAAATCTCCCCTTATGCTGGTGCAGATAAGTAACGACAATCTGTACAATAAGAGCATCATCCGCATTATAGAAACCGTAAAAAAGGTAGTAGCCGATTTTGAAGCGGAATCGGGCTACATAGTTCATGCCAGCGGACTTCCTTATATAAGGATGGCCAATACAAAGAAAATCAGTCAGGAGCTTTTTATAAATATTGCCCTCTCACTGGGAGTTACCACGCTCATCATGTTTCTGTTTTTACGCAGTATCAGAGCTACATTAATCAGTATGCTGGTGGTAATTCTGGGCGTGTGCTGGTCCTTTGGGCTTATAGCCTCTTTTGGTTTTCAAATTTCCATGCTCAGTGCCCTTATCCCCTCACTTATTATTGTGATTGGTGTGCCCAACTGTATCTTCCTCATCAATAAATATCACGCAGAATACAAAGGGCATAAAAACAAGATACTGGCTGTACAACGTGTAATCCGAAAAATTGGCGCTGCCACACTTCTTACCAATACCACTACAGCCCTGGGTTTTGCCGCCTTCATTTTTACTGATAGCGTGATCCTCCGTGAGTTTGGAATTGTAGCCTCCATCAACATTATGATGGTGTTTGTTATCAGCATAATAGTAATACCTGTAGTTTATAGCTTCGGGCGAAAGCCCAAAAAGCGCCACTACAGCCACCTCGAAAAACAATGGCTAAGTGGCTTCATTAGCGGACTCACCTATTTGGTAAACCACTATAGGGTACAGGTTTATATCACAGCCGCTATATTGAGCTGTGTGGCATTTTACGGAGCCACCCTGATAAAAACCACGGGTAATCTTACTGAAGAATTTAAGGAAAGTGACCCTCTGCTGAAAGACTTAAAATTTTTAGAAGCCAATTTTGGTGGCGCGGTGCCTTTGGAAATTATTATCGATACCAAACGCGAACGTGGTGCTCAAAAACTTTCAGTAATAAAGAGATTGAGTGAGCTTCAGGACCGACTGAAGGAAATTCCCGAATTATCGCGATCCATGAGTTTGGCCGATGGGGTGAAGTTTGCCAAACAAGCCTACTACCGCGGTGATTCCTCATTTTATTCAGTACCTACAAACCAGGAGTCTAATTTCATTTTGTCTTCCATACCCGAATCCAAGGGTGGTCTGGATTTGCTTAATGCCATGGTAGACAGCACCGGGCAAAGGGTTCGAATAAGTGTACAGGCCAAGGATTTACCTACCAGCGAAATCCGCAAGCTTCATGACGAGGTGGAGGAGCGAGTGTACGAGGTGTTTGATCCTGAGCGATACGGAATTACCATCACAGGTGCATCCATGGTGTTTGTAAAGGGCACCACCTACCTCATCAAAAACCTTATTGTGAGTTTGATATTGGCGGTTTGCGTTATTGCGATTATAATGACGCTACTTTTCCGCTCATTTAAAATGGTGGTGGTTTCGCTAATACCCAACTTGTTTCCTTTGCTGATTACGGCTGGTATTATGGGGTATTTCAATATTCCTCTTAAGCCATCTACAATTTTAGTATTCTCTATTGCCTTTGGTATTTCGGTAGATGATACCATTCACTTTTTGGCCAAATACAGGCAGGAGCTGCGGGCCAATGGCTGGAACATCGCCCAGGCCGTTATTACCTCCATAAAAGAAACCGGAGTAAGTATGTTCTACACCTCCATTGTACTTTTCTTCGGCTTTATCACATTCGTATCCTCAAGTTTTGGAGGTATCGTTTCGCTCGGAATATTAGTTTCCGTTACCTTGGTCATCGCTATGCTGAGCAACCTTATTCTCTTGCCTACTCTGTTAATGTCGGTTGCCCGAAAAGGTAGCAATACCGGTTTTAACAAACCCATTATTAGTATTTACGCGGCTGACGAAGAAAATGAGGATGAATTTACTGATGAGGACGAGGACGAATCAGAAGTCAATGAAAATCTAAACAAAGACCTATGAAAGGAATAATACTTGCCGGTGGATCCGGTACCCGCCTGCACCCTCTTACCCTTGCGGTGAGTAAGCAGTTGATGCCTATCTACGATAAGCCCATGATTTACTATCCGCTTAGCACATTGATGCAAGCCGGTATTAAGGATATCCTGATTATTTCCACCCCGCATGATATGCCTCTTTTCCAAAAGCTTTTGGGCGATGGTAGTCGTATTGGGTGCAACTTTCAATACACCATCCAGCATGAACCCAACGGGCTTGCACAGGCCTTTGTGTTGGGTGAAGAGTTTATTGGCAATGACAGCGCTGCCCTTGTGTTGGGAGACAATATTTTTTACGGCACCGAAATGGAAGAGCTGCTAAAGAGCAGTAAAGATCCTAAGGGCGGTATTGTGTTTGCTTATCAGGTAAGCGATCCGCATCGCTATGGCGTGGTTGATTTTGACAAAAACCTGAAGGCACTTTCCATTGAGGAAAAGCCCGAAAACCCAAAATCCCGATTTGCAGTGCCCGGTCTTTATTTTTATGATAATGATGTGGTGGAGATTGCCAAAAACCTGAAGCCCTCGCCACGTGGTGAGTATGAAATTACCGATGTAAACAAAGAATATTTAAAGCGCGGTACCCTTAAAGTTGGTATCTTGGACAGAGGCACCGCCTGGCTCGATACAGGTACTTTCCACAGCCTTATGCAGGCGGGGCAGTTTGTGCAGGTAATTGAAGAAAGACAAGGCCTTAAAATTGGCTGTATTGAAGAGATTGCCTATCAGCAAGGCTTTATTACTGCCGCAGAGCTGGAAGCTATTGCCCAGCCTCTTATCAAGAGCGGATATGGCAAATACTTAATGCAGTTATTGGAGGGATAAATCCCAAGCCCCAAGGGGTGTTACGCCTGATGCACTCCTACAGCCCGGCCTTTTAAAAATTTCATAAAAAGCAAGGTGAAACTTGCTCCTGAGAAGTGCCGAAGTGGAGCAAAGCGAAACGGCTGGGGCTTCGAAGAGCAGGTGAGCTGTAGCTTTTAAGAAATTTTTAAGTAACCTTGACCTTTTTGGTTCTTTTTGGGTCAACCGAGGACAAAGGACGAGCTCACGAACTCCATCTAAAATAAAAGTGGGGGTGAGTAACTAAGCCAAAAATGAACAAAAGAAAATAAACATCAAGGGTTTCCATAAGGATTGACGCTACAATTCACAAAAACATTGACCTAATTACCCTATGCAAAAAATAGAATCCTATACCCGCCTTATTGAAAACACCCTGGCCCGCCAGGACTTCGATTCAGAGCCCGCTGAACTTTACGCCCCTATTTCCTATATCCTTTCCCTTGGCGGAAAGAGATTAAGACCGGCAATGGTATTGGCTGCCTGCGATTTGTATGGCGGTGAGCTTAGCGAAGCCATTATGCCCGCTTTAGGCATTGAGATTTTTCACAATTTCTCCCTTATTCACGATGATATTTTAGACAAGGCCCCACTGAGGCGCGGAAAGAAAACCGTGCATGAAAAGTGGAACCACGATATTGCCCTGCTTAGTGGTGATGCCATGTTGGTAAAGGCCTACCAGTATATTGCTGCCGTAGACCCCAAGATTCTCCCTCAGGTGATGAAATCCTTCTCCGCCACTGCAATGGAAGTTTGTGAGGGCCAGCAGTGCGACCTCAACTTTGAAAAACAGCAAACCGTAAATCAGGAAGATTATATCGAAATGATACGGTTAAAAACCTCGGTGCTTTTAGGCTGCGCACTTAAAGTGGGTGCCCTGGTGGCTGGCGCTCCCATCAAGGAAGCTGATAAGCTTTACAAATTTGGAGTAAACATTGGCATAGCATTTCAAATACAGGATGACATATTGGATGCTTTTGGCAATCCTGAAAAGTTTGGCAAAACACCCGGTGGCGATATCCTCAACGATAAGAAAACCATTCTGATGATTCACGCTAAGGAAAATGCCTCAGCTGAACAATTGGAAAAGCTCAGAACACAACATTCATCTGATGACGAAAAGGTAAGAGCCGTTCGTTCTCTTTTCACTGAGATTGGATCTAAAGACTATGCCGTTGCTCAAATGGAGGCCTTTTATGAAGAAGCCCTGAAACATCTGGATGAATCCAATGGAAAGGCTGAAATAAAAAATGAATTAGCCAACTTTGCCAAATGGCTGATCAAGCGCGACATCTGATAAGCTGGGATACCGTTTTTGGCGTTGAGAAATTCTCGGCTTCCCTCAAAGAAGCCTTTATAGCTCAGCTGGAAAAGGATCTTCAACACACTTTTGAAAATACCGATACAGAAGACTTCTTTAAAGAGGCATTAGCTGTTATTTCGTATGCCGTGGAAACCAATAAACTTTCGGACTTCCTATACCGCGTTGATCTTTCAGAATCAAGAGCCATGCAGTGTATGGAAAGCTTCACTCCTGTGGAATCACTCACACAAGCCATTTTGGAACGAGTAGCCCAAAAGGTGATTTTCAGAAGGCAGTATTCGGGAAAGTAAACCCCTCCGTCCTCACTCCAAAACAAAACCATTGGAAATTATGTCATTCATAGAAACCAAATCTTTGTTATGGACGCCATCCACAAAATTGAAGAAAGCATATCAAACTACTGGAACACCTTTTTAGGCCATGTTCCACAGCTCATACTAGGGCTTATCATCCTCATTTTGGCCTTTATGACTTCGCGTTGGCTAACCTCCGTTTTTCAACGGAGGCTTATGAAGCGTATGGAAGACCCTCTGCTAAGCAACTTCCTATCAAGGATATTCAAGGTTTTATTAATCACGCTGGGAATAATGCTGGCTTTTCATGTAATGGGCCTTACCGGCATTGCGGCAGGCCTCATGGCAGGTGCAGGTGTGGGCGCCATAGTTATAGGTTTTGCTTTTCAGGATATAGGGGCCAACTTTATGGCTGGGGTAATTTTGGCCTTTAATCGCCCCTTTGGAATTGGCGATACCATAGAAATTGGCGGAATGATGGGAAAAGTAATTAGCCTTAACCTGCGAACTACCCAAATAAAAACCTTTGACGGCAAAGACGTTTACATCCCCAACAACACCATTGTAAAGGAGGAGCTGATAAACTATACCAAGGATGGACTAATAAGGCTGGAGTTTACGGTGGGGATAGACTATGAAGACAATGTAGATGAGGCCATAGCTGTTATTTCTAAATCACTTACTAAAGTAGATAAGGTGCTCAGCGGTCCAGGCAAAGAATCTTTGGTAATTATAAAAGAATTAGCGACCAGCACAATCAATCTGGATGTAAAATTTTGGGTAGAAACCTTTGACTACAAACAGGGAACGGCAGAGCTTAGGAGCATCGTAATCTCTCAGGTACTAAAAGATTTGGTAAGCTCTGGTGTAGGCCTGCCGGCAGATATTGTAGAACTGAAACATTACAAGGGCAAAGGATTCCCGATAAGAGTGTTGGAGCCTGAAAAAACCACGGGAGATACTGCCTAAAAGAAAATACCAATAACCGGAAACAAAGGCGAGCCGTAAGGTGAATCAGGTCCATGTAACACATTGTACCGCAAACCAATTTGCGCATAGCCCTTACCGCCTATGGAGCTTGTAAAACCCGCCTCTAAAAACAATACCGGTGTCCATACATAATGTAATTCTGAAACCCCTGGAGATACTATGTATGGAGTTTTATGATTCAGATATTCAAACTGAAACCCACCATAAAACTGTTCGTTCACTATGTAAGTCAGAAAGGCTTTGGGGCCATATACCGTGCTGCTATATTCCGCCACTTTGGCTCCATTGTAATTATAAGCCGAAACTTTGGCGTATTGATAGATAAACCCTGGCCCAGCCACCAGTTGATCTGTAAACTTATAGCCTACGGATGGAGCCAGATAAATAAAGGTATAGCTACCAAAGCTCAAACTGGCGTTGCCCCCTATCACCACCTTGTCCCAAAAGTCCTCATTCGGCTTTATTTTCGGTTGAGATGAATTTGCCTTTCGATCCGTTGAGGCTTCGGCCCTGCCTTCCTCTTCATTGTTTTGCTCGGTATCATTCTGCTTTTTGGTTTTAAAGCGATCCTGTACCTGGGCCGAAATATTTATAGTACCCACAAATAGCAGGATAAGTAAAACTGAATATCTCTTCATGCTTATCATAACGCCAATTAAATGACAAAGTTATCAAACCATTAGTACAATTTTCGAACCTAACTGTGGGATAATACTCAAGGTGTGAATAAAGTATTAATTTTGTCGTCAATTTTATTCTACTGATCAAAATATCATGGATAGATTTTCCTTCCTCGGAGGAGTGCACTCTACTTTCTTAGATGACCTTTACCAAAAGTATTTAAAGAGCCCGGATTCTGTTGAACCCAGTTGGCGAGCCTTTTTTCAGGGCTATGATTTTGCCATGGAAAGCTATGAAGAAGATGGTGAACCCGCCTTTACGGCAGAAGGGCAAGGCCTCAATGCCTCTGCCCTAAACGATGCCTTTAGTCATGCCGAAATTGTAGAAGAAATCCGCAAGGAGTTTAAAGTGCTTCAGCTTATTGAAGACTATCGCTCGCGAGGACATCTCTTTACCGAAACCAACCCGGTACGTACCCGCAGAAAGTACAGCCCAACTCTCGATATTGAAAACTACGGACTAACGGAAGCTGACCTTGACCTGCCTTTTCAGGCGGCAAAGGAAATTGGCAGCGAAAAATCTGATAGCCTCCGCAATATTATCGACCACCTTCAAAAGGCATACTGCCAAAGCATTGGGGTTGAATATATGTATATCCGCACCCCCGAAAGGATACAGTGGATCAAGGAAAAACTCACCTACAATAAAAATCAGCCCAACTTCAGCTCGGATGAGAAGAAGCAGATTCTTGCAAAACTCAATGAAGCCCTGGCTTTTGAAAATTTCCTCAACACAAAGTTTGTTGGGCAAAAGCGCTTTTCCATTGAAGGTGCTGAGTCTTTAATCCCTGCTATGGATATTGGCATTAAAAAAGCCGCAGAACTAGGTGTAAGGGAATTTGTGGTAGGCATGGCTCACCGTGGCCGCCTCAACGTACTATCCAATATTTTTGGAAAAACACAGCGCGACATTTTCAGCGAATTTGAAGGTAAGGCCTTTACGGAAGATGAATTTGATGGCGATGTAAAATATCACCTTGGCTACTCTGCCGAACGTGAACTGGAAGACGGCACTAAAATAAAACTGAACATTTCACCAAACCCTTCTCACCTTGAGGCTGTTGATGCCGTAGTGGGAGGAATTGCCCGTGCCAAAATAAATATGGATCACGGCCAGGATGAAAGTAAAGTGATGCCCATCCTCATACATGGTGATGCCGCCATTGCTGCACAGGGCATAGTGTATGAGGTAATCCAAATGGAAAAACTAAACGGCTATCGCACAGGTGGAACCGTTCATATTGTAATAAACAATCAGGTGGGTTTTACCACAAACTACCTTGATGCCCGCTCCAGTACATACTGTACTGATATTGCAAAGGTTATTCTCGCCCCTGTTCTCCATGTAAATGGTGACGATGTAGAGGCTGCCGTGCATGCCATGCAATTTGCCATGGAATATCGCCAGCGCTATAATGCAGATATATTTATTGACCTGCTGTGCTATCGCAAATATGGCCACAATGAGGGTGATGAGCCTCGCTTTACGCAACCTCTTCTTTACAAGGCTATCGCAAAGCACAAAAATCTTCGCGAAATATATTCCGCCAAGCTCGAAAGTGAAGGCGTAATTGACGTTACCTTTCTTAATAAACTCGAAAAAGATTTCCGCGAAATGCTGGAAATGAAGTTTGATGAGTCTAAAAAAATTGAAAAAAACACCATCACCCAGTTTATGGAAGATGAGTGGAAAGGCTACAGAACCTCTCGCCCTGACGATTTTCAAAGCTCTATCGATACTTCCTTTGATAAGGAAAAGCTACGCGAGATTGCAAAAACCATCACTACCTTACCAGAGGGAAAAAAGTTTTTCAATAAAATAAAACGCCTGCTGGCTCAGCGCTGGGAAATGGTGAATGAAAAAAATTCACTGGACTGGGGTATGGCCGAATTACTGGCCTACGGCTCTATTATTACCGATGGGTTTAATGTGCGTATAAGCGGGGAAGACACCGAAAGGGGTACCTTCTCTCACCGCCATGCGGTTATTAAGGTTGAAGACTCAGAGGAAGCGCACATCCTGTTAAACAACATTAAAGGCCGTGAAGGCCGATTTGCCATTTACAACTCTCTGTTGTCGGAGTATGGCGTACTAGGCTTTGATTATGGCTATGCCATGACATCACCCGAAACCTTAGTGATATGGGAAGCTCAGTTTGGAGACTTCTTTAATGGCGCACAAATAATTGTAGACCAGTTTTTATCTGCTGCAGAAGACAAATGGAAAGTGCAAAATGGAATGGTGCTTCTGCTTCCTCATGGACAGGAAGGGCAAGGTGCCGAGCACTCCAGCGCACGACTTGAAAGATTTTTACAGCAGTGTGCCCAGTACAATATGCAGGTAACCAACCCTACCACTCCCGCAAACTTCTTCCACATGATGCGCAGACAGATGAAGCGTGAGTTTAGGAAGCCTTTGGTGGTAATGACCCCAAAGAGTTTACTGCGTCATCCTAAAGTGGTATCAACCATGGAAGAACTGGCAGAAGGTAAATTCCTGGAACTACTGGATGACCCAAGAATTGAGCATAAGGATAAAGTGAAGAAAGTGGTTTTCCTTACCGGAAAGCTATATTACGATGTAGACAAAAAACGTGATGAAGGCTTCAGCGAGGAGTATGCCATTGTAAGACTAGAACAGCTTTACCCCTTGGCTGAAAAGCAAATTAAGGATTTGGTGGAAAGCTACCCCAATGCCGAAAAAGTGATTTGGGCACAGGAAGAACCCCGTAACATGGGAGCTGCATTTTTTGTGAAAATGAATTTCCCCGTACAGATAGACACCATAGTTTCACCAGCACCAAGTGCCAGCACAGCTCCGGGATCTTCAAAAGCATTTGCCGCCAGGCAAGAAAAATTGATTAACGACATTTTAAACGCATAAAGTAAAACCAAGATGAGCGTAGTAGATATTAAAGTACCCTCACCGGGCGAATCAGTATCCGAAGTAGAAATTGCAGGATGGATGGTAGAAGACGGTGACTACGTAGAAAAAGATCAGGAGGTTGTAGAGCTTGACTCTGACAAGGCCACCCTGGCTATGCCTGCCGAAGAGGCCGGTATTATTTCTATAAAAGTAGGCGAAGGCGAAAGTGTGGAAATAGGTCAGGTAATTGGCACTATTGACACTAGCGCTGCTAAACCTGCAGGTGGCGACTCCGGTAAAAAAGAGGAAAAGCCAGCAGCAAAAGCTGAGGAAAAACCAAAGGAAGAACCAAAAGCAGAGCCTGCCAAAGAGAAAAGCTACGCCAGTGGATCTCCATCTCCTGCCGCCCGTAAAATTATGGACGAAAAAGGTGTGGACCCTAAAAACGTATCTGGCACTGGCCGCGATGGCCGCATCACTAAAGAGGATGCCGAAAAGGCCGAAGCTAGCATGGGAACTCCTACTGGTGCTGCCCGTGGAACAGAGAAAAAACGCATGAGCAGCTTACGCAGAAAACTGGCAAAACGCCTGGTTTCTGTAAAAAATGAAACCGCCATGCTCACCACTTTCAACGAAGTGGATATGAAGCCTATTTTCGATTTGCGCGCTCAATACAAGGAAGCCTTTAAAGAGAAGCACGGTGTAAGCCTTGGCTTTATGTCATTCTTTACCAAAGCTGTGGTACGTGCTCTTCAGGAGTTTCCACAGGTAAACAGCATGATAGACGGTGACGACCTTATTAGCTTTGATTACCAGGACATCAGCATTGCTGTAAGCGGACCTAAAGGACTTATGGTGCCTGTAGTGCGCAATGCCGAAAACCTAAGCTTTGCCGGAGTGGAAAAAGAAATCAAGCGCCTTGCGGTAAAAGTTCGTGATGGTAAAATCTCTGTGGATGAAATGACTGGTGGAACCTTCACTATTACCAATGGTGGTGTGTTTGGATCTATGCTATCCACACCTATCATCAACCCTCCACAAAGCGCCATTTTAGGAATGCACAATATTGTAGAACGCCCCGTAGCCATTGATGGCCAAATTGCTATTCGCCCCATCATGTATGTAGCCCTTAGCTATGACCACCGTGTGATTGACGGACGTGAGTCTGTTGGTTTCCTTGTAGCTGTAAAAGAAGCACTCGAAAACCCACAAGAGCTTTTGATGGGTGGAGATGATGTGGTTAAAAAGGCCTTGGAGATTTAAGCATCAAGTCAAATTATATATTGAAAACCGTCAAGTCTGTAAAGGGCTTGACGGTTTTTTTGTTTTCCGTAATATTGGCCCCTAAACTACTCTCTCGTCATGGGGCGCTATCTTAAAATTTATTGGCTGATAAAACACTATGGATTACTCCATGGCCTACGATTGTTTTTACAAGTGGGCAGAAGACCATACTTGCGGGTTCCTGGCGTAAAACACCATATCCACTTGCGTAGGAACACCAGTGATGTTCCTGCTTTTGAACAGGTTTTCATTACGATGGAGTACGACTTTGAGCCGGGTTGCGACCCCTCCATTATTATTGATGCAGGAGCTAATATTGGACTGGCCAGCGTGTATTTTGCCAATCGTTATCCCGGAGCACGCATTATAGCCATTGAGCCTGAGCCGGATAATTTTCAAATGCTTAAAAAGAATACCGGCCTTTATAAAAACGTAACCCCCATAAATGCTGCCCTGTGGTTTGAAGATACCGAACTCAACATTTTTGACAAAGGCAAAGGCTCCTGGGCTTTTACCGTGGGTGAGGATAAACTTGGGGGCATTGGCAAAACCATGGCAATCAGCATATCTCATTTAATGAAAGCTTATGACCTGCCCTATATTGACATTTTAAAAATTGATATTGAAGGAGCCGAAAAAGAACTCTTTACCAAAAACTACCAAGATTGGCTACCTAAAGTAAGGGTGCTTGTAATTGAACTGCACGATCATTACAAACAAGGCACCTCCCGCCAGTTTTTTGAAACCATTAGTAAATATCAATTCTCGTTTCACGCTACTGAAGACAGGTTGTTGCTGAGGAATGAGCAGTTTAAGAAAGAGGAAAGAAAACCTTTCCATTGATTCATTTTTTGGATTAACTGAATTATACTCGTAGTACTTAATCGAAGAATCCAGATAGATTCTAACAATTTCTATACATTCGAAAATCATTCTTGTATAGATGACCGGCCTCTTAGAAATTTCGCTAAAAACGAAGTGAAGCTTGCCCCTGGAGAAGTGCCGAAGTGAAGCGGAGCGTACCGGCTGGGGCTTTGAAGGGCAAGTGAGCTGTAGCTTTTCAAAAATTTCTAAGAAGCCTTGACTTTCCTGCCCGTCCGGTCAGGCGGGTTTGCTTCGTTTTGGATCAAGCCAAAATGAAGAGAATAAGATTAAAATAGTTGATTTAAAAAAATGATCGATACACACTCCCACATATACCTCAAAGACTTTAAAGAGGATTTCGAAGACATGCTCCATCGGGCGAAAGCCGTGGGTATTACTGAAATCTATTTACCCAATATTGACAAAGACAGTATAGCCGATTTAAAAAGAACCGCACTGGAAAACCCCATGTGTAAACCCATGATGGGCTTGCATCCGGGCTCAGTAAAGGAGGATTATAAAGAGCAATTGGCCGCGGTTTTTAAAGAACTGGAAGACCCTGCCCAAAAGTTTTATGCAGTGGGCGAAATCGGCATCGACCTCTATTGGGATAAAACTTTTATTGAAGAGCAACTTAAGGCTTTTGGCATACAGATAGAAAAGGCAAAGGAGATGGGTTTACCTATAGTAATCCACTGCCGCGATGCCTTTGACGAAGTATTTGATGTGCTGGAAGCTTACAAGGATGAGAAACTCTTCGGCATCTTTCATTGCTTTACAGGAAATATGGAGCAGGCACATCGCGCTATCAATCTCAAGATGAAACTGGGAATTGGCGGAGTAGTTACTTTCAAAAACTCCGGTTTGGATAAAGTAATTGAGCAAATTGACCTTAAGCATTTAGTGCTGGAAACGGATGCTCCCTATTTGGCTCCAACGCCCTTTCGGGGAAAGAGAAATGAACCCTCCTACACAAAACATGTAGCGCAAAAAATTGCGGAGTTAAAAAAGGTATCCCTTCGGGAAGTGGATGAAATTACCACTACCAATGCCAAATCTGTATTTGAGCGTAACTGATAACCTGAAGTTCTTACTTTCGCCACATGCCCAATACTTCTAAAATACTGATGCTTTATACTGGTGGCACCATTGGTATGATGCAAGATCCTGAAAGTGGCAGCCTAAAGGCTTTCAACTTTCAACAGTTGCTGGATCAAATTCCTGAGTTGCGCAATTACGATTGCGATATTACCACGGATAGCCTGGATCACCCCATCGACTCTTCAGACATGAAGCCCGATCACTGGATTAGATTAGCCACCCGCATCTATAGGGATTATGATAAGTTTGATGGCTTTGTGATTTTACATGGATCAGATACCATGGCGTACTCATCATCAGCTCTAAGCTTTATATTGGAAAACCTGAGTAAACCCGTGATTTTTACCGGCTCACAGCTACCCATTGGTATTACCCGAAGCGATGCCCGCGAAAATTTATTGACTACTCTGGAGATAGCTTTATCAAAAAAGGAAAATGGTGATGCTATGGTTCCTGAGGTTGGGGTTTACTTTGAGTATGACCTCTTTCGTGGAAACCGTATTCATAAAATCAGCACCGAGGATTTTGAGGCATTTCAATCACTTAACTATCCCAAACTGGCTGAAGCAGGAGTACATATAAAGTTTAACCAAAACGCCATCGAGCAACCCAACTCCAAACCGCTTGTTCTTCATGCTAAAATGGATACCAACGTAGGTGTACTCACCGCCTTTCCGGGAATGAATGAAGCCTATGTAGATGCCATACTTTCAGCACCAGGGCTCAAGGGCATTGTTCTACGCACATTTGGCTCAGGAAATGCTCCTACTGATAAATGGTTTTTATCCAAACTCCAGTCTGCCATTAACTCAGGTATATACATTGTTAATATTTCTCAATGTAGTGGAGGAGGCGTAATACAGGGAAAATATGAAGCCAGCAAGGGCTTGAAGGAAATGGGAGTTATCAGCGGTGGCGATATGACCTTTGAAGCAGGCCTTACCAAAATGATGTTTATGCTCACGCAAAATTTAAGTTCAACAGAATTTAAAAAGACATATGAAACAAACCTTAGAGGTGAGCTTAGTAATTAGTGGTGTTTTTGTAGTTTTGCCGTCCTTAAAACAAACACAGAGGTGTTCTCGGCTCAGCCGAGACTAAAGAAGCACAATTGGAAAGCGTGCATAATACTGGAGAGGTGTCCGAGTGGCTTAAGGAGCACGCTTGGAAAGCGTGTGTGCGGGTGACCGTACCGAGGGTTCGAATCCCTCTCTCTCCGCAAAGAAAAGGCCTGTATCGCTTACGCGATACAGGCCTTTTTGATTTCCAAGGTGACCAAGCTTGCTTGAAGTCACCTTGGAAATCAAAAAGGCAAAGGGCTTCGCTAGAAGACATTGAGGCTTTTCTTTATCAGCCTCCCCAAACCAAGGGATCACGACCGAAGGGAGTAATCCCGATTTAGACCGAGCTTGCTTGAAGTCACCCTGGAAATCAAAAAGGCAAAGGGCTTCGCTAGAAGACATTGAGGCTTTGCTTTATCAGCCTCCCCAAACCAAGGGATCACGACCGAAGGGAGTAATCCCGATTTAGACCGAGCCTGCTTGAAGTCACCTTGGAAATCAAAAAGGCAAAGGGCTTCGCTAGAAGACATTGAGGCTTTTCTTTATCAGCCTCCCCAAACCAAGGGATCACGACCGAAGGGAGTAATCCCGATTTAGACCGAGCCTGCTTGAAGTCACCTTGGAAATCAAAAAGGCAAAGGACTTCGCCAGAAGGCATTGAGGCTTTTCTTTATCAGCCTCCTTAGCTACCGCGCGAGTCCCCTCGCGTGGCCTCTCATTATATACCCACAATTATAACACCTTCTAACAAACCCGGTATTCCGGCATAATCTGACGCACTACTATATGTGTAATCCTCAGCGCGGTACACCAAACCAGCTTCCACAGGATTGTTATGTATATATCTTATCTTTTCCGAAATTACCTTGTTGCTCCATATCTCTATCGGCTTGTTATCATGCCGCCAAAACTGATATTTCTTTACATTGGAGGCTTTCTCGCCCGCAACCCTAAATCGCTCCAACAGCCATTCTTTTCTACTTTCCCGAGGGTTTTGGGTAATGGCTTCAATTAATTTTCGACTGGTAAATCTTTTGAAATCTCCTAACACATCCTGAGGTTTATTATCACTTACCGTTCTGAATGCCAAGTGCACATGGTTACTCATAATACACCAGGCAAACACTTCCATACCTTTATTCTGCATGCAATACCTCAGGCTATCCAACAATATCTCTTTATACTCATTTCTGGTAAACACATCCAGCCACTCCACCACCGCAAAGCTCACAAAATAGGCCCCATCAGGATTATGGAATTTATAGTTTCTGCTCATTATGGCAATTTATGGATTTGCCACCAATCCTTAGATTCACGACTTATATAGTGCAGGAATAACTTTCCAATAAGCCACGCGAAAGGATTCGCGCGGCAGCGGGGAGTAAACCATCCACTACTTTGTGAATTAAAATTGAAAATAGTATCATTTGTTACCTGACCATAATATGAAAATGGCATTACTATACCTATTAATATATTAAAAAGTAAATTTCTCATAAAATCCTGTACTAATTATTTAAGAGCCAACTATTCCAATATTGGTAGTATTGTCTAACATTCTTGAATTGTGAATTTGGATATGGGTGGAAGTCATTATTTAGAAAAATAGCAGCTTCAGAGGCTCTTCTAGCAACCAAACCATTTCTTCTCCTACCTCCTGAATTAGAACGTAAGAGAAAAGCCTTGTAAATAACCGTTGGGTTTCCCTCTCCCATGTTAACAGTATTTCTTAGAGTGGATCCATAACCACCATTATATTTGGCAATAACTAAAGCATCAAATTCTTGCTGTAATAGAGGAATATTAATCTGTATTCTTATTGTACTAGCTGCTCTCGATTCTAAATCCTTCATAAATAATTCCAACGCCTCTTCTACGATTATTCCATTATCCCATTCTGAGTATTTCAAATGATCGTATGGAGCCTTTTCTATTAAATGTCCATATCCGATAGTAGCGTAATCAGACATGTCATCATACGGACAAGCCAGGATACAATTACCATTATCATCATAGATGTTTTTCTCACGATCCCCAATTCCTTCGTGTTTCATGATCGAATTTTGTGCTGCTTGAGATACATCCATATTCTTGGCAAAGAAAGCTTCCTCTGCAACACCATTTTGGTTATACTTCATCATTTTACCATCAGAGGTAGAATAGCCCGTGCCTGGTTTATCATTAGTAATAGGCTTCCTTCCTGGGGCCGCATCTGGGCTTGGATTTTCAACCTTACTTCCATTATTAGACTTTATTCCTCCACTAGACGATTGCGAACCTGAATCTTCCTCATCTGGGGCTGTTCCTTTGGGTCCGCTTGCAGCTAACCCTTTAGGATCAGTTAAAATAATCGGTTTATTGTCAAATGCAACATAAGGACTTTGCCAAGGGAATCTTGCTACCATTGGGGTATATTTAAGATGCGCGAAATGGAGCTTATGCCCATACCTTCAATAGTAAGTAGGGTAACTAACTCTTTGGCTTGGGTGGAATAATTACGTCTCAAATAAGACTCACGTTGACTTTTTCGACAATAGGTACATCTAAATACTTGTATCCCATTTCGTTTTCCTTTTTTGTGGCATAGACTACTGCAATATTGACACTCCATCCTTTTTTTGTAGCAAATAGAATGAAAGGCCAATTATACTGTTTGGACACTTTGGTGGATTTTGGCATTTACAGAATGAGCGTGGCAAACTCTTACCATGTCACTTAAAGAACACGAGGTTTCAAAATGCCTTCTAAATACGCTTATTAAGGCGATTTGGAAATTGAGTTAGTATAGATATACTATGAGTTTAAGAATTTTTAATTCTGATTTTCAGCATGTTAATTTTGTCAAAACCACAAAAGCCACCTAGTAAACATTACCCTTCAAAACATCACTTTTTAAAAATAACTTCTCTTTCATAAACAACAGTAATCAAAGAGTCGATAACAGCAATTTCACCATCGATAAACAAGGTGTCCAGATCGTGTTCTAACCCAATAATGTTATTGTACCTTATTATTGAGTCTATTTTATTATTTGAATAATAATACCATTCACCTGCTTTGACGTCTCGAACAAAATTCCTTCCAGATAAATTTTGAACATTTATACTAGCCTTTCGACCAGTTTCTATTATTTCGCAAGAAGTTGAATTTATCTTAATATATGGACCATCAATGACACCTCTACCATCCTCGGGATAAATAACATATGATACTAAAAATGGGTCATAGTGTCTAGTTACAGTTTGTGGTTCACCACTGGGTTTCAGATATCGAAACTCACTACATGAAGTAATCATAAGAATTAAGATTACGTAAAAAAACAATCTTTGAAACATCTACTCTTTTTTAGTTATTTGAAATTCAACACTACCAGCTCCAGAATCCTCCGGAGTACTGCTAGCAGGATAAGTTTCTATATTTTCTTTACTCTGAGGTGTGACTTGAATATCCACCTCATTTTTGAGGCCACTTTCAACCAACTTTTTAATAATATATTTTATTTCTTGAACATTGATTACAGTCCTAAGATTTTCTCCCCCGCTATTAGTTGCATAAGTCTCCATCGGAATAGCTATTGATACATTAATCGTAACTGATTTGATATCGTCAGCTTCATTTATTGTCTTTAAAACTTCATCAGAAATAAACTTTTCTAGCCCTACGTCTAGATAACGCTCCTCAGGATTAAAATTTTGCATGTATTTCCTAGGAACAGAAATTTCACTTGGGGTAACAGGTTTTTCTCCGATCTTTAATGGGTTAGCTGGCTTATCTTCTACGAATTCACTTTTTTCTGCTGGCGCTGGTAACTTCGGAGTTTCAGGTGGGCGGATTTCCCTTGTATTTCCAGCACTAAAACCACCTTTCATTGGATAAGATCCTGTTCCAGACTCCATTTGATCAATATGTTCAACTATACTCTGCCCTGCAAGTTTACCGCTTAGTTTAACACTGCCAGGGTTAAATTCTCTATACTTTTGGACTCCTGGTTTTTTAATATAAAATATTCTATTTCCCTGACTATCATTGCTATTACTTACTTTTTTGATCACAGCTCTAGTATGATCTGCGTTTAGCATAATATCATAAGTCTCTAATCCATCAAGGTCAATAAATCTTGTTGGTATG
Source organism: Owenweeksia sp. (assembly GCA_048267305.1). GTDB lineage: Bacteria > Bacteroidota > Bacteroidia > Flavobacteriales > Schleiferiaceae > Owenweeksia. The sequence continues at coordinate 110,643 of JBLWXT010000009.1, read as the reverse complement.
TTTGCTGCAAATTGGTATGACGACAACATAGGGAAAGAACTAGTTAATGGATCAATACTTAAAAACTTCCCAATCCTTGGGTTATAAATCCTAAATCCATAATCGTATTGGGTACCCTCACTGTTATTAACTTCTCCGTCCTGCTCTTTCCCATTAAAGCCATATCGGTACATGCCCTCAGCAGGATGGAACTTCCTTCCGGGCATGATGGAGCCGAAGGGGTAGTAATCCTGTGCACTGGTAACATCAGCCAAGTAATAATCAAGGCCTAAGCAATGGTCTTCAATCACCACGTTGTCTATGGTGTAATCTCCCACAGCGCTGGCTTCAATTACCAGAATAAAATCATCAGGTAATGAAAGACCTGTAAAACAGTTAGTTGATCCTACTTCCAAGGTGTAGCTATATAATTGGGTTTCGCTGCTGTTTTGAATGATAAATGTAAGTTTAATTTCATTCTCATCGGGCACAGCTACATCAATACAAATTTTTTGAGTACAGTTCTGATCCGTATCCAAACTGTAAATCTTTTTAACCCGTGACTCCTCTTCTTCACTTCTTACATAAATATGCGGGCTATCATACTCAATGATACTTTTTGCTATAGGCACCCAATCATTACCCGAGTCTGAGTAATCTTCGTTTACCACGGTTGTAATAATGGTTTTTTCTTTCCCGATCTTTTTATCGGTTATGGTAGCCAATACATTTCCTAAATGATCTGTAAACTCATAGTTTTTGTTTTCCAGTTTTCTTTCCAGGTAAAGGTTGGCCTCATAGGGAGATAGTAACTGGGGAGCAAGGTAGCCCAGGGATGAAATGTCCAGGTTATTATCTCCGTTGAGGATAAGCACACCATCAAAAGTGAGATTTACGACATCGGTTACACTAATCACAGCTTCATCACCCGGGGCCAGATCCTGGTACTCACCCACAGAGGTTAAGGTACCCGAAACTACGGAGTAACCACCTACCCCCAGGCGCACTGTTTCACCAACGGCCCTAAGAGTTACCTGGGTAGTAGTTGAAGGTGTAATACTAATGGGATTTCCGTTGGATGGTAGCATTTGAAGACCATCCGCAAAGTTAATAGGGGCAGTGCTTTGCTCTAAAGATTCGGACCAACCTCCGGTACCTGACACGGCTGTAAAATATGCGGTTTGTGAGGAAGTTCCTGTTTTCATACCTAATCGGCTGCTGCCAAATATAGGTATTTCGGCTTGCGAAATTGTAGTAGAATACCTATTTCCTTCACCCACTATTTTTTCGAACGTTTGCTTGTAATGCGACATCACATTACCGGATGCATCGCGTACATAGCGCGTTATAATCCAGTCTTTAGCCGTAAGTAAACCTCCGCTACCATTCTTTTTCTTTTCTATTTTGGCTACCCTGTTTCCATCGGGGCCGTAGATAAATTCAAGATCGCTTCGGGTGCTACCTGAGCTTCGGGTTATTTTCCAAACCTTTCCTTGCACGTTCCATTCTATATTGTCAATCTCCTCACTTTGGTCTTTCACCAGGTTTCCAATGAGGTCATATTGATAGTTGTCAGAGGTAGTGGCCGTGCCTTGGGTAAAACTGGCATACCAATCAATATCTGTTGAATAATTTCCTGAGTAGGACGGAATGTCCTGTACTTGCCTCAGGCGGTTGTTTACAATATCCCCGTTACCATCAGTGGCATATCCATAGGTCATATCATCCATATTAAGGTTTGCACCACTATGGCCGTTTCTCTTTAAGCTAAGGATGTTTCCATTGGCATCATAGGTGTATTCGGTTTCGTATTCTGATCCAAAACTTTGTCCCCCAAAACCGTTAGCAGCTTTGTAAGAGTAAGATGCATCTATTAAGGTTTTCATACTATTGATACGGTTCAACTGGTCATAATTAAACCCTTTAATGATGGTTGGCATCCATTGTTCCAACCCTGTTTCTGGCAGTGAGTAGGTAAGGTGGCCAATATTTCCATTAAATAGATGATATTTTTTTGCGCTCGCATACCCGTATGGAAACATGTCAATAGGAAGTGTACCCATAAGGTGAGTATTATTACCAATGCCTGAATAGTCATTATAATTTGCCTGGCCTGGATAATCATAATAACCAATACCAATACCAAAAACATCTCTGGCGTCATATTTATTGAGATTTGCTGAACCAGTGTTCCAACCATCCAAGCCCGGGTCAAGGTCGGCCCTACCTGTTGCGGCATTTATGGATTTAAGCCAGCCATGTATGGTATAGGCGTAATCGCTGGATTGTACATGATCCTGCCCCACTTCCACACGAGCTAATGGCCCATGCAGGTAATAGTGATAGCGGGCATCCATATCCCATATGTAGCCATCCTGGCTGGTTTCGGCTGTAAGTAAGCGGTTATCACCATCGTAGGCATAACGGTGGTTAAACTCATCAACCTTACCCGGCTGGTAGTTTACTTCAAGCACGTTACCGCTAATTAGGTCATACTGATACTGTACTATATTTTTTAAAGGTGCTATGTACTCAGAGATTGAACTTTCCTGAAGTATCTCCTTTACATTACCATGTGGATCATAACTGTAGTGTGTTGCAGTGCGCTTATCCTCATCTGCTGGTAATGTGTTATTGGCACTTGTACCCTCAATGGCAATTGTACTTACCACACGAGACCGAAGGTTCTGTTGCTCTCCCTGATCAAACTCGGCACTGGCATCTACAAAGGCAATATCATCATAAAAAGTGCGGGTAATTTGCCAGCCTTTTGTAGGGTAAGCGTCATCATTAATATTGGCAACAATATCCCCAAGAGTAGTTTCATGAGTTTCTCCAACTTCTGTTATTCGGCCTTGCTCATCATATTTGGTGAATGAAAAATCATTAAGTGCCTTTTGTTTTTGATTTTGAGAAAAACGAAGTTGCCCCAGGCTATTATAGTAAAAATCAGTTCCTCCACCATCAGGCGTTACCTGCCATATTAACTGGTTATAACTGTTGTAGGCATAATGTGTGGTTAAACGATGCTTGGGTTCGGTGGTGCCATCCCATTTACCGTTAGAATCAAATGCGGTAGAAGGCACCACATCAACTCCTTCAGGCGGAACGGTTTGTACCAAGTTCCCCGCCAGATCGTAATAATATAGGGTATAATGGTATTCCTTTAGCTCATAGCTACAAGAGAATTTCTCACTGGCACCGTTCATACACTTTATTCGATAACCTTCTAAAATCTGATCACGAATACTGTCGCGGTAGTTTTGGTATTGTTGGGTAGCATTGTATGTAGCCTGTTTTTTTAAGAAGTCAATACAATCTACTTTCCGCTGGCTGAAATCAAATGGAGGGGTAGTGGCAATGGCACCCGAATCAATTTGGGATAAGCAAATGGTGTCTTCTATTAGTAAGGGCGAGAAGCAGAATGGTGCACTTCCTGAGGGGTTTGACGAATAAAGATAGGCATCGACCATTTCCCCGTTATAAAGAACTTTCATTCGTAAGTTCAAAAAGTATATAGCACTTATTCCAAGCCAATCATTGTAAAAATCTGCCTGGACCAATGTGGTGCTAAAGGGAGTGGTGGCTGAATAATAGGGCAAATAGAATTGATTTACCAGGGAAGGGTTCAGCAGATTCTTATAATCAGAACTATCAACTACCAAATAGAGTTGGCAATCGTCACCATTAAAAGGAATGAATTTTGATTGTGAACCACTACTTAATGAACTAAAAGCTCTCCAAATGCCACGATCTATTAAATTAGAATATTCTGAGGAATCTACCTCAAATGCAGTCCATGATGGACCGCTCAATGTGTCAACATAGGGTAAGTAGGCATTATTTAAGAAGTCAATCAAATATTGTAAATCAGGGTGAGCTCGATAACTTAGTATTATTGAATCACAAGGGGTGATGACACCACCGGCCAAAATGGTATCCATCTCAATGTTAAGACTATCGAAAACCGCCTTAACCGTGTTAAAACCAGTGGAGTTGTATATACCCGAAGTGATCAGGCCCAGGGGGTTCCCTAATCCACAACCCTGAGGGTTATTCAAACAAAAGTCATATAGGGCATCATAGGCATAGGTACTATCGGCTGAAGAGGCATATAAAGCTCCTGCGGATTTAGAATTGAGTTTTTCCATCCATGCATATACGTTCATGGTGCAAAGTTCCTCACAACCTCCTGACCAAAAGTTATTTCCATCCTGTACAATCTGATCTCTAACAGTTGGGTCTTTTAAATCGGGTTGGCATTTGGTAATGGCATTATCATCATCATAACAATGGCAACCATTAGCTTCTTTAATCAACCTTATTAAATCTGATTTAATTCCACCATACAACGGAACAAAGGCTGCATACTTGTTGGCGTCATTATAAGGTACAGCGGGACTATATAATCCGCTAGAAGGATCATCCACAAAGTCATCCAAATCCTCCGTACCATTAAAGTTGTTAAACGCTTGGGTAATCATAGTACCCATGCTTACGGTACCTGAATAAGTTGTTCCATAAAATGTTATGCTATTGCTCAGAGTCACATTTACACTTAATATCGGATCTTTTTCAGGCGTATTTAAAGGGTCATTGTAATCTCCCGCAGCTGTCCAACCTTTTTGGATGCCCATCATTACATCATAAGCCTTTGAGTCCTGAAAATCCATACACAACTCATAATGACAATATTCTCTGTGTAATTCCACAGCTATCTCCGCCCAATCCGAGTTCCATAAAGATGGATCTCTAATTTCAGAGGTACTGGCAACGGTAACCCCGTCACTTAGCAAGAATTCGTCATTTCCCTGCTTGGTATCCATTTCTTGCCAAAAATCAGATACCCGTCCGGTGGAAGAACTATTATTAGATTCATAATACCAACCGCCAGGGCTTACCTGAACAATCATTTGATCATAAATGGCCATACACTGTGTACCCTGGCCAGCACCATTTGTATAGCTTATTGAGCTGTCTACAATGCCCATACACCAATCATCCACACATGCTGCAACAGCGGCTAAAATTTGAGTTTCATGTGTACTAAGGGTCCAGGTGGGATTTGCGTGCAATACCCTTGTAAGGCAATGATCTTCACATGTTACATCACACAGCGTAGTGTCTACTGCCGCAATATGCGTAGCAATCATGCTATTCAGATCGATTCCGAGGGTAGTCATAGTGGACTCTGTTCTTGCATCGATGCTGTCCTCATTGATTACCACTGTCAACTTCTTTGAGAGTATATAATCACCAACCATGCTCAGGTTGGCTGAAAAGTTTATCACGGGCATCGCTGTATTTCCGGCTGTACCACAGGATAAGTCTTTACCGCTATATATTTCCTCAATCTTTGTGACATTACTTGCCGGAGAACCCTTTTCCATTTGAGCCCAGTCACCATTAGGTTTCATTAGGGTGATTTCCAGTTTATAATCGCATTCAACGCAAATGTTTTCCGTGTTTGAACTTGACGGGTCTTTTATACCCTGTGGGAAGTGGGCCGCACTAAACTCGTATTCAAATTCATATTCTGTAGTTTCGATATTTGAAATACGATAAGTGACATTGATCTCACCGGTCCCTTGATCGTAGTTATTGTTCTCGGTTAAATCCACTGTAATAGATTCACTGGATGGGGCTATACCATTAAGGTTGTTGGGAGCATCACCGACAAGGGCCGTGGCAATGGTTCTGCCTGTTTCGTCCATATAATTAATTGAGCCCTGACGGTTCGCATCCAGCACAGTTGTAGTTTTGTAATGATGTGCTTTCCCAACATTACTGCCAAATAGCCTCTGAAGCTGTGAGGAAGTTGTGGTGCCATACAGGTATTTAGTATCATGACCGGATGAAATAATGTGATCCTTACCTACCCCTGAAGCACTCTTTACCCTACCCGTATTATCATCTAAAAACTCGGTTTGGGTAAAAGGAAAAGTCGATGTTGGAATAAGATTTCTGAAAGGATCAGTGCTAAACCCATTATTTGCAGAGTAATATTGCGCTGCTCCATATTCGCCCGAGGTTGGTGAAAACATGGCCTCGGGGGTATTTTTATCAAAAAATTCCTTTTCATAGGAGTCCAGGCTGGAGTTACCAACATTAAAATTGGTTTTGTAACCCAGATCAAAACCAGGAACAGGTGCTGGAAGTATGGACAGGGCAGCACGTCCTTCATAATCGTATTTTGTTTCTGCCACTAGCGTCACATCTTCAGAGTTAATGCTCGATGCAGATTGTCTGTTCCTTAATGTTTTATCATAATAGGACACCAGTCTTTTGTTCTTGCCGTTTTCCGCATAGCTGACCTGATACTGCCATATTTTGTCTTTTTCAAATCCTGTGGTTATCACATAAAGGGCCTCATCACCGCTTGCACCATACTTTTTGTAACCCCAGGCTCCCGTTTTAATATGGGTGTAATTACCATCTACGCCATCATCAATAAATCGCCCCACCGGACGCATTCTAAAAAATAATTTTCCTCTGGGATAAATTAATGGTAGAAAGAAATTGGTTGCTGAAGTCCTAACTCTACTTGGTTCTTTATATTCAAAGGGATCCGCATTGTTAGTGGTAAATGTGGTGTAACCCAAATCTGCTGAGTCAATGTAAACCCACTCCACATCGTACTCCTCGGCTTCTTCAATGGCCCTCCACCTAATTTCCTGAGTTGTTACATCATAGTATATAGCCCCGGGAATAGTTGGGTCTAGATATGAATAATGCTCAGTTTGCATTCTAAAAACCAAATAAACATCCTTTGGCAGGTTTATATTAGTTGATGCGGATGTTCCCGAAAGATCGGTATAAGAACTTCCGCCATTTGTACTGTACCGGGCATCAATGGAGGTGACTTCAGCCACTTGATGATCTTCTGATATACCTCTAATAACAGCAACGGAGTTATAGACATATTCCCCATCTGCTCCGTATTTGATAATAAGTGTATGCGTACTGAAATTTCCTGGATTATCAGCAGGGTAAACCTTTATACCTAATTCATATTCCCAAAGCGCAGATGTTTCCAAATCACTTTGAGTATTCCTACTATATTTTAAATCAACCACTAGTTCCCTCAATAGCACATTATCAATACCGGATAACAGCCCATCTGATAGTGCAAGTTTTGAACCTACTGTAATCTCAGCTCTCGAAATGTAGGCACTATAACCTTTGTCCCGGCTATATAAATTAATGGAGAAAAAGGTGAGTAATAATGTTACGAGGAAAAACCGGGCTAGTTTCATAATTAGTTTAGGCTTAGTTCGAAATCTTTATATTCTGGACGCAGCTGGTAGCCATTAGAACCTTTAAAGGCATATCGATTAATTGAGAAGTATTCACCATCCATTTTCTCCTTGAAAGAAAAATTCATGTTCAGTTCTGCTCTATCATATGGCGCCTTAGTGTCGGAATAGTACACCGTCATTTTTGTTAATAGGTCTCCCTGAAATGTCAGCTCAATTGACTTATAGACATGCTTTTCTATTTTAATTTCATATTTGGAAATGGAGCCGGTTGACTCGATGAGCTTTATGTTTCCCAAATCCGAAATACTATCCAACAAAACGAAATACTCTGTGGAGGTGAAAAGGCTTGATTCATTTTTATCCCGCTCACCTAAAATGATGGACTTCATCCCTCGGTTCATGGTAATTACCATGTCATTATTGTAGATTCTTTCCGTTTCACCCATAGCCATAAAAAAGTCATTCTCCTTTTTTCTCACGGAAAACTCCATATCCATAGTTTTACGATTTTGCTTAAAAATGGACACTGAGGCATCCATTGCATAAGACGACTGACTCGAAACTAAATCGTAAAAGGTTTTATACTTATCCTTAAATGGTTTTTGAGCCATGCTGTCAACTCCCTGAAAAACTATCAGCAGAGTAAACACAAAAGTTTTAATCTTCATAATTTTTAGTCTTGGTAAGATCTGGTTTCCTGTAAGGTGTAGATGCCTTTCTCAGTTTCCTTTTTCACAAGAAACAGCTTGCCATCCTCGTCATAGTAATAAAGACTGGCATAGTTGTTTTCATCCAATATGGCCCTAAGTCGGTAGGTAGCTGGATCATATACATAGGTCATCATATTTGCATTATAAGGCATGATACGCAAGTCATCCAACATCATTTCTGAATAAGCCGATGTCTCGCCCACCGTGGTAATCCCGGGTAAAATTTCAACACTCAGAGCCTGAACAGTATCTGCGGTTGTGGATGAAACTTCAAATGTCCCTTCTATTTTTTGCCAGCCTTCAATGATTGGCCCTACTGGCTTTAGCAAGGCACTTTCGCCCCTAGTCGTGGTATAGTCAGCATTGTAGAATTTAACCTTGATACCGCGGGTGTTGGGATTGACGCTTAAGGAATAGTCAAAAGTTTCCTCATTAGCCTTGACCCAAGTACTTAAAAAATACTTCTTGCCGTCTTGAGGAACTATACTCAGCTTATACTCATTATTTGAGGTCTGCTTAAGACATTTCTTCCCGGTATGCCCATCAGCAAATGGTGTAACTGGGGAACTGCCAATGGTGTATAACTTGAAATCCGCATCTTCGAAATCAATACTGTAAACTTGGCTTTTGGGAGCGTTTACAGCCCGCCAAACCATGGAAGTACCCAAATGGCCATAGCTGGCAGAAGAATAAACATTAAGCGCATTTCTCGACTCCACCTGGTGCCCGAAGTTATCATATTGGGTGAAGTGCTCGTTGAGCTGCCACCATGGGTGTTTTGCAATTGTCCCTTCATTTGTCCCAAGTAATAGGTTGTCATTGATTGGGTAGTAAACGAAATTCCCATTTAATGAGTCCTTATATATTCCATCGTTTTCTAATTGCAGCGGGTTAGACTGCTCCCTTTCAGCTCTATAACTATATGTTTTGTACGGAAGAATTATCCCTCGCTCGCCTGAGGCATAGGGGTTAGGGCTAACGACATCTTTTATTTCTTTGGAATGTCTTAATAGCGTGATGGGACTCATCTGTAAAATGTTTTGATAAGGCTCAATATTACCACTGGTGCCATCACGATATAGAATAGGCTCGCTTAACCCTGTGGTTATAGGCTCACCCTTTGAGGTTGCTTGAAATAGAACATTATCAATTAGGTTTTTCTCACCTGGCTTAATGACAAACATTGTAAGGTTTTGACTTACCGGTATTGGATCTTTTGAATATAAAGCCTCAGCAACCTCATGCTTGCCTCTTGTTATTTGAAGGGCAGTACCTTTATATAAGTTTCCAGCATTATCCTTAAACACCAAAACTGCGCCTGGCGTAAAGCCGGAATAGTTGTTAATTCCATTTGTCGGAACATAGTAGTTGCCAAATTGAGCCTTAATAAATGACCCGAATTTTTCATCATCGTGCCAGCAACCATTGCTTAGGGCACAGCCACCAGTAACCTCCCCAACACGTGTGGTGTCAAGCTTCTCAACCGTCACGTCAGTTGTTAGAGTTCCAAAATGACTATACGAAGCTCTGGTAGGCACCAAATTATTCATTGGTTCACCCAGGTAGTTACTTCCATTAGAAGGCACAGCGATGTAAAGGCCATTGGCACCAGCCTTTATTTGATATATATCATCCCCAAACCTATTCTCCGTTTTCGTAAGAAAAGGCTCTCCTGTAATAGCATCAAACCCAAGGTTAGTAGAGGTCACAGTGGACCGACCATCTGAGGCAATGGTTTCTTCAAGGATACCTGCCCTATGGATGATTTTATTTACCACAATTGTTTTCAATTGGGTTTTACTTTCAGAATAGCCTGGCCAAAGGAGAAATAATGGAAAAGCTGGAATTTCCACATTAAAGTCCAGTCCGCCTGTTATATTGTAACTCTTGCTTTGTAAATGATCTACAAAAAATTCATATTCGACCCCCAGATAAGAATCAATAACATCTCCTGTACAAGTGAAAACATCATTCTTTAAGTGTTTTATCGACTTGTCCTGGTAAGTAATATCCTCACTGCGATAGTTGTATTTAACCGAACTTACCGCTTCTGCCTTGTTAGAGCTTAAATCTTCTGAAGTCGGGTAGTAATGAATTGCTTTAGGTTTGCCATGCATGTCATTTAACTCCACAGAATAGCCCTGGGTAGCTGTGAGTTTGTCATTGGTTATCATCCCAATAAGAGGTATTGGAATCCAAAGGTGATAGGGAACTTTTGCAATTCCTGTTTCCGATGCAATTGTTGGAAAATCTTTAGCTGTGTAGAACTCATGAACCACAGTTCCCGTTGTAGCCACTTCGTTACTAAGCTCCTCATTTAGAACCTTATTTGTGGCCAATGATCTCACGGTAACCTTGCTATAACCAACCGAGGGTCCGGGGTAGTAGGATTCGTTTATAGGATACTCAAAATAGAGCTGGTTATCACTCTTAAAGCTTTGCTTGTCTGTAAATGTCTTGGCATACTTTAAGGCATTCTCGTCTCCTCCGAGCATTGGTTCGTACGAGGCAACCCCGCTGCTGATAACCTCTCCAAACTCATTGATTGTAGTATAGTCATAAACTTGTCCGTAGGTATCGGCAGCACCATCTTCATCAAATTCATCTGAAATACTGATTTGTTTTACTCGTATGCCACCACCTAGTTTAGTTTGGTCTGGCGAACAAAGGCGGATCACAGATCTGGATAAATCAATTTTTCTACTCCAATCCTTGTCAAAACAATGCTTGAGATAGCCTTTAAAGAGCTTGGTAACTTGAGGAATTAAATTAATCAGACTTAAAACTTGTTGAGCTTTATCACCAGCTGATGTTCCTGGTTTTTCAATATTACCTGGTGTAGTAAGTAATTCAGGGTGGTCACTTCGCATTTTCTGCCAGGCTAAGGCTGCCATTGGATGATAATCTCTTCCACTGCGTGAATCATGATACTCTTCCAATTTTACATATGCATGAGTATAGCAATCAACCAATGTCTTCACGCCATCACCCTCTATGTCAAGGGCTTTAACTCTGCTCGCATCAACATTATAACCTCCTGGAACCATGTCCACGTAGCCAGAAACATACTCCCAGACCTTGTCCCTTAAATTGGTATAATTCTTAAAGTATAACTGAACGTAGGTATCATCCTCTCCTCTTTTCCTTTCCAACCCTCTCAAATAATGATCGTAGAAATACTGTTTGGCATCAGGTGTACTTGTGGGTATGGGATGCTCCAGTTTAATATACACTTCGGTATCATCAGCACTTGGAGAAGCGCTTATATCATAGATAAACTGGTCTTTACTATGTAACCCATCTATTTGAAACATCTGATTTGCCTCTCGGTGTTGAACGTAGGAATAATCATCAGACTCATAATCTATATTTATTTTACTCTTAGTTGGGGTGACAATTTCGGTTAAATGCCATGCCTGGGCTGAATTAGCCATGGTAGTTTTATGGCTGTACTTAGCTACAGAATCCTGATCACTGGAAATATCAAACTGCGAAACATAGGGCAGTTGGAGGTTCTGACACTTATTACCATTGTCTTTGAAGCCTCCCCAGCGATCGTATGTATGTTCTGAATATTTCGGATTACTACTGCTATAGGTAAAATGGTATTTATTTAAAAGCCCTCTTTTATTGTTTTGGAAGTAAAAACCAACCTTTTCTAAAGTAAGTTTTCCCGTTGTTCCATTATCTATTTCATCGCACAAGGAGTTGTTGTATTCAAACTCGATAGTTTGAAGAGCGGTTATTCCAGTGAAAGAACTTACTTCCACGGCATCATCATAGGCTGCACGAGTGTATAGTGTAATTGATGCTAAACTATATAGTTTATCGGTGCCTTTTGCCGTTCCTTTTGCAAGCTCGCCCGCAGCACTCAAAGCATCTGTTCTCCCATTTTGGTCCAGATTAAAGACTGCTACATGGCTTTTGGTTTCAGCCGTAGCCAAGTACCAAATCTCTTTCTCTCCGTAGTTGTAAAAACCTTTGTTATCACTGAACTTACTTATTACACCCAAATCAAGGCCAGCATCTGTATATGGGCTCCTCCATTGATAATTGTCATGGGCCTTGGTATAGGTAAATTTCACCCAGTATCCGTAGTCCGCCTCGTCCGGGCCGTTATCGTTAATATCCACATAATCTGGTCCTAAAATGCTAGTGAGCAGATAAGAGTGCGCAAATTCAGGCGTTTCAGTGTGCTGAAAAAACTCATCCGTACCACTTCTTTGATAAAAAGGCTTGTTGTCTTTTACATCTAAAGGGGTCGTCACATGACAATCCGCAGTATTCTCCACCACAGAAAAAAGTGCTTCCACTTTTTTCTTATTCATAGCTGGTAGTCCATATACATAACGACTACCTCCTTTGTTAACCACCGTCATCCCCGCAAAATGATGGGATTCATGGGTAGCCCGTTCATCTTTATATTCACTCTTAGAAAACTGATTGCTTACTGAGTTGTAATACTGAAAGTTGTACTCAGGTAATAGTTCATCGCCATTCTCGTCAAGCAACCATTCATTGGTGATTTGTTGAATATTTTGCCCTCTAATAAATCTTTCACCGGAAAAAACAAATCCGGTTTCATCGGTTTTAGCCTTTGCAGGAATTAGAGGGATGCTATCATTATTGACATTTTTATATGCCTTTTTTGCCTTGTACTTTCCACTTCCTCCTAAACTTTCTATTTCAACTCTTACAGCACCATTTCCCCCAATTTCTGAAAAACGTTCTTTTCTAGTAGCTGTCTTTTCTCCGTAAACCTTAAAATAAGCAGGCTCATACGATCCTGATTTCGGACTTTCAAACTTGTGATAATCGAACATGTCATTGTCCTCAGTCCAGGGTCCACTTTTAGCTTTTCCTTGGGTATAAGTACCTGCTATTCCCCAATGAGGCATACCTAAATCAACTCCAATGGATCCGCCATTTGTATTTGAAACTGCCACTGGATCAAACACACTGCCATAGTCTGATCTCCAAGCCCTGAACATACCTCCAGTACCCTGCCCGGAAATATTATAGTAATCGGCAGTCAAACTTGGTATTGGAAGGTTAGGGGTTTTTTCATGTATTAGAGTTTGTTTTTCCCGGTTAAAATCTAACAGGGAATTTTCACCTTTACCTTCGTCTTCCAGGTTAAAATACCCAAAAGCTCCCCGAGAATAGCTTGTTTCTTTAAGTTTTTGAATGTTGTAAAATCCTCCAAAAGACATGTTTGGATATGCACCAGCTCCTCCTCCAATTTTGAAGCTAATACTTAAGGGAATGGTCTGGTACTCCATTCCAACTTGAGGCGAATAGGCATATGTTGCAGAACCAAGAAGACTTGCTCCTATACCTCTAGTTCCTTCCCAAGAGTCAACTAATATACCGTTCTCACGAGTTTCCTCTTCTCTATATATTGAATAGTTCAAACTCCCACTTAATCCACTTTCAGAGTTAAACCCAAGGCTGGCTGTGGTCATTTCATAACCCAAAGAAACATTTCCACCAATCCCATTCTGTGAATCAAAGGAAATTCCTATACTTGACTGAACTCCATCTCTAGCTTCTGAACCCATTGAGAAACTTGCACCTGCACCATATCCAATACCTCTGTAATTGTTGTAATATATTGAAGTGTTAAGATTAACTGCCTTTGAAAGATCTCCACCAAAAATTTCAACCGAAATCCCTACACTTGTCCCAAAAGTTGTTAAAGCCTTGACGTCTTGATTCACTTTTACTTGATCCCCCTTAAACTCATCTGGCAAACCTCTTACCTGACGATTGATTGCTCCTGGATTTATATTCCATCCCAAGCCCACCCATGTTGCTTCCTGCTCCATTGTTATCCCAGACTGATAGGATAGATTGAATGGGTATCCACCATCCGGCCCGGGCAACTCAAACAACGGTATGTTGTATGTAAAGTCTCCAGAAAACATATCCACCATTTGAGTGGTTCCTGCTGGTTCAAATGCACTGGATTCTGGCTGAGAGGGTCCAGCAGTGAGTGCATAAGCAACTGTAGGGGAAACAATTTCTACAACCAGATTTACTGCTATGAAGCAAGCCAACAGTTTAAATCTTTTGCTCTTTCTAAAGGTTTTCATGTCAAGCTTTAAGTTTTATGGGAAATTTTACCAGTGTTCCTCCCAGCATCCTATCATTAATCAGCAGGGTCTCGGCACCATTTGGAAGGTCTTTTGGATCAAATGTTAGAAGCAGCTCCACATAAGGAGAAGCATTGTAATTTCTTATGAGATTTAGTAACACTGGCTCAACTGAGCTCTCTCCATCTGTTAGCAGTACATCTTTTGAAACACCAAAGGAATAGTACTCAGAAAGGGTTGAGACCATTTTTTCCCCATTTTCGTAAATGGGATTATTTTTAGAACCTATTCTGGAAATTTTCACTACGAATTGAAGTATCTCGGAATTTTGATCTATAGGATCATCTGGCTCCGCAGCCGATAAACAAACAGAGTATTTATACGCCCCCAATTCCTGAATTTTGCAATGGTTGGCCGTGAGAGGCTCATTAGCCTTTTCTGTGGAGTTGCATGAGCTCACAAGCATTAATAATCCGGCAACTAGATTGATTAGGAAAAACCTACTTGCCATATTTCTCATTTAAATAGGTTATCAATTCATCGGTTACATCTTCGCTATCATTGGCGTACATGATCGATCCGTTTCCATTTGCTCCAAGTATGTAATCGTAGCCGGATTCCTCTCCGAACTTTATAACTGCATTATTAATATTTGTAATAACCTGAGTGCGAATTTCATTGGCCTTGCCATCTTTAAATTTGCTCAGTTCTTCAGAAGCATGGAAATAGTATCTCTTGTATTTGTTGTATTCCAAGCTATCAATAGATTTGATACTGTCCATTTCAGCCGCTATAGCATCTAAGCCTTGCTTGCGAGATTGTAATTCATGATTCAAAAGATTTTCCAAATCAACTTTCATCTCATATCCATCAATTACCTTAGACATATCGATATATGCTGTTTTCGAGTGATTAAGAGAGATAGCCACAACCATCCCAATTCCTATCACCGTGCTGTATATGTAACTGTAATATCCTTTCATTTCTTAAATTTTAAATATCGTTTGGAGCCTTGGTCGTTGTAAAAAATGATTTCATAAATTAAATCATCGGTTAATGAGAATGATGATGGATCAATCTTAATAAAGAGATAATCCCTGGTCATATTGGTACTGTTTTTTGAGACAACTACAACATTATCTCTATCCTTAATTTCGTAGGATATTGTTTCGGTATTGCTCAAAAAGTTTTCATCAAGTTGAACGTTGATGCTATTGATCGCCAATTCGTAGATGTCATTAACAGGTTCAGGATGAGCATCCATAAAAAACTCGTTTTCATAATAAACAACCTCAAGGACTGGCCGATACGATGTAGTTGCATGGTCAGATGAAGCCATTTCCATTTTTCTCACTTGCCCGGCAACCTCTGTCACCAATTTCATTGCAAAGGATAAGGAGCCAGTGCTTATAAGAGCATCCCTTGTCCAATCGGTGACATCAACGTCTCTTGCACCTGTACCACCACTGGATACGGTTGGATCAGCCACATCTGTGGTATAACTCGGTTGGTTATTCCAGGTAATGGTACTCTCGTCCCAGCTGGATGTAGTTTTATGAAGAACCACTTCATTACTCCCTGCATTTTGCAGAGTACTAAGGGCTTGTAAATGCAAAGTAGCCGATTTGATTACGGCATTTGTTGGAAGAGAACTCAGGTCTATTTCTACATAGCTTCTCCAAATAGTGCTTGACGAGCCAGCTGTTCCAGTAAGCACAAATAAAGATGCATGGGTACCATAGTTATTGTCCATTGCCGTGGTGCCAGATCTAAAATAAACAGCGGCATCTTTAGATACACTTATGTTTGCAGTGGTCTGGGCTATAACACTGATGTAGGTACCAACCAAAAATAATAAACTGAAAACAGACTTCATCAGAACTTGGTTAATTGGTTGGACGTAGAGTCGTAAAAAAGAAAGTCAGACTTATTGCCAAAGCTGTCGTAAATACGAACCGATAAATAATAAAGTCTCGGTGGCTGATTCCCTAAGTCAACTTGAACAGCATTTCCTGATAAACTCAAACCGTAGTCGTTTGGAAACCCAAAATTTGAGTTTAATGGAAAAGTATAATTAACCAAACTTCCATCCCCTTTAAAATTACCAACCTTAATTTCGATCGCAGAAATTGAATTGGTGTCTGGAACGTTTAAATTGCAATTCAGCCTAACAAGGGTGTCGCCATTCACAATTCCCTGTTGCGACCAAAAAACGGTGTATTGAAAATTGTTTAGGTAACTGTTAGTTGTGTCGGATTGACTAAATGATAGTTGGCAGATTAGAAGGAAGCCAATAATTATTGCTGCTTTCATTTTAATTTTAAGATTTACCCAAAAATCAAAAACTTAAGACCAGAATGGTTGGACAAAATTCAAATAATTGGCAATCCTCTAATTAACAAGAACATAACCTGATTACTAACAGCTTATACGGATTCAAATAGAAAGAACTTTAACCTTAAATTATTTCTCCATGAACCTAAGTGTCTTTATTGTTTAGTGACTAGACGTAAATCCTACTAACCACACCTGTGTTATAATAAGACTCTCTCCTAAAGGATTGCCAAACCTGATAGTCCTCACTGTGCACCTCTTCTGACAGTTTACTCAACATCCATTGGTCATATTGGACAAGCCAAGTGCTTAGGAAAGCAGTCGTTGTTTTTTTGTTTTTGATGATAGCCATTTTGGAATAGATATCTTTGGAGTTTTTCTTAAACCTCTTGAAATCATATCCATAACTTTTGAGGGTTTTAAGACATTCAAAGAAATTAGCCATACCCCTAAGGGACATTATTTTTTGTAGTCCTTTTCGCTGGATAAACTTCCGGGTTGAATCAATTTTCCAATCCGCCTCATCTAGTTTATGCGTTTCAATATAAACCATAATGACTAGTAAGCGAATCCTTAACTTTTCATAATCCTTGAGGCTACTAAGGCTTATTCTAGTAAGGCTTTTTATGCATTGTGAGAATCTTCCCCTTGCAAAATGTAAGCTACTCTCATAGTAAGTGTATCTAGCCTTCATAGCTGGTATTATCAATTTTTCATAATACTCACTGGCCTTTATTTGAATTAGTAAGCCTTCTGCTTTGCCATAGTCCTTTCGCAAAAAGTAAATAAGAAATAACAGTTCATTGCTCTTTTGACAAGCCACATTTTCCATAGGCAGGTGTCTTGAGCACTTCTCCAAAAAGAAAATGGATTCATCAACTCGCCCCAGCTCAAAACCCAGTCTGGCCTGCTCATAAACCAATTCATATATATTAAACACCAGGGTACACTCAGGACTGGATTGACAACGATCATATAATTCAATCGTCTTTTCGAGCGACTTAATCACATTTCCCTCCAATTCATACTGTTCCTTTTCAAAGAACAATCTGATGGACTCAATAGTGTTTATAGGAGATTTATCAAGATAGTTGCTAAGCTGAGCTAAACAGAATTCCACGAAGATGTCCAGATTTTCGGTGATGTTGTGGTATTTTTTCATTCGGAGCTCACGATACATCCTTATAGAACGCATTTTAAGAGATCTGGCGGTTTCAAAATAATCGATTTCTGCCACCTTCAAAAAGAATACCTGCTCATTTTGATGAATGCAGGTCATGGCCACCTGTTGGTGAAGCAAGGCCAGAATGGTGTCATAACTTTCAGACTCCTTGGCCTTTACCAAACAACTTTCCGCCACTTCATAAGACCTTTTTACCACTCCACGACTGTACAACAACCTACTTTTTGCTTGCTCTTTCTGTAAAGTAAGAGCAAGCATATCCTGATTCTTATATTTTCCTTCACGGAAGAGGTTTGTTGAAAGTAACAGGCTATCCAGAATACGCTCTTCAAGAAGTTCCAACAGCTTTCGGTTTTTGATGATAGGATCTCCTGAACTGGCTATTATTGCCTCAAACAGCTCCAAAAGCTTACTCCTTTTGGAATTTGGATTTCTGGTTGAATTAATGAGGTTTACTACAGATAATTTCTCCTGAGGAGATAAAGATGACACGAGTTGAGTGGCTCGTATCAGCACATTTTTGCTCATACAATGGTTCGAGTTGAATTGGTAAATAGTTGTTGTTGTGCTGATTGCCAAAAAACATCAAAGTGTCCAAGTGTTCCCAAGCCTTTAATGACACCTTTGAATTCAAAGATTTTTAACGGTATGAAAAGTAGAAAAATTCCTGCATATACGCTAAATGAATTATTAATTGTTTTGGTAATTATCGGCATCCTTGTTCTACTGGCGCTTCCAGTACTTATGCCACTTATTTCCCGAACAAAAAGTACAGAGGCTAAACTTCAGTTAAAACATATATATACACTGGAACGAACTGAGTTCATGATGAAATCAAAATATTCTATGGATTTTTCTACGATAGGTTTTGAGCATGAAAAAACGATAGACGAAGGAGGCAATGCCAACTATCAAATTGAAATCATTGAGGCCAGCCCAAATTCATTTAAAGCACGTGCTACCGCCTTGGCTGATTTTGATGGAGACGGAATTATTAATGTGTGGGAGATTGATGAAAACCAAAATTTGGTAGAAGTAACTCCTGATTAGCATGACTATTATCTACTCACTATTCGTTTTCCTGGCATTATCCTTAATATGTATACAGGACTTTCGATTTCGTGCTGTGAGCTGGTTTCTATTTCCTTTAGGCTTGGTGGCATTGGTTTTATGGGGATCCACGGCCATTTCCTGGCATGCTATAATAAGGTCTCAAGTACTCAACCTTAGCTTTCTTCTTTTCCAGATTACGCTGCTTTTTGCTGTGTTCAGGGTAAAGGGAGTAAATCCTTCCACTGTGCTTAAAAAATACCTCGGTTCTGGCGACCTTCTTTTTTTTCTTGTTTTGGCATTGGGCTTACCAACTGACATTTTTCTAATCTTTTTCATTATAAGCCTGATCCTATCCTTAATTGCAGGTTTGATTTTCTTTAAAAAGGGAACCATACCGTTGGCCGGAATCCAATCTGGTCTACTTTGTATTGTCATTGCTCTTCACACTGCTGAACTGTTTAACATTTATGCTCTAAACCTTTTGTTTATATGAGTGCCACAAATACTATTAATGGTCATGACTTTTTTGAGATCAGCACGGGGGATCAACAATTCCTAACTTCCGAGCAAGCTTTCCATTACCAAATTATTCCAAAGGAAATAGGCAAGCATGTCCTTTGCTTCTATGTGGATGAATTTCATCATCGCCCGGATTTGTGTGATGAGTTGGAGTTAGTGTTTGGGGTTCCGGTAAATCTGGAGAAATCAGATTCCGCCAAAATTCAGAAAAGCCTGACCCGCTACTATAGGAGAAAGAAGCACCAGCCCAAGCAGGAACTGCGATTTCGCTTCAATGAAGAAAAAGACTTTTTAAAACGCCTGATTCGTGAAGCTCACGAATTGGGATCCAGTGATATTCATC
This sequence comes from Owenweeksia sp., assembly GCA_048267305.1. Lineage (GTDB taxonomy): Bacteria > Bacteroidota > Bacteroidia > Flavobacteriales > Schleiferiaceae > Owenweeksia. The sequence goes on along the minus strand of JBLWXT010000009.1, from coordinate 91,168 downwards.
TAGAGCCCTATGAGGGTAAGTGCAGGGTAAGGATAAGAATCGATGGTAAATTGGTTGAGCGCTACGAAATTCCAATGATTGACTATCCTCCTGTTGTCAATAAAATAAAAATCCAGGCACACCTAGATATAGCAGAAAAACGCTTGCCACAGGATGGGCGTATTGAGTTTGGTGAGGATAATCTAAAGTTTGATATAAGAGTTTCGGTATTACCAACCTTGCATGGAGAAAAAGTTGTGATGCGATTGTTAAGCAGGGATGCGGTTCAAATTGATCTGGCCACACTGGGTTTTGGGGAGAATGATCTCAAGGTTTTTAAGGAAGCTATCCGCAAACCTCATGGAGTAGTGTTGGTCAGTGGACCAACAGGTTCAGGAAAAACCACAACATTATATGCCACTCTAAAACTTCTGAATGAAGAAACACGAAACATCATAACCATAGAAGATCCTATTGAATATACTCTGGAAGGTATTAATCAGGTTCAGTTGAAAGAGAGTATTGGATTGGACTTTCCAACAGCTATGCGAACCTTTTTGCGGCAAGATCCGGATGTGATTATGTTAGGTGAAATCCGAGATAAGGACACGGCACAAATGGCTATCCGTGCAGCCCTTACGGGGCATATGGTATTTTCAACGATACACACTAACTCAGCCTGGGGAACTATTACCAGATTAATTGATATGGGTGTACCATCCTTTCTCATTGCCAACACTCTTAACCTTAGTGCTGCCCAGCGATTGGTACGACTTCTTTGTACTCATTGCAAGCAAAAGGAGCCTTTAGAAGAAAAAGACTTACCACCGGCCTTTAGAGGTTCAAAGGCTATCAAAGAGCACTATATGCCTATTGGCTGTGATCATTGCTACTACACGGGCTATTCTGGTCGAAAAGCCATTTATGAACTAATTACCATGGATCAGGAATTAGCCGAAGCCATAAAAAACAACATTTCTGATGTAGATGCTCTATTGGCTGAACGCGACATTGTGAAGCTATCCGATAAGGCCTACGAGTTACTAACCCAAGGGGAAACCGCACTTGAAGAGATCTATGCTCTTCTTATGAACTAAATTTATGCTAAGAAAAACGCTTTTGGTAGGCATTTTCATGCTTCTTGTAACTCTTGCTGGAATGGCTCAAACTGAGCCCACCCGCTATGAGCTCATGAAGGCCAGAATGGACTTAATGATTTCAGAGTCTCCAGGTCTGGAAGATCCTGTTGACCTTACAGTAAGCAACGTTCCTTTGCCTGAGTTTTTAAGGGCTCTGGGAACCTCCAATAAAGTAAACCTCAGTATTGACCCTAATGTTAAGGGGCAAGTGGTCAATAATTTTAATAATGTCTCCGTATCCGAGGTACTTATTTTTCTGGCCAAGCAGTATAACCTGGACTATGAGTTTACAGGCAATATCATTTATGTAAAGCCCTACATAGCACCTGTGGTAAAACAGGTGAAACTCCCTCGAAACATTCCGCTCTCCTATGATACAGCCACTACCAATTTGTACATAGAACTTAAGAATGACTCCCTTCACGAAGTGGCTAAGCTAATTACCCAAAGAACAGGACGTAATGTGGTGTTTAAGCCTGGCCTTGAGAATAAGCGGCTTTCCATTTACTTGGAAAATGTACCATTTGATAAGGCCCTGGACAAAATTGCCTATGCCAATAACTTAAGCATAAATAAGACTGAGGATGGTTTTTACCTGATAGAGGAGCCGCCCACCCCTAAGAATGGAGAGGCTGGTGAGTTTAAATTAAGAGATCTGAGTGATAAACCGCAAGCGAAAGGACGCTTCTTTGTGGATTCCAACCTGATCAGTCTGGATGTTGAGAATCAACCCTTGGAGTTAGTAGTCAAAAACCTGTTTTCCGATTTGGATGTAGACTATTTTTTATATTCAAGATTAAATGGAGTGGTAACCACAAAAGTGACGGCTGTAAATCTGAACGATTTGTTGACCAAGCTTTTTTCCGGGACCGTCTACACTTATATATATCAGGATAGCATCTATATTCTTGGGGAGCGCACTTTTGAAGGTCTTCGTTCCACAAAGAGAATTTATCTAAAACATCGCTCTGTAGAAAAGGTAATGGAGGTTATTCCGGCAGATATACGGAAAGGAGTTGAAGTAAAGGAATTTATTGAACTCAATAGTCTTTTGGCAAGTGGATCGCCTCCCGAGATTAAGGCATTGGAGCGCTTTATCGAATCCATTGACAAGCCTGTTCCTGTAGTCCTGATAGAAGTGATGATAGTAGACTATCAACGTAACAACACTGTTTCAACCGGCATACAGGCAGGTACTGGCGTAAACCAATCACCGGGCACTGGGCAGCTATTTCCAGCCTTTGATTACACTTTTGATGCTGGTGCCATAAATGAACTCATAAACAGTTTTGATGGCTTTGGAGCTTTGAATCTCGGGCCTGTTACTCCTAACTTTTATATAAACCTGAAGTTTTTGGAGGATAATGGTGTGCTAAATGTAAAGAGCACTCCCAAACTAGCCACTTTAAATGGCCACGAAGCTAATATGAGCATCGGAAACACCGAATACTACGTGGTAGAACAAACAAACGTAACAGGTGGGTTAAATCCAATTCCTATAACAACAAAAAATTACAATCAGGTGCAGGCTAATTTCACCTTAAAAATCAAGCCCTTTGTTTCTTCAGAGAATCAGGTTACCCTTGATATCAGTGTGGAGCAAAGTGACTTTACAGCCAGGATTTCCCCTGAGGCACCTCCGGGAACTGTAACCCGCACTTTCACCTCAATGATCAGAGTAAAAGGAGGAGAAATGATTGTGCTGGGAGGGTTGGAAGAAAAAAGTAAAAACAATTCAGGAAGAGGGGTGCCTTTGTTGTCGAGAATTCCTGTAATAAAATGGCTTTTTAGCAGTCGAACTGCTACCAATAGCAAGACCAAACTTAACATCTTCATTAAACCAACCATTCTGGATTGAAAACCTTAAAAAACATATTAAGTGGCTTTGACTTTCCTAGTGAAATACTGGTGGTGGAGTACTCATTTGGGGATACTGACAAACTATATGCAACCCATCTTAAATCCAAGGGGAATGAGGTGAATCTGGAAGGTAGTTATGCCGCTAGTTCTGTTCAGGAAATTTTGGCTTTAAGCTCATTTTCTTGTCCGGTTCAAATAATTTTCACAGGCAAGAAGGTGCTTTCCAAAAAAGTGGAAGCAAAGGATAATGCGGAAGAGGATGAATTGAAGGCAAGGGCTTTTCCAAGCATATCCAAAGAGAATCTTATTTTTCAGATCGATGAGTTGGACGAAGGCAAATTCGTTGTTTCTGCTATAAGGCAGGATATTGCCCTGAAAGTAATAGATGAGATTAAATCTTTAAAATTAGAGGTTTTAGATGTAGCCCTGGGAGATTATACCAACTGGCCCTTGCTTTCCCAAAGCGCCAAGTCCACAACAAGGGTTGGCAGATATGATATTGACTTAAACTTCAATGCGCTAAAGGTGGTAGAAAATGATGACAAAGAGGTGCAGCTTTTTGACCAAACTATCCATCCAAATTATACCGCATCTTTTTTATATGGGATACAATCCTTGGCTACCCATCGGTTTTCAAGTGAGCTCCCCCTTATGGCGAATAGCCGGATTGAGTGGAAGTATGGTCAGTTTTTTAAGAAGGGAATTTTGGTAGCTGCACTTTTTTTCTTTGTGCTTCTACTGATCAATTTTCTGCTTTATACCCACTACAGCTCCAAAAATTCTGAGCTGAATCAGCTCACTCACATTTTTGATAGCCAGTTTAATGAAGTTGCCCTTTTAAAGAATGCTTACGAAGAGAAAAATGAGTTTTTGAAGGTGAACGGAGCAACAAACTCCAGGGTTGGGAGGCTGGGCGATGAGATTGCATCTATTATGCCTAAGGAACTTAGTTTGTCCAAAATGGCTTTTCAACCAGTTTTAAAGGTATTGAAGAAAGAAAACTTAGTGCGTTTTTCAAGAAATGAAATTCAGATTCAAGGTAGTACGGAAAACTATGCTTCATTTCAGGGTTGGCTAACCCGACTCCGAGGGCTGGTATGGGTTGGTGACATTGAAATTGTGGGCTATCAGGAAACGGATTCAAGGCATAAGGCAGACTTTTCAATTACCATAAAACTGAAGGATGAATAGTCTGGCTAATTCCAATAAAAAGAAGTTTTACCTCCTGATAGCGATGGTGGTGGTGTTTAGTATAGCATCTTATGCCCTGGCCATATCCAAAACCGTGGAAGAACGTAGCACTTATGTTGAACTCACGGAAAAGATGCTTGGGGCAAAATCTCTTACAGTTGATTTACAAAAATGGAAGGCATTAAACCTGCAATTAGATGGAAGGCTGGGCGGTGAAATGATTTTATCTGGTTTTCAGGAGAATCTGTTGGGGAGTGTCGGGAAGTTTTGCAGCCAAAACGATCTTACTCTATCAGACTTCTCCGAGCCTTTTGAGGGCCATGAGGGAGGTTATTCCATTGAAACCATTATCCTTAAAATTGAAGGAGACTACAAACCTCTTCTTCAGCTAGTGCATCACCTCGAAACTGGATTTAAAGGAGGCAAGGTGGCTTCCGTTTTGTTTGCCACAGAAAAGAATTACCGTAAAAACAGAGAGGAGCTTTTCCTGGAGCTCTATATCCAAAAAGTAAAAATTCAGAAGGATGAAAATTCATAAGTTTATAATTACCATAATAGGTTTTAGCGGCTTAGTGTCCTGTTCTACCTGGCAAGAAAAGCAGATTGACGCTGAGACTGTTGATGTATTTATACCACAGGATAGCCTCCACACGGACATTGCCACACAACTTTTTTACTGGTATCATGTGGAGGGGGCTGATAAGTATGAGCTACAGATTGTAACTCCGTCATTCGATCAGATTGATAGGTTGGTATTGGACACCAACGTTAGCGACAATAAGTTTGAGTTCACGCTGCAACCGGGCACTTATGAGTGGAGTATCCGGGCGTATAACTTTTCAAGCACCACTGGCTATACCGTTTACCGATTGTACATTGATAGTACTCTGGATCTTAATAATCAAAAAATAGTTCTTAACTCCCCAAAAGACAGGGATACCACTAATGTGTTAAGTCGACAGTTTAGTTGGCAAAAGCTTTACAACGCTGAAAACTACGTTTTGGAGATTTACCAACCCAGCGTTAGCGGACAGTTGGTTTACTCCTATACCTCTCCCAATAATTCTGATAGCTACAATTTCACTCAGGAAGGAAGTTTTGAGTGGAGGGTTCGCGGTATTAATAGCAGTAGCCAAACTACCTTTAGCTCCCGGGAATTCTACTTAGACACCACGGCACCAGCTAGTCCAATCCTTAAAACACCCGCGAAAGGCGTGTTTCTCAGCCCTGGTAACGTATCTTTTGAATGGACAAAGTCCAATACCACAGGCTCTTCCATATTTGACACTCTGTATGTTGCTACCGACTCCAATCTTGTGAATCTAAGGCGTAAGGTATACTCGCGAAATAACAGAGGCGTTGGTGACACACTATCGGCAGGAATTTATTATTGGCGTGTACGATCATTTGATAAGGCAGGAAATGTGGGTTCTTTCAGTTCTTCAAGGCAGTTTACCATACAATGAAAAACAAAAAGTTTATATGGATACTATTGCCTGGAGTACTCATTATTTGGGGGCTTATTTTCTTTCAGGTGAGGAAGGCAGTTTCTTCTTCCAATCAGCCTATTTCTACAACAGTCCCGTTGGAGCAACTTCATACAGAAGTAAGGGATTCCAGCAATTATAAACTAAAGCTGGATTATGCTGATCCATTTCTGAAAAACAGAAAGCCCTTGGTTCGCACCAAATCCACGGCCAACCCAACTCCCAAAAAAATAACCAAACCTAAGGTAATGAAGACCATAACCAAGTTGCCATTAAAATGGCCGAACGTGGTGTATAAGGGTTTGATCAGTAATAAGAAAGGAAACAAATCTATTTATCTGCTAGAAGTAGATGGAGCCTCATTGCTGATGACTGCAGGCGAAGAAAGAGACCACCTCAAACTCCTAAAAGCTTACCAGGATTCTGTACGAGTTGAATATAAGGGAGACGAGAGAAGAACATTTATAAAGCCATGATTAAAGCCGGGGCCCTAACATATTCCATTTTTGTGATGGTGGTTGCCGGAATTTTGTGCCTGCTCATGATTAGCATGGCGTTTATGAATCGAAGTTTTTTTATTCATGTGGATATTAGGGACGTGGTAAAGGACAATGCTTACTCAGGCATTGCAATGGGCACAGCACTTTCTGGTGATCAGGATTATGATAAGTGGCTTGAATTGTATAATGAAGGTGGAGATTCCACGCATGTAAAACGAAGAATATGGGGTGCTTATAGGGTGATTTCATCTATAGCGAAAACGAAAGGCGAATCGTATAGCAAATGTGCCATAATGGGGTACGACAATGAGATACTTCAAAAGACAGCTCTCTGGCTTTCTGATAATAATCGACCGCTAAAACTAGCGGGGGATGCCCTTTTAAAAGGGAGTTGCTTTTTGCCTGAAAAAGGAGTGGATCGTGCCTATGTGGAAGGGGCTAATTATAAACGTGAAAAGTTGGTTTACGGCTCCTCTGAAAGAAGTAAGGAGCATATACCAACTCCTGAAAAAGTAATAAAGGAATATTGGTTAGAATATCTGATGGGCAGGTTTCAGGCCACGGATAGTGTAATTACACTTGAAGAATTACCTCCCAAACTGACTCATTCCTTTCATAAGAAAACTATTGTGGCCACTTCTTCAGGTTTGGTAAAACTAGACGGCTATGAGCTTAAGGGAAACATTGTTATTTATTCCAGAACAGAAATCCAATCTTCAGCGCTAACGATTTTAGATGGCCCAATTCTCATTGCGCCAAAAGTAAAATTTGGTGATCATTTTAGGGGTAAAGTCCATGCCATTGCAACCGATACCGTCCTGATCGGTGAAGATGCACGGTTGGCCTACCCAAGCTCTTTGATTATGCTTTCCCGCAACCAAAGGCTTCCCTATTGCCTGATCGCTAAAAAGGCCAATGTTAGCGGGGCATTTTTGCTCTTTTCCGAAGGGATCGCTCGTTCTAATAAGTTGTCTTTAGAGGTGAGAAAAGAAGGCGTAATACGAGGGTTGGTTTACTGTGAAGATAATTTCGAACTGGGCGGGTTGGTCGAAGGTTCTGTAATATGCAATCGATTTCTGCTGGCAACCCCATCAGGCATATATGAGAATCACATTTTGAATGGTAAAATCAATCGCAGTGGCCTTCCTCATGAGTTTGCCAGCTTTAGGTTTAAGGATATGGAAAACAAGGCTAAAATCATTGCATGGGTATCCTACTGAAAAAAATAAAAGCCACTACCTTGGTGGAAACTCTGGTAGCGATGACCATCATAACCTTGGTAACCTGTTTTTCCATGGTCATATTCCTGATGGTTTCTGCTCCAGCATCTTCTATTGGCCCTCTGCTCCAAGCTCAACAAACCAGTGCTGAAATGATGGATACCATTAATCCCAATCACATTAAAGTAAAAAATGTGGGTGCCCCTATTCAGGTTGGCAATCTATGGTACAGTAAAACCATAAACAAAAGGGAGACTGAACTTTTCCAGGTTCAGATTGAAGTATCAGACAATAATGAGAAGTCCATCTATACCCGTAAAAGACTGATTTATGTTCCGGACTAAAATCGACCATAAGCTGAAAGCATTTACGCTTACCGAGGTGATGATCACCATGGTGATTTCTTCACTGGTTATTTTGTTGGCTTATGCTGCCTTACAAATGATGAACAACTACTTTATCAGAACTGGTCATAATAATGAAGTGTATTCGGAGAGGCTGGGCATGCGGACGGTACTTTCCACCGATATTGATCTCTGCGATTCTATCATGGAAAATGAGAATGGGATCGTGATCTTTTCCGGGGGTAATGAGGTGGAATGGTATGGAGATAGTACGGTGATCATTAGGCACAAAGCAATTGGCGATAATGATGGCCAAAAGGTTTTTGGAGTGGGTACTAATATACTACATGCAACTATTGGAAAAAATGAAGGGCTCGTAAGTAGGGTTGGTTTGGGCCTAATTGATGAGGCAGGAGATAGCATCTTCTTTAATTTTTACAAGCACTATACTCTGGGAGTAGCGGTGGCCCGAAGGACCCCTCACCCATAGTAAACCATACAAGGTGATGGGCGGGAATCGTCACTCTTGCATACTGGGGACGCTGCCGTGAGAGGTTTGTAATTGAAGCACCAACCCAACTATTTCTAAGGGTTGGCAGCACAGTTGACCACTCACTGGCCCCTGGGTTGGTTTTAGGGTTGGTGTCTGTCAAAATAGTGATAGAGTAATAGCAAAAACGCCTCTATCGCCCCCCTTTTAGGGGTGGCAATATTATGTCAGAGGCTTTAATAACAAGCGAAGGGGCGTGAGGTGCAACTAAATAAATGTATGCACACGTGCTTATTCCAGATAGAAAAATAAATGACCAACCTCGGGTTGTAAATAGGGGTTGGTATTTTGAATGATTGAATACTAAAAACTTCTTTTGAATAATGGCTATTTCTTTGGATGACATAAAATCTTCGGTTGAAAAACCAAAGCAAAAAAAAGAGGGGGTAGCAGCCGAAAGTCCGCTGAAAAAAATCCTCTCTTACGAGATTGGAGGCAACAAATTAAATGATGCCTTCCGAGAGACTTTTTACGGAGAGTTGGCTCTTTTGCTGGAGGCGGGCATGAATATAAAATCTGCCCTGGATTTACTGGCAGAGCAGCAGAAAAAAGATAAACATAAACAGCTTTTCAAAACGATCATTCATGAATTAACCCAGGGCGCTCGATTCTCGGAAGTGCTTAGAGATCAAAAGAAGTTTAGTGCCTACGAATACTTCTCAATCCGAATAGGTGAAGAAACCGGAAACCTTATCGAAATACTTCAACGTCTCGCCTCCTTTTACGCTCAAAAAATTCAACAAAAAAGATCGATCATTGGTGCTCTTACTTACCCTTTGATTATTCTGGCAACCGCGTTTTTGGCCGTTACTTTTATGTTCACCTATATGGTGCCTCTATTTAAGGACATCTTCTTACGGATGGGAGGAGATTTACCCTGGCTGACCAAAATGATTATTAACTTTTCGGAGAGCTTCAGCACTTTCGTGATTGTTATGATAGTGGTTTTGGTACCTGCCATAATACTACACTTTATGTATCGGGATAGAGAAGGATACCAGAAGGTACAGGACACTTTGCTTATGAAGCTGCCCATTTTCGGCTCCATGATGGTAAAAACCTACACTCTCAGAATGGTACAAAGCATGAGTCTACTCATCACCTCAAAGGTTCCTATAACTGAGGCACTGGAATTATCCCAACGGATGGTTCGCTTTTACCCTATTTCAAATTCGCTTAAGGAAGTAAGAAATAGTATTCTTCAGGGCAAGGGACTGCATGAAGGCCTCTCAATGTTTCCTATTTATGACTCCCGATTAATCGCCCTTATCAAGGTTGGTGAAGAAACCAATCAACTGGGGTTGATCTTCAAAAAAATGTCAGGACAAATGGAGGATGAGCTCGCTCATAAAGCCAAAATGCTGGGCAATACCATGGAGCCCATAATCATTGTATTTCTGGGAATTATGGTGGCCATTATTCTTGTAGCCATGTATATGCCCATGTTCCAGTTGAGTACGCAGTTTGGGTAAATATCTATTCAACTCTCTTCTATTTTCAATACCGAGCTCATATCAAAAAGGCTCGTACCAGATTTTGTCTTTTCCGCATGATCTGTTTTTACGCGGGAAAAGTTTGATTTCCGTGTAAATGTTCCTCATGGTTTATCCTAATACTTTAGCTCTCAGATTTTAATCAAAAAAAGAACGACACCAGATGATGGAATGTACACCCAAAGTCAACGGCATGCCAAAGTCAATCTTTTAATGGTCTAAAGGAAAGGTTTTACTTATCCGGTTGCAGAGGACAACCTTATAATAAAACCAACCTAAGTCCACACTTCCTCTTTTTTTAGCAGTTGGTTTCCCGCCAAGTATTCGGTCTTTGTTAAGACTGAGTCAATGAACTTTGACTCTTAATGGGATAGCTATGTCCGGTAGCCAGCTGCTTTCAATGATTTTTTAATTCAAAAATTTAAGAAGATGAAAGCAAGTATTTTGAAGATTTCCGTTTGCATGGTGGCCTTAATGATTGGCTCAAGTAGTTGTACCGATACCATCGCAGAAAAAGAAGAAATTAGAAATGGTGCCCAGTTAAAGACTGGAGGAAAGGATCTTGATAGTCCTATATTGGTTGGTTTGGTGAGTTATAGCGGTGGTGGGGCCTTTTACCCTGGCTTGGTTGTGCTCTACGAATCTGGTGTCACGGAGCCACAAGATTCTGCTCAAACAGATGAATCCGGTGGATTTGAGTTTCTTACAAATGATTCCGGCTACTTTTACCTTGAGCTATATGATGGGGTGACTTTGATTGAGACTACTGACGTATTTGAAATCACTGATAGCACCTACGTCCCAATTATTCTTTAGAACCATTTAGGTTTGAGCCGGCCATTTTGATGGTCGGCTTTACTCTAAAACTTACCCTAATTTGGGTCCCTTCTGAATTATCCACCTCTATATGACCATTTAGTTGTTTTACAAGCAACTTTACGAGATGTAAACCCTTGCCAGAAGCAACGTTACTATCCAATTTCCTTTCAGCACCTAGGCCATTATCCCTAACAGTCAATTCTAGCGTATGTTGATTTTCTTGAATTGAAATAACTAATTTGGAATTCTTCCTGTTTTGGAAAGCATGTTTGAATGAATTGTTTACTAGTTCGTTCAATATCAGCGCTAAAGGAGTAGCCTGATCAGCCTTAAGTGCTACATTTTCTGTTTCAAAAATAATATCTACAGGCTCTTCAGTAGAATTGAAACCCTTTGAAATATGCTCAACCAATTCTTTTGCGTAATCTGAAAAGTTTAGTGTATCAATATTATTTGCTAGTAGCCTATGAATCATTATCATGGCATCAACTCTACTTTGGCTCTGCCTTACCAAGGCAATAGCACTAGGGTCAGTTAATGATCTGGTTTGAAACTGAAATAGGTTTATTAGTGTTTGTAAGAAATTTTTTGTGCGATGCTGTATTTCCTGTCGCTTGATCTTTTGCCATTTAGCATACTTTCTATTCTGGTAATAAACATATCCCAAAACTAAAAGCAAGAGCAAAGTCAGGAATAGTGCTCCCCTGAAATATTGCTTAAGACTCTTCTCATTTTGCGCAATAGACTTGCTTAACCTGCTTTCCTCTGATAAAAAAGTATTCTCTCTTTCCAAATCCCTTACTTCAAAAGCAATCGAAGTTTGTTCAATAACCAATTGTTCATTAGCGTTGAAAACCTTCTCCTTAATTTTCACACGCTTTTTTAATAGCTGGTAAGCACCGCTCAAGTCACTATTTAATTCTGCAAGATTAATCTGGTGTTTCAAATTTTCAAGCAAGACATCATTGTATTCTCCAGCCTCCGCCAGTTCTTCTCCATCCTTTAAAAAATGGTATGCAGTCGTTAAGTCATTCATTCCTATTAATATCCCACCCAGATCAGTTAAAGCTTGCGACAGAGCCTTGCTATCGGCTTCAGCTTTTCTTAGGGTAATTGATTTTAGGATATACCACTTAGCTTTTGCCAACTCTCCTAAACCCACATAGGCCTTAGCTATATTTCCAAAAGTTGTAGCGCTATAGGTTGAGTCACCAACAACCAATGACTCATTATAATACTGCAAAGCCTTTCGGAAATCATAAAGGGACATGAAAGTGTTTCCTAAATCATTTAAAATAGCGGAGATTTCATTTTTACTACTGACACTCTTCCAATAATCCAAAGCCTTACTTAAATAAGTGATTGAGAGAGAGTCCTTACCTATTTCGCGATAAAGATTTCCCAAGGTTTGATAGCAGTTTGCTACATTTTGCTTAGCATTGAGCTTTTCAAACTGTGGAATTGCAGCAGCCAAATGCTCAATAGACTTATGGAAAAGTGCTGCCTCCTTATAATTATGTGCCAGGTTGAAGTTAGTAGTTGCGGTAAGTGTATCATTTCTGTACAATCCCAGAGTAAGAAGAGCTTGCTTGTATTCATAAAGGCCGCTGACCAAATCTCCTGAGCTGGTCAAAGTGGCCCCTAGATTTATTTCTGCCTGGGTCAATAACTTTAAGTCTTTGGTGGATTCTCCAATTTGCTTGGCTAGCCTTAAGTATGGAAGAGCATCCTCATATTTTTTTTGATGGTAAAAAAGGATACCTACCTTAAGATATAATTGACCCTTACATTCCTCCGGTGCTAGTCGGATTTTTGAAGAATAGTATTTCAGGGCTTTGTCGAAATCCCTCTTATCGGTGTAGACCTTACCCAGTCTTAAAATATCTATACAAGTTTCTGTGTTTTGCCCCAATGCACACACTGAAAGCAGGATTGCTGAAATAATACATAGAAGTATCCTCTTTTTATTTGTGGCCATGTGTTAAATAATGATTAGCTATACTTTATATTTGGACAAATGCTGAAATCAAAATATGTGTGCTAAAATATTGATTGTAGAAGATGATACTTTTACATCAGCAAATGTAGTGGCTTTGCTAGAAGATAAAGGCTATAAAGCCAATGCTGCAAATTCTGCAGCTGAAGCGCTAAGTTTAGTAGCAGAGAATCGTCCCGAGCTTATTATCATGGACATTGATCTCAATGGTGATGTTGATGGAATTGAGTTGGCCGCGCGCATTAATCAAGATTTTTCCGTTCCGATAATCTACCTTACCGATAAGCAAGATGAAAGGTTTGTGACGAAGGCAAGAAATGTCCATCATGCTTTCTATATGAACAAGCCGTTCACGGAGGCAATACTTATCTCTCAAATTGAGCTGGCTCTAAAAGAACCTAATTATAAGGTTGCCCAAAAAACAATTGAGGCACTGTTTATTAAAGAACGGGCTAATTCCAGTCAAAAAACCAAAGTGCCGTATAGTGATATTGTTTATCTAAAGGCCGAGCGAGTCTACTGCGACATTTATAGATACATAGCGAATTCTGATGGTTTTCAGAAAATCGAGGCCTGCAGCTCACTTGGAGATATTTTGCAATTATTGCCATCAGACAGGTTTATTAGAGTACATCGCAGCTATGCCGTAAACCTTGATTTTATTGATCGTGTGGACACTAAAGATGTTGTAATGCAAGACAACGTTTCTATTGGGCTTGGCGAAAAGTACAAGACTCAGTTTCTGGAAAGATTAAATATAGTTTAGGAAAACCACGGATGGGTTTGGGAAACTAAAACCACACTTCATTAAGGCTTTTCAATTATTTCGTCAGGAAATCATCCTAATAATGGCGAAATATTCCACAAGTGAAATATCTATACTACTTACCAGTGCTGCGCTAAAAGCTAAGGTTGAAAAGTTCGACAAAAGGGGTTTTGAGGTTTTGAGCAAAGCTATTGACATTGAAACAGAAAGGCCTTTCGGGGTAAATTTGGATGCTCGCTACTTAAAAGAATCCATTTTTGATAAACTAACCGCTGCTGGTGAAGAGGATAAAATAGAAATTGGCTTTAATCAGGACTACATTGATACGCTGAGTTATTACACAGGCTATAATAGCTTTTATGACTTTCAGTCAACTCTTAAACACTGGGATTCACTCCTCAAATCAATAAATTCAAAATTTTGGAAAATTGGTGTCATTCACGATATCAAATCTACAAAAGCCCAAAAGGAGGTTGCAAGCCTGATTAGGGCAGCCAACCTTGAGAGCGAAAAAATTCCAATCTCTAATGCAGAACCAGATCTTAAAGGCGTCATTGATCAGATTTGTTTGGCAATTGTATTGGTAAATCAATATTTAAAAATTAACAAGGATGACAATCCATTTCCTGAATTATCTAAAAAATCTGTAGTACCACTTGTTTTTCACATTAGGGATAAAGACGTCACTCCCAATCCTGAGGCACATATGACTTGGAGGCAAAATTTCCTGGCTAATGAGAAAGAGGTACTACTAATTATTGCACTAATCAAACTTTACCAAACTCGTCAAGAGGAGAATTCTAGAGAAGAAGGGAATAAGGGAGAGAGCACCATAAATGCAGAGAATGTGGGAACCATTATTCTTGGAAATAATAAGGTTAAAGCCGAATACTTGTCCAGTAGAGATATGAATATCACAATCAATAAAACTTCCAAAAACAACTAACGCATTCATGGTATGAAAAAACTAATTCTCTATTCATCTCTCTTTTGTTTTCTATACTCATGTAGTTCCCCTATGGATAAGGCATACAGCGAAACAACTTTTGAAACAGATTTGAAGGCCATTGCAGAAAGTGACAAGTTAGATACTTCAGATATAATGCTCTTAGGTTTATATATCACTATGAGCCCACTCTCAGGAGCGGACTTTGAAGGAAAAACCTATAGTCAAATCTGGAAAGAGGTCAAGGCTAAGCAAGTGGAACAACAAGCAAAAGAGGAAGAGCAAAATCGTTTGGCTGAAAGAGCAAGAAAGGAAGAGGAGGCTCAAGCTCAAAAACTTCGTGGCATCATTGAGGTTGCCGTGTATGATAAAGGATTTCAGAAAATTGATTGGCAAGACTACATCACATTCAAATTTGCCTTTGAGAACAAATCAGAAAAGGATATTCGGGCTTTTAAAGGAACGGTGATCTTTACAAATCTCTTTGATGAAGAAGTTTACTCCATTAATCTCACCTATGATCAAGCAATCCCGGCCCTTAGAACTGTAACATGGAATGCTCAAACAGACTTTAATCCCTATTTAGACAAGGATGTACTACTAAAAAGTAAAAGCCTGGATGACCTCAAAATAAAGTGGAATCCAGAGAAGATCATTTTCACTGATAATTCAACCTTATAGCTATGGGACTGATCTTTCGTAAACGCATTAAGATTTTGCCGGGAGTTAATATTAATCTCAGCAAATCGGGAATCAGCACTACCGTTGGGCGTAAAGGAGCCAGCATGAATATTGGAAAAAGGGGCACTTACGTAAATACGGGCATTCCTGGCTCTGGAATATACTTACGGGAGAAAATCTCTTCCAAAAGAAATTCAAATAACTTAAATCAATATAGCATGACTCAACAAACCTATGGCCTTCCAGCGCTCATTTCCTTCTTTATACCAGGGTTAGGGCAATTAATTAAAGGGGATATTATAAAAGGTATTGCTATTTGGATTATTGGTGGAGTGGCCGCCTTTTTTCTATGGTGGACTATAGTAGTGCCCTTTGTAATATGGGCTTGGAATGTATATGATGCTTATAATTCCACCCCGGGTAGGTAATTCCAATGAATGAATACAAGGGAAAATATGTTGCAGGCCGAGACATTACAATCTTAAAAAGATTGAAGAATATAGGCTCTCAACTTTCCTTTTGGGTAGGATTGGGTATAACGCTGCTCATTTTACTACTAAGCCTTTTCCTCCCATGCCCAACCGCAAGCCAGTTCCAGCTCTTCCGAATTGCTTTAGCAATCGGTATAGCCAGTTTTGCAGGATCTCTGCCAGGATTTTTCAAAATTGCCCCAAATGTTGTTGTGAAAGTAGGAACCGGGCTTGCGGTTTTTTTAATCTGTTATTTCACCAATCCTGCTACTATAGTGATTAAAGATGACTGTAAAAGTAGAGCGGTGCTGTACGGCAAGGTAATATATGCCAATGCCCCATTACCAAATGTAAGAGTCAACGCAGGTCTTCTCAATGAAGGTGATATCACCAATTCAGCTGGCGAGTTTGACATTCCCTACTACGGAGAACTAAAACTCCCTTTAAATCTTCATTTTCAATTTGCTGGAATTGACACTATATGGCAAATTGAATCATTGCCTGAGGGTGTTGCAATAATTCTCAGCCTTAAAGACACTATACCAGCACTTTCAGGGGAGATGGCTTCCGAAATTTTGAAAACCTATCTCAGAAATTTTGAAAAAGCGATTATGGCGAAGCATAAATCCACACTGTATCGAACTGCTGGTAAGAGGTCTTCACTTTCGTACGTAAATACAAAGTATGGGCTTTTTGATAAACTTGATGCAAGTTATCGCAATGCAATATCATTTAAAAATGGTTTCACAACTCTCACTTCGCAAAAAGCCTTAAGGCTTGCTGGCATTCAAATTGACCCGATGGTTCCATACCATGCCTATGGACTTTTAGATTCTGAGGTTTTTCTCTACAAAGACACGGTATGGAACGTCAAAGACAAATCAGCGATACTACTCAGCTTTGGCTTATTTAATAGTAGGCCCATAAAGTTTGAAGTTTCCTCTTATCAGCGAAAAGAGCATCTGGAATACAGAATAGGGGTGAATTTTGAAGAAAATATCCGCTATATCAATACATCAGTTCAACATACCAAATCCAACAATTGGGTTAAGTTTCAAAAGACGGATTATGAAGGCATGCGTCCATTTGAAGAGTTTGTGATTAGATATATAGACCGTAGGTGGCAACTTTTTGATACCAAAAACTAAAAGCCATGAGATTTTATCTAAACCTCACCTTAATTATAGCCTCCATTTTAAGCTCTTGCACAGCTACCAACATGCTGCCAGCAACAGGTGACCCACACTTTGATAACAGTTACAAGTGTTATGGCAATAATGATAAAAGGATCGGAGCCATCTGTAATGACAGCACCTATAGTAAATCAACAGGAGCAGGGGCCTGCTCTCATCATGGGGATGTAAAGGTGTGGCTGTGCAGATAGTTATTAATTCATCATTTTTTAGTCATGTTAAAAAATAATTACCTCAAGTCAATTTTGATACTGGCTTTGGCTGTAACAACCTCTTGTGAAAAGGAACCTGCGGATCAGAGTCCATCAGGGGACACTTATTTTGATGGAGCCTACGAATGTCAAAAGAATTCAACGAATAGAATAGGAGCCTCTTGTAACGATGGTACAAAAAGTAAGTCCACGGGCTCCGGAACATGCTCGAGCCATGGTGGAGTTAAAGTTTGGTTATGTAAAATAGGCGTTTGGGAAAGTCAAAAAGCTGTTTTGGAAAAATCAGGGTTCCACCAGTTGCTACAATCCCTTACTTCAACATAAAATATGAAAATATGAAAAAGAGGTACTGCGTCAACAATATCGAACAGGACAATGGTGATAATGAGGTTCATGTGGAAGGATGTCGCTATTTCCCAAGTAATAGAACCAATTTAGGTGAGCATTACGATTGTCATTCTGCTGTAGCATCAGCTAAAAAAGAAACGAGGTACAAGCAGATAAACGGTTGTTACTACTGCTGTGAAGATTGCCACACCCAATAATTAAAGTTGATATAGAAAATAGATGATTAAAATATCCTTGACAGACTTTATTGACTTTGTTAGTAAGACTGGTTCCTCCAAAATGACTCAAGTTAGAACTGTAAAAAAAAGAGAGAAATATCATCCCTCTAAGGACTACTATAAGATTCTCAGGGAAGCGATAGTGGAGAATCATAAGCTTGGAGCTGACAAAAGAAATCTAGAAAAGATTTTAGACACAATTACTCAGAAAAAGCAATTAAATTTTGAACTAGCCATTAAAGGCTACCAGAAATTTTGGGGACGAAGAAACATGGAGTGGTTCGAACCTCCATTTAAGCATTGGACAATTGATGATTTGGATGTGAAAATTAATCCAGAACTGGGCTTAGCTATTGGCGATACTCAGCATGTAATAAAATTATATTTTAAATCTGAGAAGCTCTCAAAGGGACGGATAGACCAGATTTTATCACTTCTTGAATCGGAACTCAGAAACAAAGTAAAAAAGGGAACTGTATTCTGTGTTCTGGATGTTCGCCAAGGGCGACTTTACTGTAATGTTGAAAGAAAAACAGAGTTAATCCCGCTCTTAGTTGGTGAGGCACGAAGTTTTGCCGCCATATGGAATAACCTTTAATAATGTAGTTGAGTTAAACAATGTCTTTTATTCAAGTATTCAATCATGACACAAGAGCAACTAGTAACAAACGAAAAAATAATTACAACATCGGGTAGTGGGTCTGTAACCCTTACCACTCATAGAGTTAGATTGTTGCAAAAGGAATCAGGTAAAGCACATGTTGTATCAATGCTCTTAGAGAAAGTTGCCTCGGTCGAAATCAACTATAAGAGTAACTACCTCTACTGGGTAGTTGGTGTTATTAGCATTCTTATTGGTCTTTATTTTTTAAGTACAAATGATACCACTCCTTTTCTTGTAATGGTGGTTTTCGGAATAATATTTATAGCTGTCTATTTTAATACCAGAAAACACTTTGTAACTATCAGCTCAGATGGTTCGTCCAAGCTTGTTTTTCAAACACAAGGTGTGCGGACGGATGAACTGATTGGATTTCTTGATAGAATAGAAAAAGTAAAAATGGATTTATCAAAAACTTGATATTATGAGAAACCTGATTTTAATCCTTTCCATTTTCTTTTCATCAGTACTGGCAGGGCAGTCTACTGTGCCAGTTGAAAAAAGTGAAACAGTATATGTTACCGAAACAGGACAGCGCTATCACAAAGGGCATTGCCAGTACTTAAAAACCAGTAAAATAGAAACTAATGAGAAACAAGCTAAAGCGGATGGTTATACTCCATGTAAGGTTTGTTTTCGATCAGCAGCGTCTTCATCCTCTCAAAGCAAAACAAAAACCGATAATTATAACAGCTCCCGTTGCCAGGCTACAACTCAGAAAGGGACTCAATGCAAGCGAACGGCTGCTTCAGGAAGTAGGTATTGCTGGCAGCACCCATAAAAAAATAAACTAAAAGGAATTAGAATATGATTTTAAGGATTTTAACCATCCTGTTTTTTATGGTCCAAATGGTAATGGCCCAGCTTGATCCCATCTCGGTAGCTGATCTAACTTTAAAGGTAGGAGGCCTAGGCAATGAAGAACTCTATTATGGTTTTGCTGAAGGTGATCAGATCATTTTTTCATTTGAAGAAAAGAATGGAAAGGGATTAAAAGAGATTGAAATAATCGAGTTACCGAGTAATTCAAAGTTTATGGATTTCAAGTCTTCCAGAATAGAAAACAAAACTTTCCATGTGCATAAAAAAGGTGTTTACCTATTCAAGCTTACCAACGGAGCTTTGGGAGGCCGGATTTGTAAGATTCATATTCAGCGGATTCCAAAATCGGAAGATTTGATTACGTTCAATACCAATTGGCGTTGGGAAACATTCTATGATACTACCTATGTCCCTTATACGGAAGATAGTTTAGTTGGATACAACAACGTTACCGTAAAGAAAAACCGTAAGGAACTTGTGTCGGTTGATACCCTTGCTATGGAACTATTCAGCAAAACAGAGCGGGTACATTCAGAAACTGCACTGGGAAAAAGCCAGTATTCTACTCTAAATGTCCAGCTTCCTCAAAATTCCTACAGTCCTGCTAAATTCAATCCTTATCAATCTACAGAAGTTGTGGCTTGGTCATACTGGATAGGTGTGGGGCAAAAGGCTAATGAGGAATATGAAAAGGCTAATAAAAACTTGACCACTGGAATTAAAGTCATAGGAAGTTTGACTGGCTATGGAGCCCTCGCTTCACTTGCAGTGACTGGAATTTCGATGTTTGAAGTCCCCTCTGTTGGTGACAATGTGAGGTATCAGTTTATATCAACTCAGTATGGAGCACAAAGGGTGTTTGATTCTGGTAATGGAATAGCGGCATCGGCTCGGCATTCAGATATTTTACAGGGTGGGTTCACTATCCAATTGTATAACGATAACGTAATGGAAGGAATAGATGTAACGGTGAAGGTTGCGGTAGTTTCCATTCGCAAAACCTGGTGTGACAAAGAGTATATCGAGCAAAGATCGGAGCCAAAATATGTAACCTTGAATAAGCAAAGAATGGTGGTGAATTCGAGAAAAGTGAGGGTAAATACGGATTAGTAAACAATAAAGACAAATAAAAATGAGTGATGATTTAGATAAAAGAGGTCCTCAAGATCGTATTAGAATTAACATCAATGAGCCTTGGGAGGTAAGAGATTGGGCCATACATTTTGCGGTTTCCAAAGCCAAAATTATAGAAGCTGTGAAGTCGGTTGGGGTGATGGTAAAAGATGTTGAGAAGTATCTAGAGAAAGGATAGCAAATAACACCAAACCTATAATCATGAAGAAGTTTTTAATTTTCATTGGAACAGTAGCCATAATAGCTCTACTAACTAAGCCAAGCTCGTCAGAGCATAAGGAGATTCTGAAATTGAAGTTTAAGACGCATCTTCAACAAGCTGGTTCCCTAAGCTCAGCTGACTTCTGGAAAAAAACAGGTAAAGCCCTTGGCCACTTGTTTGGCGGAGTAGTTATTGACGAATTGGTTGATAAGCTGATTGTTACGGAGGACTATGGTTTCTTTTCAGTTAGTACGATTAACTGGGCTGGAGAGTCCAAAGTTATTGGGATCGGGGCTTTTGGAAACGTGTTTTTAACTGACGAGCTCGATAATGCGTTAAGCGAAGGTTTAATCGATTAGAAGAGAACCCCATAAATACCTTAAATCAAAATAGTATGTCAAATTTTATCCGCTTTGTATTTTTCCTAACGATCTCGGGATTGGTGTTGACTAGTTGTGAAAAGAAACCAGATTGTGAAGTCAATAAAACAGGTACTATCACAATTTCTAACAGTTCTTCCAATCCCTATGATATCTACATTAACGGTATTCATAAAGTGCAGTTGAAAGGCAATGGTATTTCATCTGAAATAACTATTTCTGAAGGAAATGACAGAGAACTTTATGCAAGACAGGTGAGCGGATACATTCTGTATCCTACAGAAAGGACGGAGTACTTCAATGTAGTAAGATGCTCAGATTATAGTTGGCAGATACCTTGAAACGTAAAAATAAGCAGGTAGATGTTATCGCTTATTAGATAGTTGACTGCTGTAACATTTACATATAATTAAAAAATCGACAATTATAACATGGCACGTAATTACAATACTAGTAGACATGGTAATCCATTCTCAGAAGAGATAAAAAGAGCAGTATGGAATAAAGCTCAAATTGTTTCAGGTTATGATTCAGCTAACATAAGAAAGGATCATTGTGGGGCTTGGATTAATTGGGATAATTATGGCAATACAGTCGTAAATGGGAGTGGTTGGGAAATTGACCACATTAGACCTGTATCAAAAGAAGGTGGTGATGAAGTAAGTAACCTTCAACCGTTGCAATGGCAAAATAATAGGAAGAAAGGAGATCATTATCCTGCGGCCAATTACTGTATTATATCTGCAAAATAGATAAAAACCTTATGACGCTATTTGATAAAGAGGGAAATGCCACGGCATATTTCGATGACGACAACGAAACGATCTTTCTTTGGAACGGAACACCCGTTGCTTACTTAGATATTAATCACATTTATGGTTTTAATGGTAAGCATTTAGGTTGGTTTGAAGGTGGAATAGTGTGGAACCATCAAGGAGAAAGATGTGGATTCAACAAAAGGAACCTTTCTGTTTATGCGAAATTTGAACCATTTAAGGCATTTAAGAAATTCAAACCCTTCAAGTCCTTTAAAGAGTTTGCCCCATTTAAACCATCCAAGAAAAGTAAAACAACAGATGTAAGCTTTGCTAGTTTTCTAAAGCAGGGTGAAAAATAATTAACCACTATACCAATGAAAATAACCTCAGATGTAAAAGGACACTTTCTTCGTCTATACCAAATGGCTATGACGGATGGCGACTTTTCGCCTACCGAATGGAAAATGCTTTATGAATTTGCCAGAGAACGGGATATTCCCAAAAATGAGCTGGACCAAATTCTGCTTTCTACTACCGGAACAATAGATATACCTGAAGACATAGAAACCCGGATTGAATATTTGTACGATTTAACAAGAATGATTTGGGCAGATGGCGAGGTGACAACAGATGAAAGGGAAACTCTCATTAAGTACGTGCGCAAGTTTCAGTTTGATGATGAGAATGTCGTTCAGTTGGCCGATTACCTTATTCATAAAGTAAAAGAGGGTATTAGCAAAGCTGAGCTTTTACTTGAATTAAAATAAACCTCAACCATGACCTTACTAAAAGACCTAATAAAACTAAAAACTCGTGTTAAAGAAGACAAGCCGGAACTCTCTGTAAAGGATTTTCCTGAAGCACAGCTTAGCTATTTCCAACGTGGCTATGGCGATTCAAAAGGCTCCATGGGCCATCCATCTGCTTTCCAGGCTGGACTTTTTTCGCTGTATCAATCCTATGTAGAAAAATGCAGAATGGCTGAAAAAGAGCAATGGGTTCTTAAAAAACCGCTTCTTGAGGAACAAAATCGAATTCGAACTGAAATTGAACGGAAAGAGACCTTTATCGAAATCAAACAGTCTGACAAGGAAGATTTGAACCAAAAAATTCAGGGTATTGATAATAGTATTTCCGAAGTAAAAGTAGACCCAAAAAAATATGGAATAGAAGCGGACAAAAGACCTAAAGCTCAATTCTACATTGGCTTGGCTGTATTAATTCCCATAACTGCGTATTTAGTGGTTTTTTACATGTCAGCTTCCTACTCTGCTTTTTTCAAGGAGTTTAGTACAGATAATTTGACAGCTGCCATTTTTGATGCACAAGCCTTCACTAAGGCTCTAAAAGATGGAGCGATGGAAGCCATCTTTGTAAGTACCATTCCGTTTGCCTTTATGGGGTTGGGCTATCTCATACATATGTTTCAGAAGAGCAAGTCCATAGTTAAAATCATCGCTCTCTTCACCGTTACCTTCATTTTTGACGCGATACTGGCTTATCAAATAGAACAGAAGGTGTATGACTTTAATAGAACTCTCAGTTCTCCTGACTTTGATGTTCAAAATGCGTTGCAAAGTGTAGGCTTCTGGGGAATCATTTTTGCCGGGTTTGTAGTCTACATTATCTGGGGTTTGGTTTTTGACTTTATCATGAAGGAATATGACAACCTTGATAAGATTCAGCAATTCATCAGAAAGCTTCAAGAGGATAAAGCTAATCTGGAAAAAAGACTAACTGAGGTCAAGAATTCTATAGCGACAGTTGCTGAGGAAATTACTGGTTTAAAGGGAAAGGTGAGAGAACTCCAAGCCCAGATTGATGGATTCATATTTCCTAAACAAAAGTATTTGGTGCTACATGCTAAGTACGTTAAGGGATGGATTAAGGCCATATTTAAAGAAATAGCGCTTCCGAGAACTGAAAAGGATCGATTGATTCATTCTTGCCAGGAAGCGGAACTAGCACACCTTAAGCATTATAGCTTGGGTGAAGGCTATGCTGAAACCATAGTTTATTATACCGACCCAAACAATGATTAAAAAATTACTATTTATCTCAACGGTTTTGGTTGCGTGCCAATCTGAAACTACCCACCAGAATGCTCAAAGTGAGGCAATAGCAATTCTTAAGCAAAGCGCTGAATCCAAAATAGACTCCAGATCCAATTTGAATATTAGCATACTGGTTGATCTTTCAGATAGAATTGATCCTTTGAAATATCCAAACGCTACCATGGAGTATTATCAAAGAGATACTGGTTACATAGCTTCCATCGTTAAAGCTTTTAATAACCATGTTCTTAATAAGAAGCTAATTCTTATCAATGACAGGATTCAAACGTTTATTGATCCACTTCCACAGAATCCTTCAATAGTTAAGAACCTTGATGCACTAAGAGTTGAATTAAACAAAAACAACGTATCAAAAGAGGTTTTGATGAACCTTCCGGCAAATTATACGACCAACTCTTTTAGGCTATATGAAGAGGCTATTCGGGACAAGAATTATATAGGCTCTGATACTTGGCGCTTTTTTAAAAGTAGCATTAAGGACTATTGCATAAAACCGGATTATCATAATGTACTGGTAGTTCTTACAGATGGCTATATCTACCATGAGAATTCCATTCGAAAAGAAGGTAATCAGACAACAAATATTGGAAAGGGCACTTTTAGACAATTAGGTTTAACCTCACCCCAATGGCAATCGAAAATGGATGATAAGGATATAGGGTTTATACCAGCTCCTACAGATTTAACTGGATTAAAAGTTATGGTATTAGGATTAAATCCAAGCCCTGACAATCCTTATGAGGAAGATGTATTAAAGGCCTTTTGGGGAAAATGGCTCACCGAAATGGGGGTGGCCGATTTCCTTATTAGGCCAGCAGATTTGCCTGGTAATCTTGATGAGTCCATCCAAAAATTTATTCTAAGCAATTCAGACTGATAGATGGTTGGAATGGTGAAAGTTGGTTTCGGGTAGGATAAATGGTCAGGTATAAATCAACTGTATGAATATTCATTAATCTCTAAATATTATCATTAGGCCGGTAGAACACACACCAAGCAAAGAAGTACACAAGGGGAGCAAAGGAGGAAAAACAGGATGTGGGGTACATACCACCGTCCACGCATCTCACTGGGTTAATTCATCCAAGCATATCACATGTGCAAAAAAAACGGATGTTCAAATTAGGCGTAACAACTGGTTGATTTTAAAAGAGACAGTTAATCATTTCAAGTGGGGATTAAAAATCATAGGTAGTGGTTCCAAAGTGGGGGCGTTTTTTATCATTGCACTCAATACCCCCAGCTACCGCGCAAGTCCCCTCGCGTGGCCTCTCATTATACATCCACAATTATAACACCTTCTAACAAACCTGGTATTCCGGCATAATCTGACGCACCGCTATAAGTGTAATCCTCAGCGCAATACACCAAACCAGCTTCCATAGCATTGATATCACTTGCCGTTCTGAAAGCCAAGTGCACATGGTTACTCATAATATAAAGGCAACTAACCTCATTCTGCAAGCCCTGCGAATATATCACCATATAAAACCCCGCGCACAGCACTGCTGAAACAAGTGAAACTTTCACTTCTCTACAACTTCAATGGCATGAAAAGAAAGGTCTGCCACCTAAAAACCTAAGACAGGTGGGCATTCCAAAACAAACTATGAGCCAGCTGTAATAAATCCTGCTTCTATTGAGTTGCACATAGAAGGAACTGATTTTAAACACCTTTAATGACTAAAACACAATATCCATGCAACCCTGCCACGTTAACTGAGTCTTAAATTTCAAAGAAAATGAGGGCCATAAGAGCTTTCTATTAAAAAAGACCGGAAAAACTTTAGCTTTGCGCGGAGTTTTATATTTTCACAAAAATTTTATAACGAACAAAAGAGCAATGAAAAAAGCACTTTCAATCTTGGCTATCTTTGGATTAGTAGCCTTTGGAACCTTTGATGTTATAGCACAAGGTGCTGAACCAGCAGATTCAACATTAGAAGCCGTAAACGATAGTGACGCTGTAGAGGCCGAGGCTGAAGCCCCCGCTGCCGTTGAAAAAACCGAAGCACCTGCTGAGGAAGAAGTAGTGGCTGACAAAACTTTCCACCAAATTATAAAAGAGAAATTTATCGAGGGTGGTGCTGGATTTATGGGTATCGTTTTGGTAACCCTTATTCTAGGTTTGGCTCTTTGTATTGAACGTATCATTTATTTGAATATGTCAACACCAAACGCCAAAAAACTACTTAACGAAATCGAAAGTGCTCTTCAAACTGGTGGCGTTGAAGCTGCCAAGGAAGTTTGTCGCAATACTCGAGGTCCCGTTGCCAGTATCTTCTACCAGGGTCTTGACCGCATGGATGAAGGTATTGACGTAGTTGAAAAATCCGTTATCTCTTACGGTTCTGTTCAAATGGGTCTTCTTGAGAAAAACATCTCCTGGATTTCACTTTTTATCGCACTTGCGCCTATGCTTGGTTTCATGGGTACAGTAATCGGTATGATTGGTGCATTTGATGCAATTGAAGCAGCCGGAGATATCTCACCATCACTTGTGGCAGGAGGTATTAAAGTGGCTCTTCTTACAACTGTATTCGGTTTGATCGTAGCCATGATACTTCAGATTTTCTATAACTACATCGTAGCGAAGGTTGACTCTATCGTAAACACTATGGAAGATGCTTCAATTTCACTTATTGATCTTTTGATCAAGCACGGTGCTAACCACAAATAATTAGTAAATAATGGAAGAATTTATTAGCACATACGGGCTATACTTCACCTATGTTTTGGTGGCAGTTTGCGTTCTCGCGATCTTATTCTTTGCTGTGGCTCGTATCATTTCTCACCCTGAAGCCGCAAAAAGCGCCCTTTTTGGGATTCTTGCCCTGGCTGTATTAGGAGGTATTTCCTATGGACTAAGTACAGGTAGTGATGCTAACGATATTTTCGCCAAACTGGAAGTATCAGAAGGCACCTCCAGAATGGTGGGAACAGGCCTTTTTACCTTCTATTTACTTATAGGTATAGCGTTTGTTTCCATACTTTATGTAGAAGTTATTCGTTTATTTAAGAAAAATGGCTAGAAATAAAAGAGGCATACCGGAAATTAATGCAGGGTCGATGGCTGACATCGCCTTCCTTCTTTTGATTTTCTTTCTGGTAACCACTACAATGGATGTTGACTCGGGTATTAGCACTAAGCTTCCACCCTGGGAACCCCCAACAGAAACTCCCCCTCCCATTAAGCAGAAAAACCTGTTTACCGTATTGGTAAACGGTAACGACCAGCTGTTGGTAGAAGGTGAGTACTCTACAATTGAGGAACTTCGTGAAGCAGCCAAAAAGTTTTTGGACAACAACGGCAACGGCAAGTGTGAGTATTGTCAGGGATCCAGAAACCCTTCATCTTCCGACAGCCCTCAAAAAGCTGTTATTTCTCTTCAAAATGACAGACGAACCTCCTACAAGGTATATATCTCAGTACAAAATGAGCTGGTGGCAGCTATTAATGAACTGAGAAACGACTATGCCAACAGGAAGTACGGCAAAAATTTTGATGAATTAGCTGAAGCCCAACAGCAGGAAATGGCAGATGCCTATCCTCAAAAGATTTCAGAAGCAGAACCTTTAGCATTATAAATTATGTCAAAGTTTAAAAAGAACACTGGTGGCGGAACGCCAGCTATTTCCACAGCATCACTCCCTGATATTGTTTTCATGCTTTTGTTCTTCTTTATGGTTACTACTGTAATGCGTGAGGTTACTCTTTTAGTGGAGAATCAAAAACCCTATGCGTCAGAAATCAAAAAGTTGGAAAAAAAGAATCTGGTTACTTATATCTATGTAGGAAAACCCAAGGAAAAGCTGAGAGCTTCCCTAGGGTCCGAACCTAGAATTCAGTTAAATGACTCTTTTGCAAGACTTGCTGAAATAAGACCATTTATAATTGAGGAAAGAACTGCAATTAACGAAGCCGAAAGGCCTCTTATGGTAGTTTCCATCAAAGCAGATGAAAATGTGAAGATGGGTTTGGTTTCCGATATCAAACAAGAACTAAGAAGAGCAGAAGCTCTAAAACTGAATTATTCCACCCGAAAAGGTGATATCTCTAAGAATGAATAAAATTCTTATAACGTAATTCTAAAAAAAGCCCAATGACTCGTCATTGGGCTTTTTTTGGCATCTAACCCACCCCCGCTGAGTTAAATAAATGTTATATTTGGCCAAATTACCCTAAAATTGCTATGATATGAAAAGAGGATTATTCTATGCATTGGCTATTGCTGGCTTTCAACTAAGCGCACAACAGCAAGTACCCACTGCCCCGAATGTTGCCAACGAGGCAGCACCCATGATTAAGAAAAACCATACCGGTGCTGAACACATTGTTGGTGTTCCTGTGATTCCAAATTCAAAAAAATCCGTATTGGCCTTTTCCCCTATTGGAGAAACATTTTATGACCTCCAATCAAACGGAAGTGTAGACAACCGTGTTCAATACAACCCTACTACAGGTCAGGTTGCCGGTACTTGGACTACTTCGGCTGCTGCTGATCCTTATTCAGACCGTGGAACTGGTTACAACTTCTTTAACAGTACCACCTGGGGTGCCAAACCTGCAAACCGTATAGAAAGTGTTCGTACAGGTTGGCCGTCAGTTGTTATTACCGATACATCAGAGTTTATTATAACTCACTCAGGCACCAATTTGGTGAGCAATGTTAGAGAAACACCAGGATTTGGAAACTGGACAGAAAACACAGCTTTTAGCGCCCTTCCTGATGGTTGCCTATGGCCACGTGCTATTGGTGGTGGAGCAAATGGAAAAACCATCCATGTTATTGCTATTTCCACACCTGTAGCCAATGCCGGTACTATATACAAGAACTTTGACGGTGCACTATTGTACTGGAGATCTCTTGACGGTGGCTTCACCTGGGATATCCGCGACTCTCTATTACCACACATCGACACAGCAGATCACTTCGGATTTGGAGGAGATAGCTATGCTATTGACGCCAAAGGTAATACCGTTGCCATTGCCGTGTTCAACGATTTTGAAAAGTCCTTTATCCTTAAGTCTACTGACAACGGAAGTACCTGGACCAAAACTGAGTTTAGAGACAATGGCCTCGACAAGTATGACCCAGCCGCAGTTGGCTCTATTTCTGACGTTAATAGCGATGGTATAGCTGACACTGTAGAAACCTCTGACAACTCCGGAGCAATCATCATTGACAATTCTGATCAAGTACATGTATTTTTTGGACGTCAACGCTATTTAGATGACGACCCGGTATTGGATGCCACTTTCTCTTACTTCCCTGTAACCAATGGTATCTTCTACTGGAACGAAAGCTTTACCGGACCTGCTCAAATTATTGTAGGTGCCCCGGATCTTGATAATGATGGACAATTAGGTATTACCGCAGCTGCCGAGGTTGCTCAATACTTCCAGTCTCTATCCACCTTTCCAAATGCAGGAATAGATGCCAACGGAAATCTGTTTTTAACATTCTCCGCTATCAATGAACTTGAATTTTCCGGTTCACAGTTTTACAACAAGGTTTTTGTTACCACTTCCAGAGATGGAGGTTCTAGCTGGAGTGACCCATGGGAACTTACCAAAGGTCAGCCTGGTGTAGAATGTGTATTCCCATCTCTTGCACGCACAGTGGACGACAAGTTTAGATTATTATATCAACTTGATGGTGAGCCAGGATTAACCGTTAGAGGAGATCTAGATCCTCCGGGTCTTAATGACATTATCTTCCTTGATGTGGATACCGCAAAAAACATCGGTCTTACTGAATTGGATATCGTGAATGGCAACATCAGCAATATGTATCCAAACCCGGCTACTACCGAAGTATCACTAAACTACTCTGTGAAATTGAGTGGTAAGTACTCTATTGAAATCACAAACATTGCCGGCATTACTGTAAAAAGTGTTGACTTAGGCAATATGGCAAGTGGTAACTTTAAGGAAACGGTAAACATTGAAGACCTTAATCCAGGTGTATATATTGTTTCACTAACCTCTGAAGGATACAGCACTTCAAAACGACTGATCATTAATTAATCAGAAGTTCATTCCACATTCAAAAGCCTCATCTATACTGATGGGGCTTTTTTTTTGTATTACTTAAGCTCGCCCCTTTTAAAATCAGTTGTTTCAATTATCTTTAGTTCTTAAATAAACTTTTTGCTATGAAAAAACAACTATCCTTTATTTTATCATTGTGTGTGTTTGGCGCATTCGCCCAAACTCCTGTTTCGGAAGAACAGCACGCAGCACCAGAGCGAGCTTTGGTTGACGACGAAAACTATGTTCCCGTAAAAAAAGGCGTTTCTGCCGTTGCCAGTACAGGAATCGGAAAAGCATCCAACGCCTATTCCACCGCTGGTGTTAGAACTTACCTTTGGGTAGACCCTTCCATCAACACCATTGCATTTATTCATAGAAATGATGCAAACAGCTTTCCAGGAACCACCTCAGGACACCTGCGTTATGATGTGTCTAAAGATGGAGGCCAAACATGGTCTGTAGATCAGGGACCAGTATGGAGCCCTACAGGTGGAAACGGACAGCTAAACGCCCCCGCCCGATATCCTCAGGCTGTTATCTTCAATCCTAGTGGCAATACCATTGCTGATTCCGCTTATTTGGCATTTTTTGGATCTTCCCTTAATGGCTCCAACAGCGCTGGTTCATGGGGTGGACAGGTAATAGGAAGTATCCAATTAGATGGCACAGACCTGTATAGCCAGGAGATTACTACTCAACCATCGGCAGGTTTATTTTGGCAGGTGGCTGATGATATGACCTTTGTGCCAGATTCGCAAAAGGTATTTGGCATCAACGGAAGTGATGACATTACCTCCGGAACCGTTATTTATAAAGACACTGTTATCGTATCAACAGGAGTGTTTAATTCAACCACAAAGCAAGTGGAGTTCACTCACAACAAGGTGAGATTCCCCTTTGCAGCGGATACTGCCGGTACGGGAAATCCACTTTTGGCAGACATTAAAATAGCTTTTTCCCCCGATGGAAGCGTTGGTTATATCTCTGGTTTAGGCTATCTGGACGACCCAAGTATCGCCCCATACGGGGTTTACAGCCCCTCCTTTATAAAAACCACTGATGGTGGAAAAACTTGGTCAACCAGAAACGGTGTTAATGTGGATAACCTTCAAATTAGCGGACATGGCAATCTTACTTTTCTAGACTCCCTGTCAAGCATGTATCCCAGCTGGACTATAGGCGCACTTACCACAGCATTTGAGCACGATTTGGTAGTTGATAAAAATGGAAATCCACATATGATTATGAGCCTGTGTCCATCTGCCAACAATACCATTACATCCAGCTCCACTACCGGTACTCCCTTTTCAATTTACTCTGCACTCAATATGATTGTTGATGTATACTCCACCGATGGAGGAACAACCTGGAAAGGTCACTTCATTGATACTGTAAACACCTTTAGAGGAAACTATGGCGTAGACCCTGCAAATCCCGACTTTTCGGAGGACAACCGCCCACAGATCGCACGTAATGCCGATGGCTCCATGCTAATCTATGCCTATGGTACCACAGGTGCTCTTTTAAACTTTGGTACCACCGATAATCTTTATCCTGATGTTTGGATGAGATCACTGGCTGTAGATGCAGACACTATGGGTACATTAAGAGATATGACCGGAGCAGGAGCTGATATCGGTTCGGCCGTGCAGTTTAACCTCCCACATATTGTTTACGACCTCGATGCCAACGGAGAAATGTTGGTTCCTGTTACTGCAACCGGCCTTGCCGGAGGAGACCCCACTCAAACAAGTGTTTCTGTACAATACAATTATTATGACTTGAAATACAAACCGGCTCCGGATGTATTCTCTGTAACAGAGTTTGACATCACCAAAGGTGAAATACGCTCCTTGTATCCAAACCCTGCGTCAAACAATGTATCGGTTGCCTTTAATGTAAAAGAGGCTGGCAAGTACACTCTGGAAATAAACAATATTACCGGTGTAACAGTAAAAAGTATGGATTTAGGTAATATGGGCAGTGGTAACTACAAGGAACTGCTGGATATTGAAAACCTTAATGCAGGTGTGTATATCGTTACCCTGAGATCAGGTAAATATGCTACCTCTCAACGCCTTATTGTAAACTAAACACCTTTCTTTAGTCTTATAATCTTAAGCCTCATCCTTGCGGATGGGGCTTTTCTTTTTTGGGGATCATTAATCTGTAAAGCAATACCATTGCTGCTGTAAACACCAACATTCCCGGAACTCCCAACTTCCAGTCCCAGGCATCGCTGATTTCGTTGGCTTGCAGATAATCTACATTATAGAAGTAAACAGCTATAACAATACTACCATTATTTATAAGGTGAATGATCATTGCCGGCCATAGGGAATCGGTCCATTGACGCACATACCCCAAAACGATACCCAGAACAAAAATGGAAAGAAACGTGTAAAACTGCATGTGCATTAACCCAAAAAGCAAGGCTGTGAAAACTATTCCAAAATGACGGTTTCCGGTGAGTTTAATCAATACAGGCTGCAATGCTCCTCTAAACATAGCCTCCTCACACACTGCCGGAAGAATAGCCATTATGAAAAACATCTGCACAAAATCATAAGGCGATTTCATAACAAGGAATTCCTGAATTTGCCTGGTCATATTACTCTCCGAACCTGATATAAGCTGCTCCAGGGATGACAGGGCCTCAGGCCATGGTATGCCCTTGCTAATGCGATATAGTAAATCTGAAAGCACATTTCCCGAAAGGGTAATAACCACCAGCAGTACCAATACAGGCAGCCAGTTTTTTGGAAACCTGTCAATACGCAAATACCTGGCTCCATTAAACGAAAAAAGGTGAGAGGCAATCAGTGCGGGGACCAAAAACAAGCCAATGCTCGACAAGCCTTGTAAAAATTTTAATATTTCAGGAGAAAAGCCATTACCATCTTGCGATGCCACTAACAGTGAGCCAAACGACACTGAATAAATAAGTGGGATAAGCAGAAAGCCCAACAGCGAAAAAACGGTAATACCAACCACCGCGAGAAAAATAATCATCAAAAACTGCATCCATGGGCTATGGCCCGCAAAACTACCTCTCAACATCAACTGTATCCTATTGCTTAATTTTGCCAAAAATAGAACTATCCTTGGTAAAGATTGGCGACATAGAAGTTGGTGAGTTTCCATTGTTGTTGGCTCCTATGGAGGATGTCAGTGATCCACCATTTAGGGCTTTGTGCAAAAAGCACGGTGCAGATGTAATGTACACCGAGTTTATTTCGAGCGAGGGCCTGATACGGGATGCCGCCAAAAGTGTACGAAAGCTCGATATTTTTGAGTATGAACGCCCCATTGGTATACAGATTTTTGGCAATGAGATAGACTCTATGCGCGAAGCTGCAGCCATTACTGAGGAGGCTAATCCCGATATTGTAGACATCAACTATGGTTGCCCCGTAAAGGCTGTGGCATGTAAGGGTGCCGGAGCCGGTATCCTTCAGGATATACCAAAGATGGTGAGCATGACTGCCGAAATTGTGAAGGCCGTAAATAAACCTGTAACGGTAAAAACCCGCCTGGGCTGGGATGACAATACCAAGCACATTGTGGAAGTTGCCGAGCGCCTTCAGGATGTGGGCATAAAAGCTATCTCCATCCACGGCAGAACCCGTAAGCAGATGTATAAGGGAGAAGCAGACTGGAGCCTGATTGCCGAAGTAAAAAACAATCCCCGCATAAACATACCGGTATTCGGAAACGGAGATGTGGACTCACCCGAAAAAGCACTGGAAATGAAAAACCGGTATAACGTTGATGGCATCATGATTGGCCGAGCCAGCATCGGCTATCCCTGGATATTTAACGAAATCAAACATTTCCTCGAAACAGGTGAGAAACTTCTCCCTCCTACTCTTGCGGAAAGATGTGATGCCGCACGACAGCACTTTGAAATGGCTATTGAATGGAAGGGTGAGAAAGTTGGGATTTTTGAAACACGAAGGCACTACACCAATTATTTCAAGGGCATTGCCAACTTTAAACCCTTTCGATCAGAGCTAGTACGCTCAGAAAGTGTAGAAGAAATAAGAGACCTGCTAAATCAAATAGAACAGAAGTTTGACGACTCTATGATTAACGCTTAGGTAATCAGTTTTAAGGTAAGCCTGCGCGAAGTTAGCCAGGAGGTAATTCCACATAATACGGCAACTGTAGCTATTACCAACAAAATATCATCAACCTCCAACTGCACGGGATAGGCCTCCACCACATAGTTTTGCCCGATCTCAAGCAGTCCGAAATACTGTTGCGCCAACACTACCGCTATACCTATTAGCAGGCCCAGGCCTGCACCCACCAAGCTGATTAGTAAACCCTCTTTAAAAAAGATACTGCGAAGGGTGGAAAGTTCTGCACCCATAGCCCAAAGGGTACGGAGATGCTCTCTTTTATCAAGCATCATCATAGACAAGCTGCCCATAATGGTAAAGGTGGCAATGGTGAGGATAAGGGCAAAAACCAAAAAGGTAAACAGACTTTCAGTCTTCATTACTTTTAGGAATATGGCCTGTTGCTCTTCTCTGTTTTTCACTTCAAAATTATCGCCAAACAGTTTTTTCACAGACGCTTGAACCTCCTCAAAACGTGCTCCCTCATTCACTTTCACCTCTATGGACGACAATTCGCCTTCGCGCCCCAGCAATCGCTGAACAAAGGCCAGGGAGGCAAAAACATACTTTTCATCAAATTCGGGCTGTATGTTAAAAACTCCACCGGGATAAATAAGCTCTGATGAAAAAGCACTCGTAAAATCAGATGCTGAAGCTCCGGTTTTAGGCACAAATACGTTTATGGGATCATCAAAGGAAACGCGGCCATATCCCAAGTAATAGGAAACCCCGGCACCAAGCACAGCCCGCGGCACTACCTTTTCGGGATAAATATCATAGGACCCATGGGCCACTGCCGATTGCAATTGGGTAACCGAAGTATAGGCCTCATCCACGCCCTTAATACTCCCAATGTGCTCCATATCCCTATAGGTAAAAAGCACACGCTCCTCCAAAACCCGGCTGTATGAATGTACTCCTTCAATATTTGAAAGCTGCTTTAGCTTTTCATCATCCTGATCGAAATACTTACCCGAAGCGGGGGTAACCTTAAGGTCAGGATCAAAGGTGTTGTAAAAACCATTAACCAAAGATTCTAAACCATTAAA
Source organism: Owenweeksia sp. (assembly GCA_048267305.1). GTDB lineage: Bacteria > Bacteroidota > Bacteroidia > Flavobacteriales > Schleiferiaceae > Owenweeksia. The sequence continues at coordinate 56,514 of JBLWXT010000009.1, read as the reverse complement.
AGCGCTGAGCACAATAATAAGTGCCACGGTACCCACTAAAATCCCTCCTATTGAAATTCCGGAAATAATATTTACCGCATTACCAGAGGTTTTGGCAAAAAAATACCTGCGGGCTATGTAGGATGAGATGTTCACTTAATCGGGCTTTCGCCACCACCTTTCAATAATTTGTCGATGCTTTCTTCCCTGTCGATAGAATCATCCAAATGGAAAATAAGATTTGGCATTTTGCGCAAGCTGCCCTTTAATTTTCGTACCAGGTCATTCTTGATAGAGCTCTTTTGCTCGTTGAGCCAATCTATAATTTCCTCCTTATTAGTGGCAGGAAACACACTAATATTACAGCGTGCTATAGATAAATCCGTGCTTATAGACACTCTGGTGATGGTGAGCAGCAATCCGCGAAAGCGCGATTGTGCAAGCTCCCTGAATATATCGGCAAGATCTTTTTGAAACTGCCCTTCGATTTTTTTAAGTCTGTTAGAATCCATGGCGCAAAGTTAGCTATTGCCGTACATTACCGTTTGATGGAGAAGTCTTTATATTCCCTAAACTCCAGTTCTTTTGTTTCCACCGTGTCTACTTCTGCTCTGGCAGGCCCCTCATGGCACCATTCTAAAAAAGATTTAAGGGCATCCACACTGCCACAGGCCTCTATATACACTGATCCGTCTGCCTTATTTTCTACTGTACCGGTAATACCCAGCTGTATCGCCTTTTGCTGGCTTGTTTTTCTGAAAAATACACCCTGCACAATTCCTGTGACCCTTATCCCCTGTAACCTTTGCTCTGTCATAATGAAAAATATATCATTCCAAACTGGAAGAAAATGTAAGGTAAAATAATATTACCGACCAAACTAAAAACCCTAAGTAATTGAATTTTTGAACTTTACATAATCTTCCGATTATCAGGCATGTTTCTTTCTACTTTCATTCCAGTCTGAATGCTCTCAGAAATTGATCAGGTTTATGAGAGCCCACATGGAAAGAAATAGCTCAACTGCTTCGAACCATTCTCAGATTACATTAAGTAATCAGATAGATAATGAAATCATTGATCCAATTTACGGGAGGTATAACTCTTCTCCTTCTTATTACCGGCAGTTGTTGGAATACTTCCGACAACAAAAACCCAACAATAATTGTTGATAGTTCAATTCTTTCGGATACCAACATTAGTATTGAGACACGTCAGATAACAGAAGATGTTGAGGAGCGTATTCAGGAGAATATCGAGATTATTGAAACCCGGGTTGAAAAACTTACCGAAAAAATAAATCATCAAAAAAACCATTTAAGCTCGGAAGCGTTAAGAAGGTCGGTAGCTTTAAAGCAAGATCTTGAAAGACTCAAAACCAATCTTGAAAAAACCATGGATTCACTGGATGAAGTTTCAGACGAGGTTTTGGAGAAAAATGCGGAATATGTACAAACGGAGCTTGAACAGGCTGAAGACGAACTTACCCAAATCCACCAGGAACTGGAGGAATGGTATGACAATCAGGAAAATTAGATAAAAATGGAACTACAACCCCCAAGATTTAACCCCTACTCTACCTTACAGCAAAGTCTGGATGAATTTGGAGAAAAGGGATACAAAGACCGTTTTGATGTTTTGTCATCAACAAGTTTAAGAACGAGCAAGGGAAAGGAGTATAAGCCCGAAGAACTTGCGATAAATGAGATAAAAAGGATTGAAAATAAAGAAAACCAATCCCAAAAAGTTGTAATTTATGCTATCGTTAGCAACACCGGTGAAAAGGGAATTTTAATAGACAATTACGGAGAGAAAGGGACGAAGGAAATCAATGAATTTCTTCTGAAGGTTGAATCAAAAGATCCGTTATCATAATATTCAGTTCAAAATAAATTAATCTTAAATCAGAGTAAAATGAGTAATCAATCAGGAAATGTAATACTGGGAACACTTATAGGAGCAGCAGTTGGTTTTGCAGCTGGAATTCTTTTGGCTCCACAATCAGGAAAAGAAACCCGAGATTTGTTGGGCGAAAAGGCATCCGACACCAAAGATGCCATTAACGATGTGGCCCATAAAGCTATGGCTTCCATTAAAGAAGTGAAGGATTCCGTAGAAAAAAGCCTGAAAAATGACGTAGCCGTGGCTGCGAGGGAGGCCGAAAAGCTTAAGAATGAAGTTAAGGCCGAATTCAAAAATGTTTAAATTTTAAACTGAAAGCCTCGAAAGAGATCTTCTTTCGAGGCTTTTTTATTTATGAAACTACCCAAAGTAATTAGCGATTTTTTCGCCAGCATTCAGGACTATATCAACTCCGAAAAGGAATTGCTGCGCCTGAAAATTGTAAAAAAGGGAAGCGAAGCTGTAGCTACTGTTTTCAGCTTTCTGTTCATCATTATGCTCTTCCTCATGGTACTGGGCTTTGCCGGAATTTGGCTGAGCCTGTGGCTATCTGATTATTTTGGAAGTTTCATCATGGGCTTTGGCATAACAGTATTGTTTTATACCGTTTGGCTACTATTGGCTCTAATATTTAGAAATTCCCTGCTGGTAAAGCCGCTCGTAAATATTCTCATTGCCGCCTTTACCAAAGATGACCCAAAGCCTGAAGATAAAGAATGAAAGCATCTGAACTCGAAAAACGACTGCAGGACCTAAGCAAGCAAAGGGATGAAAGGCGCTCAGCCTTTATAACTACCTCTGACCATACCCGGGATGTGGCTGGCTCAATTCAACAGGGAATGTACTATGGGCAGCTGGCATTAGGCCTGTTTAGAAACCTTACCAACTACCACATGCCCCCTAAAAAAAGGGTGAAGAAGGTGCTTTTTACCATTGCCGTACTTGTTGCCGTAAACATTATTCGCAAGAGGATAGTTAAAAGGTCATAGACTAAATTATCCTAATTGATGAAAAATGTAAACTTTGACCTGAACAGAGCTTATGGACTTGTAACCGAAAAACTTGAAGACTGGATAAGCACGGGAGTGAAAATGCTCCCTAACTTTTTGGTTGCGGTTGTTGTTCTAGTACTTTTTGTTCTGTTGGGGAAATTGGTGAAGAAAATCTTCAACAAGGTTTTTCAAAAAATCACCGACAACAAAAGTTTACAATCTCTACTTAGCAGTATACTCTACCTTACCGTTGTTGCCATTGGCACATTTATCGCCCTTAGTATATTACAACTGGATGGTGCCGTTACCTCTTTGTTGGCAGGGGCCGGTGTAATTGGTTTGGCACTGGGGTTTGCCTTCCAGGATATAGCCTCCAATTTTATTGCCGGTACCATGATGAGTATCCGCAAACCTTTTAAAATTGGAGATCTTATTAAAACCAACGACTATTTTGGAAAGGTTACCAATATCCACCTTCGCACCACTACCATACAAACCATGCAGGGGCAAATCATAATGATCCCCAATGCTTCCGTTTTTAAAAATCCCATTGAAAATTATACAGAATATGGCAAGAGGCGTATTGACCTTGAAGTTGGTGTAACCTATGGGCAGGATTTACCTTTTGCTAAAAAAGTGGCAAAGGAGGCAATTGAAAACATTGAAGGTGTGGATAAAGACGATGTAAGCCTCTACTATACCGGATTTGGAGGCAGTTCTATTGATATGGTTATCCGCTACTGGATGCCATTTAGCAACAAGCAGTTTGAATATAAGGCCAAAATGGATGAAGGCATAATTGCCGTAAAACAGGCCTTTGACAAAAACGGAATTGGAATACCATTCCCCATCCGCACGCTGGACTTTGGTGATGTTGATTTTAAAGACATCTTCTCAACCTACAAGCAAGAGGCTGTTGAATCCCCATCCAACAGTCAAAACCCCCAAAATTCCGGAGACTCAAATCCGGGCTAAAACACAATACATTATGAAAAAATTCTGGATAACCATAGGGATAATTGTAGCCCTGCTTTTGGCAATAAACTTCTTGCTGGAGCCCGTTGCGCTTAAATATGTAAACAAAACTCTGTCGGAAATTGAGGGCTATCGCGGTGAGGTGAAGGATATCGATATTGCCCTATGGAGAGGCGCTTATCGCATAGATTCATTAAAGCTTGATAAAATGAATGGCGATTTTCCCGAGCCATTTTTTCAGGTAGATGCCATTGACATCTCCATTGAATGGGCTGCCTTGTTTAAAGGCTCTATAGTGGGCGAAATAATTGTGGAAAGACCCAGACTCACCTTTGCCGTTGAACCCTCTACAGGTGATGTGCAAGCCGGTGAAGAAAATGACTGGACACAAACCATCAAGGATCTTGTACCACTTCAAATTAACCGCTTTGAAATTGTTGACGGAACCATTGCTTATAAAGATGCCACCTCTGACCCTAAGGTGGATGTTGCCTTTACCGAGTTTAATGCTTTGGCAACTAACCTGGGCAACGTTAATGATGATAATGAACTCCTCCCTTCCTCTATTTCTGTAAGTTCAAACACCTCTGGCAATGGCCGGTTTAAAGCTGATATGGCTATAAACGTACTAAAGAAAGTACCAGATTTTGACCTTTCGCTGGAGCTAAGAGATTTAGAACTAAGCTACCTCAAGGATTTCACTAATGTCTATGCCAACTTCACTTTTAAGGAAGGCTCAATGTACGTTTCCTCAGAAGTGGCCATGAAAAATGGCAAATATGATGGCTATGTAAAACCTGTATTAGATAGCATATCAGTAATTGATCTTAAAAATGATAGCACCGGCTTTTGGCAAAAAGCCTGGGAAGTAGTAATAGGAGGTGCCTTGGAAGCATTTGAAAATCAACCAAGGAATCAGTTTGCCACAAAAGTTCCATTTTCGGGTACTACCGAAGGCAACACCGTTGGACTGTGGAGCACCATTGGCAGCGTAATGCGAAATGCTTTTATTGAAGCCTTCCAAAAAAATGTAGACCAAACGGTGAACATCCAAAGTGTAGATAAAAAGGAAAATGATGAAGGCTTTTTTGAAACCCTATTTGATGGAGATAAGAAAAAGGATAAAAAGAAGGAGTAAGCTAAGCTCTCTCATCCTGTTAATTAAGGATCACCTCCACTCTACGGCCATAGTTATGGCTGCCTCCAGTTAATGACTGATCCGGACCTATACTCATCACTTTTAACCTTTCTGCAGCCACGCCTCCAGAGGTGAGGTATTGCTCAACGGCTTTGGCCCGTTTGTCAGAAAGTGCTTTGTTGAAAGCTATGGAGCCCGTTTTATCGGTGAAACCCTTTATCAGAAATTTTGCATCAGACCTGCTCTTTGCATATTCAATCATATCATCCAGCTTTTTACGAGACTCGCTATTGAGGCTCGAAGAGCTAATGTCAAAAAACACTTCCACCTTGCCCGTAGTTTCAAAAAAGGTTTTTGGAATAAGCGCTACTTCCTTTACCGGTTTGGGCACTTCCTGCACTTGAGGCTTTACCTTAATCAAGGAATCCACCTCCTGTTGGGTCTTGGCCAAGTTTTCCCTTAAAGTGTTTAATTCTGTTTCTGTAATGTACTTTTCATTTTTAACCGTATCGGTCAAAAAAGATTTTGAAGAAGCACTATCTCCATGCAATATGGAAGCATTAGTTTCAACAGAATCCACTGCAATACTATCCGCTACAACAGCAATTATTGTATCCGCTGCCGCACTATCAGGTGCAACCACCAATGCCGCCACAGGCTTAATATTTTGCGCCAATAATATTCTCTGTAGACTTATTAGCTGCTGTTGCAACGTATCCACCTTTGCCTCCAGGCTTTTTACTCTCTCGCTTTCAGAAGCCACAATTCCACCTACAACTGCTGTACCCGCCACTGTCGACCCCACGCCTGCTGCACTTGATGTTGGCTGATAACTACCACCTGAATACTCAGAGTTTGTTCCTGTGCTGCCTGTTGGTGTATAAGTATTAGAGGGAGAGGAGCCTGTTGTTGTAACCTGATTTGGCTGAGACTCCAGTTCTGCTATCCTTTGGCTAAGGCCACTGTACTGATCAGCCGTTTGAAGCTTCAACCTCAGCGCCTCATTTTCTTTCAACAGCGCAATAAGGCTGGTATCCTTCTCTGCTTTACGCAGAAGGTTCAACTCGTTTTTCAACTTCTGCTGCTTTATTTCAAACTCCAATGCAGCAAGTGTTGAATCTCTAGCGCTATAGCTTTTAGGCACGGCTCCTAAACGCATTGACTCAGCACCCTTAGCAGGAGATGTGCCTGAAGTATCACTATAATACGCATTCTCAAAATTCAATGCTCTTGTACTATCTCCCAACTTAGGAGTCTTTAAGATTTTTCCATATCGATTTAGAAAATCCACCTTACTTAGAGAGTCAGTGGGTGTGGCCCTGAAGGCCGCGGTATCAACAATCACCGCAATGTTTGTATCCATCTGGCCATGCATACGATCAAGCGAGATTTCTGGAATAACAACTTCCTTTTGTACCATTTCTGGTGCTGAAGGTTTTGCTTTTTGAACAGCCGCCTGAGGCTGAGCATAAGGGGACACATACGGCTTTGGAGCATTGTAGGCCCTTGGCTTTTTGCCAAAATTATAATGAACGGAAACAGAGGAATATCCACTCAGCTCTTTCCCAAAATCAAAATCACTCTCGCTCCAACGATCAGTATAGGATCTTGCCGTAAAATCTACATTAATGTTAACCCTGCTGCTTACCCTAAACTTCAGGCCACCTCCAAAAGGCACATTAAATGAATTTTGCATTTCGCCAAAAGCACCTCCCAAACTAATGTAAGGGGCAATAATGGCCTTGGAGCCAAACAAGTAATCGTTATCAAAATAATAGCTTAGCAGCAAGCCTGAATTGGTAACCACATAATCCTGTGGGCGTGTAGTGGTAAATAGCTTTAACCCGAAACTTTGTGATAAGGATAACTCCAGAAAGGCGCTGTAACTTAAAAATGAAGGATCCAATTCCACTATTCCATTACTCCCTATGGAATCCGCATTGTAGGGATTTCCAAAAACATACTGATTGCCTACGCCCAGACCAAACCTCCAATTGTAGCGGTCTTGCTGGGCATGCAAACAACCCGAGCCAAAAAGCAGAATAGCTGTAAAAATCAGCAAACTTCCGCCCCGAATATTTCGACTATAGTTTATCATTTAGCCAATCCAATCCAAAGGTTAATATCCGCGGTAAGCGCAATATAAGGTTGCACATATATATCCCTACTCACAGCCTGCCCGTTTATCTCTCCATCATTTTCAAGTAATGTGGCTCCGGCACTAATCCTTAAAAAACGATAAAATTTATAGCCTACTCCCAAATAATACGGCCGCTTTAATAAGGGCCCGGTAGCAGTAATGTTATCGTCTAACTGCAAATCATTAAAATAAACACCTACCATAATTGAGGTATTGCTCCAAAATGGTGAAGAGAACTGCGCCTTGCCAAGGGGCAGGGTTACACCCGCCATAGCTCCGCTGGCAAACAAGTCATTTTTCCAGCTCTGATCATAGTAAACACCTCCAAAGCCACCATGCAGGGTAAATACGGTTTGGGTTTTTTCCGTTTTATAGTTGTCCACAGATTTTAAATCCGACAATACCAAAAGCCCTGAATTTAAGATGTACCCTACCTCGGTATGCACGCGGATTTTCAGATCATCAACCAGTTGTTTTTTTCTTGCCAGATTTTCAGCCTCGGTAGATTTACGCCCCAAAATGCGATTTTGCTTACTGTCCTCCACTCTTTCAATATCATCCTTCACCAAATCAGAAAATCCCTCAAACTCCCTGTTTATCTGTGTGCGATAATAGGTCATTGCTGAACTTACAATTTGATCCATATCCTCCAGCATACTGCGCGTATCCTTAAGTAGACTGATTCGCTTTTGCGTAAAATCAAGATTTTGATCCAGGTAGGCGTCAAGGTTGGCGTAAAGCTCATTTCTAAAGTTTGCTATTTCCACCTCTGTGGCTTTTTTAAAATATAACACGGCAAAATCATATTCATCCCCACCTCTAAGACTGTAGTTTAGGGGGATTACAAAGCGCTCCGTTGTATTGTTAAAAGGGCGTTTCCACGTTTTTGAATAAAGAGGATCGCGGCTTGGGTAACCGTTTTCATCATAAATCTGTACCTCCACCATATTTATGGCCCGGCTGATATCTCCCGTTAGCTCAAAATAAGTTTCGGCAGGCAAAGGCTGCCCATTGTTAAAGGTGGATTTTTCATAGTTGAAGTCAACTGTTTTGTATTGAGCAACAACAGATTGGCTGAAAATCGCAAGTAGCGAAAACAGAATTAAATTTTTCATCAAAACGGAAATTTGATATCTATAAAAGTTTGGAAAGCAGGTGTTAAACGTCCATACTAAGGTACGTTTTTGATTAACACAGGGTGTAGGAAAAACCTACCCCATCACCCATTTAATAAGCTTTAAAACAAATCCCGAATAGGGCGGGTATTTCTGCTTCAAATCAAACCAGGTGGCAGATCTCATTACAGACTTTTGATGAGAGAAAGTGTCAAAGCCCGCCTTGCCGTGGTAATTACCATATCCGCTTGTTCCTATTCCGCCAAAAGGCAACTCTGGGTTGGCCAAATGCACTATGGTATTATTTACAGCTCCTCCTCCAAATTGTACATCTTCAATAAAAGCCTTTTCTACTTTTTTGCTTTTTGTAAATACATAAAATGAGAGTGGATAAGGATTGGCCGAAATTATTCTCTTTGCCTCGCTGATTTCAGTGTAGGTAAGCACCGGAAGTAATGGCCCGAATATTTCCTCCTGCATTATCTTATCATCAAGGGTTACACCGTCAATTAACGTAGGTGCAATCCTTAGGTTTTTTTCATCCATTTGGCCTCCAAAAACTATTTTCCCGGCATGCATTAATTCCTGCAAAGCCAAAAACCTATCACGACTAATAATGCTGGTGTAATCTTCATTGGTCAATGGATCTTTACCGTAGAATTCTAAAGTCGTCTTTTCAAACTCTTTTATAAACTCATCCTTAATATCCTTATGTAAAAGGAGATAATCTGGCGCCACACAAGTTTGCCCCGCATTTATCCATTTACCAAAAGCTATACGCCTGGCGGCTACTTTAATATTGGCCGTGGCATCTACTATACAGGGGCTTTTTCCACCCAATTCAAGGGTAACCGGGCTAAGGTGGTGAGCCGCCATTTCGGCTATTTTTTTACCAACACCTGTGCTCCCTGTAAAAAACACATGATCAAATCGATGATTATTCATAAGGGTTGGCACTACTTCCTTGCCATCGCCCTGTACCACCGCTATGTATTGTTCATCAAAATTTTGCACCAGCAATTTCTCCATTAACCTGGATATATGGGGAGTTTGTTCCGGTGGTTTTATCACTATCGTATTTCCTGCGGCTATGGCTGCCACCAAAGGCACCATCATCAAATTAAAAGGATAATTCCAGGGAGCGATAATTAGAGTAACTCCTTTGGCCACCGGCTTATAATAACTACGGGAAGGCCAGGTGGTGATAGGTGATGAAACCGCAACAGGCTCCATCCACTCCCTCAGTTTATCGATGGCAAGATTTACTTCTTCATAAAAAACACCAATTTCACTGGCGTATGATTCAAATGCAGGCTTCCCGAAATCAGCCTTTATAGCTTCCATAATTTCAGGTTCGGCTTTTTTAATCAGCTTCCGTAATTTCAATAACTGTTCTCTCCTGAACTTAAACTCACGTGTAGCGCCACTTTCAAAGTAGTTGCGCTGGCCATTGTATATTTCAGAAATCTGTTCTGTAGAAAAGTTGGTGATATCCGCCTGAGTCGTCAATGTTTTGTGTTTTTAATGAAGAGTTACTTCATTTTAGTTTCGATAGTAACACCCTGCTCCAGTGTTTTGTGCACAGGACACTTGTTGGCAATCTGTAAAATTCGTTTTCGCTGACCTTCATCCAGGTTTCCCTTTACTTCAATAATGCGCTCAAACTTGCCAATCTTTCTTTCTTCCGTTTCGCATTTATCACAATCCTCCAAATATTTATTGTCATAATTGAGATGAACCAACACTTCCTCCAGCGGCCACTTCTTCCTATCTGTATACATTTTTATAGTCATGGCGGTACAAGCGCCAAGTCCGGAAGATAAAAACTCATACGGAGATGGGCCGAGGTTACTACCTCCCACGCTAGTGGGTTCATCTGCCAAAAGGTGATGCGGACCCGCTAAAATTTCAGTTAGAAACGGGCCTTCATTCAAACGCGCAACCACCTGCTCATCGGTTTTCAGTTCAGTTTCCGGTTCACTTTCAATGTAGCGCTGTACCCAGCATGCAATTAAATCACCGGCATAAAGGGAATCGCTATTATTGGAAAGAAGGTGATCGGCCCCATCAAGGCTCACAAAACTCTTAGGGTGGTGCAGGCTGTCATAAATCCCTTTTGCATTGCTTACCCCCACGGTATTGTCTTGTGGAGAGTGCATTATTAAGGTTGATTTTCGCATCTCACCAAGGAGCTTACTCAAACCCTGCTCGCGCAAATCTGTTACAAACTGGCTTTTAATTTTAAATTCTCTCCCGGCCAGGGTAACTGTGGCTTCTCCGTTTTTTTCTATTTGATCCAAATCCTCGCGCAACATATTCAGCACATGCTCAGGATCACAAGGCGCGCCTATGGTGGCAATGGCCCTTACATGTTCCATCTGGCTACCAGCCATCAACACAGCGGTTCCGCCAAGGGAGTGGCCTACCAATAAACTCGGGGCTTTATAGTGTTCTGTGAGGAAATCGGCAGCGGCCTTTATATCATTTACATTAGATGTAAAGTTGGTATTCTCAAACGCACCATCCGATTGTCCCAATCCTGTAAAGTCAAAACGAAGTACTCCAAATCCTTTCTGCGAAAGCGCAAGGGTAATATTTCGCACGGCTTTTAAATCCTTACTGCAGGTAAAGCAATGAGCGAAAATCGCAAAGTTTTGCGGTTTCTTATCCAAAGGCAGCTCCAGCCTTCCGGCCAATTCTTCACCTTCCTTATTTAAGAACTTTATATGTTGAGATTTCATGATAGTAATTTTATGATGTTATAAAGAAACAAAAATCAACCACTATGTTTTTACATCTTGAAATATAGATGACAATGGTCTAATAATGCCCCTCTACTAGTGTACCGGGCTTAGCGTATAGCCTTCCTTTTTAAGAAGCTCAATGAGGCCAATATCTCCGGGAAGGTGCAAGGCGCCAACCGCGACAAAAGCCTCCCCTTTGTCTAAAATGGGCTTTAGTTTTTCTATCCAGCTGGTATTTCTATCGTCCAGCAATAAAGCCATATCCATCAATGGATCCTCATCCTCGCCTGCCATCTCCCACATATAGTCAAGATCTTCTTTCATATAGGCATCCAAAAGGTCTCCGGTTGCCTCGCTACTCTTCAGGCTATCCTTTACCGTTTCCACCAAAATGGCGGCCTGCTCTTCAGGAGTGTTGCCATTATATAATATTTCAGCCTGCTCCATCATGGTTTCCAGTTGCACAATTGCCTTTCCATTTCTTTTTCCAAAGGATGCAAAATATACATCTATCGGATTGCCTGAAAGACCTTCACCATCCAGCTCTTCCTCGGCCATTGCCATAGCATACATGGCAGAAACAGTCATCGGTTTCATTTGGTCAAATAGGGCAATATCATAACCTGTTACGCGCAAAATTTCCTTTTTCAGGATTTCATAATCCGCGCTGTCCACCATGCTTTTCAGCGATTTATCCGGCATCATACCCACCATGGCCATTTCCATCATTTTGCTGGAATCTATAACCGTTTCCACCACTACCGTTTTTGAGTTGGTGTAGGCGTCTGCCACCTTTTTATGGGTTTGGAGGTATTCTGAACCTATAAGATGATAGGTTCCAAAGAGATATGAGGTTTTGCCTGTAGGCGATTTCACCTCCCACAATAAGGAGTTCTTTTTTTGAGCCTCCGCATTTACGGTCAAAAGGAAAGTGAGGGATAAGAGGGAAAGTGCTTTTTTCATAAATAAACACATTAAAGTGCATGCTCTTATTGGCTAAAGTTGTGCCATGGATTTAAAGTGGAAAGTTTGTCATTCCACAACATGCAACCTCTAACTTATTGATACAGTCTCAGATCAATATGCTTCCTAATTCTTAATACCTGTTACCTAATAGACTCTAAGCTCACATCCACCTCGCCCACTCCTTCACCATTTTGTTGTGGGCCCACTTTTTTACAGGTGGTAAGTTAGATAGACCTATTACCGCGTTGAGTGCCGCTGGATACTTTAGGGTTTTTTGCAGGGTATAACCGGTTTTTATCTCACTCTTGTAGTAGCGATACATGTGCTCCTGATAGGAATGAAGGTTGTATTTCTTTTTAGTGAGCGCCTCGGCTATATGTTCTGAGCAAATGCGGGCACTCATCATTCCCGGGCCAATACCCTTTCCTGTAAAGGGCTCAATCATTCCTGCCGCATCACCTACCAGGGCATATCTATCTCCTGCAATAATTCGCTTTGGCGTGATTATGGGCAAACCCCAACCACGCGGCTTTTCCATTGGCTCTGCTTCAGCAAACATCTCGCTTATGCGAGGATGGCTTTTTACCATTTCCTCAAACATATTTTTAAGATTTACCTTTTTGGCAGAAATGGCGCTACTCACCATGCCAAGTCCCACGTTGGCTTCATTATTAGAAAGTGGAAAGGCCCAGAAATAGCCCGGCAATAATTTTTTATCAAAAAAGAATTCGAGGTGGTTGCCCTCATTAAAGCCTTTTACATTTTTGTAGTATAGCCTGATTCCACCAATTAAATGCTCCTTTTCACGAAAGGGCTCAATACCTAAATGGCGCGTTACAATGGGCTTTTCACCCTCTGCTCCAATCACTATTTTGGCATTGATATTTACATTACCAACTCCATTTCGAGCCATTACCTTTACCTCTGTGTTTGTTTTCACCACATTGGTAACAGTGGTATTTGGCATAAAGTGGCAATAATCACTATCAAGCCTTTTTACCAAAAAGTTATCGAGATCTAACCTTCGCGAAGTGTAAAATGGAGCATACGGAAAATCATCAGCCTTAAAATCATAGCGGAGTTCCTTACCGTTGGCAGCATGAAAACAAAAGCCATAGCTGGGCAGCATTTCTGCCTGAGAGGCAAAGTCAGAAAGCAATTCAGGGCTAATACGCTTCAGCACATTCAATACATCTACTGTAATTCCATCTCCGCAAATCTTATCCCTCGGAAACTCAGCTTTATCAACCAGTATATGGGTGATCCTCTGCTTAGATAAAAAATGAGATAACGTAGCACCAGCGGGGCCAGCCCCTACTATACAAACTTCGGTCTTGAGCATTTCCTTGTAATTGGGGCCGAAGATAATTTAACCATTAAAAATGCCCTCCTGAATTCACCTTTGGTTTTCCCCCATTCATCCCGCAAAATCCTACATTCATCGAACATGAACCGTACATACTTGACACACAATGCCTTTTGTACTTATCATTGCACGAGAAGAAAAATGGTATTGCCGTTTAAACTTATTGCCCAATCACTTTTCAACCAACAGATGTTTTTGGGCCTTCGAATTCCGTAACGGAAAATCACACAACAACGAGGGCAAACCCCGGGAGAGAAATCTTTCGGGGTTTCACTTTTCCTACCTCCTCCCAAATTAATCCCCTCTCCCTGTTATTTTCTTATTTAGAATTCTTCTACATACATTGGTAACTTAATTTTGCGGCCATGAAAAAGTGGCTTATACGATTGACTAAAGTTGAGTTAGTTCTGCTGTTTTTAGTAATAATAGCAGGAAGTGTGGTACGCATGACGGGCTCCGGAATGGGCTGCCCGGATTGGCCAAAATGCTTTGGATATATCATCCCTCCAACAGAACAAAGCCAGCTGGAATGGCAGCCCAACCGCCAATTCAAAAAAGGGCAAATCATTATTGTAAACCAAAGTTTGCAAGTAGCCAACTCCGATTTTACCACTACCGATTTTTTTGATCAAAGCCATTGGGAAACCTACACCAAACACGACTACGCCATTTTCAACCCCTTTCATACCTGGGTTGAATATATCAACCGCTTGTTTGGCGCGCTATCGGGCATACCCATGTTGATTTTGGTTTTCCTCACCCTACCTTATGTCCGCCAAAACTGCCGCTACTTTATTCTTTCAGTGGCTGGCCTTTTTATGCTGGGCTTTGAAGCATGGCTGGGCAAACTGGTGGTAGACGGAAACCTTATCCCCGGCAGTATTACCATCCACATGATGGGTGCATTGGTGTTGGTGGCACTTATGCTAGTGTTTAGGGGGTTATTGATTAAAGATGATTTTGCTCCTATCCATATCAACTCTCGCTTTCGCGGATTATTGATTTTGGCCTTACTCCTTACGCTCGCTCAAACCGTTTTAGGCACTCAGGTAAGAGAGCAGGTAGATCATCTCAATGATGCAGGAATAACACGCGCCAACTGGATTGAAAATCTAAACTGGCAGTTTTATGTGCATCGCACTTTCTCCTTAATAATCCTGGGCCTCAACTTTTGGCTTTGGCGCACTAATGCTAAAAATCAAATGGGTATTAAGGAAATGACCCCTGTAATGGTATTAATTGCATTGGAGATCTTTTTGGGTGTAATTCTCAATTATCTGGAAGTGCCCAAATTCGCTCAACCAACCCACCTACTTTTAGGCACTTTGCTTTTCGCGTTTCAGTTCTTTGCGGTGATTAGGGTGATGATGGCGACTTCTAAAGTTTATAGTACAGAAAAGTACTGACTAGCGGATACGCTCTTTGACCTCGAACACATTGATTAGATGGTTTAGTTTGGCAGGTTCCAGAGAAGCCAAATAAGTTGTAAAATAATCCCTAAAGTCCTCCTCTTGTTCTAATAGCATGAACTTACCCTTCATCACGTAACCTACCGAGTAATATGTCTTTGGGTCACAACTGGCACAAAGTAGCTTTTCAAACTGCTTAATTCGTTCTTCATTTGAAAACTCTTTATTATATAAATCATTACTCAGAATGAACACTTCATTAAAGTCTGTTTTTGCAACTATGAATTTTTTAAGCCTTTGATTTTTTCCCCAATCGTCTAGTACAATATTCTTAACATTAAGCCCATAAGATGAATGAAGTGTGTCTAGCACCAAAATTTTCTTAATGCATGGTCGGCACGTGGAAGACATGGTGTGAATAAAAGTGCCATCTGCAAATCCCATAAGCAAAGAATCAACATTAAGATCCACCACTTTTATCACCAAACTATCATCTGTCAAAACAGCGGGGTCGTTTAATGAGCGAAAACTCTCCCCTGACTTAGAATAAGGTTGATTTATAGTACAACTAAAAAATATTGTACAAATTATTACTATTTGAAGCAAAGATTTCATTTTCCCCTACTGGCGTGGCTTAAATACTAAGTTTTCTACTACTCCTCATACAACACATCCATAGCCCTAAAGCTGTCATTCAGGTTTACCTGAAGCTTTACCACCGTAAAGGCTGTGGGCAATATTGAATTCAGATTTTCATTGGTGAGATAAACGCGGATACCCTCTGCCTCCAGCCTGCTCTTAAGCAGGTGGGCACGGGTTACGTTATCAAATTCCGCTATGGTGACGAGTTCCGCCATTCCAGTGTTTCTATAAGGTGAGCAACCTCTTCGTACATATAGTCGTTTACAGGTTGTAAAGAATCCTCGTTGGGTTCGGCATAAAAATACAACACCCCTCTTAGAAAGTTCTCAGTGCTGTCCGTTACAAAAAACTGTACGTTGGTGGCAGCTTCCCCACGGATTCTATATAAAATTCCGTAAACCTCCTTTTCTTTTCCAAGGATTAAATCCTCTTTAATTCCATCGGCCTTTACAGTGTGCTTAAAAGCCAGTTCGCGGGCATCTCCAAGCAAGGTATCAAGATTATAGGCAGTAACGGGCTTATAAGTAAGCTGTAACCTCGCCTTTAGAGTTGGATAATACACATCGCCCCAACACTCCTTTTGGGTGGGCTCCCATCGGGCGGCCTTATTATATTCAAAAGTGTAATTGCAATCAATATCAAGGTTGCGATACTCCTTATCCGGAAGACCTATCCTGAAATAGCCATGGGGCTTCGGGGTATAAGCCTCCTCACCTCCACAGCCTGCCAATAGTGGAAGCGACAATAAAATATTTCTAATGCTTCTAAGCTTCATCCTCCTCTTTTTCGGGCAACATTACCTTAATGCTCTTTATTCTGCGCCCATCCTTACTCTCTACCTTAAAGTTGATTTTCTCAAACTCTATAATTTCATCCGTTTCCGGGAATTTACCGGCTATCTCCAATAGAAATCCTGCCAAGGTATCGGCATCACCACTGGCTTCATTAAATATTTCATCATCCACATCTATCACCTTCATAAAATCGGTGAGATGTGTTTTCCCTTCAAAGATGTATGTCTTTTCATCAAGCTTGGAATACACCAGATCATCATCATCAAACTCATCACTGATTTCACCTACTATCTCTTCTATCACATCTTCTAGCGTAATAACCCCTGATGTTCCTCCAAACTCATCCACTACTATGGCAAGGTGAATTTTCTTTTCCTGAAACTCCTTTAACAGATCATCGATCTTTTTATTCTCCGGTACAAAAAAGGAATCACGAACCAGCTCTATCCAGCTAAAGTCCTTAGCCGCATCTTCATACGGAAGTAAATCCTTTATATAAAGGGTTCCCCTTATTTGATCTAAGTTATCTTCATATACCGGTATCCGGCTATAGCCAGATTCAAGAATAATATTGAGTACCTTTTCGTAGTCCCAGCTTACTTCCACACACACCACATCCATGCGTGGCTTCATGATTTGCTTTACCGTAGTATTTCCAAATTTCACAATGCCCTGCAACATTTTCTGCTCTTCCTGAGTAGTATTTTCATCATGGGTGGTAATCTCCAATGCCTGAGAAAGATCATTCACCGAAAGGTTTTCAGTGTTAGTTCGAAGTCTGCGCTCAATAAGGGTTGTGCTTCGCACCAACAGCCTGCTTACGGGCCTAAAGAGCATACGCATCAGATACATTGGCCTGCTCATAAATGATGAAAAACCCGGAGCATTACGAGTAGCATAAACCTTGGGCAACACCTCACCAAACAGCAAAATAAGAAATGTAATCAGGCCCACCTGAATTACAAAACCAAGTGTGGGATTATCGGTAAAATCAAAAAGCTGGTTAGTAATAAAGGATGATAGAATTACTATACCAACATTGATAAAATTGTTGCTGATGAGTATGGTAGCCAGCAGAGTTTTCGGATGATCCAGCAAATCAACTATGGTATCATAGGTTGATTTATAGCTAGACTTCATGTTGTCAAGATCCTGCGCCTTAAGCGAAAAAAAGGCCACTTCAGAACCACTGATAACAGCCGACCCAATAAGCAAAATCCCAAGAATGACCAATGGCGCAATCAAAGCGGGATCAAAGGGATTGATATAACTGAGAAAAAGAAAATAACTCGAAGGTTCAGGGTCCAATGGAGGGGGTATTGATTAATACTTAAAACGGAAGATCATCTTCTTCATCAGAGCCAATGCCGGCAGGTGAAGAAGTGGCATTGCCCGAACCACCTGAGCTATTACCTCCTGCATTTTGACTATCACCGGATGGAGCACCAAGCATAGTCATATTATCAGCATGAATTTCGGTAGCATAGTGCTTCTCTCCACTCTGGTCATCCCAGCTCCTGGTCTTTATCTTTCCTTCAATAAAAATTTTATCGCCCTTGTGAAGATACTTCTCCGCCACCTCGGCCAAACCTCTGCGCAGCACTATAGTATGCCATTCGGTTTGAGTAACCCTCTCATTGGTTTTTCGGCTGGTGTACGTCTCGGAGGTGGCCATTGGAAAACGAGCCAGCATACCACCACCCTCAAATGTCTTTATCTCGGGATCTTTTCCCAGATTTCCAATTAGCATAACTTTATTTAAACTTCCAGCCATTTTATTACGGTTTCCAACAAATTTATAAAATAAACCCGCTCATTTTAAAGGGGCAAAGTTAGCTGTTTTCTGTCCATGAATTTCCTTAACGGTCGGGGAAAACCAAGGTTCATAAGTTCCGATTTATCCACCCATTTAACGGAGCCTCCCTTTTCAAACTGCAAATCGCCCTCAACGCTAATTTCAAAAATCCTGCAATAAATAGTTTGATGACTGAGCTTATGGGCCGCTATATCCTCTACCGTATTAATAACAATGTTGCCACTTCCCTCTGTAAATTTATCCACCTCAACAAGCATTTGCTCTACCTCCAACAAGCTGCTATGCTCTGTCAGGGGAAACTGATAGAGGTGTTTCCAGATATCGCTGCCTTCCCTACGCTCAACCATCACCTTATCCTTATTCTCCAGAAGGGCAAAATTAAAATACCGCTTCCTGTCATAGCTTTTCTTCTCCTTTACAGGGAGGTCTTCAACTTTGTCATTGCCAAAGGCAAAACATTCACCCTTCAGTGGACAAATGCCGCAATCCGGGCTTTTAGGAACACATTGTAGCGCACCAAATTCCATTATCGCCTGGTTGTAGGTTGCCGGATCCTTCTTAAAAAGCAATTTTGCTGCCAGCACATCAAACTCCTTCTTACCAGCACCCGTATTAATAGGTGTATAGATTCCAAAAACGCGGGCAAGTACTCTAAATACATTTCCATCCACCACTGCATGTGGCAGATTATAGGCAAAAGAACTGATGGCGGCAGCGGTATAATCGCCAACTCCCTTCAGTTTTAATATCTCTTTATGGGTATTTGGGAAGTTTCCATCAAAATCCGAAACTATTTGTTTGGCTGCCGCATGTAGATTTCTTGCCCTGCTGTAATAACCCAAACCCTCCCAATCCTTCATCACCTTATTTTCAGGCGCTTCCGCAAGATCGAAAACGGTTGGATAGTTCTTATTAAACTTTTGGAAGTACGGCAAACCCTGATTCACACGGGTCTGTTGAAGTATTATTTCAGAAATCCAGATAGTGTAGGGATCGATAGAATTTCTCCATGGCAGATCACGTTTATGCTCATTATACCAGCTCATGAGAGCTTCGCGAAAACTTTGTTTGTTCAAAATATTTGTATTTGAAGCACTTACGTAGAAAAAAATTGAATAAATGGGTTTCGCAGTACGATAAATTCACTTTATATTTGCAGCCCTCAAAAATAACGAGATTAATAATTAATTGATATACAAATGACTAAAGCGGACATTGTCACCCGGATTTCCGACAAGACAGGCATGGAACGTGCTGACGTTCAAGCCACTGTAGAGGCTTTCATGAAAGAAGTGAGAAATTCACTAGAAACTGGCGATAACGTGTACCTTAGAGGCTTCGGTAGTTTTATTATTAAGAAGAGAGCTGAGAAAACCGGTCGTAACATTTCAAGAAACACTACCATCATCATACCTGCTCACAACATTCCTTCTTTTAAACCTGCTAAAACCTTTGTAGAGGCAGTTAAGAAAAAAGTAAAAGTTAAGTCTTAATACTTTGAAAAAAGGACTTGCCATATTAGTTTTCCTTGGAATCGTTCTAGTAGCGTTTGTATACATGTCGCCTGTAACTCCTTCTTCTGCCATTGAAACATCAGAGGAAGAAAGCCATCAGACAGAAGACTTACAAACAGCATCCCCCGAAGAACAGGTAGATGAGGCTTTACGCCAACTGACAAGCGGAGAGGTGCCGCCAATGCAGGGGATTTTAAAGATCAAAGAGGTAGCAGAAAAGTATCCTGGCAATGTAAAAGCCAATTATACCTTGGGAACTCTCTCTATGCAAACAGGTCAGTACGACAAAGCGATTGAAAGATTTACAACGGTACTGGAAAAACAACCGGAAAACGGGCAGGTGTGGAAACTATTGGCAGAGGCTCAGTTAGGAACTGGAGACACTATTCAGGCCATAAAAAGTTTTGATAAGGCATTAGGTTTGGTAGATCAACCAACCGCCAATGCTTATCGTGAAGAATTAAAAGAGTTAAAAATTAATTAAAACATTAGGATTATGCCTAGCGGAAAAAAGAGAAAAAGACATAAGATGGCAACTCATAAGCGTAAAAAACGTCTTAGAAAGAACCGTCACAAGAAAAAATAATTTCTCCAGTGAGATTTTGAATGTTTAGCGCAAAAGCACCCTCCCGGGTGCTTTTGGTGCTGCATTGTATTGTAATGCACATCAATTTCCCACTCTAATAAAAACATATTAAGGTGAGTACAGAATTAGTAATTAATTCAGGTACTGCCAATGAAGTAGCCTTAGCGCTACTTAGGGACGGTAAACTAACCGAACTTCATTACGACAATGCCGAAGAATTCGCTGTAGGCGATATCTATCTTGGTAAGATCAAAAAAGTGGTACCCGGGCTCAACGCAGCCTTTGTGGATGTAGGATATGAAAAAGATGCATTCCTCCACTATCATGATTTGGGTCCTCAAATACGGTCGTTAAATAAGTTTACAAAACGCACCCTTACCGGTAAGCAGCGATGGTCGTTAACCGACTTCGAAACTGAACCGGACATTGATAAAAATGGCAGTATGGATCAGGTTTTAAAACCTGGTCAAAACCTTTTAGTGCAGATAGCAAAAGAACCTATCTCCACAAAAGGACCACGAATAACCTCCGAACTTTCCCTTGCCGGCAGGTATATCGTTTTGGTTCCCTTCTCCGACCGTATTAGCGTAAGCTCAAAGCTTAGAGATAAGGAAGAGAAAGATCGTCTGAGAAGACTTATACAAAGTATTAAGCCCAAAGGATTTGGAGTTATTGTAAGAACAGCATCCGAAGATTGCTCCGTAGCTGAACTTGATGCTGACCTTCAGGATCTCATCAAAAAATGGAAGGAACTACACAGATCCATCGTAAGGCTAAAACCACCAGCTCGCGCACTTCGCGAAATTAACCGCGTTTCAGCACTGTTAAGAGATATTCTTAACGACTCTTTCAACAGCCTTGTAGTAGATGATAAGGATCTTGAAACCGAACTGAAAAACTACCTCAAAACCATGGAACCCGGCATGGAAAACATCGTAAAATATTACGATGGACGACTACCCGTGTTTGAGCATTTTGGTATTGAAAGACAAATCAAAAGTTCGTTCGGAAGATCCGTCTCGATGGGAAAAGGTGCTTATCTTATTATTGAGCATACGGAAGCCATGCACGTAATTGACGTAAATAGTGGCAACCGTACCAACAGCAACGAAAATCAGGAAGCCAACGCCTTGGCTGTCAACCTTTCTGCTGCCGAGGAAATTGCACGTCAGCTGCAACTCCGCGATATGGGCGGAATTATTGTCGTGGATTTTATTGATATGCACAAAGCTGAAAACCGTAAAAAGCTCTTCGAAAAGCTGAAGACGGTAATGAAGAATGATCGTGCTAAACACAAAATCCTACCCGTTAGCCGATTTGGACTTGTGGAAATTACACGCCAAAGGGTAAGGCCCGAAATGAACATCCAAACCCGCGAGGAAAATCCCGATGGTTCCGGACAAGTGGAAGCGCCTATCCTTATTATTGATGTAATTGAGAATAAGCTTGAGCTGATTGCTGCCCAGGAAAAGGATAAAAATATCTTTCTACACACTCACCCCTTTATAGCCGCATACCTTACAAAAGGTATTTTCAATAGCGTGCGAAGGCGATGGTCCAAAAAATACAAGAAGAATCTAAAGGTTGTACCCAGAGATTCATTTAAGTTTTTGGAGTACGAGTTCAAAAACAGCAAAGACGAAGTCTTTGAGTTTAAATAGCATTTTTAAAATCCCGTATCGGCTTAGCCCTTACGGGATTTTTTTTCATTTTTTTCTCCAACCTGTTTGCCGTGCAGGATTAATGCGTAAATATGTATTAATCAACGCGATTCTTAATGAGAAAAAAGAAACAGCTTTGCATACTACTGTTGAGTTTGCTGGGGTTTAGCAGTTCATCTTTTGCACAGAATGAGCGAACCCAAAGCATTTGCCTATCCTTTCAAAAGATTGATGTAGGCCGGGGTTTGCAGCTAAACTACAACCGCCAATTAAGCAATAGGCTTAGCCAATACGGGGTTTTTCCATTTAATGAAATCGGTTATATCTAAAAAATAAAAGCCGGTAGCGCTAACTACCGGCCCTCTCACTTGATTAAAAAAACCAACTCTAAAGTTGCAAGTGTTGGAGTGAGATGTTTCCGAAACTGAATACCGCGTATATCACCGTTTTCAAATCCCGAAAGTATTATTGACAGGCCTTTCAACGGGCCCCATGTACTATCTAGCTCAATTCAGCTAAAAAATGTGGATAGTTCACTGAAATTAATTGGATGACCTTTGGCTTCCTGTTTTTCATCTTAGAGAGGTTTTTTGTGAGTAATAATGAAGCGAATTTAACCGCTAAAACCACACAAGACCACAACTCCTTGACCCTCAGAATTTTTACATTATCCGTAAAACTTCATCCTTCTTTTGAAAAACCCTAATTATCTTGACATTATGCTAATCAAAACAGAGATAACATTTTTTTAAAATAATTTTCATACCCGGATAAGTCTCAAAGCCACATCCAAACAACAAGCCAACTGAATGATCATCTTTGTATACCCATTATGACAAATATCATTTGGAAAAGAAACACCTTTACTGACTTTTGATCACATGAATAGTGGAACCCACACCGCCACCGATTGCCATCATTGCCATCAGCCCATACTCGAAAAAGTACTAAGTGATGACGGCCAATATACCTATTGCTGCTATGGCTGTAAGGTGGTGGATGAGCTTTTAACCGATAGAAAAAAAATAGCCGATAAATCTGTTTTAAACACAGAAAAATACGCCTTCCTCGATGAACCAAACATCCGAAAGTCGTTGGTTAATTTTGAGGATGGACACTTCACCAGAATAGCTATTCACTTACCCGCAATACATTGCTCCAGCTGTATTTACCTGCTCGAAAACCTTTCAGAAATTGAGGAGGGCATACTTGAGGTACAGGTACATTTCGCAAAAAAACAAGCCAACATTTCCTTTAAAGCCGATAAGATTCTACTTTCAGAAGTTGCTGCATTGCTCGACTATATTGGATATAGTCCCGATTTTCAAACCAAACTGGGGGGCGAAAGGAAGAAAAAAAACCTACTGCTGATACAACTTGGTGTTGCCGGCTTCTTCTTCGGAAACACCATGCTGCTGGCCATTCCCGAATATTTTGACAGCAGCCTTTCGGCAGATGTTTCGCTTCAGCGGTTCTTCAGATATATGATGATGGCTTTCAGCATACCCGTGGTGCTGTTTAGTGGCAGAGACTATTTTATAAACGCCACTAAAACCCTCCGTGCCGGAATTTTGAGCATTGACCTGCCTATTGCCCTGGGAATAACCGTACTTTTTGTGCGCTCTGCATTTGAAGTGATCACAGGTGCCGGTGCCGGTTACTTCGACAGCTTAAACGGTCTGGTATTCTTTCTCCTTATCGGGAAGTGGTATCAGCAAAAAACATATCAAAACTTCACCTTCGACAGAGACTTTCGATCCTTTATCCCACTTGCCGCAAACCTGATTTTGAAAAACGGAAAGGAAAAACCCATTGCTGTGGACGACCTGCAAAAGGGGGATATCATTATCGTAAGACAGGGGGAGGTCCTCTCCGCAGATGCCCTCCTCACCGAAGGAGTAGCAGAAGTGGATTACAGCTACATTACCGGAGAGTCCATTCCCATAAGGAAAATGGCCGGAGAAAGTATATACGCAGGAGCCCGGATCGTAGGCAAACCAGCACAACTGGAGGTGCAGTCTTCCGTTGACCGGTCTTACCTTTCCTCCCTTTGGAACAATGAGGCCTTTAAAGAAGATACAAAAAAAAGCCGTGGACTTACCGACAGGGTATCGCAATACTTCACCCCCGCCATCATTACCATCGCATTGGTTTCTGCCGGAATCTGGTCTTTATACGATGTTGAAAAGGCAGTTACCGTTTTTGCGGCAGTACTTATTGTGGCCTGCCCCTGTGCACTCGCCCTGGCCGAACCTTTTGCTGCCGGCAGCATGATGCGATGGTTTGGACGAAATGGCTTTTATCTAAAAAATGCTCAGGTACTGAATCGCCTTCACAATATAAACCACCTCGTATTTGACAAAACGGGAACCCTCACCCGCCAGGATACCATTACCGTAAACTGGACAGGTGACGAACTCTCCTTCTCCGAAAAAATGGCCATTGCCTCCATTGCCAAAAATGCGCAACATCCTTTGGCCAAACCACTGCTAAACCTCCTCCAAATGAATCAGGCCGAAGCGAGCGTTGCCGTGGATTTTACCGAAGCCACGGGAGAAGGAGTTTCTGCAAATGCCAGTGACCACTTCTATCGCCTCGGAAAGGCAAGCTTCCTCGGATTAAAGGATATCGCAAGCACCACAGCTGTATATGTGGAAAAGGATGGTGAAACCCTCGGTTACTTTTCCTTCTTTCAGCAAACCCGGGAGGAAACTGCTGAGGTGCTGGGTAGCCTGAGTAAAAATTATCCTATATCACTCCTTAGCGGAGATAATGATGCGGAGAAAAAACGATTTGAAGAAATACTTGGCGATAAGGCCTCCTTGATGTTTAATCAATCACCTCATCAAAAACTGCAACACCTCAAACTACTCCAATCACAAAAGCAAAAAGTGTTGATGATTGGCGATGGACTGAATGATGCCGGAGCATTGCAGCAAAGTGAAGTGGGCATCAGCCTCTGTGAAAAAAACATCAACTTTTTTCCAGCCAGCGATGCTCTACTTTTGGCAGAATCCTTTGGGAAACTCAACAAGTTTATCGAACTAAGTCACCTCAATAAAAGGGTAATTAAGCAGGCATTTACACTATCCTTTACCTATAACATTGCCGGGCTTACGTTTGCCGTTGCTGGCGTACTTAGCCCGCTGGTATGCGCCATACTCATGCCCGTAAGCTCCATTTCCGTAGTAATATTTACCACCTTAGCCAATAGAAGATGGTGTAAAAAACTACTATCTGATAACATTTCATAATACCTGAAAAAAATGATGAATCAACTTTCCCTCACATTTTATGGAGGAGCTGGTACCGTTACCGGTTCCAAAACCTTACTCACCTTTAACGGATATAAGGTTTTGGTTGATTGCGGATTGTTTCAGGGCATTAAACGCCTCCGCCAGCAAAACTGGGATGATGTTCCCAATGCATCAGAAATTGGCGATGTTATCCTTACACACGCTCACCTCGACCACTGCGGTTACCTGCCGCGCTTAGTAAAACAAGGCTTTAAAGGTCAGATACACTGTACTCCCATCACCAGGCGTATTGCCGAAATCATACTGCTCGACAGTGCCAAAATTCAGGAAGAAGACGCTGAACGTGCCAACCGCAAGGCATACTCAAAGCACAATCCGGCACGCCCGCTTTATGATTCAGAGGATGTAAAACGCTGTCTTCAGCTTTTTAAAACCCACAACTTTGGCGATTGGATGGTGCCCGGCCCCAACCTGAGGTTTACATTCAAACCCAACGGACATATTCCCGGTAGTGCCTTTGTAGAAATGCATGCAGGTGAAAAGGTTATTGTTTTCTCAGGAGATGTCGGACGATTAAAGCCGCTCATCATGTCTAAACCTCAAAAGTTGCCGGCTTGTGATTTATTGATTTTGGAATCCACTTATGGAGATCGTTTGCACGAAGTGGAATCACCTTTTGATCAACTGGAGAAACTGATAAATGGTGCCATCTCCCGCAAAGGGCAAATACTTATTCCCAGCTTTGCCGTAGAGCGAAGCCAGGAAATTATTTATCTCCTGATTACCCTCATGGATCAGAAGAGAATCCCAAAAATGAAAATTTATCTTGATAGCCCCATGGCCGCTGCAGTAACGGAAGTACTGATAAACTACTACGACTTTTTGCATGACCCCAGGCTTCTGGATGAACTCACCAATCAGCTGGAGATAGTTTCTGACCACCAGGCCTCGCGGGCCATTGTGAATATGGATGAACCCAAAATAGTAATTGCCGGAAGCGGAATGATTACCGGTGGACGGATTCTGCACCATCTTGAAGCACACATCAGCAACCCTGATACATTGGTTATTTTACCAGGGTTTCAGGCTCCCGGCACCCGCGGACACAGCCTTGCCAATGGCGCTGATGAAGTGAAATTCTTTGGAAAATACTATCCCGTAAAAGCCCAAATAGCACAGCTCAATGGCCTATCTGCGCATGCCGATAGAGAGGAATTGGTAGAATGGCTTCACAAGGCTGAGCAAACACCAAAACGCATAGTACTCAACCATGGTGAACCCAGTTCCTCGGATAGTCTTAGGGTAAAACTTCAACATGAATTTCAAATTCCGGTAATGATAGCCCGCCAGGAAATGGTGTTGATACTCGACTATTAAAAAAAAACAGGACAACCCTGCCACTGCGGCAAAATCATCCTGCGGAGAAAACTGCCTTCTGTTTTTTTACTTTAAAAACGAAATAACGTTTTCATTAAATACCGGAGCCTGCTCAAAATGAGCAAAATGACCGGCTTTGGGTATCATAACAAGTTTGCTGTTGGGCATTGCAGCATGCCCTTGCTCTGCTATTGTTTGAGCTTTCCCGCCATTTAAAAACCTGTTGGGAATTAGCTGATCGGCCTCTCCAAAAAAGATAATGGTGGGCTGCCTAACATCCCCCAAATAGTCAAATACAGGACGATCTACCATAGCTTTGATAGACTGTGAAATGATATAGGCATATCCTTCAAAATCTGCCGCTGTGCGCATCGCAATGCGATCTTCAATCATAAACTCCGCACTTTCGGGCATTTTATAAAAGTTTACCGCCAAATTTTCTTGTATACCTTTTGGAGATGCTGCCTTGGTAAGGCTACGAGTAGCCACTGATCGAAACCACTCCTTTTCTCCATCATCAAATTCTTCAAAGCCAGCTGGCGCAGTTAGTATTAATTTACTCACCCGGCCTGGATATTTAAGGGCCGTAACTAAGCTAATCTGACCTCCCATTGAGTGACCTCCCATCACAAAACTGCCAATACCCAGACTATCCGCCAGCTCAACTACTGTATTGGCAAAAAACTCCAGGCTACCCTCCCATGGGCCTTTTGTTGATTTTCCATAGCCCGGCAAATCCAGGGCTATTACTCTATAGTGCTTACTCAACTCCGGAATGTTTTGCTTCCACGCCTGCAGGTAACTCCCAAGACCATGAACCAAAATAATGGTTTGTGCGCCCTTACCTTCGTCTACATAGGCCACCTCGGCACCACTGCTCAATAATTGCCTCTTTACCGGAAAATCATACTTGAGATCATCCATAGTTTTAAAGCCCTCGATTTTCGCATATGGAGTAATACACGAACCAAGCATCATAATGGCTGCCAGTGCTAAAGCTATTCTTACGCTCTTTTTCATCTCTAAAACATTAACCATTTATACGCCAGAAAAACAGTCCAGGGATTAGTGGGCCGATCCGTCATCCCTCCATTTACCTTTCCGCTATCATAAAAGTCGCCCAGCCATAAGTTGGCCGCATGTAGCTCTAAATTCATATAAACTTTGGGCGCCCAGCTAATACGGCCATTAACCTCTAATCCCATAAAGTTTCCTCCACCGGAAGGCGACACATTGCTCATGGCTGCTGCCGCACCTACTTTTACGTTTAGTTTATTGGGAATAAAATCGTGGTAAATATTAAGTGTGCCTCCCGTAAGGCCATAACCCAGATTAGACACATCATTTACAGCAGATACAAAACGGTTTACCACATTGCCATGCGGAAAAAGTATATAGGCCCCGTGGCTGATCCATACACTTACAGGTGTTCCCCAGTTGTTTCCGGTAAGCACACCACCATAGTGATTGTCATCAATTCCATCTCCATCACCACTGGTGTAGATAAAATCTCCCACAACCACATCTCCCTTGGTGTTGCCATAGCGATATCCGCCCTTTAAATTTGCAGTAATACCGCCAACAGAGGCTACCTCAGCATAGGCTTCATCGGCCACCAGCGTATCTACAGAACCAACATTGTAATTCACAAAACCCGTGGTCATCAGGCGATCTGTAACATAATCGGGATTGCGACTCCAAAAACTTCCCAGCCAGAATATATCTGCCTTATAGGGATTCCCGCCAAGCGGAAAGCGAAAGGTGCCGTTATAATCACTAAGTGTTGAATTAAGGCCCTGCCCCAGTATGGATGGGCCTCCTTCGCCACTGGCCCTGTCTCTCACATAATTTACACTGCCACCCCATCGCCAGTTTTTACTGATGTCGCGCTCGTACATTACCTCATACATGCTTACATCATCATTTTGCTGCACCTGGTTTTCATAAAACTTCCACGCACCAAACTTCCAGCGGTTGTAATCGCCCTGGTAACGAACAGAAACTCCTGTGGCATCGGTACCCCAAAACATAAGGCGATATCCGGTTTCCGTCATGGTACCAAACAAGGTGCGGTAAGGATTGTAGGGAGAATCAAACATACGCTGTAAGCCCAGGTTTACTGTCCAGTTTTTAAACGGGATAAGCTCAAGCTCCACATTTTGGGTTTGAAGGTTTACCTGATCTGCAGATACCCCTCCACCAAAATTTCCTCCGGTACCATAGGCCGCATCACCCCAGGTAAAGTCTATTTCAAATGAGGCCCGCAAAATGGCTCTTCCATTAAACAGTTTGGGTTGATATATAAAAAACGGCAGCAACCTCTGTTCTACATAAAACCCGGTATTTGTATCAGAGGTAGTGGTGGTATTTTGCCCAAAAAGACGACCAATAACCTGCCCCTTCAAAAAATCATTGGTGGGGTAGTAATTAGACGATACCGCTTGTGAATACCAATAAGCAATAAATTGAAAATCGCGTTCCGAGTTTTGCGGAAGCTCCTTATCAAATACTTTTAGTCCGCCATCAGGATTTACCTGAGCGGCCAAAAAGCCCGTAGATAGTAGAAAAAGGAAGACAATTTTTTTCATGAAATATTTTTAAGGCATAAAAAAGGCGGAACAAATCCGCCTTTTCTTCAATTATAAATCACAAATTATTCTATGCGCTGGTAAGTCTGAACATTAAGAGTTCCCAAAGCTCCACCATTTGTACTGCCAAATCCGCCTGTTGCACTAGGTGGTGTTGCACCAATATCCGGAAGTGTTTGCACTACCTCATACTTCATGGTAGTTCCGGTAATTTCAAATATACCTTCACTGGTAAGTACACCCGGAGACGTCTGCTCAAGCAAAACATCATAAATATTGTCCGTACCCGATTTGGTTTGAGTATATACTCCCGAAAGGGTAAGCATAGCTCCTGAACTATCATATTGCTCTACGGTATAGGTCATATCAGTACCAAAATTCACATAAATGGAGTCCGTATTGAAAAGTGTAACCAACAAAGGTGCTACATCACTTCCCGAAGACTGCCATTCACCCTGTGCCCCAACCTTTGCTACCGGATTCTCATTGTCATCGCTATCATCTTCCTTGTCACAGCTCATCATTCCCAGAGACACTGCCAACATAGCAATTGACCAAATTCTTAATTTCTTCATTTCTTTTAGGATTTTACTTAGTTACGTTTAGTTGCTAAAATTTTACACTAAGTTAACATAGCAGCCATCCCAACTATTCTCTCTCTATAGTTCCACAATACTGACTTTTACCCCTACCTCATATATCCAAACCATTATCATCTTGTTTTTCAAATACTTGACACACCACTAAATATGATGGACTTTTTTGAACTCAACACTTGCGGGGCCACAGGCTGAAGTTCATCGTAAATCCTTTCCAGTCGGCTTTGTCGCTTTACACTAAAGGAAATACCCGCAATGGCTTCCTGCATATCCTCCACCAGCTTATCAGGCTGTAAGCCCTCTTCAACAAATCGGGCCACGGCAATGTACCAGCTAAGTGTGGGCAGGTATGAATTACTATTGCGATTATCTCTTTCCAAAACTTCAACCTTATAGCGCTGTGCCAAATACAGCAGCCTGCCATACTTTTCCTGTATCATTAAGGTGCGGAAATAGGCCACAAAAAAAAGATGCCAACGCTCTTCCATCACCTGTCGGGGATATGCCTTTAGATAAGAGTCTGCAAACTCCTCCGCATCCCGTACCCGCCCGATATCAGTCATACACTTTACATAGAAGGCTATAAAGCCCACCTTGTTGTGCACACTTGTTGTCTGACGCATATCAGGAAATGCTTCGCGCATCAGCTTTAGCGCCTGATCACTTTTACCCTGCCTCAATAGTACTGCGCTTAGGTTTGTGAGGTAAAAAAGATAATCTGCATTTTTCCTTCTTATACTTAGGTAACCGTATTGTTCGGCTTCATCAAGACTGCTATACCGGCTCAATACCAAAAGGCGATTGGCATAGTAGTTTGCCAAAATTCTCCGCGAATAGTAGCGACCGGCCCTAAACTGTTTATCAATATGATTATATAAAGACTTGAGCTTTTCGTTGTCGCCCGTATTGAGGTATAAAAACGAAAGACGAATAAAGGCCGCATATTGGTTTTGGCCATCCAGATTGGGATGAAATACCACCTCCCTTAAAAACTCTTCCCACTCCTCGTGCAGCTCGCTCCTGTTTCGATATTGGCTGATAATATCAGCAGTGGCCCGTTGTAGTTTATTGAAAATCTCCTGAGCATACTCAAAGGCCCCACGGTGTTCATCCAGATATTCACCCACCTTTTGCCCCGCTTTTTCGCGTAAGCGGATAAGTAGGAAATGCTCATAATGCTGAGCAAGCTCATAGATTTTCCTGAAATAGTAATGAGAAGGACTCCCCCGTTGAAGCCATTTCTGAATCTCTCTTTCTGTACTGCCATCAACCTCATCAAGCAACACGCGCGCCTCCAGATTTTGTATAACAAGCAGCTGACTGTCAACATCCGCCTCCTCCAGCTTTTCTTCCATCCATTTTTTGAGGTTGGAATATTTGCGCTTATCTATTGATGAATCAAAATCCCGGGGCTTCGAACGATGCTCAAGATTATAACGCATCACTTCCAGAATATCCTTGTTTTCCCTGATCTGGAAATTTTCAATACTCTCCAAAAAATAAACTTCGTGGGGAAATAACCCTTCTGCGAATGCCTTAAAACGCGCCAACTTTTGCTTCATGCCCTAAAGGTAGCAATTGGCACAAATGCAGAAAGTATTTTATAATGCCGCCAATGCTTTTCGGTCTATTTTTCCACTGTCGGTTTTTGGGAGAGCTTCCACAAAAACAAACTGCTTGGGCACTTTAAATTTTGCCAAACCCTTTACACAAAACTCTTTCAACTCCTCCGCACTCAACTTCCCGGAAGAAGCCACAACAGCCTTGCCTACCTCTCCCCATTTCTCATCGGGCATACCTACTACCGCCACTTCGCTAATAGAAGGATGCAAGGCAAGATATTTTTCAATCTCGGCCGGGTATACATTCTCACCACCTGAAATGAACATGTTTTTTATCCGATCTACAACATAAAGGTAGCCCTCATCATCCTGCCGCAGCAGATCTCCGGTTTTAAACCATCCATCCTCCAAACTCTTGGCCGTGGCCTCCGGGTTTTTCCAGTATCCGGGAGTTACCACCGGCCCCTTCAACCAAAGTTCTCCAATTTCATTGGCCTTCGCTTCCTCCCCGTTTTCCTTTACCAGCCGCGTTTCTATATAAAAGTTGGGGAAACCGATGGAGCCCCGCTTGCGAATGGCATCTTCTGCAGCCAGCGAGGTAACATTGGTACCTACCTCCGTAAGCCCGTATCCTTGGCGAATCATTACATTTTTGGCAGCATATTTTTCAATAAGAGGAATCGGTAAAGCCTCACCTCCCACTATAAAATAGCGAAGCTTATCCAGATTAGCTCCATCAAACAACGGACTATCCGCCAACATACGCACCATGGTGGGTACCGCCATAAACAGTGTACTGCCCTCACTTTCGAGCAACTGCAGTACCTGATCGGCTTCAAATTTGGGCAATACTGTTACCGAAGCCCCAAAATGTAAAAACGGTGTTGTAAGCACGTTCCACCCTCCGGTATGAAATGGAGGCATCACCATTAAAGTGTGATCACTGGCTGTAACATTTAGGCGCAGCGCTGTATTCAAGCTGTTCCACATCATCATTTTATGTGTGTAGAGCGCTCCTTTGGGAAAGCCCGTGGTACCCGAGGTGTATAGGATAAACATAGGATCATCCTCAGCGGGTCCTTGCGGTAAATCGATATTCAGATTTCCCTTGCTCCAGGCCATTATGTCTGCATTGGTGGACGTGGCTATCTTATGTTCCGAGTTGCTCTCTTTGGCGAGATTCGCATGTTTTTCTTCATAAACTAAAAGAGAAGGTTCACAATTGCCAAGCAAAAACGCCACCTCGCGGGCAGTAAGTCTTTCGTTAATGGGAACCAATACAAAACCAAGTTTTTGGGCTGCGGCAAAAAGCACAAAATAGGCCATCCCAAAATCTGAAATTACCGCAATCCTGTCTCCCTTAACTATTCCCTTTGCGTGATTTAAATATTGAGCCAACTGCCCTCCCGCATGATGCAACTCACCATAAGTGAGGCTCTCATTTGTGGAAGCATCCTTAACAGCCATTTTATCAGGACTGTACATATTCCATTTGGCAAACCAATCGGTACTATGCATTTCTTATTGCTTTTGACTTTGTAAACTGATGAAAAACTAAAACCACCAACACGGCCGACATAATGGCCAAAGTAGCCGGAATGGCCGGGTTGCGAACCGCTGTTTGCATATAGGGTGTAAGGCGAAGATAATATACCCCAAAATGCACAACCACAGCGGCTATTGCCGCTAAAAACACGGGCTTACTGCGCACCTGCGGAAAAAACAAACCTACACTTACCGGCACACAGGCCGCAGCAAAATAGGCATACACTCCATTTTGAGCAAAGATGGCTACACTGAGATCCGGAGCGATAATTTGACGATAAGACAAACCAAAGGAAACCACCGCCAGAGCTACTATAACCCAGCGATTAAGCGTTACCTGACTTTTCATTTCAGCCATAGTCTCCGCTTTCTTCTTCCCGCTAAGGGGTAAGATAATATCTGCCGTAATAGTGGTGCTTAATGATTGTATCAATCCCTCTAAAGTGGAAATACCCGCGGATATTAAACCCAAAACCACAAGTAACCCGAGATATACAGGAAACTCATTTACCACATAGGTGGAAATTACCTCATCGGGTTTTATGGGCACATCGCCCAACATAAGATTCGGAAACTCCAGTCGGGCATATAGCCCTGTAATCACAACCATAAAAAAGACAATCTCCACCAATACTCCCGTAAGCAAATAGCGGTTTACGTCCTTCTCATTTTTTAATAAAAGCGACTTGGTGATAATGTGAGGTTGAAAAATAATGGCTATTCCGATTACGGTTTGGCAAAAGAAAATTTCAAAATAATCCCGAAACAACGGGCTTTCCTTATTTACCACACCGGTAAGAGAAGGGTCTATGGCCCTAAGCTTGTCTATAAAACCATGTACTCCGTTGCTGAAATGCTCGTACCCGCTCCCTAATAATATTACAGCCACCACCAGCATCAGCACCGCTTGTATAGTATTGGTATATACCATGGAGTTGGCCCCGCCAAACATCATATATCCAAACACAAACACCACAATACCAAGAAGTACAAGTGTGGGATCGGCATTTAAACTTTTGGAAATAACCTGCGTAAGCCCCACACAAATGAGTACTATAAAGGTGATCAAAAGCAAACTCAGAAACGCAAAATAGCGCTCCATAACCGGGCTTTTAAAACGACTGCCCATCCATTGGGCCATGGTTAGAGATTTGGCCGTACTGCCGTGTTTGCGAAAGCGCTTGGTTAAAACCACCAGCGAAACCAATGCAGCAATTGGAAGAACCACGGCATAGGATATTACTCCACTAATGCCGAAAAGGGCAATAATACCGGGGTTAATAATAAAGGTGGCGGCACTCGTCATGGAAGCGGCAAGCGCCAAACCAATAGCCACTGGCGAAAAGGCAATACTGCCCAGGGCATAGTCATCCATGTTTTTTATCCGCAATGCCCCTCTGATTACAAAAAAGAGGGTAACCCCCATAAAAGCCAGCAACAGAATAGCTGTAGCCCACACCATGCTTCCCGATGCCGCTTCAGCCATTTAGCTTGTTTGTTTTAAGTGATCGTGCAATAGCTGAGAAAATTCCACCGGCTTTTCCACATAGGGCGTGTGGCCGGTATCCTCCATTACTACTTCTTTAAAGCTTCCGCCTCCTTTACTGAATTGCTGCAGGGCATAGCGGGTTTGCTTTACCATCGGTTGTGGCGGATATATTTCCTCCCCCGGATAATTGGGTATTAAACCCAGTTTACCCAAGGTGCCCAGCTCAAAAAAGGAGTTATCGGAAACTATCTGATCATCACTACCACGCACCCAAAGAATAGGAATAGGAGCTTTGAGATCCATGAATTTACGTGCAGTATCCAACGCATACTTTGGAGAACTGGCATTTACCGGCCCATATATTCCCGGTTTTACAAATGGGTAATTTTCAGAGGTTTCAAAATCTCCCGGATAGGCCTTTTCGCCTACCTTCTCAGAAAGTAAGGATTGTAGCAGTTCTTCCTCGCGCCTGGCGCGAAATGGCGGTTTCCAGTAAAAGGTGTTCATCACCACACGCGGGCTGGCCTGTGGATCCTCCTCAGAGGTATCCCCTTCCTTCATCCTCCGCGCAAATTCCGCATTTACCGTACCTCCGCCAGAACCGGCAAAATCATCAAAACAAGGAGTGCCCTTTTCATCTTTTGTACCTCCAAAACCAAAAGGCGAAGCAGGATTTACCAACACCGCACTTTTAAACCGTTCGGGCTGCTCTACAAGTAATGCATATATAGCCGAGCCTCCCATCGAGTGACCCACCAAATGACACTTATCCACTTTTAATTCATCCAGCAACTCTATAATATCAGTAGCCCATTGACGGCAACCCTGTGTCGCATCCATTACCAGGGGCTCAGTATCTCCATACCCTCGCAAATCAACCGCTATGGCGCGATAATCCCGCGAAAGAAGCTCCATTTGCTCCTCCCAAAAAACGCTGCTACTCGCATTCCCATGAATAAACAAAACAACCTCATCAGAAGCACTATCATTGGTAATAATGTGCTGCTTGAGTGTTGGGGTTTGAATAAACTCTTTTTTTAGCATTGCTCTTTCTTTTTATGATTAATACTGAACTAAACTTCCCGCAAAGGCCAAACCACCTCCGGAGCCTATAAGAACAATAAGGTCTCCTCTTTCAATAAGACCCTCCTCAACAGCTTTATTAAGAGCCATCGGTATGGCTGCCGATCCGGTATATCCATATTCATGCATGATGGTAATAGCCTTATCATGGGGAAGACCCAAAATATCCAGCATTTCAAAGATGCTGTTGATGTTTATCTGCGTCATAAAAAACATCTTAACATCCTTTATCTCATGTCCTGCCTTTTTCACCATCTCCAAAGCCATACTACTCCACATAGTTGGGTTTAGCTCCTTCGGAAACTTTTTGACAAACTGAAGCTGATGCTCACCGCGCTCCACCACGCTTTGAGTAATGGGCGTACGGGTTCCTCCGGCATAAATCCCCATCCACTCATTGTACTGACCCTGCGTCATTTGCAAGGAGGCCAGCTGACCAACATCCTGCTTATCAGTGGCAGAAAGTATTACGGCCCCGGCACCGTCTGCAAAAAGGGTAACCGTTTTCTTATCCTTGAGGTTGAGGTATTTACTCATGCCATAGGCACCTATCACTAAAATTTTGTTGTACTGCGTATCGGCCTGAATGTATTTAAAACCGGTATCCATTGCAGATACAAAACCTGCACAGGCGGCATTTACATCAAAACTTCCGGCATTTGTTGCACCAAGCCTGTTTTGTAAAACGGCAGATGTGGAAGGAGACACAAATTCCGGAGTATCGGTGGCAATTATAATGAGGTCAAGCTCTTCGGCTTTTACCCCGGCTCTTTCGAGTGCCTGCCTGGCTGCAGCCTCGCAAAGATCGGCCACTCCCTCTTCCTCACTAAGCCACCTACGCTCATAAATCTGAACATTCTCGCGTAGCCAGGTATCTACATCCTCTCCCAGCAATTCATTAAACCATTTATTCGGAACTATCCGATCCGGCACCGCAGCACCTGTACCTGATATTATAGCATTTCTCATATCAATAAGGCTTTATATGGTTACTGCTCCGTCAACGCTAAGACAGGTTCCGGAAATAAAAGAAGCTTCATCTGACGCCAGAAACGCATACGCATTGGCAATGTCCTCAGGTTGCCCCAATCTGCCTAGCGGAGCTTTGTCCTTCATCATGCTCAGCACCTTCTCGGGCATTGATTTTACCATATCAGTAGCTATAAAACCTGGAGCAACGGCATTTACTGTTACACCATACTTACCCAGTTCCTTCGCCCAGGTTTTGGTCATACCTATCACACCCGCCTTGGTGGCCACATAATTGGTTTGACCAAAATTGCCATATAGGCCCACTACGGATGATGTACTGATAATGCGCCCATATTGCTGCTCCTTCAGAATGGATGCCACTGCACGGGTACAATTAAAAACTCCCTTAAGGTTTACGTTTATTACCTGATCCCACTGCTCGTCTGTCATTTTCAATAATGTCGCATCTCTTGTAATTCCTGCATTGTTAATCAGGATATGCACAGTTCCAAAATCCTCCTTAACCCTGTCCATAGCCGCATTCACGGCCGCAGAATCTGCGGTGTTTACCTTGTAGAATTTTACATTACCGCCAGCAGCCTTTAACTCACTTACTGTAGCCGCTCCCGTCTCTTCGTTCATATCCCAAATGGCTACCTGAGCACCTTCTGCCACAAACTTTTGGGCTGCCGCTTTACCTATACCGGAAGCGCCTCCCGTAATAATGGCTACTTTATCTTCTAATCTTTTCATAATTCACTTTTGTACCACTAAGTACTTAAACACCACCACCACCAAAGGAAGCTAAAAGGATATCACGAAGGTTGACTAACAAATATCCCAGAAAAACCTACACACATATAAACTTAATAATCAAACTTTTAATGTAAAAATATCACCGCTGACTATTTACCAGAAAGTGTAAGTTCATAGCTACGTATTAAGGAAACAGAATTTACACACAACCTGATAAAGATCATACTCACCCCTGATAAAGGTCATTTTGATTCCACCATCGGTAAAGCACTTTTGCTCAGCAAAATCCCATTACCATGAAAAGTGCAATGCTACTATCACTGATAAGCCTATTGAGCTTCGCCTCTTCGGAGGTGTTGATGACCTTTAAAACCAACAAGGCTCAGTCAAGTATTAAAATTGACGGAACATCCACCCTCCATGATTGGGAAATGATGGCCGAAGATCTTAGCGGCACCATGGATGTGGAAATTCTCACAGACTCCATCAACATCAAAGACCTCAGCCTGATTGTTCCCGTTAAAAGCCTCAAAAGCGGAAACAGCGGCATGGACAACAACGCCTACAAAACTTTAAAAGCCGAAAACCACCCTCTAATCAAATACCGCTTTACCTCTTTAAAAAAGATGGAAAAAACCGGAACCAACACCTTTAAGCTGCTCACCAATGGCAAGCTCACCGTGGGCGGAAAAACGCAAATACTGGCCATCCCTCTTACGGCAACCCTAAAAAACAAAGGCATAGAACTATCCGGCACCACCAGTTTTCCAATGAGCAACTTCAACCTCCAGCCCCCCACTTTTATGTTTGGAACCGTAACCACCGGAGATGACATCACTATCCAATTCAATATTAATTTCAACTAAATCACCAAAAAATGAATCACCTGTTTAAATTACCTGCATTAAGTGCCTTGTTGCTCTCGGCTACTTTTACTTTTGCTCAGGAAAGCAATGATAGAGATCTTCAAAACTTCAGATCACCCGACCAAAGGGGAATCAATCAATTTGAAGCCTTAAAATTAGATAACGACCCCTTTCAGGGAATGAAGGTAAGAATGGGCGGGGCTTTTGCCGTACAATTTCAGGGTTTAAACCACTCCACTGGCTCTACAGATACTCTAATGGAAATTGGCAACAACCTTAACCTACCCACGGCAAACCTCGATATGGACGTGGCCCTGGTCGATGGATTGCGCCTCCACATGAGAACTTATTTATCCTCCCGTCACCACAATGAGGCTTGGGTGAAAGGTGGCTACATTCAAATTGACAAACTCGATTTCATTCAGGAGGGTTTTCTGCAAAACCTAATGGACTTTACCACTGTAAAAGTGGGTATGATGGAAATCAATTATGGCGATTACCACTTTAGAAGAACCGATAATGCCAGTGCCATTTACAACCCCTTTGTGGGCAACTTAATTTTGGATGCCTTTAATACCGAGGCCGGAGCTGAACTCTACTTTACACCAGGCAACTTCCTGATTATGGCCGGACTAACAAATGGAAAACTTAATCAGGGAGTAACAAACCCCGGAGCCTATGGCCCCGTGTTTTTGGGAAAACTTGGCTACGACAATCAGTTTTCAGACGACCTAAGATTACGCCTTACCGGCTCAATCTATACCACCGGAAAATCAGGAAAAAACTATCTGTACAGCGGTGACCGCACAGGCTCCAGATTTTATTTTGTAATGGAAGATTATACCGCCAGTGCTTCTGGCAATGCCAAATCCGGCCGATACGACCCGGGCTTTACCAATGAAATTACCGCCCTCATGATAAATCCCTTTGTGGAATTTAAGGGATTTGAACTATTGGGCACCGTGGAATTCAGCAGCGGTAAATCCAATGCCGAAGCCAACACCCGCAGCTGGAGCCAGTATGCCGCTGATCTGATTTATCGATTTGGAAAAAACGAAAACTTTTATGTTGGTGCCAAGTATAACGTGGCAGCTGGAGAAGAAGCCGGAACCGCCAACGATGTAAGCATTAACCGCATGGAATTTGGCGCAGGCTGGTACCTTACTAAAAATGTAATGGTAAAGGCCGAATACGTTCAACAAACCTATGACGGATTTAACGCCACCAGCAGATATTTCGATGGTCAGTTTGACGGTATTATGCTGGAAGCTACAGTTAGCTTCTAACACTAAACTAAAAACCCAAACTCTACTTAAAGCCCGGCCATGAGTGCCGGGCTTTACCATTCTGCCAATGGCCTTCAGAACCTTATTTTTTGAATAATTAATTGCGAATCATGTGAAATATGTAATTTCCCACTCAAATCGAGAAACTGACATTTATCAGTTTTCTCCCTGATCAATGTCATAATTCTAACTTTAGTGCAACTCTACTTTTGGCACCTTAACAATAGAAATCAATGTCAGCCATTTACGTACTTATTATTGCAAGCTTCCTGGTAGCCATAGGCTTCCTCTTGGCTTTTATCTGGAGTATCAAAAATGGCCAGTATGATGATGACTATTCACCCGGAGTAAGGATGCTAAAAGACAGCAAAAAACAAAATACTAAACACGACCACTAGTATGAATCGCGAAACCTTTTATTACAACAACCAATGGACGCGCAATTTTATTATTGCAACAATTGTATGGGGTGTTATTGCCACCCTGGTAGGGCTTACAGCTGCATTGCAATTGGTCTATCCCGATCTCAACCTCGATTTACCATGGCTGACTTTTGGTAGATTAAGGGCCTTACACACCAATGGGGCCATTTTTGCATTTGTGGGAAACTCCATTTTTGCCGGGGTCTACTACTCGCTTCCACGATTGCTAAAAACGCCTATGGCAAGCAACCTACTCAGCAAAATTCACTTCTGGGGATGGCAGCTCATCATCCTTGCCGCAGTAATTTCACTGCCACTCGGCTTTACCACCTCTAAGGAATATGCCGAACTTGAATGGCCAATCGATATCGCCATCGCCCTTATTTGGGTAACCTTTGGGGTAAACATGTTTTGGACAATCATTAAAAGAAGGGAACGTCACCTTTATGTGGCTATATGGTTTTACATCGCAACATTTGTAACGGTTGCTCTTCTCCATATTGTAAACAGTATTGAGATTCCCGTTTCCTTTATGAAATCCTACTCCGCATACGCTGGTGTGCAGGATGCACTCGTACAATGGTGGTATGGACACAATGCCGTGGCTTTCTTCCTCACCACACCCGTACTTGGTTTGATGTACTACTTTGTGCCTAAGGCCGCAAATCGCCCCGTATACTCTTACCGCCTTTCCATTGTTCACTTCTGGGCACTGATCTTCCTTTATATCTGGGCCGGGCCTCACCACCTTCTTTATACCTCTTTGCCAGACTGGGCTCAAAGCCTCGGTACAGTATTCTCCATCATGCTCATCTTCCCTAGCTGGGGTGGTATGATAAACGGTCTCCTTACTCTTAGAGGCGCATGGGACAAGGTTCGTGAAAGTGCCGTCCTCAAATTCTTTGTAGTGGCCATTACCTGCTATGGTATGGCTACACTCGAAGGACCTCTTTTGAGCTTAAAAAACATTAACGCCATCGCCCACTTTACCGACTGGATCCCTGCCCACGTGCATATCGGTACCCTCGGATGGAATGGGTTTATGATCTTCGGAATGATCTACTGGCTTTTGCCAAGGCTCTATCAAACAAGCCTCTTCTCCAAGAAAATGGCGAATACTCACTTCTGGATCGGTACCCTCGGTATTATTTTCTGGGCACTGCCCATGTATGTGGCCGGGTTTACTCAAAGCCTGATGTGGAAAGAATTTAACCCTGATGGTAGCCTCGTTTATGGAAACTTCCTCGAAACAGTAACTCAGATTATACCCATGTATGCCCTTAGGGCCGTGGGAGGTACCCTGTATGTAACCGGTTTGATTATTCTGGTTATCAACGTTGTACGTACTGCCAGAAGCGGTAAATTCCTTAAAATGGAGGAAGACAGCGCTGTACCTTTTGGAAAGGTATTTGAAAAACCCAAAAACGAGCACTGGCACAGATGGATTGAAAGACGCCCCATCCAACTTATGGTGTTGAGCTTAGTAGTTGTAGGCATCGGGGGTATTATTGAAATTGTACCTACCATGATGGTGAAATCAAACATACCTACCATCGCCAGCGTAAAACCATATACAGCTCTTGAACTCGAAGGACGCGACATATACATCCGTGAAGGATGTAATGCCTGCCACTCTCAAATGGTGCGCCCATTCCGCTCAGAAACAGCCCGATATGGGGAATACTCCAAAGCCGGTGAGTTTGTCTTTGACCACCCGTTTTTATGGGGTAGTAAACGCACAGGGCCTGATTTGCACCGTGTTGGTGGAAAGTACCTCGACAGCTGGCACTACAACCACATGCAAGACCCTACCAGCACCAGCCCAGGCTCTATTATGCCCAGATATCAGTGGCTCTTTACCAATACCCTCGACACCACACATACACGCAAAAAGCTGGAAGTAATGGTTGGTCTTGGTGTTCCTTATGAGCAGGATTATCTGGACAACTTCCCTGTTTACATGCAAAAACAACAAAATGCCATTGTTGCTGCATTAAAAGAACAAATTGAAGATGTGGACGTGAGACCGGATGACGAGATAGTGGCTCTTATTGCTTACCTCCAAAGACTGGGCGTTGATATTAAGGCTGAAAACAACGAACTAACCCAAAACTAAACCCACATGCTGAAATTTGTAAAACATCATATGGAATCTATAGCCGGGATTGAGATTTACCCCATGATTTCCTTCATTATTTTCTTCTCCTTCTTTGTTCTTATGCTTATTTATCTGCTTAAGGCCGATAAGGGTAGAATGGAAAAAATAGCGGCTTTACCACTCGATGATCAACCTTTCAAAACTATCGA
This sequence comes from Owenweeksia sp., assembly GCA_048267305.1. Lineage (GTDB taxonomy): Bacteria > Bacteroidota > Bacteroidia > Flavobacteriales > Schleiferiaceae > Owenweeksia. Next base: position 14,666 of record JBLWXT010000009.1, on the reverse strand, counting down.
CCATGAAAAAGAGTAACACTTACTTATCAGGGTTTATAATCCTCATCTTTATTGGCGCCATATCTTTGCCATTTGCTGATCATAACTCTGTGGGAGACCTTATTGGAAATATACAGAACTGGATAATTGCTTCACTGATCATAGCTCTTGTTTTTAGCATTATCGCTGTAAACAACGCTCTCAACAGCATTAAATACCACGTATTAAAACGCGAGGGAAGACTGGCAGAAATTGCCGAAGACGAAGATGCTGCTCAAAGTAGCAATGTCTTTAGCCGCCTATGGCAAAAACTTCAGGACTCCAGACCTATTGAAGAGGAATCTGAAATTGAACTGGATCACGATTATGACGGTATACATGAACTGGACAACAACCTTCCACCATGGTGGCTTTGGGGCTTTTACCTCTCTATGGTTTTTGCCGTGGTGTACATTGTTCGTTTTCACGTATTGGGAGCTCCCCTCCAAATAGAGGAATACGAACAACAAATGGCACAAGCCGAAATCGCCAAAGCCGAATATCTCAAAACAGCAGCCAACCTTATTGATGAAACCTCTGTAGAATTACTTACCGCAGAGGCCGACATTAAGGCCGGAGCTACTATTTATGCCGCCAACTGTGTGGCCTGCCATGCTCCTGACGGGGGAGGAGGTATAGGCCCAAACCTTACTGACGCCTACTGGATTCACGGAGGTGATGTTAAAGATGTCTTTTCAACAGTTAAATACGGAGTGCCCGCCAAAGGTATGATCCCATGGAAAGATCAGTTAAAACCAGTAGAAATTCAACAGGTTACGTCATTCATCTTAAGTTTACAAGGCACCGAACCCGTTGACCCAAAAGAACCACAAGGCGATTTGTTTACCAGTGAAAACAACTCTCCGGAAGAGACCACAACCGATAGCACCGCTGCCGAACCTATGACTGAATCCTCTTCTAATTAATTGCTAATAAGGCCTGTGCCTACATTTTTAAACAACAATGGGTGTTCATATTCCAAATCCAAATTTTAGAGACCATATAGGTACAATTGACGATAGCGGAAAAAGGAAATTCTTATACCCTCGAAAGACCAACGGAAGATTTACAAACTATAGAAGAATTGCCAGCTACATTTTGCTGGCAATTCTTGTTGGTATGCCTTTTATTCAAATCAACGGAAGGCCCTTCATGATGTTTAATGTAATCGAACGCAAGTTCATTCTCTTCGGACAAATATTCTGGCCCGAAGACTTCTTCCTGGCCGTACTCGCCATGCTTATTGGCGTTCTCTTTATTGCCGTTTTTACCGTGGCCTTTGGCCGACTCTTCTGCGGGTGGGTTTGCCCCCAAACCATCTTTATGGAACACGTTTTCCGTAGAATTGAATACTGGATTGATGGCGACCGTAACCAGCAAATGAGACTCGCCAAAATGCCCTGGAATGCCGAAAAAATAAGAAAACGCGTTTTTAAAAACGCCATTTTCTTTGCCATTAGCTTCGGAATATCCAACATCTTTATGATGTATGTAATTGGCCAAACCGAGTGGTGGCAAATTGTGAGCGATAACCCCGCAAACCATGTCGCTGGACTCATTACCATGTTTGTTTTCTCAGGTGTGTTCTTTTTCATTTTTGCTTGGTTTAGAGAGCAGGTGTGCATCATTGTTTGCCCTTACGGAAGATTGCAAAGTGTACTGCTCGACAGAAACTCCATAGTAATAGCATACGACTATATCCGGGGAGAAGTGAGAAGCAAATTCCGTAAAAACGAAAACCGGGAAGCAGAAGGAAAAGGCGATTGTATTGACTGCAACCAGTGTGTGGAAGTATGCCCTACCGGAATCGATATCAGAAACGGTACTCAGCTCGAATGTATTAACTGCACAGCCTGTATGGATGCCTGCGACCACGTAATGGACAAAATTGACCTGCCCCGTGGACTGATACGTTACGACAGCGAGGAAAATATCGCCAATAAAACCAAAAAGATAATGACCGCAAGGGTTATTGCCTACACCGTGGTGCTCGCTGTGCTCACCGTGGCTTTTACCGTTTTACTGGCCAGCCGTACCGATGTGGAGGCCATTGTACTACGTACTCCGGGACAACTCTTCCAAAAAGTGGATGACAATACCCTTAGTAACTTGTACAACTATAAACTCGTTAATAAAACTACAGACGATCTTCAACTTACCATAAAACTCCTAAAACCCGAAGGAGAAATAAAAATGATTGGTAACCACCCCATTGATGTTAATCAGGGTAAACTCGCTGAAGGTGCAATGATTATCTTCCTGAAAAAGAAAGACCTTGAAGGACGAAATACCGATGTAACCCTTGGTGTATACCGAGATGGGGTTCTAGTCGATGAAGTCGAAACCAACTTTAACGGACCCATAGTCCGAAATTGAACTTTGTGATTTGAACTTTGGAGTTTGGAGTTTGAGATTTGTGATTTGTGATTTGTGATTTGTGATTTGTGATTTGTGATTTGTGATTTGTGATTTGTGATTTAGAGTTTAGGATTTAAAAAAAAACTCCTCCAATAACTGAAACAAAAAAATTATGTCTGATAAAAAAAGAGGATTTGAATTTAACTGGGGAACAGGTATCGCCCTTACCCTTATTCTATTTGTTGGCCTCATGAGCTTTATGGTGTACAAGGCTATGCAGCAGGATTTTGACCTTGTTACTGAAGACTATTATGCCGAAGAACTCGATTATCAAAATATAATCAACCAGAAAACAAACGCCCTGCAACTTACTGACAGTGCCAGCCTAAACATGGCTGAAACGGCTATAATGCTAAACCTCCCCAAGGATCTGGAGGGAAAAACCAAAAGCTTTACCGCACTGATGTATTGCGAACAGGAAGCTGATAATGACTTTACCTTTCAGCATCAAGGCACTACAGACAACAGCTTTGCCATACCTTTTAAGAAAATAACTTCCGGAAAATGGATAGCCAAGGTCAAGCTAAACTGTGATGGCGTAGACTACTACTTCGACCCCGAAATAATTTTCTAAATGTGGTGGAGTGCCTTTTTGCTCGGACTCATTTCTTCGCTGCACTGCATTGGCATGTGCGGACCACTACAAGCCGCTGCAATGGGTACATTTCACAAAAGTGCCAGCCCCCCATTTGTGGGCCTCTACCACCTCAGCCGCATCCTTACTTATGGCCTTTTAGGCCTCCTGGCCGGATTTATTGGTAAGGGCGTTGGACTTCAAAACTGGCAACAGCAAACATCCCTTATCAGCGGACTGCTTCTCCTTTTTGCCTTTGCTGCCTTTTACATCCTGAGATTGGATAAAAAGCTCCTTAAAATCCTCTTTCCCTTTATCAGCCGCCTACGCGGAAAGTTGCAACAAAACAAATCCGCCCGCATGCTATACTTCAGCGGAAGCGGATTAATCAACGGTCTACTGCCGTGCGGAATGGTCTATCTCGCCATTTTCCCCGCTATGAGCAGCGGCAATGCCATTACAGCATTTGGATACATGATGCTTTTTGGAATGGGCACTCTACCCATTTTGATACTTAGCAACTTTGGAGCCCTCAGCTTTTTGCAAAGTCGCGGACGCATCATACAACGACTTATCCCCACCATGATAGTGCTTACAGCCATCCTCCTTATACTCCGAGGAATGGATTTGGGTATCCCCTACATCTCACCAAAAATGCCCGCACCTGGCGCAAGTGTCGAAGTTTGTGAATAAGCATATCCTTAATTAAGGCATTCTTCGTATTTCCCATTCCTCCAGTGGGGCCGTATTTCGTGGTAAAATAATTTATCATGAAAAAAAGCTTACTCACACTAATTACGCTACTCGGAATTACTCTTGCAGCCCAACCTTCTAATTGGCGATACGTAAATGCCGAAACTAAGGTTTATGCACAGCCCCCGGGAAGTACATCTACCATTATTGCAGGAGACAAGGCCGGATTTATTAAAAAAACAACCAACAACGGACTGGACTGGGAGATAGTTTATCGCGGTGACGCCTCATCCATTTATGATGTTGCCTTTATTGACGCCAGCAAGGGTTTTGCCACTTGCATTGAGCCAGGATTATTTCTAACTACCAATGATGGCGGTCAAACTTGGAAACAAAACATTTTGCTCGATAGCCTCAGCAAACTTGTAACCGACCGCTTCCACTCCGTGGAGATTATTGACGCCAATACACTTATCCTAAACGGAAACTTTAACTCCGGTAACCGAGGTTTTATAAGTACCGATAAAGGCGCAAGCTTTACCGAAATTGCCATCCCCGGAACAGCTATACACGTAGAGGGCGACACCCTCCTGGCCTTTGGCCAAGGTGGATTCTCCTTTAAAATCTCCATCAGCACCGACCTCGGAAAAACATGGACACTGGTAAAGAGTAACCCCGCCCTGGGTAGCAACAACTTCTACTACAACGGTTTTAAACAGGCTTCTATCATATCTTCAAAAGTCTTTTTCCTATCGTCAAATGACAACAACCCTGATGGGGTTTTCAGAACCATGGACGGTGGACTAACATTTGCCATGCTAACTGATCCCGCCAATAATTTTTACCCCGATTATGTAAACTTTAGCAGCGCCACCACCGGTATGGTTGCCGGAAAAATAAGCTCATCTCGCTATGGCTTTTTCAGCACCACTGATGCCGGGCAAAACTGGACTCCCCTATTCAGCGCATCAAGCTATGGCGAACAACTAAAGCCTCCTTTTCTTCCCCTTGGTAACAATACCATCATTGGCCAAAGATATTTCCATAGTGTAATAAGCACCGATGGTGGACTAACATTTACCGACAATAGCGATGATTTTATTCCCTCAGGCACCTTTTCCTATCAGGATATTCAGGTGGTTGACAAAAACCATCTCTATGCAAAAGCTACAAGCGGCACCTCCCTTTACCCTCTTCACAATACCGTATACTCTAATGATGGCGGTATGAACTGGTACGATATGAAAGACAGCGTTGGAACCCCTCTGGAAAATACGCTTGCCAATATGCAGGTGATTTCTGCTGATACAGTGATGTACACCTATGGAAACTCTATAAGACGTTTTGTAAAAAACGGTACGGGAAGCGGCCGATCCATTTACTCTAAAACCGGCTTTGGAAGCGCCATCAGTAAAATGGCAAAAAGCGGGAAAAAGCTCCTGGCATTCACCTCCTCCTATGTGTATTACAGCAGCAATAGTGGTAAAACCTGGCAAAGCAAGTCTGGCTATATAAACACCAATGACAATAAAGACATACAGTTTACTGACTTTACAAATATCTACGCCTTACAATCCAGTCAGATTTTGAAAAGTAGCGATACCGGAAGAACATGGGCAGATATAACCAATGGTATAAACCTCAGCAGCAGCGGTACCAACGGCACTGCCGGTATGCTCGTAAAAAGCGCCAATGAAGTCTTTATTTATGGCTTTAACGGAAGACTATACCACACTACAAACGGAGGACAAACTTGGACCGACTTAAAGCAAACGCTCCCTCAGTCGCCTGTAGACTTAACAAATTACGACTTCCGGTTTATGGAGTTCAGAACAAATATGATAGGCTATGCCGGTGACCGAACACCCAACGGAGGTCGCTACGTTTTACAAACACTGGATGGCGGATTAACATGGAATCTCTTCACCAAAGGACAACGCATGATTACACCTATAGACATGAACTTTGCCGACACCGCAACCGGATTTATGATAGGTGGAGTAGGCCCTAATGTGATCCGATACTTTAGTGATGTAAATTACCTTACCGATACCACCGTGGCCAACGGACAACCCTCTTCCGGAGTAGGTTTGGATGAAAATACTGCCTCTAACATCTCCATCTATCCAAATCCCGCAAAGCAATATGTTGATGTACACGGTGCTGTGGTAAACAAGGCCTGCCTCTATAATTTACAAGGCGCCAAAATTGACTTACCCAAGGCCATCAACAACCGAATTGATTTGAGCAATGTGAGCCCCGGCATGTACATCCTCCTTATTGAAGATGAACAAAAACAGCTCTTCAACCATAAGCTGATGATTCAATAAAAAACCTAAAAACCCCCTGTAGCTATTGCCGCAGGGGGTTTCTTAATGAATTCAACACAATGTTATTAATCAACCGCACCTGAAAATTGATAACTTCATCCCTACCCCATCGGGGTACTTTCTTTTTAAAAACATTAGGTCCATAAATTACCGGCACCCTTTAGGGCTGTCCCGCTAAGCGCTGCAAACCCAGCTTTGGCTGAACAAAAAACTAATTCCCAATCCTCAAATCCTCAAACCTTCTCATCCTCGAATTTTCGAATCTTCAAATCTTCAAATCTTCAAATTTTCCAATCCCCCCTACTCACACCACCCTGAGCGCAGTCGAAGGGGCTCCCTCTGCAAGAGACTTAAAACTTTGAACCTCGAACTTTAAACCTTAAAACCAATTAAACCGCCTTACTAAACACCACCTTCTCCTGATGCCTGTCCATCCGCACATCCAGCACCCGGCATATATTGCGGATAAAGCTCTTGCCTGTTTCCGTAACCTTTACCTGATTGGGGAAAACCTTTACCAACCCATCCTTCTCCAAATTTAAAAATGCCTGTTGAAGCTTAAATGGAAAACCTTCGGCATCCCCCAACCAATCGGTTTGGTAGTCGCAAATCAGATCCAATATCCTTCGCCTGCTAGCTTTATCTTCCTCCGTAAGGAAATGAGTTTTGATGACAGGCGGTAAATCTTCGTTTTTGATGCGAAGCAGATACTCCTTTACCGTTTTTTCATTTTGGGCATAAGCCGTCCAGCTGTCGCTGATGCTGCTCGCGCCAAGTGCAATGCACAACTCCGTATGGTAAGGTGTATAGCCCATAAAATTGCGGTGCAGCTTCTTATTTTGCATGGATTCATACAAATCATCTGTCGGCAGGGCAAAGTGATCCATGCCAATATCCTTATATCCCAAGGCTTCCAAACCCGCCTTTCCCTGTGTGTAAAGATTTAGCTTGTCAATCCCCATGGGTAAATCCGCTTCAGAGTAAGCCCTTTGAGCCTTCTTCACATCAGGAATATGGGCATAGCTGTAAAAGGCTATACGATCGGGCTTAAACTCCTTAAGCAACTCCAGGTTCTTTTGAATGTGCCCGGAGTTTTGTTTCGGCAAGCCATAAATCAAATCATAGTTTACCGATTTGTAGCCCAATGCCCGCGCCTGCTCCGTTACCTGCCTTATCTCCTCCACCGTTTGAAAACGGTTAATAATCCGCATTATCTCCGGATCAAAATCCTGAACACCTACACTTATCCGGTTAAAACCAATTTCCCGTAAGGTCGTGAGGTGATCAAATGTGGTGCTGTTGGGATGAGCTTCAAAACTAAATTCGTACGAATCCGGCAACTCGGCTTCCGCCAAAAGGCCCTCCACAAGCAGCTTTAAATTTTCGGGAGAAAAGAAGGTTGGCGTTCCTCCACCCAAATGCAATTCGCGAATCACTGGCTTTTCTGCCAACCGTGAGGTGTACATCCGCCACTCCTTTAGCACTGCCTGCACATAAGGATACTCCACCAAATGGTTTTTGGTGATATGCTTATTGCAGCCACAATACGTACACAGCGCCTCACAATACGGCAAGTGAATGTATAGGCTGATCTCCTTATTTCGCGAAAAGCTAAGCTTTACATGCTCCATCCACCTCTCGGCACTCGTGTCGCGAGTATCCCAAAGCGGAACCGTGGGGTAACTGGTGTAACGCGGTACGGGCACATCATACTTCTGCAATAGGCTTACTTCCATCAAAATCAATTTTTGCCAAAAATACCAGTGCCCCCTCCCCAATAAAATGATATCTGTCAGTGTGGAATCGCCACAGCTTCCTCCTTCACCTTTTCCCCATACCACTCCTGTAGTTCCTGAGTCATTCGCCCTTTGCAGCCATCGCCAATCTTACGACCGTCAATAATCTTCACCCAGCTCAGAGCCCCCATCGTTCCGGTGGTAAACACCTCATCAGCCGTGTACATCTCCGCCATCGTCATATCCTTCTCCTTCATAGGAATCTTTTGTGCCTCGGCAATTTCCATTACCGCTTGTCGCGTAAACCCCGGAAGACAGCTATTGGCAAAAGGTGTGTACAGCACTTCATCCTTCACCAAAAAGAGGTTAGTGGCATTGGTTTCAGACAAATAACCATGCTGATCGAGCATTACAGCATCATCCGCACCAGCGTAATTGGCTTCAATTTTGGCCAGTATATTATTGATCAGGTTGTTGTGATGAATTTTTGAATCCAGGGCAAATGGTGGATTTCGCCTTACAGAAGAAGTAATAAGCCTTAGCCCTTCATCCCCATACACCAACCCCTTGTACTCCGGCAATACTATTAGCGTACAGCCATTTACATTTAAGTCGGGGTTCATGCCCGAAGTGCTTTTCACACCGCGGGTAAGCGTTAGCCGAATGTGTACACCATCCGTCATTTTATTGGCCTTAAGCGTTTCAAAAATAGCCTGACGCACAGCCGTCCGATCCGGCACATTCTTAAAATCCAGTATGTGAGCCGAGTGCATCAGCCTGTCCAAATGCTGCTCCATCTGAAAGATATGACCATTGTACACACGCAACCCTTCCCATACGGCATCACCCCCCTGCACCACACTGTCCAGCACAGAAACCTTAGCCTCCTCCCGCTTCACCAATCCATTTACATAAACCAGGGTGTCCGCATTCCGCGGATCCGGTTGATTAAACTTACTCATCTTTTATACTTTAAAATTTGCTCAAATAACTCCTGTGAATCCTCCAGCAAGGCAACCAAATGTGGCGGCACCATATACTCCTTCTCCTCATAGGCGGCAAAGCCCCCGCTTAGGTGTACATTATCGTACCAGTACTTCGCCCAAACGCCATCCTCCCGCAAGGCACCAGCAGGCCAGCGGAGCATACTGTCCGAAAAAGGCATCCCTAAAAACTCCGCCAGTTCACCCAGCTCCTTAGCCGGATCTTTGCGCAACACATCCGAATCCAAAATATAATAAGGTATGCTGTGATCCGTCAAATAGCCCAGCAACCTTAACTGATGCCCATACCCCAGATCCAGGGCAGTGGGCTTCTCCACCTGCTTGGTATAGGAGGCAATTACCGCTGAAGGTTGGCGACATAAAATCACATTCTGAAAATTATGAGTGATTGAGTAATCCAGACCTTCCAGGTGGTTTGCCATGTTTTTCAAAAACTTAAAAGGCCCGCCTTCCGCTGCTGTTATATCCTCCAGCACCTTTTCAGCATCAGCTTCCATGGTAGCCAGGGCCTCCACCCGCGAAGGGCGCCAAACACCCGTATGCTTCAGGAAATACCCAAACAGCGGCTCATCCCACACTCGACTATCACCACGATGAGCAAAGTAATACATCAGGGCCGTAGAAACATTTCGCGGCCCCGACCACAAGGCTATGGTTTTTGATTTCAACACGATACATTTTTACGCCAATGTATATTATTTCTAAAATATCCAAGCAGTCAGGGAGTTAGCCCCTTCGTCACTTCTCAGCAGTCAAGTTTCCCCTCGCTTTTCTACAAAATTTATAATATGCCGGTTCAACCTGGAAATCAGCAAATGAAATAGCTAGATCCCCATTAATCTACACGTTGACTACAAACGTAGTAGCTCCGTAAGTCTTATTCGAAGTACTCCGAAGCTTTTACAGAAATAGTGCGGAATGACACGGAACCGAACCCACAGGGTAAGCTCACGAGTTCCACTAAAACAAACACACTACGAGTAATTGCGGCCCGCACAAAGGAGGGCAACGTATGGAGTGGAAATTCAAACGATTCTGGTAGAGAAAAGAAAACAAAAATTTCCTTGAAAGCTTCTTGACCTTTCCTGCCCGGCCGGTCAGGCGGGTGTTTCCTTTTGTATCACCTGAGCGATAGCGAAAGCACGAGCTTGCGAGAACACAAAATGAAAATGAAACAAATGTTCCACCACTATTTTACAATCGAAACACTTCACGCACCATTCCATAAACCCTTCACCAAAGTCAACAACCCCAGAGGGGTCACATGTCAATAGCAAAACATCCTCAACACGATTACGGCCCCGAAGGGGTCGCATAACAACAGACAAAACCCACCTTCAATAACCCAAACCTCATTTATTAATCCCCTAAACGACCTTTTAGAAATTTCGTAGAAAAGCAAAGTGAAACTTACCCCAGAGAAGTGCCGAAGTGAAGCAAGGCGGGGATATCACACTGAGCCTGTCGAAGTGGGCTGGGGCCTTGAAGGGTAAGTAAACCGTAGTTTTCAAGGAAATTATAATCAGCCTTGATCTTTTGTTCCTTTTGCATCAAGGCAAAAGGAAGGAGAAAAAGAAAATTAACGCAATGGTACTTTAACTTTGCCCCATGACGTACCTCTTCTTTAAAGCCCTTCACATCATAGGATTCGTAAGCTGGTTTGCGGGCATCTTCTACATCGTCCGCCTCTTCGTGTACCATCGCGAAGCATGGGACAGAAACGATGAAACCGGATCCATACTCCGAAAACAATACCAGGTGATGGAAGGACGACTCCTAAACATCATTCAAACACCCGCCATGATAATGACATTAATTGGCGGAATAGGAATGCTCATCATAAACCCCACATGGCTCCAACAACCCTGGATGCACGTAAAACTTACACTCGTAACTGCACTTGTCGCCTATCACTTTAGCAACTACCGTCAAATGAACAAACTCCGAACTGAACCCACCTCCTTTAGCAGTATGAAGTTTAGGCTCTACAACGAGCTTCCAACACTCGCTCTTATTGCCATTGTGATGCTGGCCGTGTGGAAAAGCCTCAATGGCCTGTGGCTGGGGCTAGGCTTACTCCTCGCCCTTGGTATAGTGTTTTTTGTAGTAGCTAAAATTTATAAAAAGATCAGAGAAAAGAAGGGATAAACTCTCTAAACCCCACTTATCCAAACCACCATTTTATGTATTTTCATACTTTTAAGAAGCCGTTAAGACCAACAATCACCTTTATGGAAATACCAACCACCTGAAAAGAACAACGGCACATCACTCTTATAGACCCTTAAGTTTCAGGCCTGTTGAACTCCTAAATTACTTTTATCAAATTTCAGTTGTGAGTTCCAAAAAACTATTAAATTTGCCGTCCTATTTTCAGGGCCTATAGCTCAGTTGGTTAGAGTAGAAGACTCATAATCTTTTGGTCGCAGGTTCGAGCCCTGCTGGGCCCACAAAAAAACCTCCCGCATAGCGTGGAGGTTTTTTTATGCCCGGTAGGGCGAGAAGTTTATCCCGCAGAAGGCGCTAGCCGAAATGCGGGAAGCCCCCGAGGGCCCACATTAAAGCCTTCTCGGCTTAGCCGAGAGGGCATTTTTTTTGGGTACTGGGCGAGAACTAGTTCCGAAGGAGCACTAGCAGATTTCGGAAGCCTGTCCTGCATGCCCGACTTTTAGATGGAAGTGTAGCAAAGTGATATCGAATGATGCCTTGCTATCAAAGCGATTTGGGATTGGTTTAAATGAATTTATTGACCCTTCTTGGGGTGCAGTTGATTAAGGGTTGAAAACTTAAGGAAAACACCTTCCTCCATAGCCCATTCATCTTACGGAAATTTTGGACTTTTACATCTTCAAACCCGCATTTACATGGAAGAAGTTGACCCAATACTACCGTTCAAAATAGCCACGGATCCAGCCTTTATGGCAGACCTTTACAAGCTGCCGCCCGAGTTACAGAGGCAAATGCGGGACCTGGAGAAGGAAGCCACCAAAGGGCGGGTTTCCTTCATCCCCAAATTTCAAAAGCTGGTAAAAAAATATACCACCATCCCCAAGGTTAAAAATCTGCTCTCTACTTTGTACTCCAGTGCTGGCTGGGAAAAAAAGGCCATAGAGCTGAACGAACAGATAGTGGCCGAGCATCCCGATTATTTGTTTGGCCAACTGAACCAGGCCAACATATATTACCAAAACGGAGAGCCAGAGCGTATGACAGAGATATTGGGAGAAACCCTGGAACTACAGGCTCTGTACCCACAACGCGATACTTTTTATATAGGCGAGGTGTTGGCCTTTTTACGCACCAGCATATTTTACCTGGGCAGCACCGGCAGACTAGAGGAAGCCCAGGAACGCTTAAACCTGATGGAAGAACTGATGCCGGACAGTGCAGATACGTATGCCGCCTCTGATTTTATGTTTGCCCGAAGGATGGACCTGATGACCGAGCGCTACGAAAAGGAAAAGGCAGCAATTATTGCCCCTGAGGAAATGGGCAAGCCCCTGCCCCCACAAACCAAAGCCGCTCCCAAACTTACACACCCAGAAGTTGCCGCCCTTTATAACATGGGCTGGGATATTTCCGAAGCCCAACTACAGGCCCTGCTTGGCCTGCCGCGCACCACCCTTATTGCCGACCTTGAAAAACTGCTGAAAGATGCCATGCAGCGTTTCCGCTATTTTGAAAAAATAGAAGATGAGAAAGGCTTGGGAGACGGGGCCAACTTTCCATTGCACGCCCTGCTGCTGCTGGGCGAACTAAAAGCCACGGAAGGCCTGCCTGCCATTCTGGAGTTTTTGAGATATAAGGATGAGTTTATCAAATTTTGGCTCAGCGATGCCCTTACCGAGCTAGTGTGGCAGGTACTGTACAAAATAACCGCGGTCCAGCCCGAAAAACTTATGGCCTTTGTGCTGGAGCCCGGGCCAGCAACGTACTGTAAAAGCCCAATGTCGCAGGCCCTATCGCAAATGGCCGTGCAGCAACCAGAGCTTAGAACCAAAATACTGGAAATGTACCGCCACATTCTCAACACCTTTGCGGAGGCCAAACCAGGAGATAACCTGCTGAACAGTGAGTTGGTGGCCTTTTTGATTTGCGACCTGATGAACATGCTTGCCCTTGAACTGCTGCCCGAAATCAAAAAGCTCTTTAAACAAGAGTATGTGTCCACTGGCATAGCTGGCAAGTTTGAAGAAATAGAAGAGGAATTGGAAGCAGGCGAGCACCGGATTTACGAAGTATGGAACCTGCAAACACAATATGCTTGGTTTGAAGTAGGGGACGAAAGTTGGGAGCCTGAAAAAACGAACGATTGGGACGATGGCTCTAAATATACCTACTCGGGCGAACCTCTTGTAAATCCCAAAAAAATTGGCCGCAACGACCCCTGCCCCTGTGGCAGTGGCAAAAAGTATAAAAAATGTTGTGGGTGAGGGAAGGCTGCTTTTACAATGCTTGAAATTTTTGAAAATCCTTCTCAGGTTTATCAGCGGTGAGCTGGTAAACCTGAAACGTATGCCCCCATAAAAATCGTTCCGTGAAAACGTGGAGGTTTTTTAGCTTATTCTAATTTCTAAACAGCCAGCTGAGTTGTTATTAACGGTGTTACTTGTTTCCTAACAAATGTAGCTCGCCCACCACTCGCAATTCTTAATATTGCATTATGCAAATAACCTTCTCTGGACATGACTCTTTTCACTGCCGCGAATTTTGGTTTAAATAGCAACAGTTCCAATTACGATGAAGCATCTTTAGAATTGGTTGCTGATAAAAATATGGTTCGGGTAAATAGGTTTTCCGAAAGGTCTTTTTTTATGGGACTATAAAGTATTCTGTTTTACATGAAATCACATTGTTAGTGCCAGTTTATCTAAATTCAGTTTCAATATGTTTGATATAATTCGGGTTGGTTATTCGGTTTGCCAGTAATAATGCAAGGTCTTTTAATCGTTTAGCCTCTGATATTCTTCCTTCAGATTTGTATACTTCGTAAACTTCTTTAAAACAGCTCATATAATTTGCATTCTGAACGTCAACATTTCCTTGGTTTCGGTCGATTGAAAAATTATGTGTTAAGTAATCCAACAGAAAAACATCTTCATATAGCCTCATATTCAAATCGGTGAGATTTTGTTCTTCCTTGGAGTAACGAAACGCCAATCCAGAAACGAATAATTCCTTTTCAAAATCTTTATAGAGGTGATTAAAAATGGTCATTCCACAATAGATTGGCCTTGAGCCTTTATAGTTATTAATAATATGACCAACTGTTTTTTCCCAATTTTGGTGATATTCATCTATGTCAATTTTTCCTAAATCCAGTCTGGAAATATTTAGTTCCTGAAATACATTTTCTTGGTAATTATCAAGAAGCAAAAAATCAAGACTTACTACCATAACATCAGTTCTAATGTTTAAAGCATCCTGTTGCATCCAAATGGGATAGGTATCATTGTCGTGTTGCACGAAGAGTATTGCATTACTATCTAAAGACATCAAAACGTTATAACCATAGTTCATTAATTGACTAGATAGATAGTTCTTCTTATACCATTCAATGTTTGTATTCTTTCTTAGTTTATAATCCATACTACTTTCGGCATAGGATATAACACTTGAATGAATGCCTGGAAAATCGGAATTCATAGCATAGGCTTTGAGTATTTCTTCTCCATTGTCTGTGCCTACTCCGTTAGTTAAATATGATAGGTAATAATCTGTGAAGGTTTTTGGAATATATTTATGTATCAATTTTACAACATCCCCTCCTTCCATAAGAAAAGGTGATTCAGGATCAGCGTAATTTTATGGGGAGAAGCTAATTTCAGGCAAATATTTTTTCCATTCTAAAGAGGAACAAAGAAACATTGGTGACCCCTCGCAGATTGGCCCT
>JBLWXT010000008.1:0-166695 GCA_048267305.1 Owenweeksia sp. | reverse complement strand
TTACAAAGGGCCAGTACCATCTGCGCCAAAAACTTGATGCGGCAGCGGTTCATATCTCCCTTTAGCTGCTCTTGGAGGGCGTGGTTAATTTGCGTAAAATTGCTGTGAACCTTGGAAGCCTTCATTAGAAAAATGAGTGAAGTTATTCTTCTAATATACTGGCTTTCAAGGTTTTAAACTCTATTTCACTCAGCTTTTTTCATGAACTTATCAACATTAAATTGTTGATGGACAGGTGGTTAGGTGGTTTTTGTCATGTACTTAGCAAAAAGACTATGTTTATGATCTAATATATTTTGATGAAATATCCAGTTTCCATATTGATCTTATTGCTCATATTCTTCCATCCTACAAATGTTGTAGGTGGTATAATAATGCCTCCTTGTAGCTCTCCATTATCAGGAACTTACACGGTTAATCCCTCGGTAGCGACCAGTGCAACTAATTATACCAACTTAAGTACATTTTCAGCCGACCTTAACAATTGTGGTGTTTCAGGACACATAACCGTCAATGTAGCTCCCGGTGTTTACAATGAGCAGATACACCTTCATAATATTTCCGGCACTAGCAGCTCGAGTGATATTGTCATTCAGACGGATCCCTTAACCAATGGACAGGCCATTATCAGTTACAGCACATCTGGCAATTCCGACTTTGTAATACAGATAGATACCGTATCTCATCTCACAATAAAAGACATTGCCATAATTGCCACTGGAACAAGTGGGGGAGCTGTGAGTATTGCCAAAGGCCATAATGATTTCATAACTTTTGAAAACGATTCCCTTTATTGTATTTCTACTACAAGCAGTTGTGTTAATTCTTATCTAAGTGGCCCGATATCCAACATTACTTTTAAGAACAATACAGTTTATGGCGGACAGTCTGGTATGAGGTTTTATGGGTCCTCCTCAAATCCAGCATCAAACATCTTGATTGACAGTAATCAAATCATGGGTTGGAACCGCTATGGATTGTATGCAACATATATGCATAATTCACATTTCAACAACAATTATTTCTCTGTAAATTCGTCTGGTACCCTAACTGCATTTATAACCGTTTTCTGTAATTATTCTGAGATTTTTCACAATAAAATTGAAATCTCAGGTAGGGTTGTCACGGGTTTAAAGAGTGACAATTGCTATTACACTGATGTTATTGCCAATGAGATATACACCACTTCAACTCAGGATAATACAGGACTGTTTATAGAGGATTCTTTTGGTCTATCATCAAATCCAGTGACAGTTGCAAATAACATGGTAGGGGTTCAAGGAGGTTCTCCAACAGTTGGAATAAACACCATTGACGGCAAATACAATAATATCGTTCACAATTCAGTGAGGGTTTATGCAGGTAGCAACTCTATTGGTTTGAGAGTTCATTTATTCAGTGCCAATGCTCACTTTGTATATTTTAACAACAACATTGTAAATCATGCAGGTGGTCATGCTCTCTATGGATCCAATCTAAATGGAGCCGACAGTCTTGACTTTAACAACTACTATTCTTCCGGTTCCAACATTGCCTACTTTAATGGCTCTATTGCAACGATGAGTGCATGGCAATCCGCAACCGGGAACGATGGCAACTCAATAAATACAGCCCCATCCTTTAATGGTCCAAAAGAATTGCATGTAACTGATAGCATTCTAAATAACGCAGGAACCCCCTGGCCTTCCGTTACTACAGATATTGATCAGGAAGCACGCTCACCCTATAGTCCTGATATTGGCGCTGACGAATTTGAGCTTTCCGATTGCTACACACCAACCGCTTTCACCCTCAATCACGTTACAGGTGTAAATGCAACATTTAGCTGGCAACTTGACTCAGGCTATTCGGTTGAAATTGAGCATGGCATCAGTGGCTATACTGCAGGAACCGGCAATAAGGCCGGGCCAATACTGAGTAATTCATACACCATAACAAACCTGGCCTCCTTCACTACCTATGATGTTTATATCAGAGCCCTTTGTGATACCTTAGGGAAATCTTCATGGTTTGGGCCTGTAGTAGTAACCACCAATTGTGATAGCACAATGCATGGCTCCTACACAATCAATCCCTCTCTAGCACCAGCCCCAAGAAACTATACCAGCTTCAATAGTTTGGCCAACACGCTAAACACCTGTGGGGTATCAGGGCCTGTTATCATTAATATAGCCGGAGGAGTATATAATGAACAGTTTTATTTACACAACATACCAGGATCGGGGCCATCAAATCCCATTATCATTCAGGGAGATACAAATGGAGCAAGAGTAAGACTTGAGTTCGCAACCGCCACCCATCCCAACCTAGGATATGTAATAAGACTGGATACAGTTAGCTATCTGACCATTAAGGATATAACAATTTTAAACAAAGGAGCTTATGCGGGAGTAGAGATGTATGCTGGTTATAATGATCATATAACCTTTATAAACGACTCGCTCATAACACCTGATCTAAGCTCTTTAACTTCAAGCTGCTTCGAAGCTCGCAATTATACCAGAGGCCCCATAACAAACATCACGCTCAAAAACAATGTATTCCTTGGTGGTCGTGAATCAGTCGTTTTTCAAGGCGCATATGGCTACAACGGCAACGCTAACATTACAATTGATAGTAATATAGTTGAAGGCTGGTATACAGGAGGAATTTTTGTGGGCCACTATAATCAGACCTCTGTTACTCATAACTCTCTATCCAACACCGTGGCCGGGCAACATCAATCACGCCCATTGTATCTCAGCGGATGCGATACTGGAAATGTTTCAGCCAATGAAATAAATTTTAATGGTCATTCTTCTATAAATCTGGAAGTAAGTAATAGCAGTGGTATAAATGTAATCAGGAATAAAATTGTGAGTTATACTCAAAACGACAACTTAGGCATTGCTTATCGAAATAGTACAGGAGACTCATCGAATAGAGCTTTAGTAGCCAACAATATGGTTACAGTAAGCTCTGCGTCAAGATATGCTTACGGATTTAATGTAGGACACAATGATGATGTAGATATAGCAAACAACTCCGTAAATGTTTTATCAGGCACCACCAGCTATGCTTTAAACATAATAAGCGCCTTTGGCACAAAATCAAATATCAACTACCTCAATAACAGCTTTGTTAATCTGGCCGGAGGATACGCTGTTCACGCCCCCTTCTCCGGAGTTGGAGGCACTTCTGACTACAACAACTTTTTTACTACCGGAAACAAACTGGGTAAAACCGCAACCAATACTTACAACACATTATCGCAATGGAGAATCTTCAGTGGTTCAGATTCCAATTCTATAAGTGCACCTGCTAATTACTATAGCAACATTGATTTGCATTCAAAATCAAAATATCTGAACGGTAAGGCCACCCCTCTACCCTACGTAACGCATGATTTTGATAACAATCCGCGCTCAGCAATAGCACCCGATATTGGTGCGGATGAATTTGACGCTTGTAATTATTCTGACTCGTTGCACATCGACAGCCTGGGGCTTTATACTGCGGTGTTACACTGGAAGCCCGGAACTATGAATTCCAACATAACATTGATAAATCTTAGTAATCCAGATACTTCCTGGTACACAGTTACTACTGATTCACTTTCATTCACAGGCCTCACCCCTAATACTTCTTACATGGCCAGTATTTATGACTCCTGTATTAATGTTGGTATGGTAAGCGATACAGCCTTTATCAACTTTACTACACTGCCTTGCCCTGTGGTTGATGCAAACTTTGGCTACAGCAATAATTTTCATGAAGTAAGTTTTAATTCATCATCCTCATTGGGTGTTGATTCCATTTACTGGGATTTTGGGGATGGCAATAACAGTGACAACACATCCCCACCCCACATTTACCAGGATACTGGCCTATATCAGGTTTGGGTATATGTTTTCAATAGTGATTGCGGAGATGCGGATAGCTTACTTCAATCGGTGAGAGTATGCGACACAGTGCAGGCCAATTTCAATATGCAGTCAAACTACCTCAATGTCAGCTTTAACTCAACATCGGTTCAGGCAGACTCAATTTACTGGGATTTTGGTGACGGAGGCCCGGGCTCCAATGCTCTCGCACCGAACCATACCTATGCCTTTCATGGGAGCTATAATGTGAAGCTTTATGCCTTTAATGCCTGTTTGGAAACTGATACATCATCACAAATTTTGAAGGTTTGCGACAGTGTTTCCGCGAATTTCATTTTTACCACAAACCTGCTCAGTATTAACCTGACTGATAGCAGCATAAATGCAGATTCACTTTATTGGGATCTGGGCAATGGCAAAATTGACACAAGCTCCAGCCTAAGCATTGGCTACGATACCGCAGGGGTTTATAATGTTGAATTAACGGCCTACAACGCCTGTGGAGATTCGAGTGTAACTAACTATTGGATTGAGGTATGCGATACCAGCAAAGCTGACTTCACCTATACTATAGATAGCGTAACATTAACAGCAGTTTATGTTAGTTTTAATGGTTCCAACAGCTCTAATGCCCATTCGTTTATATGGGATTTCGGAGATGGAACAAAAGACTCATCCAGCCTCATGCCTTCACATTCATATCCAATTACTGCTGGGTCAAATTACACTATTAATCTAGTTGTAATCAACCAATGTAATGAGGCTGATTCGGCAAGTATAGTTTTGATTGGACTTGAACAATCTGAGCAAACCCCTGATCCTGACATTCAAATCTATCCAAATCCGGCAACCGACAAACTCAGCTTAAAGTGGAATCCTCAGGTGTTTCAACCTGATTATATTGAAATCTACAACTCCATAGGGAAGTTGGTTTTCAGGAAAAACGACATATCAAACATACAATTTGAAGGCACTATACTTATAAACCACCTTTCCCCTGGCTTTTATTCAATTAGTATTGGGAATGAAGAAATAGTTCATCAACAAAATCTTGTTATAGAGCATTAACCGTGGGGCTTATTTATCACAAGAATTTTGCAGATCACACAAAAACCTCAGGTCGAATCTTAACAGTCTTAAACCTGATAGATGACCAGTGCCACATGCCCTGCTCACTCTTATCTTCACATTCACAACGCCCCCATTTGCCCAAAACACTTTTTGGCTTACTTTTGCGCCCCTATTATAAAAATTTGACAATCAACACACTTACCACATGAACGACTGGTTAATTTATCTAGTGCCTGCCTTAGGGCTTATTGGAATTATTGTAATGCTTATTAAATCTGCATGGGTAACTAAGCAAGATGAAGGTGATGATAAAATGAAGGAGCTTGCAGGCTACATAGCCGATGGCGCCATGTCTTTCCTTAAAGCAGAGTGGAAGGTAATGAGCTATTTTGTGATCATTGCAGCTATATTGTTAGCCTGGTCAGGTACCTTGGTAGAACATTCGAGCCCGGTAATTGCCATTGCCTTTGTAATTGGCGCTGTGCTTTCGGCTTTAGCCGGATTTATTGGAATGCGCATCGCAACCAAATCAAACGTACGTACTACCCAAGCTGCTCGTACAAGTCTTGTTAAAGCACTTAAAGTTTCTTTCACCGGTGGCTCCGTAATGGGTCTTGGTGTTGCTGGTCTGGCCGTAATTGGTATGGGTAGCTTATTCATAGTATTCTACAACTACTTTGTGCCAGAAGGTGCTGCCATGACAGGCCATGAAATGAAAACCGCCATTGAGGTATTGGCCGGATTTTCACTGGGTGCTGAGAGTATTGCCCTTTTCGCCCGTGTGGGTGGTGGTATTTACACCAAAGCCGCTGACGTAGGTGCCGACCTTGTAGGTAAGGTAGAAGCCGGTATCCCGGAAGATGATATTAGAAACCCTGCTACCATTGCCGATAACGTAGGTGATAACGTAGGTGATGTTGCCGGTATGGGCGCTGACCTTTTCGGTTCGTATGTGGCAACTATCCTGGCCACCATGGTTTTGGGTCAGGAGATTAATTCAGTTGACAATTTTAATGGAATGGCTCCTATCCTTTTACCAATGGTAATTGCAGGTTTAGGACTTATATTCTCTATCATCTCCATGGCGTTGGTTCGCATTAGCGGAGAAAACAGTTCGGTGCAGAAAGCACTTAACATGGGTAACTGGTCTTCTATCATTATGGTAGTTATCGCCTCTTACCCACTTTGTTTGTGGATGCTTCCTGAATCTCTTAATCTTAGAGGTTATGAATTTTCAAACATGGACGTATTCTGGGCGATTTTGGTAGGTTCTATAGTTGGTGCACTGATGAGCTGGGTAACTGAGTTTTACACGGCCATGGGTAAAAAGCCTGTACTTTCTATCGTTAATCAGTCTTCTACTGGTCATGCAACCAACATCATTGGTGGATTGGCTATGGGTATGCAATCTACCGTTGCGCCTATCCTTATTCTAGCTGCTGGTATTATATTCTCTTATTCTTTCGCAGGATTATACGGTGTGGCTATTGCCGCTGCCGGTATGATGGCCACTACAGCCATGCAATTGGCTATTGATGCCTTTGGCCCTATCGCGGATAACGCGGGTGGTATTGCTGAAATGAGCCAGTTACCTGAAGAAGTGAGAGGCCGTACCGACAATCTTGATGCAGTGGGTAATACTACAGCTGCTACAGGAAAAGGTTTTGCCATTGCTTCTGCTGCTCTTACTGCACTTGCTCTTTTCGCTGCCTTTGTAGGTATTGCCGGCATTGATAGTATTGATATTTATAAAGCCCCCGTATTAGCCATGCTATTTGTGGGAGGTATGATTCCTTTCATCTTCTCTTCCCTTGCTATTTCTGCTGTGGGCCGTGCCGCTATGGCAATGGTACATGAGGTTAGACGCCAGTTTAAGGAGATTCCGGGCATTATGGAGTACAAGGCTAAGCCAGAGTATGAAAAGTGTGTGGAGATCTCTACAAAAGCCTCTATCCGCGAAATGATGTTACCTGGTGCTATTGCCCTTATTACTCCGGTACTTGTTGGTTTTGGTTTTAAAGGTGTTTTCCCTGAGACTTCCTCCGCAGAAATGTTGGGTGGTCTTTTGGCCGGTGTAACTGTAAGTGGTGTGTTGATGGGTATTTTCCAAAACAATGCCGGTGGTGCCTGGGATAACGCTAAAAAATCCTTTGAGAAAGGTGTAATGATTAATGGTGTAATGGAATACAAGGGTTCTGAGCCCCACAAGGCTTCTGTAACCGGTGATACTGTTGGTGATCCTTTTAAAGATACTTCTGGTCCTTCTATGAACATCCTTATCAAGTTGATGAGTATTGTTTCTTTGGTAATCGCTCCGCATATCGGTGTTGAAGGCGGTGTATCATCTCATTCTTCAAACACATTACAGCTGGAAGAAGGCCGTAATTACACTTATGAGCATATCGAGTCAGGAAACCTGATTGTGGAAGGAGTGGCAAATGAGCCTATCGCTATACGTTTTGTGGAATTCCATGTAAATGAAGAGCCTAAAGGCATAAGAGATGTTCGCGTTGAAATGAATGCTGACGAGGTGAGTATGATTGTAAATCGCCCAATGGAACAGCCCTGGTTTGAAGGCCCCTTTATGCATCAAACGGGCGATAAAACCTTTTCAGGTGAAGGCTTTCTGGTATCCAGCAATGGACAAAGAATCCCTGCCATTGGCGAGGTTACTTTAACAGATGCTGCCGGCACCAACGCCACCATTAAAATTACAGCAAGGGCTTAGCTTCAACCCTTTTAAGATGCTGAATCCCCAATAAGCCAAGGTTTATTGGGGATTTTTTTATTTGGTATCAATCGTCCTGCCCGGGGAAACTATTTTTGCAGACATGCAGCCAAAATATATACACGAAGAAAACGTCCATAACCTTACAGCACCTTCGGAAATTGTACCGGTACTCCTGAAATCATTTAAACCCCAAAGCGTGGTGGATGTTGGATGTGGATTAGGTACATTTTTACATGTGTTTAAAGAACATGGTGTTTCTAAGGTTCTTGGACTGGACGGCCCCTGGGCAAACAAAACATTAATGAACCAGTTTCTGAGCGAAGGTGAGTTTATGGAGTGTAACCTGGAGGAGGAAATCGATTTAGCAGACTACTACGACCTGGTGCTGAGCCTGGAGGTAGCTGAACACCTTTCACCCGATGCTGCTGATGTGTTTGTAAAGAACCTGGTTAAGGCAGGAAAGCTTATCGTTTTTTCAGCCGCAATACCACTACAAGGAGGCCAAAACCACATTAACGAGCAATGGAATAGCTATTGGATAGAAAAGTTTTCTAAGCACGGATATGTGCCTCACGACATACTGCGCCCTGTTTTTTGGAACAATCCAAAAATATTTTGGTGGTACAAACAAAATATGCTCCTCTTTGCCCCAGAAGGCTTTCAACCATCAGGTTTATATCAGAAAAATGTACTGAAAAACGTAGTGCATCCCGAACTATTTGCTGCTAAAGCCAAAGGCGTAGATGACCTTCTTAAGAAGATAGAACGTATAAAAAGAGGTGAATTACCAACACTTACCTATATAAAACTCTTTGTTAGATCTGTAATTGGAAATGGCAACATGGAACTCCTCAAAAATATTTTCAAACCAAAGGCACACAAAAGCTAACCTTTGACCAGAGTTAATCATCAAAACTATAACCAGGAAACACTGCATTAGGTGATACAAGGGGTGTGAGCCCTTGCCAGCCTCTAATAACTACTACAGAAGGAAAGTATGTGATTGTAAGTAGCTTAAGCCTCTAACAACTACTAAAACAACCCGTTCAACTGAGCGTCAATCCTGTTGATGATTTTACCCAAGTCCTCCGGATCAACGGCAAACTTGTTCTCATCTACATTTATTACCAAAAGGTTTCCCTTGTCGTAACCGCTAATCCACGCCTCATAGCGCTCGTTCAGGCGGTTCAGATAATCCAGGCGAATGTTGTTTTCATAATCACGGCCACGCTTTTGTATTTGATCCACCAGGGTAGGGATGGAAGCACGCAGATAGATTAGCAAATCCGGTGGTTTAATAAAGGATTCCATCAGGCGGAAAAGCGAAAGGTAGTTTTCATAATCGCGGCTGGGCATAAGCCCCATGGCGTGTAGGTTGGGCGCAAAAATGTGCGCATCCTCATAAATGGTTCTGTCTTGAATCACATCTCTGCCAGAATCGTGAATTTCCTTTACCTGACGAAAGCGTGAATTCAAAAAGAAAATCTGCAGATTGAAAGACCAGCGTTGCATTTCGCGATAAAAATCATCCAGATAGGGATTATTGTCCACCTCTTCATACTCAGGTTCCCAGTTATAATGTTTGCCTAACAGTGTTGTTAAAGTGGTTTTACCGGAACCAATATTACCGGAAACAGCAATGTGCATAAGTCTTCTGGAATTAAGGATTAGCGGGGCCCAACAAAACCAGGAGCCCTAAAATTTTTCCGCTGCAAATCTACCATTTTTGATGAGTTAAGAAGGATGCGTTTTACAGCTCCCTCCTATTTATGCCGGTAAATGCGCAGCTCATCTGGCGCAAGCATAAAAAGCCTGTCTGCCTCGGCCTTCAACGACTTTACTTCAGAAACATCTATAGGAATCAGAGATATGCCAGAAGTGAGTAAATCATAGGAAACAGCTACGCTATCCTGAATAGCATAAAGCTTTTTCTTTTGTACATCAAATGCCTTTACCCCTTTTAGCGGGATTAGTTTTTGATATGCCCCAACCGCATCAAACACAAAAATCCCCTTATCAGGCACATTTAAAAACACCTGATCAATGGTGCTCACCATATCTCCAGGCAAATTTTCGCTACCACTGATCTGGGTAATATTCAGGCTTTTGTTACTCACCTTGTTTCGCTGCATATTAAAGCGGTAAATCTTATCCGTTGCCTGATCATAAAACCAAACATTGTTTTGATCGGAGAAGGAAACAAACCGAACATCCAAAAAGCCGTAATCGGTAAAATTCAGTGCTGTGGATGAGTTTAATCGATTATCAACAATTACCAATTGATTTACATCTCTGTAAAAAATATAGGGATTAAGAGCATTGCGAGCATCCACTTTATAGATATCCCCAAGTATGGGATTACTAAATGAATAAAGCTGTTTGGCCTGATGATCGTATTTTATCAGCTCATTGCCCTTTACCAAATAGATATTCTTAAACTGATCTACGCTAAAGCAGTCAACATCCTTGGCGGGAATAACTTTCTCCAGCTCATACTTCAGCTGCAGGGGAGGCAAAAAGCTCAGAAGCAATGCACCAAGCACAGAAAACAGAAGCTTCATCCCACTGCTTGTAAAGCGTTCATCTGAAGCAACTCTTCAAGATGATGGCGATTATTGGATAAACGAGGCACCTTGTGCTGCCCGCCAAGCTTACCCTTATTTTTGAGCCAGTCATAAAAAAGATTTTCGCGCGCCACGTGTAGTATTGGCGGCCTCAAGGCCATGTCTTTATATCGCTTGGCTTCGTAATCACTGTTCAGCTCCTTTATTTTTCCATCCACTATTTCCATAAAGTGATCCACATTTTCAGGGGTTTTGGAAAACTCAATAATCCACTCATGGGCACCGGCATCATTATCACTCATATATACGGGTGCCGCAGTATAATCCAATACAGCTGCTCCGGTAACGCGGCATGCCTCATTCAATGCGGCCTCGGTATTTTCAATTATCACCTCTTCTCCAAAGGCGTTAATAAAATGCTTGGTACGCCCTGTAACCTGAATGCGATAGGGTGAGATACTGGTAAACTTAATGGTATCGCCCAAAATGTAGCGCCATAAGCCACCATTGGTGGAAATAACAATGGCATAGTTCTCCCCTTCCTTCACCTGATCAAGTGAAATGGCTTCAGATTCCTCACCTTTAAACTGGCTCATGGGAATAAACTCATAGAAAATCCCAAAGTCGAGCATTAATAAAAGTGAATCACTATCCATCTCATCCTGTATACCAAAAAAGCCTTCGGAGGCATTGTAGGTTTCCATAAAGGTGAAGCCTGAATTTTGAGGAATGATATCTTCAAATTGCTTTCGATAGGGATTGAAATTAACACCACCGTGCATGTAGAGTTCCAGATTGGGCCATACTTCCAGCAGGTTGCTGCTATTGGTTTTTTCCAAAACTTTACGGGCAAGTATCAACATCCAGCTCGGAACACCGGCAAGGCTTGTTACGTCTTCCTTAATAGTGGTATTTGCAATGGCCTCAATCTTGGTTTCCCACTCATTCATGAGGCTGATTTTGTTATTGGGGGTGCTTCGCATCTCCACCCAAAACGGCAGATTCTCGATAATAATTGCCGATACATCACCATAATAACTTTGGTTATCAGAATCATTAACGAATGTACTTCCACCCAACCGCAGGCTCATACCCGAAAAAACCTCGGTTTCGGGTTTGTTGTTGCAATACAGGCTCAGCAAATCCTTTCCTCCCTTAAAGTGACATTCTTCAATCGCCTCTGATGAAACAGGAATAAACTTGCTTTTGGCATCAGTGGTACCGCTTGATTTGGCAAACCACTTAATTTCACCGGGCCACATGATATTGGACTCTCCGGCTCTTAGCCTGTTTACCTCTCCTATTATAGACTCGTAGTAATGCAGGGGCACACGAGACTTAAATTCTTCATAGGAATTGATATCTTCAAAACCATATCTCCTTCCCCATTCCGTACTTTTGGCGGTATCAAGTAAATCAAACAATGTCTCACGTTGAACTTCGTGAGGATATTTCATAAAAAGCTCGATCTGATGAAAGCGTTTTTTCATCCGCCAGCTAATAAATGAGTTGACTAAATCAATCTTCATGTTGGTTGGTTTGAGCTTTAAAAATACAATTTTAGGAAAATGGAATTACTTTCTACTCTTTCAAAGATGCCAGCTTACCTCAATGGCAAGGTAAACTACCTGATGACTACTGATGTAGATTTTATAAAATTTAATCCCTTAGTGGGGCGTGAAATTACTATACAATTTCAGAATGAGAAGTATTGTATATCATGTGGAAATCAATTTAAAGATTTATACCGCATGGGTTTTTGCCGCAACTGCTTCTTTACAAGCCCAATGGCTGGCGAAAGTATTATCAGACCCGAACTCAGCCGTGCCCAGGATGGCGTAGAAGACCGCGATCTGGCTTTTGAAAAAGGGTATCAACTACAACCTCACATAGTGTATTTAGCCAATAGTGGAGGACTAAAAGTGGGTGTAACACGAGTGGCACAGATGCCTACACGATGGATAGACCAAGGTGCATCAGAGGCCATCGTTTTTGCAAAAACCTCCAACCGATATGAGGCGGGCATCATTGAAGTGACCATGAAAAATCATGTTGCCGATAAAACCGTTTGGCAAAAAATGCTTAAAAACGAAGATCCCGAAATGGATTTGGTAAAGGAAAAGGAAAAACTAGCGGCTCATTTACCCGACAATCTAAAACATTTTTTAAGCACTGACACTGAGGTTATACATATGGAATACCCCGTTCAGCATTATCCCACCAAAGTAAAGAGTATCAACCTGGATAAGAACCCAGAGGTTAAAGCCGTGCTACAAGGCATACGTGGGCAATACTTGATTTTTGAGGGTGGCGCAGCCCTTAACGTGAGGGCCCATACGGGTTACCGCGTGAAAATCGCTTTTTAATAGATGTAGTAAGGTTTGACTTTAAAATAATACCTACCCCCGCCAATGCCGGCAAGGCAATATTAAATACCCAGATAATAAAAGAGGCATTTATAAGCAGAGACTCATCCGCCAGTGTTTCCTTAAAAACATACATCGCTAATGCTGCTTTTACAATAAAGTCAACAGCAGCATAAGTAGGTATTATGGATGTAATGAAATAGAACACGATAATGGATAGCGCAAGCTCCAAACTTAGCTCCACTCCTCCCCACATCATCAGCAAAATCAAAAACTGGGCATTGTAGGTAATATACTTCACCAAAGCCAGGAGGCTCAATCTCAGCTTTTCGGAAAACTGCGGCCTGTCGTTCAAAATGTATTTAGAAAAATCCACTTTAAGAAGATTTCGGCTGTGAAGCCACCTCTGTATTCTGATAAAGAAAAAATAAAAGAGCAATAACGAAGGTATCCCCAGCAGCAGCACCGTATAAACCAAAGGCCATTCGATTTTACCTGTAAGTCCGGACAAAAATAATAGTGAGGAAAGCCCCAGCAAAAGCTTAATAACCATGCGGGGGAAGTGCGACCAAAAGATGAGGAAAAGCGTTTTTTGACGATCCTGATTGTGGTGAAGCATAATATAACGCCCGGCAACTTCTCCGCTATTGGCGGGAGTTATAAACGCCAGAGCATAGCTCACAAAGTTGGTTTTAAAAGCCCGCTTGATGGAAATCTCACCAACAAAGCGGTTTACTGATTTCCAAATAAGGGCATCTAAAAAGAGATTGAGGGCCCACAGCACAATAAACAGGGGAACATAAAAAGCTGCTGAATGCCATGGATAGGAAAAAATTCCTTCATAATCAGAATTACCGAAACGCGTAATAATGAAATAAACGGCTGCTACAGTGAGCACCCCCTTAAAGCCGGTTTCAAAGCTCTTTTTAATAAGGGATTTAGCCATAACTAAAATTCAATTTCCTCTCCGGTTTTCAGTCCAAACGATTTCCTGAAGAAATAAACCACAATGTATATCACCACAGTATCGGCTGCCGCAAAAAGCACCTTAAACAGCCATCCGTCCCAAATCAGTCCACTGATAAACTCAAAATCCTCAATCCCGATAAAAATAACGGTGGTTACCAAAACGGTATCAACAAACTGAGAGATCATGGTGGAAAAGTTATTTCTGAACCAGAGTTTTTTGCCATTGGTGAGTCTTTTCCAAAAGTGAAACAGGCGAACATCTAGAAACTGAGCCCCAAGGTAGGCCAGCATTGAAGCACTTATAACGCGCCATGAATTTCTGAAAACGCTGGCGTATTCCTCCTCGCTAACCGGGCTATTATCCAGGGCCGGAAATGAATGCCCCATATACAGAATCAGCAAAACCAACAGCGTTGCAAAAAATCCTGAAGCCACCACGGCATTGGTTCTTTTACGGCCGTATACCTCTGATAGTATATCTGTAATTAAAAAAGTAAGCGGATAAGGCAAAACCCCTGCGGATACATTAAAGGTGGCAAAGCCCAAATCAACTCTCACAAACTTATTGGCTATAAGGTTGCAGGTGACCAGAGATGCTATAAACAAAGCGGCCAGCATCAGGTAAATGAGGCTGGCCCTTTGTATATCTCTATCTGATTTCAATTGATTAATCAATCACAATCTCGTAATCCATACGCGTTTGGTAGCCTTGCATGGTTTTGGCTTTGGTTAGGATATCAAAATAACGGGCATATTCTCCCAGGTTATTTCTTATGGCGCGGGTTTCAAAGTCGCCACTGAGTTGTTTCATAAACCTCACTAAAGGATCCTCCAGTTCAGGATATTCCACCACACGGTATTCGCCACCAATATCAGCCATGTTCTTTGCGATATCTATAGCAGTCTCCAATCCGCCCAACACATCAACCAGCCCTAGTTTTAAGGCATCACGACCGGTATAAACATGACCACCACCAATACTATCAACATAGCTAAGTTCAAAGGATCTTCCATCTGCCACTCTCTTCTTAAAAGTACCATATATCTGATCTACCTGATTTACAAGTAGACGTTTTTCGCTGTCGGTTAGAGAACGGTCAAAGGTTCCTAAATCTGAATGCCTGTTGGTTTTTACACTTTCGATATTAATTCCCAACTTATCGTGCATAAGTTCTTCTCCTGTAAAGAAAAGCCCAAAGGCACCAATACTACCGGTAATGGTGGTTGGTTGAGCTACAATAGTATCGGCAAAGCAGGATATATAATATCCTCCACTGGCTGCCAGATCCCCCATTGAAACAACCACCGGCTTGGCTTCGCGCGCAAGCGCCATTTCGCGCCAAATAACCTCTGAGGCGAGTGCACTTCCCCCGGGACTATTCACTCTCAGCACGATAGCCTTAATTTTATCATTTTCCCGTGCCTTTCTTATGGCACTTGCTATCCTGTCAGAACCAATACTGTATTCACCTGCGTTGCCGCTTACAATATCTCCCTGAGCAATAATCACTGCTATCTTATCTCCTGTATAGCTACCACCTCCCAATTTTGCGTTTTTGGCATATTGAGCAACACTAACAAATGGTATATCATCAAACTTGCCAACTCCGGTTTTCTTCATAAATGAAGTGAGCAACTGATCCTCATAGGCTTCCTTATCAATAAGTTTTACGGCTACCGCTGCCTGCGCGCTGGTTACAGACATACTATCCGCAATCATGTTAAGTTTTGAAACCTCAACACCCCGGGATTGGCTAACAGAATTGAGGTAATCTCCCCAAATCCCGCCAAGCAAGGCGTTTAGTTGAAAGCGGTTTTCATCGCTCATTTCCTGCCCCAAAAAAGGCTCAACAGCACTTTTGTACTTATTGCCGGTAGCGCGCAGCACTACAGGCTCAAGGCCTAATTTATCCATAGCATCCTTATAGTAGGATACAGAAGCACTTAATCCGCGCCATTCAAAGAATCCTCCGGGATTCATCATAATGGAATCTGACACTGAAGCGAGGTAATAGCCTTTTTGAGTCATTATCTCCGAATAGCTATAAACAAATTTTTCGCTTTTTCTGAACTCCAAAAGGGCATTTCTGATTTCCGATAAGGTTCCATGCCCCGTTACCGGTATACCACCTTTTAAATAAACACCAATAATCTTGTCATCCTGAGCGGCTGTTTTTAAGGCTGCAAGCACCTGATTCAGTCCGAGTGCCTGCTCCGGCCTCCCTGTCATCAAATCCAATCCGGCAAAGGGATTGTCATCAGAACGTTCCTTAATTACATTATCCATATCAATGCGCAGTATGGTTTTTTCATGAACCACCACTTCTGTATCGGCCATGGCCGCAAAAGAGCCTATTACCACCGATATAATAATAAATCCAATAAACAGTAAAAGGAGTCCACCGAGAATAGTGGCCAGGAGCATTTTTAAAAAAGTCTTCATAAAAGATGTCGTATGATTAGTTTTGGGCCTTCGTTTGGCAATATTATTAAACAATACCAACTCTCCCCCCATTTGAAAGATAAAGATCAAGTATTTCTGCTTCTTGGCGGCAACATTGGGAATGTTACAGAAACATTTGCAAAGGCCCTAAACCTTATTAGCGACTTCGGCCGGGTGGTAAAGACTTCCAAGCTATATTCCACTGAGGCCTGGGGTATGGATGATGCTGATAATTTCATCAACCAGGCCCTTTTAATCACTACCGATTTGGGGCCCATGGCCTTGCTGGAAAAGTTAAAAGGCATCGAGCAAAAACTTGGACGCACCTCCAAAACACAAATAAATAATAATTATGAATCGCGCTCGCTAGACATTGACATCCTACTTTGGGGAGATTTAGTCATAGATTCCGAACATCTTATTGTGCCTCATCCACGTATGCATCTGCGCAACTTCACGTTGATTCCTATGGCAGAATTGGCTCCGGAATTTATACATCCTGTTTTGGATAATTCCATAGGAAATATACTAAAAGCATCATCAGACCAACTAAAAGTAGCCGAGTTATGAGCCCTGGATATATCGCTTTTGAGGGAAACATTGGCTCAGGAAAAACAACCCTGTCAAGCAAATTGGCAAAAACACTTGATGCGCGATTGATTTTAGAGGAATTTAAGGAAAATGCGTTTCTCCCATTATTTTATCAAAATCCTTCACGCTACGCATTTTCCCTGGAGATGGCTTTTTTAGCAGATCGCTATCATCAATTACAGCAATATGTTGCCGATGATCTCTTCCAAACTATCACAATTGCAGACTATTCCATCTACAAAAGCCTGGTTTTTGCTCAAAACAACCTGAAAGATCAGGAGCTTATTTTGTAT
Organism: Owenweeksia sp.; assembly: GCA_048267305.1. Taxonomy (GTDB): domain Bacteria; phylum Bacteroidota; class Bacteroidia; order Flavobacteriales; family Schleiferiaceae; genus Owenweeksia. The sequence continues at coordinate 149,804 of JBLWXT010000008.1, read as the reverse complement.
AAAAATCTTTTCGAAATAATTGCCCGAAGTTTGAAACAACCTGACCTTGTTGTTTACTTCAACCGCCCAATTAAGACACTTTTACAGCATATTAAAAAGAGAAACAGACCCTACGAGCAAAATATAAAACCCGAGTATTTAAAGAACATTCAGAGCCATTACACAGAGTTTTTCAAACAAAACAACACCATTCCTGTAGTAGTGATAGATGCTGATAATTATGACTTTGTGCATTCAGATAAAGATTTTCAGCGCCTTCAAGATATTATGTTTCAAAATTTTAGCCCCGGCCTTAATTTCATCTAATGAACAATTAAATAGATAAATTGTAAATAAAAACGTTTCGTAGTCTACACTTATTTATATTTTTGCCGAGGCGTAGAAAATAGGACTCCGACTACGAACCAATAATTTATGGACCTAAATAGTTACCTAAATTTCACTTTTATGAAAAAATACTCTTTACTTTTTGCTTTAGCCCTTGGGGTTACTAGTGCAAGCGCACAAGATACCGAGAAGCTAACGCAGGCGCATCCTTCAAATTACAGAAGCTGGTCATTAAGCTTAAACATTGCCAATACTTTTAGCCTTGGTGATCTACAATCGCTGGAATCTGACAAGGCCGAAGGTCTTGAAGGTGGAGGTCTTGCCCTTGGTGGCGGATTAGCTCTTACCAAATTCTGGACTCCAACCGTGGGTACTCGCCTTGGCGCTGGCTTTTATCAAATAAATGGTACCAACTCCCGCTTAATGAGATATTACGATGGAACTATGATGAATGGTTCATTTGACGTAATGTTCAACTTGAGCAATATGGTGCTTAAGGGAAAAACCGGTGAAAGAAAAAATTCCCTTTTATTGGGTATCGGAGCTGGCCTTTCAATGATTACTTCAGAAGCTACAGTTATTAAGTCTGATGGTAGTACCTTAAGAACAATTGAGGTTGGAAAAGTTGACAAATTTGGTAACCCAAGTGAGCCACCAGCTATTCAAACTTACTTCCCTGTTACTTTAGAGTACAAACGTCAATTGAGCAATGCCTTTGATTTCGATCTTGGAGCCCGCTACTTGTTCACCAATGCTGACTGGGTAGATGGCAGTATCGCTGGTACAACCAACGATCAATATGTTCAAATTTACCTTGGTGTAACTTATAACTTCGGTGACAAAGACAAAAAGTCTGTAGTTTACTCAAACCCACTTGATGATATTTATGCTGATGTTGAAGAAGTGAAAAACAACTTTGACTGGCTTACTACTGATGATGATAAGGATGGTGTAAGTAACTTCCACGATAAAGACAATAGCACTCCTGAAGGTGTAGCTGTTGACGGTGCTGGTAGAGCTCTTGATGCTGACGGTGACGGAATTCCTGATAATATGGATGAAGATCCGTTTACTGCCAAAGGTGCTGCTGTAGATACCAAAGGTCGCGCTGTAGATAGCGATGGCGATGGTGTTCCAGACTACATGGATGACGAAAGCAACACTCCAAAAGGTACTTTGGTAAACTTTAGAGGAAAAGCTATCCCAACCAACAGTGGTGGTGGATTTGTTCCTTCTGTTTACTTCGCATACAATAGCGCTTCAATGTCTGCTGCTAACTACGAGCGTCTTGCCGTTGTTGCCCGCATGTTGAAAGCTAATCCAAATGCTAAAATCGTAATCACTGGTTATGCTGATTCTCGCGGTAGCGAAGAGTACAACAAAAACCTTGGTATGAGAAGAGCAGAAGCTGTTAAAAAACAACTTACTCAGGTATTTGGAATTGATGCTGGCAGAATGGAAGCTACGTCTCAGGGCGAGGCTCAACCATTGGCTAGTGGTCGTCATGACATTAACCGCAGAGCAGATATCACTGTAAAATAGAAAAAAACATATAGGTAACTTTTAAAAAGGTCTCGAAGAAATTCGAGACCTTTTTTTATTATTAAACCTCTTGTCTTTATTGCTCACATACTACAGAAAACGAAATAGCGCAGCCTCACTCGCTAAAAGCTGTTTTTCACCTTTTCACCCATAGCATACATTTAGATTGAAGCCTAAATGACTACATCCGCCCCTCTAAAAACCAAAGCTCTATTGTAATGATTACTTCAAATATCCCTGAGCAGCCTGCCAAATAGCAATGCCTGCACTTACAGATATATTTAGCGAATGCTTGGTGCCAAACTGTGGAATTTCAAGAGAAGCATCGCATAGAGCCAAAGCTTCAGAAGCTACACCCTTAACTTCATTACCAAATATCAGTGCCACCTTTTTATTAGAAAAATCAAAACTTTGAAGAGGAACAGAACCTTCCGTCTGTTCAAGAGCTAAAAGAGTGTAACCTTCTGACTTAAGTTTTTCCAGAGAAATAAGGGTACTTTCAAAATATTGCCAATCCACAGATTCAGTAGCTCCCAGTGCCGTCTTATTCATTTCCTTAGCGGGAGGTGTTGCAGTAACACCACATAGGTGAACCTCCTGAACTCTAAAGGCATCCGATGTTCGGAATACAGAACCTACATTAAGCACACTCCTTACATTATCCAGCACAATTACAATGGGATTTTTCTCTGCTTCCTTAAACTCTTCGGTAGAGAGCCTATTCAGCTCACTCATTCGCAACTTTCTCATGGTCTATCTTTATCTTAGCGCACTTATCTAAAACTATAAATTTTGGCTGGCAAAAGTGCAGATACGCCTTTAATGAGGCAATACAATCAAATCAAAAACAAGTATCCTGATGCACTTCTCCTTTTTAGAGTAGGCGATTTTTATGAAACCTTTGGCAGCGATGCCATTAAGGCCAGCAAGATACTTGGAATAGTGCTTACAAAACGGTCTAATGGCGCGGCAGCATCCATGGAGCTGGCTGGCTTTCCCCATCATTCATTGGACACTTATTTACCAAAGCTCGTTAGAGCAGGGCAACGCGTAGCCATTTGTAATCAGCTGGAAGACCCAAAACTCACCAAGACTATTGTAAAACGCGGTGTAACCGAACTGGTAACCCCTGGTGTCACCACCAGTGACCAGGTGCTAAAGTCGGGCTCTAATAATTTTTTGAGTGCTGTGTTTTTTGATAAGGAAAAAATCGGTATTAGCTTCTGTGACATAAGTACCGGAGAGCTTTTGGTAGCTGAAGGTAACTTAGAGTATATCGAAAAACTCATTCAAAGTTTACAGCCCAGCGAAATTCTGTTTCAGAAATCAAAAGCCGATATATTTTATGAATCCCTTGGCAATCGTCATTATTCATTTCCCTTAGATGAGTGGATTTTTAAAATGGATTTTGCCAACGAAAATCTGAACAGACATTTTCAAACCAAATCCCTGAAAGGTTTTGGAATAGAAAAAATGGACAGCGCCATTATTGCTGCCGGAGCTATATTTCATTACCTCAAGGAAACACGTCACGATCAACTGAACCATATTACCAATATCAGCCGCATAGAGCGCGAAGAGTTTGTTTGGATGGACCGCTTTACCATTCGCAACCTCGAAATCTTTAACAGCAACTCACCTGATGGCGTTTCACTGCTAGATGTTATTGATCATACCCAAAGTCCGATGGGTAGTCGCCTGCTAAAGCGCTGGCTGGCCATGCCCCTCAAAAAAGTAAAACCCATTGCCGAGCGACAAGACGTTGTTGAGGCATTTATAAAAAATGCCCCGCTAAGCGATGAGGTTTCGCAACACCTTAACGACATCCACGACCTTGAAAGGCTGGTAAGTAAACTTAGCACCCGAAAGATCAACCCTAAGGAGCTCGTGCAGCTTAAGCGCAGTTTAGAGTCTGCCAACGCCATTAAAAAACTTTGTACCCATGAGAAATCACTGGCCCTTATCGGAGATCAGATTCATGAGTGTGCCAAGCTTATTCCCCTTATCGGGAATTCACTAAAGGAAGAACCATCCGTTCAACTTTCTAAGGGTGGAGTAATAGCCGAAGGAATATCAGAGGAGCTTGATGATTTACGAACGGTACTAACATCAGGCAAGGACTACCTGATTGGCATTCAGCAGCGCGAAGCGAAGGCCACAGGTATATCGAGTCTCAAGATCGCCTTTAATAATGTTTTTGGATATTACCTGGAAGTACGAAATACATATAAGGCCAAAGTGCCTGAAGAGTGGATAAGAAAGCAAACGCTTGTAAATGCTGAACGCTATATAACAGACGAATTAAAAGAGTACGAGCAAAAAATTCTGGGAGCAGAAGACAAAATCCTGGCACTGGAGCAAAGTCTGTATTTAGATCTATTGGAGAAGACTATTTCCTATCTCCCGCAAATTCAGCTAAACGCACAACTGTTGGCACGCATCGATTGCCTTTTGTCATTTGCCCTTCTGGCAAAGCACAGAAACTATGTAAGGCCTGTAATTGACGAATCCTTTGTTTTGGATATCAAAGGTGGCCGACACCCGGTTATTGAACAACAATTGGCCGCAGGTGAAGAATATATCAATAACGACACTTTTCTGGATAGAGATGAACAGCAAATATTAATGATTACGGGGCCCAACATGTCGGGTAAATCGGCATTACTACGGCAAACGGCCCTTATTGCACTATTAGCCCAAATGGGCTGCTTTGTGCCTGCCACAGCAGCTACTTTAGGTATTATAGACAAGATTTTTGTACGGGTGGGTGCCTCTGACAACATTAGTCAGGGAGAATCCACCTTCATGGTAGAGATGAGTGAAACCGCATCTATATTAAATAACCTCTCAGAAAACAGCCTGGTATTGCTTGATGAAATCGGTCGAGGAACAAGTACTTATGACGGTATTTCCATAGCTTGGTCTATAGCCGAGTTTTTACATGAGCACCCTACAAGAGCTAAAACCCTTTTTGCAACGCACTACCATGAGCTCAACGAAATGGAAGTAGGTTTTGAGCGAATAAAGAATTTTAATGTAAGTGTAAAGGAGGTGGACAACTCCATCATATTTATGCGCAAATTAAAGCCCGGTGGAAGTGAACATAGCTTTGGAATACACGTGGCTAAAATGGCAGGTATGCCTGGTTTGGTTGTAAACCGCGCGGAATCGGTACTAAAGGAGCTGGAAAAAAGCCGTCAATCGGACCGAAAAAAGAGCGGAAAAGGGAAAGAAAAGATGCAATTGAGCTTTTTTCAGTTGGATGATCCAATTTTAGAAGAATTAAAGGAAGAAATAAAGAATCTGGACATCAACACCTTAACGCCAGTTGAGGCCTTGATGAAATTAAATTCCATAAAGAAAAAGATTGGAGCTTGATTTTTTGCTTGCGGGTTTAAAACACGCTTATTACATTTGCCGTCCCAATTGCGAGAGTAGCTCAGCTGGTAGAGCACGACCTTGCCAAGGTCGGGGTCGCGGGTTCGAATCCCGTCTCCCGCTCAATTGAAAAACCCCTCAACTGAGGGGTTTTTAGTTTAAAATTGTAATAGAGGTTTACTTTTAACTTTAAACCTTTAATTTTAAACCTTAAACCAAATTGCCCTGGTGGTGGAATTGGTAGACACGCAGGACTTAAAATCCTGTGAGCAGCAATGTTCGTGCGGGTTCAAGTCCCGCCCGGGGCACTTAAAAACCCGAAGTAGAAATACTTCGGGTTTTTTTATTTTAGACATCATGGAGCAAAAGCCATATATCGTATATGTTTTGCAAAGCCAAGTTGACCGATCCCTTTACAAGGGCATGACCACCAATATGGAAAATCGTCTAAAGCAACATAATGCCGGTAAAACTAAATCCACCAAAGGCAAAAAACCATGGATCGTTGTCTATACCGAATATTGCAACAATGCTCAAGACGCCAGAGATCGGGAGAAATACTTTAAAACTGCAGCAGGCAGACGCTTTCTGAAACAATTATTATAGTCAGCGGGTTCCCCGCCCGACCAGATAAGACCTCTGGTCGTTCGGGCGGGAAGTCCCGCCCGGGGCACGAGGAAAAGCCGAAGCGGAAATGTTTCGGCTTTTTTATTGGATATGATTTATCATGAAATAAATTGATGCAAAATCATTCCACTCGATGATTGTCAAATACTCCATTCACAACTTCCTCGGCAAGGCCAAAACTTAATGTCATTCCAGCACCACCTAAACCATTAACAATAGTTACATTTTCTTCAATATGGTGTACAAATTCAGAAGTACCGTCAGTCATTTTTGGATAAACACCATTCCAGGTTTCACTGATAACGGCATTAGGCAAATCCAACATCGACCTTAAGTATCCTAGAATATGACCATTTACTAACTGCCTATCAAAAGGATCAGGGGTGAGCCCATATTCATGTGAATCGCCAATAATAACCTCGCCCAACCCGTTTTGAGAAGCCATTACATGAATCCCCCACTCAGGAAAATGAGGTGTTTCGGTTTCTATACGCTGTTTCAAAGCAGCTAAAGATGGGCAACTTTCAAACGCTTTATAATGGGTCAGGGTTAACCCTCCCGCCACAGCGGCACCAAGCCGCCAACCATAGGCCTGAGGAGCGGTACGCATCATTTGAAGTTTACACTTGGTTATTTCGATATTTCTAAATACTTCTGGATAAAGATTTTCAAAATCAGCACCTGAACATACATATATGTGATCCGCATTGTATTTTCCTCTGGAGGTTGTCAACTTGTCTTCCTTTATTTTAGAAACCGCGGTATTCCAAATAAACTCTACTCCGTACTGCTCAGTAAGGTAATTTGGAATCTCGGCAATAGCCTGGCGTGGATCCACAATCATTTCAGTTCGGCTATAAATACCTCCTGCAAAGCCCAGCTGCTTAAGAGATGATGTATAAAGACCCAAATTATCTGGATTTATCCACTCCAGCTGATAGTTGCTCTGTTTGTTTTGCTCATAAAACTCTATTAACACCTGAAGTTCATCATCGCGATAAGCAGCATGTATAGAGCCCACCTCATCTAAAAAAATATTGGTACCGCTGGCTATCTCCTTCCAAATCTCACGAGAACGCAAAGCTCTTATTAACTTGTGGCCCGGGGGTTGCCCAATGGGCCATACCATTCCAAAATTGCGTATAGAAGCCCCAACGGCCTTCTCATTTCTCTCAATTACGGTAACATCATACCCGGCCTTGGCACTAGCCAAAGCATGCGCTAAACCTACAATCCCCGCGCCTACTACTACCACTTTTTTCTTGTTTACCATATAAAAATACTTACAACAAAAAGGCGGAAAACCTAATCAGAACTAAATTCAATTGGCCATTCCACCCCTCCTGTCTTTAATTCTTTAATTACAGTACTAAGCAAATTCATTTTGTTTACTATATATACTCTTATGTATTAAGAATTAGTTAAACTAACCTTCATTTGTTTCTTTTAAGTAAACAAATGATCCTTTTAAAAATACGGATGATTAAGCATATCCGTTTACTTTTGCCATAAACCATACTAAAACCTCTCAACTTTAACACATGAATGAAAAGCTTCTTCTACAAATAGCCCGTAAACTGAAACATGTACGGAAAAGCAATGGCCTAACTGTACAAAAGGTGGCCGAGCGCGCCAGTGTTAGTAAAGGTCTAATCTCCAAAATTGAAAACGGGCGCACCATTCCGAGTTTACCCGTACTACTTTCAGTAATAGGCGGATTGGAAACCAATGCAGAGGAATTTTTTCATGGCTTTGCAAACCTGGAAGCTCCGCAGGATGTAAAGGTGATTAAAGGCAATACGTACGAGTCTTTTGAAAAAGAAGAGGCGGAGGGCTTTCACTACCGCCACATTACTACCCATGAGGTGGATAATATTACTCTGGAGTGCGTACTACTTACACTAAAGCCGGGGGCTCAGCGCGAAAAAGTGGTAACGGATGCCTTTGAATACAAATACATTTTGAGCGGCAAAGTGACTTACTTAATTGGAGAGGAAGAATACAACCTAGAGGCCGGAGATTCACTATATTTCAACGGACGCATACCACACGTACCGCAAAACCGTGAAAATGAAGATACCACAATGCTTATTGTTTATCTGTTTAATAGTTCAGCAAGTAAATGAGCCTACTTATAGTTTTTGACATTGATGGTACACTTACCAAAACCAATGTACTTGATGAAGCCTGCTTTTCCAGAGCCGCTGCCGAACTGATGGACTATGCTGATTTTAAATTTCATTTTCAGAATAACTGGCACTTTACGGATTCTTACATTTCGTTTCAACTGAGCAGGCTTGGTAAAAACCGCTTTAGCGAAGAAACTTTTAAAAACCGTTTTCTCCATTATCTGGATGAGGAAGCTGGAAAAAGAAAATTTGAAGCGGTAAGCGGTGCGCAAACGCTACTTCAATATTTAAGGGAAAATAATCACCCCTTCTCACTGGCAACAGGTTGCTGGCGAAAGTCTGCTGAAATAAAACTGAAAGCGGCCGGTTTTGAAATACCTGACTGCCCTATAGCCACTGCAGATAATTACTTTACCAGAGATGAAATTGTAACCCAGGCCATAGTGGAATCACACCGATTTTACAATACCAATTTCACTGATGTGGTGTATATTGGAGATGGCTATTGGGATTTGGTAACCTGCAACAAACTGGCCCTACGATTTATAGGGATTGATGCAGAAAACAATCCTAAAAAAGCAGAACAACTGGGAGCGCATCTTTTGCTTCAGGACTACCCCGCACCTACACAGTTTATACAATTACTACATAAAGCAGTCGTCCCCACCCCTTACTAAAACAGAAAAGAGCAGGTACAGGGACCCGCTCTTTTCATCTATAAAAAAAACCCAACAAAATAATTATAAAGCCGAAACTTCAGAACTGATGTACGACTTAATACCGCGTAAATCTGCTATCAAACCATCATTATCAAATTCCTCCAACTGCTCACGTTTATGAGTGCCATTTAACACTCCAAGTGTTACTGCAGCATGAGCGGCTCTACCTGCCTTTAGGTCTGATGGGGTATCACCCACCTTCATTACCTCGGTAGCACTTTCTATCCCCAGCTTTTTCATTGCCAGGTAAATCATATCCGGAGCTGGGCGGCCACTCTCCACATCATCGCTGCAAAGAGAACAGTTGATAACGCCATTGCCGTTAGCCAGATAATATTCGTTCAAACCTTTATCCCAGCCTAATTGGCCAATAATAATATCCGTTACCTCACGGTAAAAACCGGTTGTCAATGCAATTTTAATATGACGTTCTCTAAGCCACTTAAACACTTCCTCCGCATAGGGCTGAGGCTCTGCCGGATGATTACGGTAATGCTCTTCTAATATTTGCTTAAACAGTTCATAGTTTGCATCCACCTTTTGGCGAAACTCAGGATGATCCTTTCCCAGCTTTTCGCCCCAGAGGGTTTCAAATACAAAAATCTTGCTCCACCCCTGTATCGCTAATATGCGCTCATCACTTATTTGAAGGCCCGACTGCTGCAATGATTGAGCAAAGCAGGTTTCCACCTCTTTATTATCGCGAACCGTGGTTCCGGCCATATCAAATACTACAAGCTTAATATCCATTTCGTTTTTCGTATTGTTTACAATTAAGAAACAAAAGTAATAGTATAGAGCAAATTTCAATATTAATTTGCTGTTAAATTTTACCATTTGTAAACTTTTAAATATTTATGATACCTAATATTGCTCAGCGAAAAATGCCTGAGTAATGATTCAAAAGCAACTACTAAAAAGCTCCCTTTCCTTTAACATTTGGGCATCAGCTGCCGCTTTTACCACCTATTTTGCCATGTATGGTTTTCGCAAACCATTTAGTGCCGCCACTTATGATGGGCTGGAGCTTTGGGGGATAGACTACAAAATTCTGCTCATTATTGCTCAAGTACTGGGTTATATGCTTTCTAAGTTTAGTGGTATTAAACTCGTATCTGAACTTAAACCCAATCAGCGTAGCATCTCCCTCCTTATCCTTATAGGGATTGCCCTACTGGCCTTGCTTTTGTTTGGGCTCACACCCTATCCCTACAATTTTATATGGTTGTTTGTAAATGGCCTGCCACTTGGTATGGTCTGGGGCATTGTTTTCAGTTATCTCGAAGGGCGAAAGTTTACCGAGCTACTGGGTGCGGGCCTTAGCGCCAGCTTCATTATATCTTCTGGAGTGGTAAAAAGCACAGGCCGCTGGCTGATTGTAGATTTTGGCATTTCCGATTTCTGGATGCCTTTTTTTACCGGATTAATTTACCTGCCTCCACTACTTATTGGCGCCTGGATGCTCAGCCGAATTCCCCCGCCCAGTGAGAATGACAAAGCATTGCGCAGCGAACGTGTCCCCATGAACCGCATCCAACGAAAGGCCTTCTTTAAAAAATATGGGGGCGGACTAGTATTACTAATCTTCATTTATATGGCGATGACGGCTTACCGCGATTTTAGAGACAACTTTGCTGTAGAAATATGGCAGGGCCTGGGCTATAACGGCCAGCCGGAGGTACTCGCTCTTTCGGAGATTCCAATTGCCATAATTACACTTTTGATTGTTGGCTCCTTGTTCCTTATTAAAGACAACAATCTGGCTTTTAAAATCAATCACATCGCTATTATACTGGGAGGCTTGATTACCGGCATCGCCACCTTTATGCTGCAGCAACAATTAATTTCGCCCATGGCATGGATGATCGGCATTGGCTTTGGCCTTTACCTGGGCTACATTATGTACAACACTATGCTTTTTGAAAGATTGATTGCCAGTCTCCGCGCCAGCGCCAATGTTGGTTTCCTTATTTACCTTGCCGACTCCTTTGGCTACCTCGGTAGCGTAGGGCTTTTGCTTTTCAAAAATTTTGGCGCCCCTAACATTAACTGGCTCCCTTTTACCATGAACCTCAGCTATGCATTCTGCTTCCTCAGTGTAGCGCCTACAATTGGCAGTCTAATTTATTTTGGAAAGAGCACATCACAGAAAAAGGAAAAAGAACTTGAAAAAATACCACTTGAGTCAATCGTTTAGTTAAATTGATTATACAGTTTGAAAAGAAGATTTAACCACACCTTTAATTCAAACATATAACCAGTTATTTTTGACAGCTCCCCTTAAGAGATCCCTGTCGATCTAAACTTAGAGCTACACAAACACCGTACGGTATCGCTCTTTTTGAATCACTACCCCTTTTAGGCATTAAGGCACTTATAATCAAATACATTGCGATAGAATCTCGTTTTGTAAAAAACTATTCCTTCTTCATGGTACTAATTGTTCCTTGACATTCCCCCTTTACAGTGCATTAAAACATTAACCGGAATGATAAGTGCGCCTTTAAACCACTTTGAATTTTAGCCGAACACCAGCCAACCTTTAGTTATCGTTTTTGAAACCTTTTTTATTTAACCTCATCCTTTTACCAAAGGATAATTATACCCGATTGTAAAGCACTTGCAAAGAATTAGGTTAGGCTTTTTAACACGCTTTAGAATATCCAATTAATACTATTGCTAAGCCATTGAAGAGTCTGGAAGCAAAATGCATAGGATTTCAAAAATTGGCACATCTGCAACTATGAATCACACGTTTTTACAAAAACCTTTAAAATAGAAAAAGCCACCCCGGTTTCCCGAAGCGGCTTTCCTGACTTAAAACTAACCCTGTTTTAATCTATAATCAGCTTTTGTGTGCGTTGCCCACTTTTACTATTTAATGTAATGAGGTAAACGCCTTTTGGCATTTCACTCCAATCCATTTGCTTTTTCCATATACCACCCCCTATTTGGCTCTGGCGATAAATGGTTTTTCCGCTAATATCACTAATGCTTATAGCGAAAGCCTCGCCATGTTCCACTTCAAGAGTAAAACTTCCTTGGGAAGGATTAGGATATACCTTCATGGCTTCGGCCAAATCATTTTCATTTACACTAAAACTTCCTGTAGAATCAGTAGTGAATGTAATTGGGCCTGTCCAGCCGCTATTTAAACTATCACAGTTGGCACGGATATAAACATCGTACGTAGTACTGTTGCTCAGGTTAAGCAGATTAGCGGGATTTCCGCTTACCTTGGTTACAATTCCCAAACCAATAGGATAACCTGTTGGGCCCCATTGTATATCCCAGTCTCTGTTTGTTCCCTGAGAATAAATGTCAAAAGTGGCAGAGTTTCCAGTAACAGCTTTCAGTGCCATTGAATCCAACTCAGGACAAATATTCTTAGTGGTGAAAGTAAACGGCCCTACCCATGAGCTTTGGTCGGTTGCATTACAGCTATCCTGCACATAGTAGTCATAGGTAGTTGAGTGATTCAACCCGCTTAAAGTAGTCGCTGGCACACCTGTAATAACCTGCGTGGTACCGACACCCAAATTAAATCCGGTTTTACCATACTCTACATTCCATGCCGTAGCACCTCCGCTTGTCCAGGCTACATCCGCATAAAAAAACTGCACATTAACAGTGGTAAGTGCAGAAGGTGCCGCACAAGCCGGCATTTTAAAGTCGGCCAAAATAATCTCTTTTCGATCGCTGGAGCTGGTCAACTTCACTTCGTCTGCTGCCGCATTCCGAGCCGCTCCCGTGTTAATCCAGGTGGTGTATGATGCATCAAGACGATTGTAGATATTCAGGTAAACCTCATTTACTGTTGCATTGCCATAGTTACTGTAGTCGTAGGTAAGGTTGTAGTTAGCCATATTGCTACCCTCGGCTACAAACGTTCCGAAAAACACCTTTTGGTCACTTAAATCATCGATACCAGCAGTATAGTTTGGAATAGTATCCACAAAATACAGATGCATTCCGGCAGGTGTATTTTGAATAGAATCAATAGTTACTTCTCCTCTATCGGCTGAAGCCAAATTCAAGGAAACGGTACTATAATTTTGTGTGTACACATAAACACTTGTGTCACCAATAGCAGCTCCAGATGCTACCCAGGCCGATTGTGGCAAACCTGCAAATGTTCCGTGATTAGCATCAGGACCAAGATCCGTTACTGCATTTCCTGAACCTTCGTTGAGCGGGAAGTAGCTCATAAGACCAGCTTCATTACCCGTCATCTTTTGGCACATCATCTCCCTGATTTCTTCAATAGAGCGCTCAACCTTCCATATTTTCACTTCATCCATTTGGCCAGTAACCATGTTGTCTTCGTTGTCGTCTTTGTAAGACCCTAATGTCAACCAAGAGTCCGCATAATCAATAGCCCCAGATTGAGAAGTACTTACACCCTCCAATACACCATTTACATAAATCTTCATGGTATCACCATCATAAGTACCAGCGATATGGTACCACTGATTGGTGTTAAACTGGTTGGTAGTTTCAAGATAAGTAAGTGAGCTATTGTTTTTGGCTTTGATGGCAAAACCAAACTTGTTATTGTCTCTGGTTTCAAGGTCAAAACCTCTTTCAAAACTTCCGTTATCCTGAATAAAGGAGATAATGGATTTCCACTGACCAAAAGCAGATGGTTTAAACCAAGCTTCCAGAGTAAGTGTAGAATCGGGCAAACCTAAAGCCACAGCACTTTGCTTACCTGCACTGGCGTATATTTTACCATTAGCCTTAAAATCAAGTGCCATACCAGCTCCCGTTTGTCTAAAATCCTTGAGGGTAGTAAAAGTGATTGGCCCAACCCAAGCAGAACTGTTTACAAAGTTGCAGGTATCCTGCACATACACATCATAAGTAGTAAGAGCATTTAATCCCGAAAGGTTAAAGGGGTTGTTATACACCGAATCAATTACAGTACCCGTACCTAATATAAAACCCGTAGGGCCGTATTGCAAATTCCAAAGGCCAGAACCTCCGGTAATCCAGCTAATATCTGCGTTACCGATACCAATATTGGTTGCTGCCAGATTTGTAGGCACAGGACAAGCAGGTGCTACAGTTGTAGTAAAGCTAAATGGCCCTACCCATGCAGAATTTCCCTGTGTACCACAATTGTCGCGTACATAAAATTCATAACCGGTTGTTGACTGTAATCCTGTTAAGGTATATGGATTATTGCTGATCCCCGTTATCACGGCTCCATTACCTTGTACAAATCCAGCAACGCCATATTCCACATCCCAAATAGAAGCACCACCACTCACCCAACTAAGGTCTGCAGAGTTGAAGGTCATGTTAGCTGCACTTCCTAAGGAAGGAGCCGAACAATTGTAGCTTACAAAATTGGAAAGGATAAACTCATTGCGGTATCCGCTTACAGATGATTTCTTGATTTCATCATTGGTTTTTAGCCTTCTGGCATTTACGTTATTCCAATAAGCCACTTCACCACCAAGACGGTTAAAAATCATGAGGCTATCTTCATTAGTTACAGCCAGTGGGTATGTGCCGTAAGCATAGGTAAGATTGTACTCCAAAGCCGTATCATGAGCAGCAAACACACCAAAATAAGTGTTGTTAGTAGCCAGAGCCTTAATGCCATTAACACCTGCTGGCACCCTATCTACACGATAAAGGTGCACACCAGCAGCAGCATTTTGAAGGCTGTCAATAGAAATGTTTCCGTTTCCCACTGAGTTAATACTCAACGCACCTACTGCTCCGTTGGCCGGATACACATATACAGAAGTATCGCCAATGGCTGCACCCGAGCTTACCCATTGAGGGCCATTAGTGGCAGTTCCTGCATAAGAAGCGGTTTGATCTCCGGCTATGATACCTGTACCTTCATTAAGCCGATAGTTGGCAATCAGTCCGGTTTCACTTCCACTTAAGGTATGGCACATGTTGGCGCGAATTTGAGTTTCGGTACGCGCTTCATTCCAAACACGGATTTCATCCATAACACCTTTAAACTTTCCACCATATGTTCCGGTACCATCCTGACCCGCTCTCATGGGGAAAACTGCCCCCATAGAACCTGTTGGATTGGCTGCTGCCAGCGAAACAGAATCAGCAACCACTCCGTTCACATACACCTTGTAATCAGGATGTGTGCTATGACGGTCATACACCAATGCAATATGATTCCAGGCACTTTGCAAACCAGGTACGGCTACCGTCATATCTGTACGGCTACCTCCAGGGATTTGCGTATTTACTTTAATAGTGCTGGCAGAAGTTCGGGCAACTATAATACCGGGATTAGTACCCGAATTCCAGTTTTTGTTTCCGATAATGGCAGGATCACTGCTCATAGCCTCTCCTTTCATCCACCACTCTATGGTAAAGTCAGTAGTATCAATGGCGGTATTGATACCGCTTCCCATATTTAAATGTTCGTTAGCACTTGTCCCGGCAAAGTACAAAGCTGTTCCTGCTCCGGCTGAAGCACTTACAGGCACAGCCTGAGTTGCAGCTGTAATTGGCCCTACCCATGCTGAAGCATTAATAGAGTTACAAGTATCCTGAACATAAAAATCATAAGTTGTGGTACTGGATAGTCCATTAATGGCAAGAGGATTAGAACTTACGTTAGAAAGTTTTGTACCGGTACCTGGCGTGAACCCTGTTGGGCCATATTCTATATTCCATTCGTTGGAACCTCCGGTAATCCAGCTTAGCTGAATATCACTATATCCTGCTAAAGCGGTAAAACCTGTAGGAGCCACACATGGGGTAATTTGTAAAGTGGTAAAGCTAAAAGGCCCTGCCCATATGGAAGTTCCCACGTTCATACAGGAATCCTGCACATAAAACTGATAGACCGTATTATCTGTAAGACCAGTAACAGAAAACGGATTGGAAGTATTGGCCTTTACTATAACACCCGTCCCGGGAGTAAATCCTGTAACGCCATATTCTACATTCCACAGGCTGGAGCCCCCTGTAGCCCAGCTAAGGTCAACTGAAGTATATGCAAGGTTTTGAACTGCTAAAGCAGTAGGCACAGCACATGATGCTAAAAAGTTACCAATAATGTATTCACCATTAATACTATCATTAGAGGCTAAAGCCAATGTGGTTGTGTTATTCACCGCTGAGCTTATGGCCCACATATTATCTGCTGCCGGGCGACTAAAAAGGTTGATAGAATTCTTAAGTCCTGCAGCTGAAAGATGACTGGTATAATCATACTTATAATCATATTTGGCTGTGGCCGAAACTTCAACCATGTAGGTGCCAAAGTAACCGCTATTTCCGGCAAGAGCACTAATACCGTTAGAGTCAAGGGGCTTATCCTTTACAAAGTAAAGGTGAGCACCTAAAGGACTGCCGGTAACATTAGAAATTTCAAAACTCCCGTGGGCTGCAGAAGCATAGGTTAAATTTTGAGCTGCCCAGGTAGTAGGATAAGTAAAAACAGATACATCGCCAATGGCCGCACCAGACTTGGCCCAGTAGCTTGCAATACCGGCATCAGTAATGTGATTACCATTCCTTGAATGATCACCAACGGTAGCTCCTATTCCTTCATTAAAAGTGTAATAGGCAATTAAATCTGTAAGTCCGGTAGTATCCAGCTTTTGGCACATATTGGCTTGCAACTGGCTTAAACTACGCGCAGAACTCCAGTAACGCACCTCATCCAAATGTCCATTTAATGGCTCATTGTCATTGGAGTTACCAATGGTAAAAAAGGCATTAGGAACACTAGTAGTAATGTAAAATTTATTAGGCGCCTCAACTCCATTTACATAAAAGCGTACCGTGTCACTTTCGCGCACAGCAGCAATATGATTCCATCGGGTGGGATCAACAAAACCGCCACTATTGCGCCAGCTGCCCCAGTAAAAGGCTACTGAACCTCCGGCTGCTCCACCTTGATTAGTTCTGCTCTTCCAATAAAAAGCGGGAGCATAATTGCCATTGGCAAATACACCCTCCCCTGTATTACCATAGACTCCTGGCTTTACCCAGCATTCCATAGTAAAATCTCCCGTACCAATATTGTGATTGATAGTGGGACTGTCATAGTCATAATTTCCCTGGGTAAAATCCAGGGCATGACCCGAGCCCTGAGCCACAGCAAACACCTGCCATAGCACCATAAAGACTAAGAATAAACTCCTTACTTTTGTCATCTCAACTGATTGTTTTAGTTACGATTAGTGAAAAAATGAAGGCCCGTTACAGCGGGCCTTTTTAGTTTTATTGAATAGTTATTTTTCTGGTAGTTACAGCCTTTCCGCTTTGGAAGCGCAACATATATATACCGGGGTTAAGCTTACTTACATCCAAAGTTTGTTTTGGCTCCGTCATAATAAAGTTTACCAGCTGCTTAGCTGTAATATCAAAAAGGCTTACACTCAAATTTCCTCCAACACTTGCGTTACGATTTATAGTAATAACATCTTTAGCCGGGTTTGGATAAATGGCAATTGAGGCATTCAATACCTGCTCCCTCATGCCCACTGTGCTGGTATCAATCACACTCAGACTGTCCGGAATCCAGGATTTACCATCTAAATTCCAGGCCGGGAAATCAGAAATTTTGTTAAAAGGAAGAATCCAGTCTAAAGCAGTAACGGCTATATCCGTTAATACAGGAGTTACTTTTAAGATGGTAGTGTCTACAGGATTGGATGACATCTGGTAAGAACCAGGGTCAACACCAGTAAGAACCTGATGAGGAAGTGTAGAGCTCGAGGCATACCACCAGATATGACGCTCATTATTAGAATTACCACCGTGTCCAAAACCTTGACCACCGTGATCGGTAGTACTTAAAATCAACCAGTCTTCATTGGCATAATTCGGGCGCTTTTTCAACGCATCCATTACCTGACCAATCTCTACATCTACCTGCTGAATGGCATTCATGTAAGTTGGACTTGTAGTGGTAAAACCTGTTCCATGTCCGGCTCCGTCACATTCATCATAATGGATAAAAAGGATGTCCAAATCCGGATCAAGCAGCTGAATTTTAGCAGCAGCTGTAACCAGCCCCTGACCGTAGCTACCGGCATCAATACTCAAATTCCAATTGGCATCGGTAACGTAACCCCCTGTATTTTTGGAGGCATCGTCCATTGGATTCCAGGTAATTATTTGCACCGCTTTAAGACTAGAATTTCCTTGCTTGGCCCTTGCTGAAAAATAAGGGTAGTTGGTAAAGTTGGCTCCACTATAGCCGTTGTTGGTGATACCGTGCTTGGGCTCCCAAACCCCTGTAAGCATAGAGCTCCAGCTTGGGCCAGAGGATGTAACACCCAAATGCCAGCTATCAAAAGTAGAGATGCCAAACTGCATTAATGAATCCATGTGAGGGGTGTTGGCGGCCTGTAGCGCATCCGTGCGCACTCCGTCAATACCAATAAAAAGCACCTTACGCTCTTTAAAGGTTTTTTGAGCTTGCATGCCTGTAGTAAGAAGTCCTGCCAAGGCTGCAATGAGTATTCGTTTTTTCATTTTTTTGAATGTTAAAGTGTGTATTTAATTCCTATTAGTGCGCGTATTGAATAATATTCCGTTCGTATGGGGCGATCCACCCGACCCCTGTATTCCACAAATGGCGTATTGAGCAGGTTATTGGCTTCGGCTGTAATCGTAAATCTCTTGCTGATGTTATAATTGAGAGAGGCATCCAGTGTAAGCGACTTCCCCTGATAGGTATCAAAATCGTTATTTGTACGCAGGTTTATAAACTCACCCGTGTCAGGATCTCGAACCCCAAATGAGCTGAATTCCTTTAAATAAGCACTTTTATAATTGAGCCCTATGTCGGCCGACCATTTCCGCGTTTCATAACCCAATTGAGCGTTAAATACATCTTTGGCTTGGCGAGGTAATTCCTGACGCTCGGGGCGTGATTCTATTTCCATACTAGATTTGGTAAACGAATAATTGACCTGCACCCTAAAGTTTTTAAGAACGCTAGCTATAAAACCTAGCTTTTTATCAAGGGCCACTTCAAATCCAGCAACGTGAGCAAAGGGCGCATTTTGGTAGGTTTTAGAAACCACATTAAAGCGAGGCACAAGCTCCTCAGTATTATAAGATGTGTAAATATGATCTGTTACATACTTGTAGAATACGGCCATAGTAAACATGCCCTCCAATCCAAAAAAGTACTGATAAGCCATATCCGCATTCCAGGCGTAGGTGGGGCGCAAATTTGGGTTGCCGCTCATTACATGAAAATCAGAGAAATGAATTTCAGCTGCACCGGGCTTTATCTCATTAAAATTTTGTCGCCTGAAGGAACGTGTTAATGACATTCTCAGATTTGCTTTTTCATTGAGCTTGTAATTAATCCCCAGCATGGGCAGTGGGGAGATATAATCCTTTACCAGCTTGGTTTCAGAAATGTCAAATTGGGTGACACCAAGGCTATCTACGTAGGTATCCAGAGTATCGGCAATAACCTCCACATGGGTGTTTTCCAGGCGTAAGCCCACATTTACCGACAGGCGTGAAGTTGGCTCCAACTGAAACATTAAGTAGCCCGCGCTCACATCCTCAGTATACCTAAAGTTAGAGCCCACAAACTGCTCATATAAATCATTTACTACCGGGTTTAGCGGCACATACACCAACCTGTACTCGTTATTGTTAAGAAAACCGCTTAGCTCATCTTCCGTTAAAAACTGAAACAGATCATTTTGATAATATCCCCCTGCTTCACCTAAAAATGCATCGCGGTGTGGAATATCCTCCGTATCAAACTCACCCAACACGATAGGATCACGATACTGAGGGCTACGATCCCAGGTTTCCATTCCTCTTTTTCGCTCTCCCATTTTGGTGCGGTATTTACCGCCAATCATCAGCTTTACTTTTTTACTGATTTGATAATCCCAATCGGCTGAAACCACCAACGGATCACTCTCCAAATGCTCCATGGTTTCGGACCACGCGTTTTTAAACTGAAACATAGTATCGGTTGATCGGCCAGCACCTACAATGTTGTTATACACCGGGTTTATATTATTAGCAGGGTCGCCATAGTCATCATAGGGGCTATCAATATCCAACAGGCGCAGGCGGGTATAGGCATTGTGTCTGTCTTCAAAAGGAATACGATTACCCTCTTCATCCAGGTAGATGTAATCAATGTACTCCACCTGCTTTTCAAACTGTGTTACAAAGTAACCGTTCCGATTATCTCCCTTACCAAAAGGCACATCGCCATAGCCGAATCGAGAATGATAGGTAGCAGCCTTTAGTTTTAGATTTGAGTTTTTTCCTGTTTTTATTTCGCCTCCAAGCTCCCCACCCACTATGTTATTCTGCATGATGTTGTTGATGTTCTGTAAGCGGATGGACTGCCCCACTCCTGCTGCCCAGTCGTAAAGTGTTTTGCGGTTGTATTCATTATCATTAAGCTTACCGTAAAAACCCTGTGCATAAATGGTAAACTTCTCTGAAGCTTTATAATCTACCTTGGCATTTACGCCATAGGTGGTACGCTCGCCATTATAATCGCGCAGCTCAAGCCGCTCCATGGCATGACTTGAGTTTTGGCCATAAAAAATTTCGTAATTATCAGTAGCCCAACTCCTGTTATACACCGAGCCTCCTATTACATAGCCCCACCTCTTATCCTTAGATCTATCACCAAACTGAAGCGCTCCACTCCACATAGGTTTTTGAGCCTTAAAGTTCCAGCCTGCGTCCACATCCAGCGTAAGCTCTTTTTTTTGAGGAGTGTATTTTGTAAAAAAATTGGCTACGCCACCAATGGCATCTCCTTCAATATTTGGAGAAAGGCTCTGATTGTACTCTATATATTCAATAAGACTGGTGGGCAGAATGTCAAAATTCATATTACGCCCTTCCATTTCTTCGCCTGTGGTGGGAAGCCTATCACCATTTACCAAAGCAGAACTCCAGTCCATGGGCGTACCTCTAAAAGAAATATAGCGCCCCTCTCCCTGATCGCCTTCCATTACCGCACCCGGCATGCGCTGCAAAGCTTCAGCCGCATTACGATCTGGCAACTTCTCAATTCCTTCAGAAGATTTAACGCTAATCTGGCGTGGCGAAAGCTGTACCATTTGTATCGCCTTTCTTTGGCCTTCTTCCATTTTACCATTTACCTGAACTTCTTCCAGGATGGCCCCTTCCTTAAGTATTATGTTACCAAGATCAACCACCTGCCCCTTCACACCAGTAATAGTCTTGGTTAGCTTTTCATGGCCTATAAAAGAAATCTCTATTTGCTGCTCACCTTCAGGAACACCATCCAAAAGAAATGATCCATTAAAATCAGAGGTTACACCAATACTTTTCCCTTTTAAAACAATGGCAGCTCCAGGCAAAGGCCCTTCGGAGTCTATTACCACACCTTTGACGGCATACTGACCTGATGAGGCATAAAAGGCCATGGTGGCTATAAATAGAAACAAAACCTTGTTGATTTTCATCATCCTATGTGCTTTACCTTTTTAATTAGCACTGCAAAAGTGATTCAACAAAGTTTACTTATATGCAACTATGTGTTAAGGATGTGTTAAACCCACAAACGCCTGATTACAAGTAATTTAAACACACGAAAAAGCTTAACAACTTAAAATTGAAAAAGATTACAAATAGGAAACAAACCAAACCTTCGGCAAGTTTATTTGAAACAAGCTTCCTACAGACCCATCGCTCAAGAGTTATCAATAGCAACACAAAATTGAATGCTTTTAGAAATCGTGGTTTAAAATCAAACTATCCTAAGCAACTGACGAGGGAGTTGGCAGGCCAGTAGCAAATAACTCTGTAAACAAAGATATTCCTGCAGGCTTGGCGCAGCCGGGAGCACTAAAAAACCGCAGCTTTCGATTTGGTTTTTTAGTGGCTATGTATCATCCTAAAATAAGTTGACACAAAAATGGACTTTTATAATTTTAGCCCACGCCCAATAGAAAACAAGAAAAGGAACCACCGGAAATACGTTTCCAACTAGTTCATTAAAACCTTCAGCTGATTTAATAATACCTGATTATGGTATACTTCAATGAAATAGCCTCACCTTCCTGCTTCACACAAGGCTGCCTGTAGCGATGTTTTTGCATCACTCACAATTTCATACTGTTTGCCATTGTACACCAACGGATGGATATTGGGCGGACTGCATAGTGGCGGGTTCTTAAAAAGGTATAGGTGATCAATCCAGTCTTTACATAATGATAATTCAGCATCTCGCGTACTAAAAGAACACATAGGATTTATGCCCGGCATAGGATTGAATAAAGCTTGCTTATTGCTTGTAATCAAACTATTGTATACGGTGTGGCTATTAGAATAAGAGTTATCTAAAGTTCCAGAGCAGATACAAGTTGGAATATCGGCTGTGGTGTAGTTATACCCAGTTAAATTTGGCACCACGGGTTTGAGGGGATGAGTCCTCTAAAAGAATAAATATTGCTTCATCCTTGCTTCATCGTTTCCTACCCATTGCAAGAAAATCCGGTGAGATACACGGCCGTGGTATTAATATTATAACCTCCGGTAGCGTCATCAATAGCCTTGTTTATTAATCCACCTGTTACTCCAGCCATTTGACCGCCAGAATTATCTGGACAAACCAATATTGCATTAAGCGCATTAGCCCAACTTATAAGGTTGTTTCTATGGGTAATTGCACTTACACCGCATCCATGTAATGTTACAACAAGTGGCTAACTATTAGAACTGTTATAGCTTGTAGCAACATAGTAAGCCACCGTATGGCTATTGGAATTAAAAGCAACGGTGGTTTGGGCTATTGTTAATTTTACAGCAAAGACTTAGGATCAATAAAAAGTAAACTTTTTCATTTTATAAAGGATGAGGCTACACTTGTGTTAAGTAGATAAATACCTCTACGGATGCATAAAGGGAGGTTAAGCAGCTTTAAATATAGATAAATCGACCTAAAGGAAGTTTATCCTTCTATTAGGCGAAAAGCGTAAGCTATTAAGGGGATACAGAAGTAAAACTACCTCGTATCGGTTTTACCGGAATACCTTTTAAGTGTATGCAAGCTCCAAATAGCTTGGCCATACGATACGCCAACTTATGAATGGTTGGTAAAATCAATTTTCATAATCCGTGATCTCCCAAGAAACCGTAGATTGTCATCACGATTTAATAATGCTCAACCGATCCTCCGTATACGGTAGTATACACCCTTTTATGATAAAACTTATACGCCAATCAATAGCTTATAAGAATACCCATCTTTAACACTATCAACTTATGGCCAGTGATGTAAAAAATTTATAGCATGGCATTTACATTTTGGCTACCTCCTCTTCCCTCAATTGATAGCCGGCTGATAAAAATCAGCCGCCAAGTGATCTAAATCAGTGAAAAACTGAAAAACATTTAACAACATTTACCAATTAAAATCGGAATATCATGGAAGAGCCTAAAGAACAGAAGGTATCCTGCTGCAGTTGATTCTTCCAAACCAAAAACCATTCTTGGCGTTGATTGAGAATCCTCCAAAAGATCAAATACACAGATGATGAAATACTATAATTCAAAAACAATTAGCGGAACCACCGTTGCTGCTATTCGCCCAAAGGTGGAAGAGGAACTGAAAAAGGAAGGTTTTGGGGTGCTTACCGAAATTGACATACAAGCCACGATGAAAAAGAAACTGGGCAAAGATTATTTGCCTCACCTCATTTTAGGTGCCTGCAATCCTGCTTATGCTGATAAGGTAATCAGTATAGAACCAACCATAAGCACCATGCTACCTTGCAATGTTACGCTACGTGAATTAGCAAATGGCGATGTTGAAATTGCTGTTATTGATCCATCTGCCGCTATGGGTGCTGTTGGAAACGCTGATTTAGAAACTGCTGCGAAAGATGTTCAGGAAAAACTAATGAAGGTTTTAAATAATATTTAAACTTTTAACAATGGCCACACCCTGTTATGAGGTAAATACCCATGTAAACACGGCCGAAAGGGCTTTCTGGTTTTTCCTAAACTGAACAAGAAAAATAGTAACCATACTGTAGTGGCCTCTCCACATAGCTTTTAAAAGGAATTGTAGAAATTTGGTGGCCAAAGCATTTGTTTTTAAACTCTATTACAAAGCACAGAAGTACCTTTGAAACAAATCCTCAACTACAGCCTGTTTTGATTAACAAGAAATGGAATAGGTATACAGTAAATTAAACTTAATCATAAATAACAAATTCAAAAATGAAAGCAATTTCAACTTTTTCCGGCCTGTTCGTTCTGCTACTCTCTTTATCGGCTTGCTCAAGCCCCGATAGCAGCAACTCCGAATCCACATCACAAGAAGAAACTACTACAACCCCAGATACATACACCGCAGATGTATCAAACCTGGAACTGAAATGGACAGCCTATAAATTTACCGATAAGCTGGGTGTAAGCGGAGTATTTGATAATTGCACGGCCAGGTTGAGAAACAATTCCAGCACCATTGAAGAGCTATTGACGGGAGCTAAAATGACTATTGCAACCACTTCCGTTAATTCAAATAATGAGATTAGGGACGCCAAGTTGAGAGACAGTTTTTTTAAGGTATTTAACACTGAGGTTATTACCGCCAAAATAATTAGTGCCGATAGCGGCAAGGGCGTTATGGAATTGACGATGAATGAAATACCCAACAATCTGGATTTTAACTATTCTCTTAAAAGCGATACCGTGTTTCTGAACACCAGTTTGGATTTATTGCTCTGGAAAGGAAAAGAAGCCATGGATTCATTAAACACCGTATGTTACGACCTTCACAAGGGGGTGGATGGCAGATCAAAGCTTTGGCCCGATGTAGATGTGAGCCTCAGCATTCCGGTGAAATAACCAATGGTTATCACAAAGAATATAAACTACAAATATTAGCCAAAATGAAAGCAACAGAATCAACAACAAGCAACAATATGCTGAGCGTAGATGAATGGCAGGGACTATACCGGCAAGCAGAAGTATGGCAATCAAATCTCGACTTTCACCGGGATGAGCTGCGCTTTTTCAAGCGCATACTCGACAGGTATTTCATCCTGTTGATTAGTGATGCCAAACTCGATGAAATGCGGAAAATGGCGGCTGACATTAGCCTTAAGGAAAATGAAATTTCAAAGCTGACAGCTGATTGCAAAACCCTCTTCAAACGCATTGGTGAGTTTATTGATTTGGAGTCAAGTCACAATGAAGCACTATTGCTTGAGGAGTACACTGCCGTGGAAAACGAGTACAATGAGTTTGAGGCTTCCGTAAAGGAACTCAAAACCCTTGTATTCAACATTACGGAGCATATGCTGGAATCTGAAAAACTGAAGCACCTTCTTAAAGCATAGC
The DNA here is from genome assembly GCA_048267305.1 of Owenweeksia sp. GTDB lineage: Bacteria > Bacteroidota > Bacteroidia > Flavobacteriales > Schleiferiaceae > Owenweeksia. Next base: position 124,759 of record JBLWXT010000008.1, on the reverse strand, counting down.
AAGTTTATTATGGTAATAGATGGCAAGGCTCAATATTGATTGGTTATGAAGATATGAGCCTTTCACAAAAACCTTTAAAGCTAACTCCACAAAAAAAAGAGGCTGTCTGAAAAGGCAATCTCTTTTTTTTTGACTTTAGGAAGTAATTTACTCCTCCCCTATACTCCAAATCTTATCATAGCCCATTTCCACTTCTTTCAGCCTTAGGTTTTCCAGCATAAACTTTAGTGTACCCAAAAGCTCTGGCGCATTGAGAATGGTATATAGATAATCGGGATTACTTTTTAAGGCCTCCTCCGAAAATGGCACCCCTTGATTTAGGGTTATCCTTCCTTCCGCATAAGTTCCTTCGCGGTTGTCTTTGGTTTCATCCATTCCCTTTACAGAAAAAGTAAGGGTAGGTATTAAAATAATTTTATCATCCTTGTCCGCTCCAATATCAAAGGTCAACGCCATACTTACCATACCATCAATTCCAGCTTCCTTCATCATCAATACGGTTTTAGTATCGCCCGATTGGCTGGAACTTAAACTGGAAAAAACCTCACCCAGAGATTGAGGCGAAACCCTGCGAGTGTCCTTATAGGTATTGGCAATTTTTTTATCGGTATTGTATTCTGAGTTCCCAAAGGTTTCAGCATATTGAGTTGTAGAAGTAACCGTCTCAACCGGCACATACTGAATATTGAATTGTGTATTAAACACCTTCACAAAGTCCTTGTAAAACTTGTCCATCACATTATCCCAATGGCTATCCGCCAATTGTGGAAACTGATAGGTAGTAGTCCGCACCCAACTCTGCGTATATCTGGTATTACCCACAGTCCATGTGTTAGAGCCACTATTGGTTTCCTTTTTATAAGTCCTCCCGCTTATGCTGAAAGAGGCCAGCCCAAAATTACTACCTCGTGAAAAAGGTATCCCCGTGCGGGCATTGGGCTTATAAATGGCATAGGAGTATTTACCTCTGTGACGGCCCGAAAATTTAAGTTCGCTAATCACGCCTTCCTCTTGTTTGCCTTTTACAATAACCGGTTTTGAGCCATAGGCTGTTGTTTGTAATTTCACCTTACCGCAGCTTCCCGTTATCTGCCCTTCCTTAGCCTTGCTTTGCTCCACCACTCGCTCCCGGGTTACTGTTAAGTAAGTCATCCCTTTATTTACCTGTCCGGCTCCAAGCTTTCCGTTTATCTCCAGATTGCTAAATGCCTCCTTTGGTATTATCACCTCCTTATCGGTAGATTTAAAATCAGCGAAGTAATTCCATGCCCTTGCGCCCATTATATCGGTAAGCAGCCCCACTTTTACATTGGTACCCTCCGCTCCTGCGGGATGGGTAAACTTTATCCTTAAATCTTCATTCAAATCTATTATCGGAAGCGTTGGATCCCCGTTTATCTCCAATATTTCAATTTCAGGAATTGGCTCAATTTCAATGGTAGCTTCATCTCCGGTAAGGGTCTTCACCCTTATCACTTTATTCTCCGTTACAGGCTTTTCAAAACGCATTACGTAGGAGCCCATACCCACATAATCCAAAGCGACACTATCCACTTTTACTTCACCTTCTAACTTCAACAGGCCTACTCCATCATTCTTAAAAAAGGTAACGAAGATCATATGATCACCCTCGGCTGTTCCTTCCGGAAAATAATTGGCTTCAGAAGTGCCCGTTTCGGCATTGTACACTCCAATTACTAAAGAAGCCACAGGCGATGTCTCTGCAAGGTTTGAAGTTTTAGAAGTCATCAGGTTTCCGGCAAGATCTCCTAACCTCTCTCCTATATTGAATTTTGGTTTTTTAAACTTTTTCTTTTCCTCCTGCCCATAAGATGAAGTAATGGCTAAAGCCAGAAAAACGACAAATACAGCTCTTTTCATAGATGCGTAGTTTTAGGTTCGGAAACGAATGTAATTTGAAAACTCAAATGTTTCTTCAAAACATCCTTTTTCGTTACCGACTTCCCTTACATTTGGGTTAAAATACGCTGTATGCCCTACCCCCTCTACATCAAAAACATGGTTTGTGATCGCTGCAAAAGCAGTGTGGAAGATATTTTGAATGACTTAAAACTTCCATTTAATGAGATCAAACTGGGTGAAGTGAGCTTGAGTAAGCTACTCAAAGTGAACGAAAAAAAGCAACTCTCCACACGATTGCAACAAGCGGGCTTTGAACTTTTAGAAGACCGCGACAGCCAACTCATAAACAAGATAAAAAGTGAGGTAATAAGTTTTGTGCAAAATGCCCAAGACTATACCGACCACACTTTGAGCGGCCATTTAAGTGTTCACCTGAATAAAGAGTACAGCAGCCTGAGCAAGCTTTTTAGCACAGTAGAGGGCCGCACCATTGAGCAATACTACATTCAACAGCGGATTGAAAAAGTAAAGGAATTACTGATTTATGATGAGCTAACCTTATCGGAAATTGGATTTAAACTGGGCTATAGCAGCGTGGCACATCTCTCTGCTCAGTTTAAAAAAATAACAGGCATGACGCCCTCCGCCTTCAAGAAACTCGGGGTATCAGGACGAAAAAAACTGGATGAAGTATAGCCCTGTATAAATGCATTCCCTAATTGTATAAAATGAAAGGCATTAGAATTGATACATTTGTGGCTGTGAAAAAAATCAGAGGCATATTTTCCATTGCTATGATAGCGGTACTGTTATTCTCCTCCGTGGGATTTTCGGTAAACCGCCACTATTGCATGGGTATGCTTATGGATGAGAGTTTTTACTCCCTGCCTGATGACTGCGGAATGCAAACTAATGATACCTGCGAAAAGCCCGCTTCATCTATTGATATGGGCTGCTGTGATGACGAAAACCTGGCCTTTGCAGGAATTGATGTTATTAGCAGCGTTAAAAAACAACTGAGCTTTAGCCCGGCTAACGTAGCCCCTTTGAGAGTTTCCTTAGCCGCTCTATCACAACAAAATTCAAATCACACTAAATCCTTCGTCTTTCCACCACCTGAACCCTTGCCCTATGGGCGAAACCTTTTGGTGCAGGTACAGCGTTTTTTGATTTAGACGATCCCCCTCTCCCACAGGATAGGGGTGGCTCGGCTAAGCCGAGACGGGGTGAGGTTTTTCCTCGCCATTTTTTCTGTTTTCCAAAAATCAAAATATTAAATCAATGAACTCATTATATAAATTTTCCTTCGTATTTGCCTTAGCGCTAATGGCCTCAACCACATTTGGCCAAACCAAAACAGACACTACCATGATAGTAAATGGTGTGTGTGGCATGTGCAAAAGCACTATTCAAAAAGCCTGTGAAATGGATGGTGTACATAGCGCTGATTGGGATGTGGATTCTAAAGTGCTTACACTAAGCTTTGATTCAGAAAAGGTGAATCTTCAGCAAATAAGTGATTCTGTAAATGCCTCTGGCTATGATACCGAATACAACACTGCTCCAGACGAAGCTTACTTTGGATTACACGGCTGCTGCCACTACCGCGACCCTAAGGTGGTTGAAGACCACAAAAAGTAGATCTCGCTATGAAATATATTGGAATACTAATGCTGGCAATACTGCCAGTGCTTGGCTATGCCCAGATTTCTGGTACGGTTACCACCTATGAAAATGATAAATCGGCTCCCCTGCCTGGTGCCAATGTTTTTTGGGAGGGAACAACTGTTGGTACAATCACGGATAAAGACGGTAAATACTCGCTTGAAAAAGTACCGGAAACCAATACGTTGGTAGTAAGTTTTATTGGATATAAAACCCAAACCAAGATTGTCATCTCCCGCAAGGGTACCATGAACTTTATTCTACTGCCCTCCGGTAGTAAATTAAATGAAATAGATGTGATTGGCCGCGTAGATGCTACTTCTGTGGATTTGAAGCGCGCTGACCTCACCTATAAAATTGATGATAAGGAATTGCGAAAGGCGGCATGCTGTAACCTCAGCGAAAGCTTTGAAACCAATGCCAGTGTGGATGTATCATTTACTGATGCCGTAACAGGCACCCGCCAAATTGAAATGCTGGGACTGGCAGGGAAGTACGCCCTGATACAGCGTGAGAATATTCCTTTTGCCCGTGGGCTGAATGCCAACACCGGACTTACTTACATACCCGGCCCTTTTGTGCAGAGTATACAGGTAACCAAAGGACTTAGCTCCGTACTCAACGGCTATGAAAGTATTACCGGACAAATAAACGTGGAGTTTTACAAACCCGAGACATCGCCAGGATTGTTGCTGAATGCCTTTGGCAATCAAGGTGGACGTATAGAAGGAAATGTGGTTAGCAGTTTTGATGTTGGTGAAAAATTATCCACGGCCTTTCTACTTCACGGTAGTAGCAACTCAGGCATAAACGATGTGAATGATGATGGCTTTGTAGATATGCCAACCGGCAGCCAGATAAACCTCAGCAATCGCTGGCATTACCAAACCACCAGCGGTTGGGAGGGGCAAATTGGTATATCTGCCATTAAAAGTGATAAAGTTGGTGGACAGAAAGATTACGTTGACAACGAGAATCCTGCGGATAGCCTGTGGGGCTATGAATCTCATGGCAACAGACTGGAACTTTTCGGGAAAAACGGTTACGTTTTCAAAAATGAAGCCTTCCGCAGCTTTGGTTTGGTTTATAGTTTAAGTCATCAGGACCATGAGGGAACCTTTGGGCAAAAACAACATTCCGCCAATCAGGATGCCTTTTATCTCAATTCTATTTTTCAGGATATAATTGGAACCACGGTTCATAAATACAGGGCTGGTATTTCGCTACAGGCGGAAAACGTAAAGGATCAACTTACGGAAAGTAATATTGATGGTTTTCTCTACAGCCAGCAGCGCGAGGAAATTGTACCGGGAGCCTATGTGGAATACACCTTTGAACCAGGAGCACGGTTTACCATGGTAGCCGGCATTAGAGGCGATTACAACAGTTATTTTAACAAAACCTATGTAACGCCCAGACTGAACTTACGTTATATGCCTACCGAAAACACCACCTTTAGATTAGGTGGCGGACGCGGACAGCGCACAGCCAACGCGGTTGCTGAAAACCTCAACATTTTGGCCTCAAGCCGAACACTTAACTTTACTGATGCTCTGCCTATTCAGCCTGAGGTAGCCTGGAATTCGGGATTTAGTGTTTCGCAAAACATCCCAATCGGAAGTAAATTCTTAAAACTAAATGCCGATGCATTTTACACCTGGTTTGAAAATAAACTGGTTGTGGATTTAGACCGTGATCCCACCCAAGCCTTTTTCATCAATACCAGGGGCAGTCAGTCTTTTAGCTTTTTGGCGCAAGCAGATTATGAGGTATTCAAAAATTTTGAATGGCGATTGGCTTATAAATACCTGGATGCCCGGGATGAGTTTTTGGATGGGCAGGCACAAAGCTATCTTATCCCTACTCATAGGGCTTTTACCAATTTTGGATATCGCACTGACAAAGGGTGGAAGTTTGACCTTACGGTAAACTGGTTTGGCGAAAAGCGCCTACCCAAAACAGACTTAAGCCCTGCCCAATTTCAGCGTTCTGAATATTCAGACGACTTCTTTACGGTAAATGCACAAATCAATAAAACCTTTAAAAATGGCATTGAGATTTTTGCCGGTGTAGACAATCTGCTGAACTTCCGCCAGGATGACCCCATAATAAATGCCGAAAACCCAAATGACGCGTACTTTGATACCAACTTTGCCTGGGGGCCAATTTTTGGAAGAAACATTTATGCAGGGCTATACTATACTCTAGAGAAAAAGAAGAAATAGCAATGCCCATCCGCTTTCAACTATATGCTCCAACTGCCTTACAGCCTTATCTCAAAAATGAGTTAGAAAGTTATTACAGGCATTTGAACTTGAAAGAATTTACGGTAGCCTGGCAACATCTCGAAAGAGCACATGTATTGGGTCAGTCGTTTGCCTGGCCTCATACTTATGTGCACTGGAAAATGTTGCTCTTCGGCATCAAAATCAAAAACACCCACGAAATCATTGGGCAAATACCAAGGCTTTTAGTGGGTGGCGTAAAATCATTTGTTGGTAAAATTCCCCTGGGTAATACCGGGGGAGCCAACATTCCTCCACTTAGGCCTTTGGAGATTGAACCTGAGATCCAGGAGATATTCAGGAAGTGTAATATTAGTTAGGCCGGAAAACAACTTCTCATAGTCCACAACACCGCTCGAGCTCACCAATCCGATAGATTTTTCATCACAATAATTTACAGGCCTACATCCCCCTACTTTCCTACAAACAAAGAAGATGCCTGCCCGAGCCATCGACAGCACCAAAGACTGCATAAACAAAAAAGGCCGGCCCTTTTAAAGAGCCGGCCTTCTCAACCAATTAACCTAAACCTAACCTTAAAAACCAATGACCATGAAATTGTCATTACTTCTTGTATTCTCTATACTCAAACCTTGTGCCAACATTCGTTTTAATCGAGCCGAAATTCATATCACCTAACACCTCATAGACACTTGCTATGACAGGCAATAAAAGCACTTTCATTACTCACAGGTATAACTGGCATTTACCTCAACTCTACCCATAATAAATTACTGAAGCTGTTTAAGAATTCAGACCTTTGTACTTCAATGGCACATCATCATTCTACAAAAAACATCCGGCTGGCATTTTTTTTAAATGTTGGCTTTACCATTTTGGAAATTATTGGCGGACTGCTTACCAATAGTGTGGCCATACTATCTGATGCCTTGCACGACCTGGGCGACAGCCTTTCATTAGGAGTATCGTGGTATCTGGAAAAGAAATCCAGAAAAGGAGCTACCTCTGATTACACTTTTGGCTATCGCAGGTTTTCATTGCTGGGAGCTCTGATCAATAGCATCGTACTTATCGTGGGTGCTGTTTTTATTATTTCCGAAGGAATTGACAGATTGATCAATCCACAGCAAAGCGATGCCCAGGGCATGATTGTATTTGCCATAATAGGGGTTGCGGTAAACGGCTACGCTGCATGGAAGTTGAGTTCAGGTAAATCGATGAACGAAAAGGTGGTGAGCTGGCATTTGCTGGAAGATGTATTGGGCTGGGTTGCCGTATTGATGGTGGCTGTTGTTTTACTGTTTACTGACACACCGTATCTAGACCCTGCCCTGTCGCTGCTGATAACCGCTTATGTGCTGTACAACGTAGTGAAGCGATTGCGAGAAACGCTTTTTCTGTTTTTGGAAGGAAAACCCAAAGAGATAGATCTTGATGAAATAAAAAGGAAAATTGAAAGCCTTGAAAATGTATGCTCGCTCCACCACACTCATCTGTGGAGCCTGGATGGCGAACACCATGTATTTTCCACACACGTAAAACTGAGAGGTATTTCGGAGTTAAACCAGATTATGAAAGTGAAAAAATCCATAAAAGAAATGCTAAAGAAGGACTATGACTTTTCACATTATACTATTGAGACCGAGCTGGATGAGGAAAGTTGCAATCTGACGACTGATTAAACTCATATGACCAAAGGAATCCTAATTACCCCAATATTGCTTTTAGCTATTTTCTCACTTAGCCCTTCTAATGAGCATTTGGTTTTGAAAAATCCGGCTTTTGCCAAACAAAATGATTCCACCCTCTTGGCCGCTCTTATGGATTCTTTTTTAATAACCCAATACAAAGATTACTTTGAAAACTACAAGCAACTGTCTCAAGAGTACATGGACAGCCTATTTTACTATGAAAATCGCCTGACGTGGTACGGCATCTCCGTATCATACACTCCCGACTCACTGTACAAAGTTGTGGTTTATGAAGGAGAAGCTTGTGGCGCCTATTGCAATCCTATCTATGAATCTGAAATTTTGACAAGAGACAACCTTCGTTTAGGATCTTTGCCCGGTTATATCTACCCGATTGACACCATCCACATGTTAGCAAATTTCAGCAATGCCTATCTCTTAATACAAACCATAGCCGTTAGACCGGCAGGGTTTTACAGTGCCATAGGCAAAAAAGCCAGTATTATTGACATGTCTGGTTCTTCTCCAAAGCAAATATGCTTTCCTGATACAATACCTGAATCAGGCGACTGTGATCTTAGGGTTGAAGTGCCTCATTTTGCAGATCGTGAAGCAATAATGCGCTTTAATGACAGTACTTCAACACTGCATTTTGAGTATTTAAATGTGGATGTGTATGCGGAAGACATGACCGCCACAGACTCACTTGTACGTGGAGCGGTAATCTTTTTGAAAAATGAAAAAATGAAAATTCAACGGACTTCGCAAGATTACAGCGACTCTGCGGTTTATGGCTATTAAATTGCAATCTTAACTCTCCTCTTCAAAAAACAGCTTGTAGTATTTCTGTCCGTTATCGTCTGTGCCCTTCTCAATCTTAGTGCGATCTCCATGTATATATACACTAAAGTTCTTATCAAGCTTTAGCACACTTTTAAAAACGCGTTGTTTGTTTTTTACGGCCTCCTGAGAGATATCAAAACCATCATCATACTTAAAACCATCGCGATCTTTCTCGGCTGTGTAAGCCTTAAAGCGATCTGCCACACCTTTATCTTCAAACACCTGTACGCTAAACTCCTCCTGATCAAATGCATCGTTCTCCTTAAAAAACTCCTTGGTTTTATTGAGTAAATCTATTTTCTCGGATTTATCCATCAGGTCATCAGAATTAAGATCATTAAGAATAAAATCCTTAGTGATATTGATGATTCCGGCCGTTTTAGAATATTCGGTTGATCGTTGTTTAATATTCAGGAAATCCTCAAACCAAAACTTGGTTTCCTCTCCCTTATTCAGATTATCCACGGAGAGAACCTGATATCCATCCTCCTCATCTACATTAAAAATAAGGCAGGCCTTATCTACTTTACTGGGGCTAATTCCCTGAAAACTGTGGATATCGATTATGCTGTCCTGCTCTTCTGTAAACAGGAAAGGTTCTTTTTTTTCCGATTTAAAAATCCCTATGGCATCTCCGGACACATTACCAAATGTGAGTCTTTTGAAGTACATGATAAACAGCTCCCCACTCTTCACCTGAGGATGCTGTGAGTGCTGCTGAAGCAATGCCGCCAAATCTGTTGAACGTTTAATAAAAACCTGCTGATCCTTGAAAATATCCTTAGCTATGGTATATACATTATTCAGATCAAGTTCAGCAGCGTGGGTAAACCGATAAAACTCAGGCTGTTTAAATGCCGACATCACATATTTCCAGATGATAGCGCGTGTAGGCTCATCAAAAACGGACTCCTCCGTACTTAACCTCAGCTCCTCATCCTTGAGCTTATTGCCAATAAAGTGAGTAATAGCGTGAGATATGGAACTTAAATTAGTATCGAACATCCTATAAGAAGGTTAGTTTAACAAAGGGTGCAAATATCATAATACAGTTGTCGTTTTCTTCATTTTTCATGATTGTATTTAACTTCAGCCTTACATGCTCTTCACAACAAACAAATCATATCCTTAAAAAAGGATTAAAACCTAAATTTGCCTTCCGATAAAAAAACTGATACTGAGTAGATGTGCTCGGACCATATAAATCCATGAAACAATTTTACTCGCTTTTACTTTTTGCTCTTGCTTTTCTGGCCAACGGCCAAAAACTGGAAGGAATAATAATAGACAAGGATACCAAGGAAGAACTTCCCTTTGTAAATGTGTTGTACAACGCAAGACTTAGCCTTGGCGTTTCCACCGATATAGATGGAAAATTTATCATTGAAGACCGAAGCCTCATTGAAAAACTGCAGATAACCTCCATTGGTTTTGAACCTGTGACTATTACCCTGGCCAATATCCCAAAAACAGGGGTATTAAAGATAGAGATGCAGGCTCTCACCACCAATTTGCAGGAAGCTGTGGTAAGGGCTGGTGAAAATCCGGCCTTAAGAATCATCCGCAATGCTATTGCCAATGCGGATAATAATGACCCTAAAAAGTACGACTCCTATAGGTTTAAATCCTACAACAAAAACATACTTACCCGAAATCTAGATTCCCTGATTTCTGCCCGCAGACAATTAAAACTAATGGAATCGGACACTGCCAGTGTATTATCTCACCGATACCTGCTCATGTCGGAAACGGTTTCGCGCACCAGATTTAAAAAGCCTAATCTTTTTAAAGAAGAGATTATTGGAACCAAAATCAGTGGTTTCAAAAAGAGTATTATGGCCGTTGGAGCTGAGAACATTCAGTACTTCGGCCTATATGATGACGTAATTCAGGTACTTACCGAATTTTATATCACTCCCCTGGCCAAGGGTTCCGACAAACGCTATTTCTTCATCCTTCAGGATACAGTAATAAAGGGCACAGACTCCACTTACATCATGTATTTCCAGCCAAGAATAGGCGCCAACTTTGAGGGCCTTAAGGGCGAAATACACATCAACACCAATGGCTGGGCCATGGAGTACATTTTTGCAGAGCCCAACTACAAGAGTACCGTTGACTTTGCCATGGAACACCATTACCAACAGCTGGAAGATGGCAATTGGTTTCCCATGGATTTGGGAATACTACTTCAGCTGGAGCAAATGCCTTTTTTCAACGATCCCGGTTTTGTGTACAGCGAGCTTTATGTGGATAGTGTAGAGCTCAATGTCCCAATTCCCGATAGCCAGTTTGATCACGTAAAACGTGAATTAGCCGTTGGCGCGCCTGATGTAACCGATGAATTTTGGGAGAAATACCGACCTACAGAGTTAAATCTGAAAGAATCAAAAACCTATGCCCACATGGACAGTATAGGCGAGCGCTATAAGTTTGATTTTATGATGAACGGCCTAAGAAATATTTACCGAGGCTATTTCACTGTAGGCAAATTAGAACTTAAGGTAAACAAGTTCATAGCCTATACAGGCTATGAAGGATTGAGGCTTGGAGCAGGAGTTTACACCAATTCGCAGTTCTCCAAAAAAATACGCTTTGGAGGTTATTATGGCTATGGCTTTACTGACAAGACCTGGAAATATGGCGGTACTGCTGAGTACTTCTTTAACTGGAAAAAGGACCACAAAATAACATTAGACTACAGTGATGATGTAGTGCAACCTGGTGTGGTAAACATCCCCTATTATTACAACACCAACTTTTGGACAGAGGTTTGGGCCAATCACATGGACCGCAAACGAGAGGTCTCACTTACCTACAAAACCCGTTTGGCAACATTTATGACTTTGGAGTTAGGTGCCCGAAAGTTTGACCTACTCACCAACAACGACTATAAGTACTTCAACACCAGCGATGCTGGCGCTGCGCCAAGTGGCAATTTCAATTTTACCGAAGCCAACCTGGAGTGGAGATGGGCCTATAAGGAAATGATAACCTCTAACTTCGGTCATCAGATATCCGCTGGTAGTGATTACCCTGTGGTAATGGTGAAATATGCCAAAGGCTTTGATGATGTTTTAGGAGGAAACTTCAACTACAATAAAGTGGAAGTAGGGGCCTGGCTCTACCGCTACCTTAGGGGCTGGGGATTTTTAGACACCAGAATCGAAGCGGGATATGTGGATCAGTCTTTACCCTATCAAATGCTGTTTAGCAACCGTACCTCCTACAATCCGGCTATCTCTATCGTTAATAAAAACTCCTTTCAAACCATGCGGTTTAATGAGTTTTTTGCCGATAAGTATGTTTCACTATTCCTAAACCATAATTTTGGTTCATTGCTTTTCCGCACCAACTGGTTTCAGCCAGAAATCTCTATTAACCACGCGATGAGCTTTGGGACAATGAGTAATACCCCCTACCATCAAAACATAGATTTTAAAACCCTTGAAAAAGGCTATTATGAAAGTGGTGTTATCATTTCCAACATCCTACATATTGATTTCTTTAAAGTAGGATACATTGGTTTTGGAGCAGGTGCCTTTTACCGCTACGGCCCCTACACGCTGCCTAATGAGCACGAAAACTGGGCTGCCAAGCTTTCTATTATTTATACCATTAACTAACACTTTCTGCCATTCAGGAAGAACAAGTGCTTGACAAGGCCCTTGATTTTTTGTACTTTCCTATGTCTAAAACACTTAGGTTATGGCTACAATTAAATCGTTAAACAAATGGGCCAATGCCCACAGCTATTACCCACTCGACTTGCTGCGCATCGGGTTGGGTATTTTTTTACTCATTAAAGGCGTATTGTTTTTAGGAAGCAGTCGTGTGCTGGCCGATGCTGCAGCTCCTCTGCAAGACTTTGCCGGCTTTATGATTTTGATTCATTACGTTGCTCCCGCCCACCTTATTGGTGGCATCCTCATCATTTTTGGGTTGCTTACCCGCTGGGCCACCATCGCACAAATTCCGGTGCTTATAGGCGCTGTACTCGTCAACTTTGTTGGAGTTATGGATGTGGGCAATTTATTTGCCTCACTATTGGTATTGATGCTCTGCCTTTTCTTTACCCTTTACGGATCAGGTAAACACTCTGTAGATTACAATCTCAAGATGCAGCAATAAACTACTTAATGTAAAAGCCGCCAAGTAAAAAACGTGGCGGCTTCTTTATGAGCATAAAAAAATTCTGTTTCTAAAAGGTAGCCTTAACTCCTAAAATAAAATTACGGCCTGCAGCTACCACCCCCGATGAATAGGGCAAGTAGCGCTGATCGGTCATATTCTCTAAACCTGCCGTAACCTGAAAATGAGAGTTTATCTGATAACTGCTTTTAAAGTTTAGCGTGTACCAGGCCGGTGAATAGGGATTTCCATTTCCATCAGCTGCATAAATCTCAGTTTTTTCCTGTTCGGAGGGGGCGAGATCGTCATAAGCCACTTCTTCATTATAGTTGGCATATAAATCCAGTCTCAGGCGGTTTTGGGTAAAAGTAAGATGCGTGGTTCCAAAGCCCGGTGCCGAATGGCGCAAGGGAGCTGTAGTACCATCTTCCAATTCCTCTTCTCCCTTTTGGAAGTTATATACAGACTCGAAAGCAAAACCAGAGGGCAACTTGATTTCAACACCTAGCTGTACACCATACACCCGTGCTTCTGAAGCATTTTGGATAGCCAGCACCTGACTCATCTCGCCATTGTACATAATGCTGTCCTGCCCGTTTAATGTAAACTCCCTTCGCACCTGGGCATCCTGAAGAATAGTGTAATAAGCCGTAGCATCTACTTTCAACACCCGGTTAAAGACCTTGGCTATTCCTAACTCCGCATTATAAGCGTACTCCGCTTTCAGGTTTGGATTAGGCACTACTACCGCCTGCTCTACCGATTCAAAAAGCTTACCCACATCGTCAATATTAGGAGCACGGAAACCCGTGGAAATATTGGCTCTGATCTTTAAACTGCTGCTTGGGCTATATACCGTCCCCAAACTTCCCGTAAGGGCACCGGCATTAAGATCAGCATCCTGAAAAGGATAGCTATAGGCAGGGTCATCAAAACTGGCAGAAATAGCAAAAGCATTATAACGAGCCCCGGCCTGCACTGCCCATTTATCACTTGGCACATACTCATAACTAAAGTAGGCGGCATAAGAGCTCCAGTTTGATCCATCCGGATAACGGGGCGCAAGGGGACTCGTTGCCTTGGTGTAAATATCTACCTCCTCACCTGTGGATTGAACCTCATTGAGCACCGCCTCAAAACCATAAAAAATACGGTGTGGCTTTTCATCCCCTTTCTCAAAATCGAGATTAACGGAATAGGCATCCACCTTTTCTGTATTGGTTTCCAGATTGGTTTTCCCGAAGTTTCTACTGTTTCGGCTTTCCTCAAACTGCTGATAGGCTACATTGAAACTCACATTGTCGTAGATGGCATTGGACGAACTGTTGTCAATTCTCAAACTATTCATCATCCAAACCTGTGGTCCATAATACCATGCTCCATAGCGGGGATGTCCATCTCGCGTTCTGCGATGACGATCAAAGCGGGCATAATCTGAAGTGGTACTATAATGAAAGCCATAGGTAAAATCCCAGTTTTTATTTGGTTTAAACCTGATTTTCTGCATCAGGTTAAACTGATCATAACCCGTAGGCGTCTGCACCTCAGGATCAGGATTATCAACAACTATGTCGGTAGAATCGGCACGGGAAACATAAACCGGCACCAGGTAATCATCCGGGCCATTGGAGCCCATTTTAAGATCTCCAAAATCAGAATAGCTAAAGCTGGTAACAGATGCCCATTTTTTCCAGCCAAGGTTTATATCAAAGTGTCCCGTTCTTTCGCTATTGGCGGAAGAATATCGCGTAAGTGCACTTCCGGTAACGGAAACCTCATCATTTGCTGAAAGCGTAGGCTCCAGAGTGTAAAAGCTCATCACACCGCCTATGGCATCACTACCATAAATCACAGATCCTGGTCCAAAAATCACTTCCGAACTTTCCACAGCCAGTGGATCGATGGAAATCACATTCTGCAGATTCCCACCACGGAATATGGCCGTATTCATCCTTACCCCATCAACCGTGAGCAGCAGGCGGTTGGTGGAAAACCCACGTATCATGGGGCTACCACCTCCCAACTGGCTTTTTTGAATAAAAACCTGATTGGAAAACCCAAGTAAATCCGCAGAGGTTTGAGGATTCTGTAAAACAATGTCTTTCCTGTTTACAGACACTATTTTGTTGGGCACCTCAGCTTTGTTCTGCTCCCATCGGTTAGCGGATATCACCACTTCATCCAGCGAAAGCTTATCGTTTTTAAGAAAAACCACGCCATCACCTGCTATGATCTGAGCATGAGTTAAGGTAACACTCTCGTAGCCCATTAGCTTAAAGATGATCTCCTTTGAATCCTTAAACTTTGAAATATTTACCTGTCCCTTGGCATTCGTAAAGGCCAGGTGATTTTGATTATCGGAGAGCATCACCCCATCCAGGGGTTGAAAATCCGACTGATCTCTCACAGTGATGGTTTGCGCGCGTAGCACACCGCTCACCAGAACGCAGAGAAATATCATTATGAAATTCTTCATTTTGTATTATTTACTACTATTTTGTGATTAGAAATTATAATGCCCGCAAAGCATTGCGCGCAATAACCGTGTCATAAAAAGTATCAGCAAATCGGAGGTCGGAAGAGTTCTGCAAAAAAGCCACGCGAGGGCTCATCCTTATAAGAGTAGACAGAAGAAAACTGCGTGCTTATGGCATTTGCGCGAAAATTATCAAGAGCTAAATAATGTTGACTAAAAAAGTGCAGAGCAAGATCCCGATTATGTTTTTCATTTGAATTATGATGCAATTGATAGCTAACCATATTGTCAAGATTCTTAAACAATCCAGATTCCTTCACATCATGAATACAGGTATATAAAATTGTATCTCCACTGGTTTCTGAGCTAAGCACATCATACATCTCGCCCTTGTAGCGGAACTCACGGCTATGTATCCGTGTAAACACTTCTGCATCATTCTCAATTTCAGGAGTAATCTTAATCACTACTCTTTGCTCTTCCGGAATACCATTTTTTATGCGCTGCTTCATTTCATAGCGTACAAACCCTACCTGCATGGAGTGCACCAGGTAAAGCCCCGTTGACTGAAACAGGGTTAAGAATATAAATAGTATGTAAGCCGAAATTTTAAGTATGACCGAGCATTTTAATTAAGAGCACAATTTTACGAAAGCTTGCCGGATGTTGGCAGCCAATTGGGAGCCAGGAGTTGGAAATACTCTTTGGCCCTGTTACTTTTTGGCCGGATCTTGTTTAAAAATCGTACTTAAAGCTTCATACAATCTGGGATGCTTCCTCTTAAACAATGCCGGCCGTTCAAAAAAGTACTCGCTCGCCACAGAGTAAAACTCGGCTTCATTGGTTAGCCCGTATGGATTGATATCCGATTCATCCTCCCGCATCCGCTCCATCTCTTTGTGCATCATTTCCAGCCATGGCATGGCGTAGGCCTTATCCATCACGTAATCAGGCACCCCATCAGTGGCGCCATCCAGTTTATCTATGAGGTGTACAAATTCATGAATACCCACATTCATCTTATCGGTTTTATTACTAAAACCAAGATGTAAGGATGGTTTAGACAAGGTCATGGTTCCATTCATATAACCCCAGCCTACCATGCCTAAAATATTCCGTGAATTCCCACTTGTCTCAAAATTTTCATTGA
This sequence comes from Owenweeksia sp., assembly GCA_048267305.1. Classification (GTDB taxonomy): domain Bacteria; phylum Bacteroidota; class Bacteroidia; order Flavobacteriales; family Schleiferiaceae; genus Owenweeksia. Next base: position 108,694 of record JBLWXT010000008.1, on the reverse strand, counting down.
AGGAATTGGGATAAAGCAGCACTTCATTAAGATTGGAGTATTCCCACTCCGGAAATCCAAAAACAGGAATAATAGCTCCGGCCCCTACCAATACCCGATCTTCATCATTTACATCTACACCCACCCCCTTAATACTTACCTGAGATAGAAACTTGTGTACCCGTTTTTCAAAATCCCGTTGATCCGGTTTACTCAATCGCGAATAAAAAAGCACCCTGCCTTTTAAAATCCCTGAGATATTCTCTGGCACCTCCTCGTTACTTAGAGGTTTTCGCCTGTTAAGATGCTTGCCTAAGTACCATCCAATAACCCCAATTAATCCTACCAGCAAAAGGAACTGAACCATATTTTATAATTATTACAACTTATAGATTGGCGATAAAAATCAAACGGGAACCAGCCCATTAAATCTTTGCTCAGAAATGAAAAAGCAAACATGCGAAAGATTAAATTTGATTGATAACCAAAACAGCTTTTTAAAATGAAAAAAGTATTATTCTCATTAGTATTTGCACTTTTATCCGGCATAGCATTGCAAGCTCAAGAGTCTGCGCCCGATGAAGTAACGGCTGCCTTTAAAGCAAAATATCCTAAAATAAAAAAGGTGGAGTGGGTAAAAACGGATGACAGCCAATGGCAAGCCGAGTTTGAAGTAAGTGAGCGCGAAGTGGAAGTGGTATATGATGAGGAGGGCACTTGGCTTGGCACCAATACTGAAATTGACATTAAAAAGGCGCCCGAAGCAGTACGTAAGGCCGTTGCTGAAAAGTATAAAAACTATACGGTTACAGAAGTAAACATGGTAGAGATCGCCAACGGTGATGTAATGTACCAGTTTGATTTAGATAATGGAGACTCTGAAGTACAAACCATGTTTTATGCGGATGGCCGCATAGTTACCCAGGCAAAAGACATGGATGAAGAGGAAGTATTGGAGGATGAAGAATAGCCTTTAAACCCTATTGAATAAAGCACTTTGGAGGAATGGCCTTATTTTTGGTTTTGCCAACAAAACATAAACCATGAAAAGACTATCACCCCTACTTTTAATATTTGCCCTGTTTGCCTGCGAAACTGATGATGACATTCCGCGCACAAACCGCTATTTTAAGTTGGTAGAAGTTGCACAACTTCCGGCACTTAATTATGACCCAGACAATAGCCCACCCGACCTTAGGGTGGATATTAAAAGACGCTCCTCCAGTTTTTGGGAATTCAGCACAGGCACAGAGAACAATGCCGGCTCACTGCCAACCTTTGTCGTTTTTCCCGCTGAAATACTGGCCACTGACGAGGTTTATGAAATCCGAATTGTAGATGAAGACCTAAACCTTCCGGAAGATTACGAAATCTTCTTTTGGACCTTTCACGCTTTAGAAGATGGAGGCGGTGGTGGCATCGACTTTTTTGATAACGAAAAACTCGTGATGACACTCAATTATAATGAAAAGTAGCCCTAGAGGCTACTTTTTACTTTCTGCCAGCTTCCGCCATTCATACATTCCAAGCCTTCACGCTTTAGCAGTGATGAAGCCTGGGCACTTCGCATACCTGAAGCACAGCAAAAGATTACCGGCTTGCCCCATTTTTTCATTTCAGCAGCTTTGCTGCTAACATTTTGCAGGGGAATATTTTTGGAGCCTTTTACATGGCCGCTTTTAAACTCACCCGGAGATCGAACATCCACCACCACGGCACCACGCTCATTAAACTCCTTAATTTTATTTGACTTATTTGAAAATATTGAAAACAGTCCCATTACTATCTATTTAAATTGAATAGGCAAAGATGGTCAATACTTCAAAAGGCTGCTGTAACATTTGTAACCTAAGAGGGCTAATCCAATTCTAAATCACACGTTACCTCCACCAGCTCCACCAAACCGGTTTCTTCATTATACTTATGCCACTTCGTGATTTTATCAGAATATAGATGAAGAGCAATGGCGGGTTGATCTCCCCTATTGGCGAAACGGTGATATCCTAATCCATCATTGAGATAGGCATATTCACCCTCTTTAATTTCCTTTTTGCCGTAGGCTTGTACTTCTGTGCTAAACAACCTGTAGTACTCTAAAAAAAGCTCCCCTTTCAAAACCTTGATCCACCCCTGATTTAGATCATAGTTGTGGATGGGACTTTCAGAACCGGCAGGCCAACATGTAATTACCGCTTCCAAACTCTCAGTATCATATACCCGAATTCGCGTATAGCGATCTTCCTGCCACTTGCACATTTTTTCGAGCTCCGCCTCCGACAGATGGATAGCCTCAACCAAACCCGAGTATCCTTCATATCCCGGACCAAGGTTGAGATTATATTTTAGCCGCTCCAAAGTGGTGATATCTTCCATAGTCTTTCCTTTTTAATAGACTAAATTAGACTGTAGCACTTACACAAGTGGTGACAAAAGTCACTCACTTGTACAAATCAGGTTCTTTAGCAACTCTGATATTTCATCACCTCTTGTTAGGGTCATCATGTGCGAACCATTGGCAATAACATGATTACACCTTACATTTTTAAGAGGAAGGGTATGATCGCTATCACCATGTATATGGATAAGATTTTCACCATACTCCTCTCGCTCCCAGCTTATAATCATGGAAACAGAACGTTTCATAAACTTTGGATCTTTAGCCTTGAGCATGGCCTTAAAAGTTTCCTTCTCTTTTCTTCTATCAGGCTCTACAATTGGCTGCATAATTCGCGCTCCAAGCTTAATTCCCCTTCCTGTAAAGAGCTTATAAATGGATATGGCCTTTTGAAACTTGTACCTGCCGGGCAACTCATCACGGCATTTCGCACTACTTATTACAATCACTTTTTCAGGATGGAGGAAATCATTCATCTCAACTGCCAGCATCCCTCCCAGCGAAGTTCCAATAATTGCAAAAGGTTGAGAGGCATCAATTTGCACAGCCAACAGTTTTGCATATTCTGCCATGCTCATTCCCTTTTCGGGGATAGAGTACATTACATGAATGGTGTCTAAATCATTTCCATGGTGAAGATTGTTGAACAGCCGATAATCTGCCCCCTGGCCGGGAACAAGATAAACCCGCATGCGTGCTTTCTGCGCATACAGCCCGAACGATATGAGAAAAACCAATATTAAAAGCATATACTTTTTCATTCTAACTATGACCTAATAAAAAAGCCACAACCTATTTAGCTGTGGCTCCAATTATTATCCAGATAAAGAGAAATCAGGCCTCCTGAAGCTCGCTAATCAACGGCAAACTGGTATTTTTAATTGCTCCAAAACCACCTTTTACATTCACTACATTTTTCACTCCGCTTTTTTGAAGAATGGAAGCAGCAATTACAGAGCGATAGCCTCCCGCACAATGCAAGTAGTATTTAGCTTCTGGACTATAATCCGCTTTATTCACGGCAATAAAGTCAAGTGGCTTATTGGGGATATCTGCAATATGCGATGCTGCATATTCTCCCGGCTTGCGCACATCAATGGTTTGGTCTTTCCAATCAGCGTAGTGAGCAGCCAAATCTTCAGCTTCCACTTCTTCCATGCTCTCAGTGGCAAAGCCATCATTCTTCCAGCCCTCCATTCCACCAAGCAAATAACCAAGCGGGTTATCAAAACCAACACGACTCAGGCGGATAAGCACCTCTTCAATACGGGCTTCATCACCCACTATCAAAAGTGGGGTTTTTAAATCCTCAATTAAGGTTGCCGCCCAGGGGGCAAAACCACCATCAATACCTATAAATACCGAACCTGGAATATGTGCTTCCGCAAACTCTGCGGTGGCACGTACATCAAGCACTAGTGTTCCGGGCTGCTCGCTTTTTTCCTTGAATTCGCCCGGAGGCAAGCCTACCGTTCCTCTTTTAATAATGTCATCCAGAGGGTCATAACCACTTCTGTTTAAATCCACATTTTTGGGAAAATAGGCAGGGGCCGCTGTAAGACCTGCAGTAAGTTCTTTAATGAACTCTTCTTTAGTCATATCCGCCCTCAAAGCGTAATTAAATTTCTTTTGGTTACCAAGGGTATCAGAGCGCTCGCTACTCATATTTTTACCACAGGCACTGCCTTGCCCGTGGGCCGGATAAACAATCACTTCATCAGGAAGAGTCATGATTTTATTCCGCAGGGAGTCATAAAGATGCCCTGCCAAATCAGCCTGGGTAAGATCCGTTTTCACCGCCAAATCCGGGCGACCAACATCTCCAATAAAGAGGGTGTCTCCGGTAAAGATGGCGTGCTCCTTCCCTTCCTCATCCAACAAGAGGTAAGTTGTACTTTCCATGGTATGTCCGGGAGTATGCAGCACCTTAAACTTCACCTTCCCCAGTTCCAATAGTTCTCCATCCTTTACCGAGCGGAAATCAAAACCAGGATTGGCATTTGGGCCGTAAACAATAGTTGCTCCGGTCTTATTTGCAAGTTCTACATGACCCGAAACAAAGTCTGCATGAAAATGCGTTTCCAGCACATACTTTATGGTATGTCCATTCTTTTTAGCCTCTTCAATATAGCCGTCCGTATCGCGGATTGGGTCTATAATAGCGACCTCACCATTAGATTCAATGTAGTATGCGGCTTCTGCCAAACAGCCCGTATATAATTGCTGGATATTCATCTTATAAAAATTTCTAAAATAATTTTTCAAAAATACGCAGCCTTTTTTGAGCCCGCCCCATCATTAGGCAATGCGACAATAGAGAACCCTAATTTTTAACTTTAAACTCAATTACATGTTAAAAAAAACATTTACTCATGTACTCTTACTTTCAATATTTGCCTTAAGTAGTTTTGCCCAAATCAGCAATCCGGATTTTGAAGACTGGACGCGCACTGCCAACAATAAAGACTCGGCCTACGCATGGTCTTCCACTAATGTGGCGGTAAATAATATTACAAGTGTTATTACCACACACACTCAAAGTTCATCTCCACAAAAGGGTATGTCTGCAGCCGAAATTATTACCGCACCCTTTGGCTTTGCACAAACTCCTGTAATAGGAATTATGGTAAATGGCAAAGCCAAACTCAATTTTGATGCTGTGAGAACCTCCTATATTTCAGGAGGAGGAAGCCCGGTAACTTCCAACCCAACAGCACTTGAGGGATATTACAAGATTAACGGCAGCTATGACGGACTGGTAACAGTGCTAATGTCTAAATACAACAGCAGCACCAATAAGCGCGACACCCTTGCCCTTAACTCACTCACTTTATCGGCTACTGCTGCTAGTTACACCGCATTTAGCGTCCCTATCACCTATATTGTTCCAAATACTACTGCTGATTCAATTACAGTAGTTTTCTACGCTTCTGACCCTACTGTTGTACCAGGCGTCAATTGCCTTTTTTCTTCCCTTAGGGTGGATAATCTTTCACTAAAAAGCAGTGTGGTGGACGGAAGCATTTCCCGCATTAGCGGAGTAAAAGCCAACGATACTATCAATAATGCCTTCACCGTGGAGGCATGGATAAAAAATGTGGGGACGGTTGATCTTTTGAACTTTGACCTTAGCTATGAGGTGAATGGCGGCCCGGCTGTTTCTGAAACTTATAGCGGCACTATACTGGCCGGAGATTCAGCCAAACACACCTTCAGCCAAAGCTGGACGCCCAGCACTTCCGGAAACTATGACCTCTGCATTTACCTCAACGGAATTTTAAATGACGTATCTGCATTAAACGATACTGCTTGCCTAGCTCTCCGCTCTACCTTAGGTATTGCTAAACAGCAACTGCCTTCAATATCCCTTTTCCCAAATCCCGCCTCTGATGTCTTAAATGTAGAGATTGATCATCCTGTGCAATACGCTGTTTTAGAGAGTAGCGGAAAAATCATTTTGCAAGGACAAGCTGATGAAAATTTTAAGTTAAGCACCTCAATTTTAAGCTCCGGCATCTATTTTCTGCAACTATTCAATGCTCAATCCGGAGAAATTTTAAACACACTTCCTTTTTACGTAAAACATTAAAGCAAGTATTTTCATTTGAGGTTCAGGAGTTTATTTAAAAGTTCTGTTGAAAATATTATGTAGGTATAATATTTTCAACAGAATTTGTACCTTTCTCACCATCAAACATTTAATCCTGAAAAAGCACAAAACTCCTCTCAATAATTCCAACCTTTCATGAAAAAAATTGAACGCCTGCTCGTGGCCAATCGCGGTGAGATTGCCATACGTGTATTCCGTGCCGCATCTGAACTCAACATTCGCACCATTGCCATTTATACTTATGAGGACCGCTACTCACTACACCGCTATAAAGCTGATGAAGCCTACCAGATTGGTGAAGATGACGAACCACTAAAGCCTTACCTCGATATTGAGGAAATCATTGCTTTGGCAAAAAAGAAAAATGCCGATGCCATACATCCTGGTTACGGTTTCCTTTCGGAGAATGTAACCTTTGCGCGCAGGTGTGGTGAAGAAGGCATTATTTTTATCGGCCCCAAACCGGAGGTAATGGAGCGCCTTGGCGATAAGATAAAGGCTAAGGTTGTAGCTCGTAAAGCCAATGTTCCGGTAATAGAAGATTCCAATGATTTAAAAACTGCCGAGGCTGCCATGGAGGCCGCTCAGCGTATCGGTTTCCCCGTAATATTAAAAGCTGCCGCTGGAGGTGGTGGCCGCGGAATGCGTGTGGTACGTTCTTCCGAAGACCTGAAAGCTGCTTACAAGGAAGCCAGCAATGAAGCCCTTAAATCCTTTGGTGATGGAACTGTTTTCATCGAAAAATTTGTAGAAAACCCAAAGCACATTGAAATACAGCTTTTAGGAGATCTGCATGGTAATCTGGTGCACCTCTATGAAAGAGATTGCTCCGTACAACGGAGGTTTCAAAAAGTAGTGGAAGTGGCCCCTAGTACCGGACTTCAGCAAGTAACCCGTGATAAACTTTATGAATATGCCCTGAGCATTGGCCGCGAAGTGGGCTATAGCAATGCCGGTACCGTAGAGTTTTTGGTAGATGAGGATGAGAATATCTTCTTTATAGAGGTAAATCCTCGCATACAGGTAGAGCATACCATTACGGAGGAAATCACCGGTATCGACATTGTCCGCTCTCAAATTCATATTGCTGATGGCAGGCCACTTTCGGATCCATCTATTTTTATTAGAAGTCAGGATGATGTAAAAATCAATGGCTTTGCCATACAATGCCGTATTACTACGGAAAATCCCCAGGATGGCTTTAAGCCAGATTACGGCACCATAATCGCCTATAGAAATGCTGCGGGCATGGGCATCAGGCTGGATGAGGGCAGCTCCTACCCTGGCGTTCGTATTTCTCCATTTTTCGATTCCATGCTGGTAAAGGTTTCCGCCTGGGGCCGAACCCTCGCAGGAGCTTCCGAGCGTTTGGAGCGTACCCTTACCGAATTTAGAATACGTGGGGTAAAAACCAATATCCAATTTCTGAGAAATGTAATTGGCCACGAAGTTTTTAAAAGTGGCGATCAACGGGTAAGCTTTATTCAAAACCACCCCGAGCTGTTGCAGTTTCAGCAAACGCGAGATCGTGGAACCCGCACCCTAAACTACATTGCTAACGTTACCGTAAATGGTAATAGCGATGTAAAATACATCGACCCTTCCAAAACTTTCCGCTTCCCAAAAATACCAGACTATGACCGCCACAGCGCCCATACTCCCGGCACCAAAAACCTGCTTACCGAGTTAGGCCCTACCGCCTTCGCGGAATGGATGCGCGAACAAAAACAAATTTTATACACAGATACAACCTTCCGTGATGCACATCAATCGCTTTTAGCCACACGGGTTAGAACCAAGGATTTATTGACTGTAGCCGAAAGCTTTGCCAAAAGCCACCCCGAGATTTTCTCTATGGAAATATGGGGCGGAGCCACCTTTGACGTTTGCATGCGCTTTTTGAAGGAAGACCCATGGCTGCGCTTGCAACTGTTGCGTGAAGCCATGCCCAATGTGCTTACGCAAATGTTGCTTCGTGCTTCTAATGCCGTTGGATACAAAGCCTATCCCGATAATCTGGTGGAAAAATTTATTGAAAAGTCATGGGAAAACGGAGTGGATATCTTCCGGATTTTCGATTCCCTCAACTGGACAGAATCCCTTAAGGTTTCTACGCAAGCTGTGCGTGAGCGCACCAATGGACTGGCAGAAGTATGCCTTTGCTATACCGGAGATATCAGCAACCCAAAGCTCACCAAATACACCTTACAATATTACCTCGATATGGCGCGCCAGATTGAGGACATGGGCGCGCACATATTAGGAATTAAGGATATGGCAGGTTTGCTAAAACCGTATGCTGCCGAAACGCTGGTTCGTGAACTGCGTAAAGCCGTGGATATTCCTATCCACTTGCACACGCATGACACTGCCGGTATTCAATCCAGCACTTACCTCAAAGCTATTGAGGCCGGAGTGGATGCAATAGATGTGTCGCTAGGTTCTATGAGTGGACTTACCTCTCAACCTAACTTCAACTCCATTGTAGCTATGATGCAGGGCCATGAGCGCGAACAACGCCTTGACCTCAAAAAGCTAAATGAATTCTCTAATTATTGGGAGGATGTTCGCGAATGGTATTACCCCTTTGAATCAGAAATGAAGGCTGGAAATGCCTCGGTTTATGACCATGAAATTCCCGGAGGACAATACTCTAATCTTCGTCCGCAAGCGCGGGGACTGGGCATTGAGCACAAGTTTGAAGAAATAAAAACCAATTACCGCATTGCCAATGAGCTTATGGGCGATTTGGTAAAAGTGACCCCTTCCAGCAAGGTGGTGGGCGACATGGCCATGTTTATGACCACCAACGGTTATACGCGAGAAGACATCCTGCAAAAGGGCCAGGACATTTCATTCCCTGATACGGTAATTAGCTTTTTTAGAGGAGACCTTGGTCAGCCGACTGGCGGTTTCCCTGAGCAAATGCGAAAGTTGGTATTGAAGGATGAAGTAGGTTTTTCTGATCGTCCGAATGCACATTTGGAGCCTGTAGACTTTGATAAGGAATTTGCTGAATTTCAGGAAGAATTTGGACAACAACGCAACTTCTTAGACTTTCTTAGCTACCAGCTTTACCCCAAAGTATTTAAGGATTACCACGACTTTAACCTTGAAAATGGTGAAGTATGGCGCATCCCCACTTTGGCCTTCTTTTATGGGATGAAGCAGAATCAGGAAATACTGGTGGACATTGCCCCTGGTAAAACCATTATTGTTCGCTTCCTTAATGTTACGGCTGCCGATGAAAATGGAGTGCGCCAGGTGTACTTTAAGTTGAATGGCCAAAACCGCCATGTGGATGTAAAAGACCTTTCCCTAAATGTGGATGTAAAAAGCAATCGCAAGGCTGAGAAAGAAGGCGAGATTGGTGTTCCGCTGCAAGGCAAGCTGATAGAAATATTGGTAGAGGTAGGTCAGGAAGTAACCAAAAACACTCCCCTGTTTGTAATTGAAGCCATGAAAATGGAAAGTACGGTAGTGGCGCCTAAAGATGGAAAAGTAACGCACATTGAGCTTGAAGCCAATACTATGGTAAAGCAAGATGATTTAGTGGTGGTGATTGAGTAGGTAAATGCGGATTGGTTAGCCACAGATTACACGGATTTTCACAGATTCTAAATCACCTCCCTGCGCCCCCCTCAAGGGGGGATTTGGGCCATTCCGTTCTTTTAAGGTTTCAACTGTTGAACAAGGGATAGTTTTTTTCCCACTTCCTTTATAGCGCTTCGTGTAGCTATCTCCCCTTGAGGGGAGTTTGAAGGGTGACTAACCGTATTTGCAATGCCAACAATAAAACTCCTAACCAAAATAATCGCCCCAATAGAAAGGGTATTTGACCTTTCACGAGACATTGATTTGCATAAGCTCTCTTCTCAAAAAACAAAAGAAGAGGCCATTGCCGGAAAGACTTCCGGATTAATAGGCTTAGGTGAATCGGTAACCTGGCGCGCAAAGCATTTTGGCATTTGGCTTACGCATACCTCAAAGATTACTGAATTTGAGCAGCTCAACTACTTTGTGGATGAAATGACAAAAGGTGCTTTTAAATCCTTTCGCCACGAGCATCGTTTTCAGGAAATGGAGTCTATTACCTTAATGACTGACATTCTTGAATTTGAATCTCCGCTAGGTTTTCTGGGTAGGCTTTTCAATAAATGGGTTTTAACCAATTACTTAAGAAGGTTTCTAACGGTGAGAAATGAAGTTATTAAAGCAGAAGCAGAACGACCTAATTCCATTTAAATGAATCAGCGCTCATCTGCGAAATCAGCGCACCTACATTACCCCTCCAACACCTGCTTTGTAGCCTCCTTATTTTTCACTTTGGTGATTACCTTTTCAATAATTCCTTTTTCATCAATTACAAAAGTGGTGCGGTGGATGCCATCGTAAACCTTACCCATAAATTTCTTTTCGCCCCAAATGCCATAGGCTTTAATAATTTCCTTTTCAGTATCGGGAATTAGCGGGAATGGCAATTCATATTTATCGGTAAACTTCTGGTGTTTCTTTTCGTCATCAGCACTTACACCAATTATTGCGTAACCTGCATTGCGTATTTCCTGGTAGTTGTCTCTAAAGTTGCAAGCCTCGGTGGTGCAGCCGGGGGTATCATCTTTTGGATAGAAATAAAGAACCACCTTTTTACCTCGGTAATCCTGTAGGTTCAAATCCTTACCATATTGATCTTTGGCTTTAAAGTCCGGGGCTTTGTCGCCCTCTTTGAGATGTGTCATTGTTTCTTTTTAGTTTCTAACGAAAGTGATGATAAAGTGTTTAATCTTTCTTTGAGCAGCTTTTGCTTCTTCGTACAACTTTGCGGAATGTTTATTTCTCAAAGGTCCGCTATGGGGTACTCAAAGATTCAAAAAGTGGAAATATATTAAATAGATGGCACTGAAATTCCTCTCAGGTTACGGTAAAGATTAAGCGCGAAATTGTCCGTCATGGCCGAGGCATGGTCCAGTATGCTCATCACCTTTTGGTAGTCGGTATCGCTTTCGCGGAAACGGTTTTGGTAAGGAATAAGGTTTAATAGTTTCTTATGGCGGTTCTGCCTTTTATCTCCCGGCAATAAGGCCGCTTCCACCATATCTTCAATAAGGCCGCTCATAATTTTAAAGCCCGCCAACTCAATCTTCACCACACTTTCGTGATTGTAAATACGCGCTACTGACTCTTTTTGAATATGCTTCAACGGAACTTCCAGGCCCACGCAATTATCCAGCAATGCGTCCTTAAAATCGGCATTTAAAATAGCCTCCGCATTTTGGATAAAAACATTAGCACAGCGCTGCACCAGGTAATTGATAGACTTTGCTCTCAAGTAAGCAATAGCTTCATTGGGGTCAGCCTTCAGTTTCCTGAGATTACTTTTTACACGATCAATATTTTCCTTTGGATCCTTTTCTATAATACCCATAAAGGCAGATTTCACCTCCTTATAAGTAAGTATACCCAGGCGGTGCGCATCCTCAAAATCTATAATGCTGTAGCAGATATCATCTGCCGCTTCCACCAAATACACAAAGGGGTGGCGGAAGTACGAAAGCGGTTTATCCGAATCCTTCTTCAGATTCAGTTTTTTGGCGATTTCCAAAAATGTTTCCTTTTCCTCCTGAAAGAAACCAAACTTACTGCGATGCTTTGGTCCCGGTTTTTGCCTTCCGGCAGATTCACAAGGGTATTTTAAGATGCTGGCTAATGTGGGGTATGTTAACCTGTAACCACCTTTCAGCCTGCCATTAAACTGTTTGGTTAAAATCCGAAGTGCGTTGGCATTCCCTTCAAAGTTCACCAGATCCAGCCATTCATCCGCATTAAAGCGGTTCTTAAAATCGGCATCAGCTTCCTTATCTATGAAGTACTTGCTAATAGCTTCTTCGCCAGAATGTCCGAACGCAGGGTTTCCCAAATCATGAGCCAGACAGGCCGCTGAAATCACATTTTTCAATTGATTTTCATAAAAATCCTTTGCATCGGGATTTGAAGCTACTTCAGGTAGTTTGGCCAAGGCATCACCCACTATCTTCCCCAAGGAGCGACCAACGCTCACTACCTCCAAGGAGTGTGTAAGCCTGTTGTGAACAAACACATGTTCGGGCAGTGGAAAAACCTGAGTTTTGTTTTGGAGCCTTCTAAAAGCAGAAGAGAAAATAATACGGTCATAATCGCGCTCAAACTGCGAACGGATATGCTCCGTTTCGGGCATCATTCCAAATCGGTCAGAAGTAAAACAATTGAGCCAGGTCATTTGCATGGGAAGGAAATTTGGCGGCAAAAATAGGGGTAATTCCTTGGGTGACGTTTAGTTGTAATTCAATTGGAGAAAGAGTAATTCTGTTGTAAGGCCACCTAATTGTAATTCAGGGGTCGAATATTGATTAAGCGTTAGTTATACTTCCTTAAAGCCTTTAAGACCTCGGATGTCAACCTTGGATAATTCTCAAGGATTTGTTTTTCTGACCAGCCTTGAGCAAGCAGTTCAACGATATGCTCAACGGAAATTCGCGTCCCCTTAATCGTGGGCTTTCCCAATAAAACCCCATCGTTAGCTTAAATGTAATTTCTCCAATCCATACTCATATTTCCATTAGACCAGTATCGACATAATCAAACCGATTTGGCGGGTATGTTTCACTCATGCCCCCAGCAGTGGCAACTTTTTTACCTTATGGTAAGTTAGGGCCAATGATATACAATGCTTCAATTCGGCCTCAGGAATTTGGTCATCGAGCTTAAATACTATGGCCCGATTGCTTTCAAAAGTAAATTGGTGTTTGTAGATGGTTTTAAAGGTTGGTACCAAAAGGGATGTACATTTAAAGTAAACCGCAAACTGATCAGGCGTTTTCTCTTTCCAATCCATGCGCAATGTACTGCCGTGTTTGGTTAGATAACTGGGTTCACCCCACTTTAAGGTTTCTTCCAGTTTATCCAAACCATCAATTGCAGTGGCCGCCTCCAACACCAGTTTCCTAAGGTGTTGCATTTGCTTTTGCACCGATTTTGGGTAATTATCAAAAACTTCCTTTACTCTCGGGTCGCTTGTTAGTTCCATCCTTACTTTTTTGCTATTGGTCAAACCTAAAATATTCTTTTTCACCATCCAATTTTAATATTTCGTATACACTAAGGAGTTTGAAATCAATTCGGAGTATAGAATTTTTGCTTTAATTTGTGGAAACATGAAGCCCTTCATTTCCATATTAATCGCCTTTCAGGTATTGCTTAGCTCTATGAGCTTTAGCATTGGCACTCACTTTTGTGGTGGGGAGCTAAAAAGCCTGGCCTTGTTTGGAGAAGCCACACCTTGCAACCATTCCTCAAAGGATGGAGACATGATGGCCTCCTGCCCCTTTCATAAAAAGGAAAATAAGGAGGACAAAAAAAACTGCTGCGAAGATGAGCAGTTTGTAGTGAAAGGCCTGGACATTGACACGCCTGTCAATCTTTTCCATATTGATTTATCCCCCGACTCGGCATTTAATTTACCAAATGTTTTTGCTTACGTTGAACTGTTTAGCAGCCATGAGTCAGCTGTTGATCATTACCTCAACTACAAACCACCGCTCTTAAAGCCAGACATCCCCGTCTTGAATCAATCATTCCTGATTTAGAAAGAAGTTACCACCCCGGCACATTTGTTTGCCGATAGGGTGTTTTGTGTATTAGGCACTCTCGTATCTTTACTATTCCCTTTTTAAATTTTGAATACAATGAAAAACATATATACTTTTCTAATTACAATCCTTACCACCATTGGCCTGCAGGCGCAGCAGGATGTTTATCTTAAAATAAACCACAAGTTGGGTAATGCGGATTTTGACACTCTCACCACCGTATCAAATAATAGGGGCGATACTTTTCAGGTTACCCGGATGTACTACTACATCTCACAGATAAAACTCACCTATGACGGTGGCCAAAGCACTATTTTAAACGACACCTTCATTATGGTGGACGCCCGAAAACCAGTTAACAAATTTTTAGGGAATTTCAGCTTCACTACCCTCGAATCCATAGAGTTTGGAATTGGTATTGACGCCTCAAAAAATCACTCGGATATTGCGCTTTACCCTCCAGGCCATGCACTTTCATTTCAATCACCCTCCATGCACTGGGGCTGGGCCGCAGGTTATCGCTTTGCAGCCTTTGAAGGACTAACAGGCATCAACATGAATCAGGCATGGCAGTTACATGCCCTTGGAGATAAAAACTTCGCAACTACAAGCCCCATCGCCACTACAGGAGATAAAATGGGTAACGACCTTATCATCGCGCTTGACGCTGATTACACAAAAGCGGCAAAGGAAATAGATATAGATGCAAATTTGAATTACCATGGTGAAGATCAGCAAGCCCCACTTTTACTTTCCAATTTCAGAAGTGAAGTATTTTCCAAAGGCTCACCAAGTGTTGGGCTGAATGAAGTGCGTAAATCTGCATTTACAATGGCGCCAAATCCTACCACAGGTATTGCAAAGCTTAGGCTAGAGGGCAATCTACTTTCAAATGCATCCGTAACCATTACCGATTTAACCGGAAAAGTTATTAGTCAGCAAGTTATTGATGGTATGCAAGAAGTGAGTCTGAACCTTCCCAAAAGCGGACTCTACCTGATAAGCCTTTCCCAACAAGGAAAAGTTATTGAAACCAAGAAACTGGTTGTTCAGTAAAGAGGGCGCATTATGAAGAAAATACTAGCATTTGCAATTTGCACCCTGGCGGTGGCAATTGCAGCACAATCCTGTAAGGATGATGACGCCTCGGCTCCGGCTGTGACTTTTGACAGCACGCCCTACACCTTGAATTACGGAGCATTTCCACCGCCCAATATAAATGCCGACAACACCTTAACTGTACAAGGCGTAAAATTGGGCCGTATGCTTTTTTATGAGAAAAAGCTTTCTAAAGATGGATCACAAAGCTGCGCCAGTTGCCACAGGCAGGAACATGCCTTTACCGATACCACAAAGTTTTCGGTAGGTGTGGAAGGGCTTAATGGCAAACGACAGGCCATGGCTATTTTTAACATGGCCTGGCATGAAAATGAATTCTTTTGGGATGGCCGGGCGCACCTGCTTCGAGACCAATCTTTAAAACCGATTCAGGATCCATTAGAGATGAACGAAAGTCTGGAGAA
This sequence comes from Owenweeksia sp., assembly GCA_048267305.1. GTDB lineage: Bacteria > Bacteroidota > Bacteroidia > Flavobacteriales > Schleiferiaceae > Owenweeksia. The sequence goes on along the minus strand of JBLWXT010000008.1, from coordinate 93,562 downwards.
CGTTATTACCAAGCTTAGTGCTGAGCAGCGTTACCGCGATCAGTTTATGCGCGCCTTTGGCAGTGATGAAGTTACTTCCGAAAAAATGTCGCTCGCTATGGAGCAGTTTATGAATACCCTGCTTTCCGTTGACAGTCGCTATGATCGTTCACTAAAAGGTGAAGTAACCCTCACGCCAAGCGAAGAGCGAGGCAAGGAGTTGTTTTTTGCGGAGTTTAATCCCGGCTTTCCGAATCTCTCTGGTGCCGATTGTGCCCATTGCCATGGAGGCAGAAACTTTAAAAATAACCTCTATATAAATAATGGCCTCGATAGCGATGGAGATATGAAAGATATTGGCCGCGAGGAAGTAACGCAAAATGTAAATGACAAGGCTAAGTTTAAAGTAGTTTCACTGAGAAATGTGGAAGTTACCCCACCTTATATGCACGATGGCCGTTTTAAAACTTTAGAGGAAGTGGTGGAGCATTACAACAGCGGAATCCATAGTTCATCAACTGTAGATCCGGCCCTGGAGTATACCCGCGTTTCCGGAGGGCTTAACCTCAATGCTCAGGATAAAGCCGACTTGGTAGCCTTTTTAAAAACGCTTACTGACGAAGACTTGTTGACTAATCCAAAGTACAGCAGTCCTTTTTAACTTTTGAAGAATGAAAATCAGCCCCATCAATATATGGAAAACAGCAGCCGCCTTTGGGCTAGCTGTTTTCTTTTTGGTGGCGTGTGTTAAAGAAGCACCGGACACTCCCAACCCAACCTCATCCAACATTCTTGTTATTCCAGAGGGTTTTCCCGAAATGACCTTCCCGGAAGGAAATGAGTTTACCAAAGCTCGTTGGGAGTTGGGCAAAAAGCTGTTTTACGACCCCATACTTTCCGTAGATAATACTATAAGCTGCGCCAGCTGCCACAAGGCCAATTTTGCTTTTGCGGATGATAAAGCCTTTAGCCCCGGAGTGGAAAACCGGCCCGGTGTGCGCAATGCCCCTTCGCTTGCCAATGTGGGTTATCACCCGTATTACTTACGAGAAGGAAGTGTTCCCACCCTCGAAATGCAAGTACTGGTGCCCATACAGGAGCACAATGAGTTTGCCCACGATATGTTGGCGATTGCCACAATACTCAAAAAAGACCCTGAGTATATACGAATGAGCCGAGAGGCTTATGATCGTGAACCTGATCCCTTTGTGATTACCCGCTCCATTAGCAACTTTCAGCGTACGCTTATTAGCGGAAACAGCCCGTATGACAAATTCCACTTTCAAGGCATCAGCTCAGCTTTAAGCGAAAGCGAAAAACGTGGAATGGCTTTATTTTTTGGAAAGGCCAATTGCAGTAGCTGTCATAGTGGTTTCAACTTTACCGATTACAGCTTTCAAAACAATGGTTTAGATACCGCTTACGCTGACCGTGGCCGCGCCCGCCTTACGGGATTAGCAGAAGATGAAGCTGTGTTTAAAGTTCCTTCTTTAAGGAATGTAGAAGTTACCGCCCCCTATATGCATGATGGTCGTTTTTCAACTTTAGAAGAAGTGATTGAACACTACAGTACTGGCGGGGCAGCACATCCCAACAAAAACCCAATATTAAAACCACTAAACCTCACTACTACAGAAAAGCAGGATTTACTGGCCTTCCTAAAAAGCCTTACCGATAGGGAGTTTATAGAGAATGTGGATTTTAGGGAGTGAACCTCACTCCTTACTTTTTCCGATGTAAAATTCATTTACTTTACAACTCATACCCTGAATGAGTTTCAGGGCAAAAAACCATAAAGCGGCTGAACGCAATTGCGTTTAGCAGCGCCCGTTGGCAAGGATTAAAAAACAAATCGAAGTGACTAAAATTATTCTCAAGCCATTTGCAACCTCACATCAAAAATTTCTTTTATATAGCTTTTTCATAGCCTTCTTCTTTATAGGTCTTGGAACTATTGCTTGGTATATCGCATATTTCATGGGAAAACCTGTTACAGTAGAACCATATACAACCACAGATTTGATTGTGCTTTTGTTCTTCTTACTCTCATTTGTCTTGCTGGGAATAGCTCTTTGCAAAGAAGGATTGATGCTAGATGAAAAAAGGTTATTCAAGTCAATCTTCTTGTTCAAAAAACCAATTAAATCATCCCCAATTAACCTAGATGATTATACTGACGTAAGTGTTCTAGGGTATAATATGAACCAGAAGTATGCATTTGGTGCTTCCCCAAATCCTGATCAATCAGTTGATTATAGAGAATATAGAATCTACTTACTGAATTCAAGACACTCAAAAAAACACCTTGTAGCCTCGATAAAGGATTCTGCTATGGCAAATGACACTGCCCGACAGCTTGTAGAAAACCTGGGCCTCACAAATAGTCGGTATAATCCACCTATTTCTAAGAAGAGTAGAATGAAAAGAAGATAAGCTTAAAAAAATGCTTGCCAATGGAGTAGACGGCTCCACCCCTTATATGCACTATGGTAGTTTCACCACATTAATGTAAGTGATTGAACACTACAACTCTGGCGGGGCAGCACATCCCAACAAAAACCCAATATTAAAACCACTAAACCTCACCTCTACCGAAAAGCAGGATTTACAGGCTTTTCTGCTAAGTATAACAGATGAGGAGTTTATTGAGAATAGGAATTTCAGGGAGTGAATAACATTCCTCTCTCTTTTTTCAAGAACTTCCCCGATCATATTGATATGAACAAGAAAATTAAAATAGGCCTTATAACGGTGGCTGTACTACTAATGGGTTGGTTTGCTCCAATTCCCGATTTTGTGGCTTATAAAATAGGGATGGACGGAAGCTACAAAGAAAGCACGGTTGGAATCGCTGCCATCAAGCCTTTTCAGTACTATAGATACGAAATACTAGAAAGTATCAGTAGCACCAAAAAACTTCAATCCTTATATTTAAACCACAGCAGCCCAGCAGTAAAGTGCTACGCCTTTAAGGCGCTGTTAAACAAAACTGGCATAGACCATTTTGAGCTTTTGAAAATTGGCATGGCAGATGAACGAGAAATTCCAACACATAGAGGTTGCTTTTTTGGATCTTCTAAGGTTGGTGATATTTTAATTAATGAGGCAAGGGAGCATTTAAAGTCTAAAGATGCCCGGGTTCTGGACAGCCTGATTCTTTATTCCCCCAACGGTCTCGATGAAAAAAAATCTTTGCTGATAAGAATTGAACCCAAAGAAAAATACTATCCTCAAATTCTTAATCTAGCTAAGAATCCGTCACATCCAGAGGCTATAGTCGCCCTTTCACGATTTCAAAAATTAAAGGATACCAATATTATAAACTTGGCAAATAGTAACTCTTCCAACCTCTACTATTACCTTCTGGCAATACAGCACTTTCCTCTGCCCTCTTTCGAGATGGATTTACTAGATATTCAAGAGCAAAGTCTATCGGAGAGCATTTGGCTTCCACCCATTGAAACCATGACCTTATATCAATCCCTTATAAGAATTAATTCACCGGTCATTAAAGACCACCTGCTAAGTGTAATTATTGCTCACGATACCTTGTCCAATTTAGATTCTCATTTGGACGGCCTTTCCTCATCAAACATGGATGAAACACTTGGAATTCTAGAGTTATCAGATAGTTTGCGAAAATTAAAAAGTAACATGTACTATCATAACGAGGCCATCTACAGGGCTTTGACTGAATTTGAAAATCCATACTACCAAGAGTTATTACCTCAAGTAAGGATTGAAGACTGGCAAAAAAGGGAATTTCAAAGAGAAATAGAATGGAGCAAAGAGTGAGCTTGTGGACCGTTGCCTCGTTCAAAAAGTAATCCTCAATTTTCACATTACAAATTCAAGTAGCTTTACAGCTCTAATTCTGAAAGGATTCAAGAGTTAAAAGCATAGAGGACATTACGGTTCTTTTATCGTTTAACCCCTCACCCCCAACACCCCCTATAAATGTCCACAAAAAAGAAAAAGCACCCAAAAGTAAAACTGAAGCTACACTATAAGAATAAGCACCGCGAGCGCTATGTTTTTAGTGAGCTGATTGAGGCCTGTCCCGAACTGGCGCCCTTTGTAAGGCCCAATGATTATGGTGATGAGTCTATCGACTTCTTTAACCCAGAGGCGGTGATGATGTTAAACAAGGCCTTACTAATGCGCCACTACGACATTAGCGCATGGGACATCCCGGAAGGATATTTATGTCCGCCTATACCCGGCCGTGCCGATTACATCCATCACATTGCAGAATTAGTGGGAAGAACAACCGGCCTAAGATGCCTAGACATTGGGGTGGGCGCCAACTGTGTATACCCCATTATTGGAGTGAAGGAATACGGCTGTTCCTTTGTAGGTACCGATATTGACCCTGTAGCCATTGCCTCTGCACAAAAAATAGTAGAAGCAAACCCTCACCTACAAGGAAAGGTGGAGTTGCGATTGCAGGAGAACACTCAGGATATCTTTAAAGGGATTATTAAAGAAGACGAGTACTTTGATGTGACCATTTGCAATCCCCCGTTTCATTCATCTTTGGCGGAAACGCAAGCTGCAACCGAGCGAAAGCTTAGAAACCTAAAACAACAGCAGCCCACAGAGCTTACCAAAAACTTTGGCGGACAAAACAATGAGCTTTGGTGCCTTGGCGGGGAAGAAAAGTTTGTGCGGGATATGATTAACGAGAGTGTAGAGTTTCCTCAATCGTGTCTATGGTTTTCCACATTAATCTCAAAAAGCGCCAATTTGCAAGGTGCTTATAAGTCACTTGAACGAGCTGGTGCCAGGGAGGTAAAAACCATACCTATGGGCCAGGGCAACAAAGTAAGCCGCATAGTAGCCTGGACCTTTCTGAATAAGGAGGAACAGGAAAAATGGAAGGCGGGTTGGGAATAGATTAAATCCTAAAGCCAATTTTATGAAAAAGGTAATGTCCATTTTGCTTTTAACAATCCTTTTGGGAGGTTGTAAAGCCGATGAGAGTAAGAACAAGGTTTTTATGATTAACAATAGCTAACAAAAAATACTTTTTCTTAGTTCTTTAGATTTTCCAGATACGATCAGTTTTAGATTTCTGACCTGTTCAACAAAAGACATTGCTTTAATAATTTCCCCAAACGAAACAAAACCATACAATGTTGGTGGGACATACGATGTAGATTGGGAGGCCAAATTATCAAACTACCCTATGGGCACCAGAATGTTTCTTGTCTATGATGCCGATAGTGCCGCTAAGATTGCCGATGGCTTTATTGGATGTGACTCGCTTTATGCAAGGCCAGACCTGATCTTAAAACGGTTTGATGTGGACATCAATTATCTAATTGCCAATGATTGGAGGTTGACGTATCCATGAAAACTATAATAATCTTTATTCGCATCTTCATTTCTCAATAAGATAGTATATGGCACCAAGAAAGTCTCTCTCGGCTTAGCCCAGAAAGGGGTTTCGTTCAGTACAGCCTCGCGTTTAGCGCCACATTCACTTGTAGACTCACTTCGGCTGAATTAGGACAGGCTTGTAGTCTCTACTTATCCACTCAAACCATAATTCCGGGCACAAAAAAAGCCCTCTGATTTCTCAAAGGGCTTTCGCTCAGTACAGGCGGAGAGACTCGAACTCTCACACCTCGCGGCACTAGATCCTAAGTCTAGCGTGTCTACCAATTCCACCACGCCTGCGTGCACTGTTTTGGTATAAAGTGGTTTCCCACTTCCCTCATGCAATCAAATCTTTTCAGATGTCTCTCACATTTCGGGCGGCAAATATAAAAGTAAAATATTTCTCGTGCAAGAAAAATATTTGAAGCCTATTTCACTTGGGCAAGGGATTGCAATTGGCTACTTTTGCCACCTTATTTTTCTACCAAAATGATGAAGTCTTTTGACCTTACAAAACTGGATGGCAAAACCGCCCATGCCCACCTTTTAGGTGCCGTAGGCCCACGCCCCATAGCCTTTGCCAGCACTATTGACAGTGAAGGAAATGCTAACCTCAGCCCGTTCAGCTACTTCAACGTTTTTAGCTCCAACCCTCCCATAGTTGTTTTTTCTCCCGCCCGAAGGGTGAGGGATAATACCACCAAGCATACCCTGCACAACGCAGAAGCTACAAGGGAGGTTGTAATTAACGTGGTAAACTTTGACATCGTTCAGCAGGCCTCACTGGCTTCTACGGAATATGGCGAAGGTGTAAATGAGTTTACCAAAGCTGGTCTTACTCCAATTGAATCTTATTTGGTAAAACCATACAGAGTAAAGGAATCTCCGGTGCAAATGGAATGCAGGGTGAATGATATTGTTTCGCTTGGCGCCAATGGTGGAGCCGGAAACCTTATTATTTGCGAAGTGCTGAGAATGCACATTGACGAAAAGGTGTTGAATGAAAATGGCATCATCGATCAGCAAAAAATTGACCTTGTAGCCCGCATGGGTGGCAACTGGTATTGCCGTGCCCATGGCGAAGCACTTTTTGAGGTGGAAAAACCCCTGTCTACTTTGGGTATTGGTGTAGATCAAATCCCGAAACGCATCCGCCAAAGCGTTTACCTTACGGGAAACGATCTGGGCAAACTGGGGAATGTGGAAAAACTACCAACCGATGCGGAGTTAGCCGGGTTTTGTGAAAATCGCACAATCAAGGAAATCTTTGAAAGCTCGGATAATGGCTTGGAAGTACACGAGCAGCTTCATCAATATGCCAAAGAACTTTTGGATGAAAATAAAGTAAAAGAGGCCTGGATGGCCCTATTAAGTGATAAAATAAATCGTTCTTAAAATATAATTATGGAAATCAGCGGAAGCATCAAAAAAATTGGGGATGCCCAACAAGTAACCAGCTCTTTCACCAAACGCGAGTTGGTGGTAACTACTGAAGAACAGTACCCTCAGCACATTATGATTGAGTTTGTGCAAGATCGCACCTCTCTATTGGATGCCTTTAATGTAGGTGATAAAGTAACCGTAGGTATAAACATCCGTGGCCGTGAATGGCAAAGTCCACAGGGAGAAATTAAATATTTCAACTCTATTAATGGATGGAGGATTGAGAAGGCCGGTAGCAGCGCTCCTGCCCCAAGTTCTAATGGCAGTTTTAACGCAGGCACCACAGCCCCTGCTGCTCCTATGGCTCCTTTAGCCGATGATGATGAGGATGACGATTTGCCGTTTTAAACAAATATTTTAACTACTGAGAGCACAGGGAGACACCGGGAAAGAAGGAGCACTATTCCATTTTTCTTTTACGAAACTCTCTGTGCTCTCCGTTCTTCTCTCTGGTTTATATCCTAAATTCGGCAGCACAACATCACAACCATGAGTTTTGCCGAAAAATTTGAAAGAGCCTTTCGCTCTCTACTACCCTCCCCTTTTACAATAGCCGTTTTACTCACCTTGTTAACCATGGTGCTGGCTTTGCTATTTGGAGAGTTTGCAGAAGATAGAAGCACCATTTTTCAACTTCTCGACTTCTGGCAGGCAGGCCTGTGGGATTCACCATTATTGGCTTTTGCTGTACAAATGATGCTAATACTGGTTTTAGGGCATATACTCGCCCTGGCACCTGCTGTTAGTCAGGCTATTGATCGTATTACAAGTTTTAGTACCAATCCTGCCAAAGCAGCCTTTTTAGTTACTTTTTTCACCATGTTGATGGGTTTCTTCAACTGGGGACTAGGTTTGATTTTTGGAGCCATACTGGCCCGCAAAACTGCAGAGAAATTCTCCCGCGAAGGAAAAAGCATAAACTACCCATTACTAGGCGCTGCGGGCTATGCCGGCATGATGGTTTGGCATGGCGGCATTTCCGGTAGTGCTCCCATCAAGGTTGTTGAAGAAGGACATTTACCTCAGCTTATGGCCGGGATTATCCCGGCAGAAAGAATTGAAACACTTGCCACATCCATCCCCTTCGAACTCACCATTTTCAGCCCTATGAACATTACCGCTTCGATAGTTCTGCTCATTGCATTACCAATGACAATGGCCCTCATTGCTACCCGAAGTAAAGGCACAGTGACACTTCCCGTCAAAAACTTCAGCCATACACATGCCATCATCCCACAAAACATTACAGGTGCCGAAAAACTGGATTATAGCCGAACCTTCTGTATTGGCTTTGCCCTGCTAATATTGGGCTATGCTGTTAGTGTACCCTTTCGGGCAAGAAATGGCCTGGGTTTTATAAACCTCAATTATCTCAACTTTACCTTATTCGGACTTGGCCTGCTTTTTCATGGACGGTTTAGCAACTTTCTACGCGCGCTAAACAGTGCTATTTCCGGGGCATCCGGCATCCTTATTCAGTTTCCACTTTACTTCGGGATTATGGGAATTATGCGCGCCAGTGGATTGATTGATTTAATGAGCGAGTTCTTTATCTCCATTTCAACACCCACAACTTTTCCCATCTTTACGTTTATCAGTGCCGGTTTGGTCAACCTGTTTGTACCCAGCGGTGGCGGACAATGGGCGGTGCAAGGGCCCATAATTATTCAGGCTGCGGATAGTCTTGGGGTAAGTTTACCTAAAAGCATAATGGCCCTGGCCTATGGCGATCAAATCACCAATATGCTACAACCTTTTTGGGCATTACCATTGTTGGGTATCACAGGTCTTAAAGCCCGGGATATTCTTCCCTATACACTACAAATGCTCATAGTTGGTTCCATAATTTTTATTAGCGTTTTACTTTTGTTCTGATGCCGGTATTTCAACTAGACAATAGCCTTTGGTTTCCTTCCGAGGAAGTTTATGAAGACCATGGCATAGTGGCCATCGGTGGCGACCTTAGCCTTAATCGTCTCATTTTAGCTTACAACTCAGGTATTTTCCCATGGTACAATGAGGACGAACCTATACTATGGTGGAGTCCTAAGGAGCGAATGGTGCTAGTACCAGGACAGGAAAAGGTTTCTAAAAGCCTGCGCAATATTCTCAATCGCAATCTTTTTACTGTTACTGCTGATACTGCTTTTGCAGAAGTGATAGACAATTGCCAGAAAATACCACGTGCGGGACAGGATGGTACCTGGCTTAGCGATGACATGAAAGCAGCCTATATGGAATTATACCGCGAAGGTTTTGCCCATTCTATAGAGTGCTGGCAAAATGATGAGTTGGTAGGTGGCCTGTATGGAGTATCACTTGGTAAGATTTTTTGTGGTGAATCCATGTTTAGCAAAGTGAGTAATGCCAGTAAAGTGGCTTTTGTCAACCTCAGCCGTAAGCTCAATGAACTAAACTTCAGCCTCATTGATTGCCAGGTATACAATCCCTTTCTATCATCCCTCGGGGCTTATGAAGTTTCAAGAAGTGATTTTTTGAAAATTATAGAGCAGAATGATTTAAAGAAAACGATGAGAGGGAGTTGGACGAAGTTTTTTGAGTAACAATTTTTGAGCAGGAAACTGCATCAAAGACCTAAAAGAGTATTCATCAATAGATTATCAAATTTCATAATCAGGGAGACCAAGAATTAAATGCCCATTTTTTTATTCATCACCCTTTTAGGGAGAAGTATAACATTAAAACACAATATTGGTCGCCATCAACCCCGAAGGGGCGACATACACCAACATCCCGTGCAGCGGGATGATAAAAAGACAAGGCGGGTACAAAACCAAAAGGCAGCCCTGCCAGGGCGAAATACATCATCCGCCCTATATCGACTGAACCAGAAAAAAACTTGGCACGGAGCAGCTGCCATTATACCGCCCCTTCAGGGCTTTGCTAAACAACCGCAATAGACGCGAGGGGCATTGCCACCTCGCTGGTATATTCAAACCCCTTCGGGGCTAAGAAAACATGAAAAATACTCCCCTAAAAAGTGCCTGTCATTATTCTACAAAAACATAATTAACAATATTGTAATCAACCCCGAAGGGGCGAAATACACCAACATCTCGTGCAGCGGGATGATAAGAAGACAAGGCGGGTACAAAAAACCAAAAGGCAGCCCTGCAAGGGCGAAATATATCATCCGCCCTGTATCGACTGAACCAGAAAAAACCTTGGTACGGAGCAGCTGCCATTATACCGCCCCTTCAGGGCTTTGCTAAACAACCGCAATAGACGCGAGGGGCAGTGCCGCCTCGCCGGCATATTCAAACCCCTTCGGGGCTAAGAAAACATGAAAAATACTCCCCTAAAAAGTGCCTGTCATTATTCTACAAAAACATAATTGACAACATTATAATCAGCCCCGAAGGGGCGACATACACCAACATCTCGTGCAGCGGGATGAAACAAAAATCGATCATTCCAAAATCAAGCCCCGAAGGGGCGAAATACTATTCTACTAATTGAATTACCCGAATTCCCCCACCAAACCAAATAACCCTTCTTTCTATTATCAATCCCAAACATAGCGGTCATCATAATCCACTTTGTACTTTTTAAGAAAAGCTAAGTACTCCTCCTTAAAAGTCTTCTTTTTATGATGCTCATGTTGATTAGAAATGTAGTTTATCACAGTTTCTACTTCCGAGGGGTTTACAGAAAAGGCGCCATACCCATTCTGCCAGTAGAAGTTTTGATAACCTACCCTTTTACTCTTTATCCATTTCGATGAATGTGACTTGATCTCCTCCAACAATTTGATAAGAGTTATTTTCTTTGACAACATACATAGTATATGTACATGATCGATATATCCGCCCACTTTTAAAACCTGACACTCCAGGCGATTACAAATACCACCGAGATAGCTATATAATTCTGCCTCCACAGCAGGTTGAATTAGTGGCTTACGATGCTTTGTACTAAATACAATATGGATATAGTTTTTTACAAGAGATTGCCCCATAATTAGTGCTCAAGTTGTGGTTTCTCTATTACCCCCTTTCAGGGCTGAATTATTCTTCTTTTGTTGGCTAAGTTGCGAGAGACGCTGCCGCCTCGCTGGCATATTTAACCCCCTTCGGGGCTAAGAAGACATTAAAAATGTTCCCCTAAAATATGTTTTTCATTTATTCTGTAAAAACAAAATTGACAATATTATAATCAACCCCAAAGGGGCGACATCCAACAACATCCCGTGCAGCGGGATGTCACAAAAACAAGTAAGATATAAGATCAAAAGGCAGCCCTGCCAGGGCGAAATATTTAACACCGGACAAATTCCGCAGTTTACACCCAATTACCCGACCTGAATTTTCAAACTTGAGCCCCCACATATTTTAAGACCTTTGCCTCAGCCTTAAAATCACAATCGCTAAAAACATTTCCCATGACCAACAACGATATTCTTAAGCGCATCCGCTACACCTTTGATTATAATGATGCCCAAATGATAGACCTTTTTGCGATGGGCGGACAGGAACTCACGCGTGCCGATGTTAGTGACTTCCTAAAAAAAGAGATTGATGACGATTTCAGGGAACTGAACGATAAAAGTTTAGCTACTTTTTTAAATGGATGGATAATTGAAATGCGTGGCCCACGTACTGATGGTAAGCAAATGGCGCCAGAAGACATATTGAACAACAACATCATTCTAAAGAAAATTAAGATTGCTCTGGATTTAAAAACTGACGACATTCTTGACCTGTTTCAGTCTATCGACATAAGGCTAAGTCCACATGAACTGAGCGCATTTTTGAGAAACCACAAGCAAAACCAGTATCGCCCTTTTCAGGATCAATACCTGCGCAACTTGCTTACGGCCCTGCAGCTAAAGTATCGTGGTAAAAATGATAAGTCTGCTAATTGAAGAAATTCAGACCTATGGCAGCTACTGGCCCTGAAAGGGCATAATACACCAACATCCCGTACAGCGGGGTGTTATCACCAGGTGTAGTTAGAGGGGAGCACTGAAGGGGCGATATATTATCAAAAGTTACATTAACGGCTTTTGCCTCTCCACGGAATAGGTTTTCCATTAGGATATTTGATGTGATATCACACCCTTTCAGGGCTGAAATTCGTTCTTTTTAACTTCGTGTAATTGCGAGGGGCGTTGCCGCCTCGTTAATATATTTCACCCCTTCGGGGCTAATAGCATCACATTGACCTTTCCGAAACCAAACTTTAAAACATTTTACTCAGGCAAATCCTTATCGTAAAACAAAATCTCATCATGCCCAAAAACCTAAACTTACTTTTCATCCTCTTCTTCTTTCCCTTGATTATCGGAGCCCAAAGTTTTAACACGGATGACTTCAATACCAAAAGGCTAAATATTAACGAAACAGGAATGACCGTATTGGGTGCCTGGGCTATAGGAAACCTCGCCTACTCTGGTGTTGCAGTATTCAACAATACTGGCGAGAACAAAGCCTTTCATCAAATGAATATTGGGTGGGGCGCTATAAACCTTGCCTTGGCGGGAGTTGGCTACCTCGGCTCAAGGGATGCTGCCACAAGCCTCAGTGTTTTAGAAAGTGCCCGAGAACTAGAAAGTATGAAACGCATTTTCCTCTTTAATGCAGGGCTCGACATTGGCTACATGGCAACGGGAGCCTATCTAATGGAACGCTCTAAAAATACTTCTGATGAAAAGCGTTCTGATCAATTGGCGGGTTTTGGAAAATCTATAATAATGCAGGGCGGGTTTTTATTTGCCTTTGATTTAGTGATGTATTTCGTGCATCAAAACCATGGGAAAAAAGGACTCTACAATTTGGTAAGTGATTTAAGCGTGAGCCCAAATGGGTTTAGGGTGGTGATGAATTTCTAGCTTCAAATTCCATCTGTCCAATATTTTAAAAATTCTGAACAAAGAGGTGAAATCTGTCCATTTGGTGAACATTAAGGGCTTTAGAGGAAGCATAACCCTTTTAACGATAATAAGCAAAAGGGTTGCAAACCAAACCAGAAATCGAATTCTCAAAGCTTAAACCAATTATTGGCTCTGCATCCCTCAATGAATCCAAACACCTATAATTTGATTCAAGATTAAAAATCAAATCCGAAGGCTCCTTTTCTTTGCGATCTTTCTTAGATGTTACAAAAAAGCTTGCTCTATATGTTTTTATATCCTCTTCACAAACAATAGAAACAAGTACTCCACCATGTTTGCTGCCCGCTATAGAAAACCAAAATGTGATTCTATCCATCGATGTTAAACTAAGTCCTGATTCCTCTATCATTTCTTCAATACGGGATTGACTAACAAAGGATTTTATTTGAATAAACTTAAAATTTATTCTTTCAAAGCATTCTTTACTTTCAAAATTGGCTTCGTCTAACTCCCAATCCTTTTCAAAATAATATGAAACGGAATCACACTTTTGAGAAAATACCGTCATGGATAATGACAAAAGCGTAAAAAATATTACGTACCTCATAATTAACATCCGTCAGTTCCTAAAGTTAAGGGTAAGCCCACATTTGGTTCCGGGTACGATACTTTCTTTGACCTTAAAGTGTACTTCCAAGTATTAAAATTGGCCCTTCACAGATTTGAGGTATTTCAAAACCTGCTCCAATACTTTTTGAGGTGCTTCATCCAACAAAGCACTACTGGCCGTTTTAACTTCTTGTATACTCATACCGTGCATTTAACAAATACCCTACACCTTCCTCACATCCAGCGCATCCCTCAGCGAATTCCCCAACATCATAAAAGCCAATACCAAAACCATAATAGCCAGACCGGGGGCAAGGGCCAGGTAAGCTTTATCTACAATAAGATAGGCGTAGTGGTCTTTTATCATTCCGCCCCAGCTGGGCATTGGGGGCTGGGCGCCAATCCCCAAAAAGCTAAGTCCGCTTTCTATAAGTATGGCGGCTGCAAAATTGGCGGCTGAGATTACAATTACCGGAGCCAGTACATTTGGCAAAATGTGTTTAAAGATGATTCTGAAATCGCTGAAACCTAAAACATGCGCGGCCTGGATATACTCCTTTTCCTTTACGGAAAGGATTTGCCCGCGCACCACACGGGCTACTTCTACCCACATAGTAAAGCCCACTGCAATAAATACCTGCCAAAAGCCTTTGCCCAAAGCCAGTGTAATAGCTATTACCATCAATAGGGTGGGGATAGACCACACCACATTAATGAACCACATTACAATTTTGTCGATTACTCCACCGTAATACCCGGCAATAGCCCCCATGGGGATGCCGATAAGCAGTGAAATGAATACGGATATAAATCCCACGGAAAAGGAAATCCTCGCGCCAAGTAAAAGGCGACTGAGCAGGTCTCGTCCATATTTATCTGTTCCTAGGTAGTAAGTGTTGGTCACCACAAAATCATTTCCGGCCAACTCCTCCTTAGAGATTGTCTTCTGTACTCCTTCACTCCCTTCTCCTACATAATCTGTATAAACAACCTTTCCATCTTCTTCTGAATAGGACTGGATCGGAATTTCCCGAAAAGGTTTTTCATCTCCTGAAATAAGTCGTTCCCAAAAACTAACCTGCGGTGAATTTTCTTTTTTCAGGCGAAGCATATTTACCTCAAAACCAGGTTTCTTTCCCGCCAGGGGCAGGTTCATTTCGTTGGCATTAGGCGTATGATCAGGAATAATGAGATAGGCGAATATGGCCACAAAAAAAGCAAGGAGAATGATAAACATTCCCCCTGCTCCTAACGGATCTTTTATAAGTTGTTTAAAAACCGATTGTTTCCCCAAACCCTATATTACTTTAAGTCACCAGCCACTTCGAAGGCTTCATGCAGATAAATATCCGTACGGAGCCCTTTAAACCACTGATCTCTTTCCTTCTGCTTTTCCTTTGTGGCATTCCACTTCTCTTCATCGCTGGCATTGGCCATTACAGCTATTTCCTCATCGCTTTTACGCATGTTTTCGTACTTCTTACTCTTAAGGCGAAAATCGTCCTGATCCTTTTTATACTCCTCGTAATTCAGGCTCACCTTAGTGTTTTCCCTTTCATCTTTCAACCATTTGGCATACTCATCAATAAGGGCAAATTTCTCACTTTGCTTCACACGATCATTGCTATTTTTTATGGCAGCTGAATAGGAATCCACGCCTTTAGTCCAAACATTATACTTGGCCGTTGGGATTTCATCATAAGGCAAGGCAAACTCCTCTTCCTTCTCTCCAAACGCTATATAGTTGTAGTTATCCGGCAATACAATTTCAGGATTTACACCTCTCAGCTGAGGTGTTCCACCGTTGATTCTATAATACTTCTGGATGGTCAATTTCAAGGCTCCAAGAGGCTTCACGTCATTGTAAGTGAAGTTTACCGCGCGGTCCATATCTAAAATATTCTGAACTGTTCCCTTGCCGAAAGTAGATTTACTACCGATAATCACTCCGCGCTTATAATCCTGAATAGCCGCTGCAAAAATCTCTGATGCAGAGGCACTAAACTGATTTACCATTACCACTAGCGGGCCATCGTAATACACATTAGGATCGGTGTCCTTTAATACCTGTGGCGCTTTACCCGGTGCTTTTACCTGTACTACCGGACCATCCTTTATAAACAGACCCACAATATCAATTACACCCTGTAGAGTTCCACCACCGTTGTTGCGGATATCCAGAATAATTCCGTTTACATTCTCTTTTTTCAGTTTCTCGATTTCCGCCTTTACATCTTCTGCACAATTGTGATTGGCATCTCCGTAAAAGTCAACATAAAACTTAGGTAAACGGATGTATCCGATTTTATCATCGCCTTCGCCCAGCACGGCTGATTTAGCAAAAGTAGCTTCAAGTTCAACCACATCGCGCACGATGGGAATAACCATTTTAGAGCCGTCAATCTTTTGCACAGTCAGACGCACCTCTGTACCCTTAGGCCCACGAATGTACTTCACCAACTTACGCACACTCATTCCCACAGCATTAATGGCTTCATCGGCATTTTCGTCTGCCTGCTGCACCTTTAGAATTTTATCACCTACCTCAAGGTCACCCTGTTTCCAACAGGCACTACCTGTAATAATCTTGGAGATGGTAACATAATCGCCCTTCTGCGAAAGCTGAGCTCCAATACCTTCCAGCTGGCCCGTCATCTGAATTTCAAAATCCTCCTTACGTTCTGGCGGGAAATACTGAGTGTGCGGATCATAAATTCCGGTGATGGAATTCATATACATACCCACCCAATCAATGCGTTCCATATCCTCCAGGGTTTTAAACCAGTCTTCATGAAGTTCCAATTCATCTTTTCGGGCATCAGCCTCAATCTCCACAAAGGTTTTTATGGTAACAGAGGTGTCATTCTTCTCAATGGCCTCTTCCTGATCATGCATTCTGTCTTCTACTCTTGAAAGTACACGTTGTTTCAGGTACAATCTCCATCTATCCTTTAGTTCTGCTTCATTTTTAGCAAAAGACAATTTTTCCTCATCTGTCTCAAAACTCTCCTTTAGGGTAAAGTCAAAAGGCTTGTCCAATATTTCCTCGTAATATTTTTTAGATTGACTAAACCTATTACTGTATACTTCATAGGCCGCATCAAAAAATTTAAAATCCGAGCTTTTAATCTCATCATCAATTTTGTGGCGATAGGGCTTTAAGGTTTCCATATCCTCCTTTAAAAAGAAGCGCTTGCTGAAGTCTAAATTCTCAATAAAATGGTCAAATACCTTTTCCGAGAAATCGTCATTTACTTCGGGGGGAGAAAAGTGTGATTGATTAAGCACACTATAAATCAGGTTCATTATTACCTGGTCTTTTTTTGAGGCCTGGGTTTCCTTGGGAATATAAAATCCAACGGCAACTGCCACTACTCCTCCAAGCAGGAGGTATTTTAATTTATTGATCATCAGAATTACTTTCATTATTGTTTCATAACATTACTTACCCGCAAATGGGTCATGCCATCATGAACTTTTGCGGATATTTGTTGTCAATTTCCGCGCCACTCTATTTATAAGTGAAGTGGAAAACCATGAAGCCCTAGCTACAATCACCTTTGGATTTTTCATCACAATGAAAAACTTTGTATTGCTTTTTCTTTTGCCCCTGGGCCTTTTTGCACAAAACAAATATACCATAAGCGGTTACATCCGCGATGCCTCTAATGGCGAAGAATTAATTGGTGTAAACATCGTCATTCCCTCACTGGGCGTTGGTGCCACCACTAATACCTATGGATATTACTCACTTTCAGTACCCGAAGGAGAATACGAGCTAGAGTACCAATATATTGGCTACCAAACTGTTAAAAAAAGGTTAACCTTTAACAAAAACCTGAGCCTCAATGTAGAGCTTGTACCCTCTGCCACCCAATTACAGGAGGTTGAAGTGAGTTCTGAAAAACTGGATAAAAATGTTTCCAGCGTTGAGATGAGTGTTTCCAAGCTCTCGGCCAAGGAAATTCAAAAAATACCACAACTACTTGGCGAAACGGATATCATCCGCACCCTTACCCTCCTCCCTGGAATTACCACCGTTGGTGAGGGCTCCAACGGATTTAATGTAAGAGGTGGAGCGGCAGATCAAAACCTGATTTTACTGGATGAAGCCCCCGTTTACAATTCATCGCACCTGCTTGGCTTCTTCTCCATTTTTAATGCAGATGCCGTAAAAGATGTAAAGGTGTATAAAGGTGGTATACCCGCTCAATATGGTGGGCGACTAAGCTCTGTGGTAGATGTGCGCCAAAAAGAGGGAAACAGTAAAAACCTGGCCTTTAACGGAGGCATTGGCTTACTCAGCAGCAGGCTTCTGATAGAATCGCCCATTGTAAAAGACAAAGCCTCATTTATGGTAGCCGGGCGCAGGTCTTATGCCGATATTTTTTTAGGATTGAGCAATGACTCCACTATCAATCAAAACATCCTTTATTTCTATGATCTCAATGCCAAGGTAAACTGGCGCATTAGTGATAAAGACAGAATTTATCTATCCGGTTATTTTGGTAAGGATGTGTTTGGCATTAATGATCTTTTTGGATTTGACTGGGGCAACACCACAGGCACTCTGCGGTGGAATCACCTTTTTAGCAAAAAACTATTTTCCAATTTTTCGGCAGTTTACAGCGATTACACCTACAGCCTGGGCACTCCGGATGACGCAGCCCTTAATTTTAAACTTACTTCACGCATACAGGATTACCACCTCAAAGGGGCCTTTAACTACTACCTGTCTTCAGACAATAGAATAGACTTTGGTTTTGAAGGTGTTTTTTATCGGTTTAGCCCCGGTAAGTTTACGGGAATTACTGAAGTGGAACTTCAGAAGGAATATGCATTGGAGCCTGCTATTTATATCAGCCATGAGGTAAAGACAGGCAGCCGATTTACCTTTCAGTATGGTTTGCGCTATTCTTCATTCTATAAAATGGGAGAACAGTTAGTACGCACCTACCAAAACCCGGACAGGCCTGAAAAATCCGAAGTAATAGACAGCGTGCGATACAGCTCAGGCGAAATCATAAAAAGCTTTGATGGCTTGCAGGGGCTTGAACCCAGGGTGGCCATAAACTATCTGCTAAATGAAAGCGCAAGCATTAAGGCCAGCTACAACCGTACTCGCCAGTATATTCACTTAATCTCCAACACCAACTCGCCCACTCCTCTGGATTTATACCGCGCTGCAGGAGAATACATCGATCCGGCTACCGTGCATCAATATGCCGCGGGCTACTTTCAAAACTTTAAGCAAAACATGTATGAGTTCTCCCTTGAGGTTTACTACAAGGAATTTTTGAATATGGTGGACTATCGCAATAATGCCGACCTGATTTTTAATGAGTACATAGAAACGGAACTGGTAAACGGTGTCGGCAGGGCCTACGGAGCAGAAGTTCTTCTGCGCAAGCAAACAGGGAAATTTACAGGCTGGATAAGCTATACCATATCGCGATCAGAAAGGAAAGTTCAGGGACCAACCCAGGAGACCACCATAAATGATGGGGAGTGGTATGCAAGCAATTATGACAAGCTCCATGATGTTTCTGTGGTGGCAAACTATACGTTCAACAAAAAGTGGGATGTTGGGGCCACATTCATTTATCAAACAGGCCGCCCCTATACCCCGCCTGAAGGCAAATATGAGTTTGAGGATATTACCATCCCCATCTACACCAAAAGGAATAACCAGCGCATTCCCGCATATCACCGAATGGACATATCAGCTACTTATAGCCCAGCCCGAAAGGAAAACAAAAGATTTTTCAGCACATGGTCTTTTGGGGTTTATAATGTGTATGCCCGTAAAAATGCGTATTCCATATTCTTTCAGCCTGAAAGCACCAGTTTTAGCTCCGCTGATTTCAACAATGATTATAGCCGAACACAAGCCGTTCAGCTTTCCATATTTGCCACCGCCATACCATTTGTAACCTGGAATTTTAATTTTTAAGATGAAAGTACTTTGCAGAAATATAGGCCTGACCTTATTATCCATCTTAACAATGGCATCTTGTCAGGATGTAGTGCAGCTAGACGTACCCACAACCGACCCCAGAGTAACCGTGGTGGGCCGAGTTACGGATAGTGAAGGTACACGGGTAACTGTTTCCATATCGGCCCCCTATTTTTCACAAACCACTACTCCCAAAGTAAATGATGCCCGGGTTCTACTTTTTGAAGATGGCACTATGGTAAGTGAACTCACCCGTGATTCACTGGAGGGGGTATATAGTTCATCCTATGGCGGTACCATTGGCAAACGTTATGAAATTCAGGTAGAAATACCTGCTGGCAGTGCAAGCTTTAGAGAAAGTACATGGCGAAGTTTCCCGGAGCTAATGAAGCCTACCGTAGTTTTAGACTCTTTTAACGTAAAGAAGCTTCGCAGGCCAATTGTATTTGAAGATGGTTTTTATGCTCAGGTATATTTTCAGGAATTACCAGGCAGAGGAGACTATTACAGAATTACGAGGTGGAGAAATGATTCCTTAATTACACAAAACATCAATATTACCGATGACGAAGCTATTGATGGATTTTATTTTGGTGAAGATCCCTTACCTGCATTTGCCTATACCGGTCCGTTAGACAGGGTTGGCGATAGCCTTGGTCTTGAAATTTCTTCTATTTCTGAAGATTATTACAGCTATTTGGCCTTGATTGTAAGTCAGGTTTTTCAGGTGGGAAGTACGTTTGACCCTCCACCAGCACCCGTTATCGGCAACATTTACAATATGGATAATAAAGAGGAATATGGCTTTGGTTATTTTGCCGCGTCTGCATTAGCCAAAGGAGGTGTTACTTATAAGCCTTAGGTTTCTACTTTTGCAGCGAAATCTATTTCAAAAAAATATTTTACAATAATGGAAGAGCATGCTCTTGGACATTGGGCCTATAACTGGTTAATCAATCAAGGTCTTAGTCAGGAATCTACATCTTACGTCATCCTAAGTATAGATATCTTTTTGGTTTTACTGGTTAGCCTGCTGGCGGATTTTATAGCCCGAAGAATCATCCTGGGATTTGTAAAAACCTATGTTACCCGATCTAAAAACACATATGACGATGTATTTCTAGAAAAGAAGGTTTTTCAATCCCTGGCCCATCTCATCCCGGCTATTATCATTTGGTACAGCATTCCCTGGATTTTTGACCATGTGAATTTTGGTAACTCCTTCTTCACTAAGGCCATTGCCCTGTTTATGATTGTACAAATCGTGGTGGTGATAAACAGATTTCTGAAGGCTGTGGAATATATTGGCCTGCGCGCTGAGAGATTTGAAGGTAAGCCTATAAGCAGTTATATACAGGTAGCTAAAATCACTGTATACATCGTAGCTACCATCCTCATACTTTCAATGCTTATTGGCAAATCGCCTATTACCATCTTAACCGCTTTTGGTGCAGCCACTGCTGTTATTCTGTTAATATTTAGAGATACTATTTTAGGATTAGTTGCGAGCATACAGATTTCCGCCAATGATATGGTGCGCCTTGGCGACTGGGTTACCATGGAAAAATACGGAGCAGACGGAGACGTTATGGAAATCAACCTCACCACAGTTAAAATTCGCAACTTCGATAAAACCTTCACTACCGTCCCTACATATTCCTTTATAGCCGACTCCTTCAAAAACTGGAGAGGTATGGAGAGTATGGGTGTAAGACGCATTAAGCGGTCTCTTAATATTGACATAGGCTCAGTGAAATTTGTAACTGAAGACATGCGAGAGCGTTTTAAAGGCTTCAGTCGGGTTAAGGACTTCGTAATATCTCGCCAAGCCGAAATTGATAAGTTTAATGAAGAAACGGGCGCAGATAAATCTGTATTGATGAATGGCCGCCACATGACAAACATTGGTGTTTTCAGACGGTACGCATTACAATATCTGTTAGACAATCCTAAAATCGATCAAAAGGAAACGGTTATGGTTCGCCAGTTACAACCAACGGAGACTGGTATCCCCCTGGAGATTTATGCTTTTAGCAGTGATATTGCCTGGGTTAATTACGAGAATATTCAGGCCGATATTTTCGATCATTTACTTGCTGCGGCAGAAATGTTTGAACTTCGCATTTTCCAGAATCCATCAGGCGGAGATTTTCAATACCTCGGCCATCAGGTTAGCGAATAGCTCTCCCCTTCCATTCTTGCTTTCCAAAAAGCATAGTGAAGAGAGTAATCACAATATAAAAAGGGTAAACCAGGGCAGCTGAAGGAAATATTTTCATTAGTCCTTGCTGTCCCGTGGCTTTGCTGTATGCCCTTAAAAAGTAATAATCAAGCAAAGCCTTTATCCCCATGGTAAAAACAAAAAGCTGCAAAACCGGCTGTGAAAAGAGGCCATAAGCCAATAAAGTTACACACCACGCAGCATAAGCCGCAACAAGTAGCGCTATGGATTTCGCCAATGCCGATTGATAGGATGGAGTTTTAGCACCCCAACGACTTCGCTGTTTTAGCATCTCACTAAATGAGGCAGGGGCTTCGGTAAGAACTATGGATTGGGGCGAAACACAAACCTCAACCCTTGCTCCTGTTTTTTTGGCAGCCTGAATTAAAAAAACATCATCACCACTGTCGCGCGATGCACCCTGATGTTTGGTTTGCTGCCATAGTTCCTTGGTAAAAGCCATATTTGCGGCACTGCCCATAATTGGCTTCCCCAGTAAAGCCAAGGCAGCACCACTTCCCTGCAGGCTCATAAAGTCGAGTGCAGCAAAAGCTGACCAAAACCCTGCTTGCGGTACCATGTTCACAGGTCCTAACACCACCGCTGAGGAAGTTTTGAAGGATGCTACCATACTCTCAATCCAGCCTGACTGCATTTGACAGTCAGCATCAGTTTGAATAATAATATTACCCCAGGCCTGATTTATACCCATTTCCAGCGCCCTCTTTTTGCCCTGCTTGGAAGTGTTCAACAATGTGATATTCATTACACTCTTAGCTTTGAATGCCTCTATAAGTGCTACGCTGCCGTCTTCCGAATGATCATTAATCAATATCACTTCAAACTGATCATCAGAATAGCTTTGAAGCGACAGGGCCTCAAGAAGATTACTCAGATTGGCTTCCTCATTTCTAAAAGGAACTACCACTGACACAAAGCTATTTGAAAGCCCGTCTTTTGAAATTATAACCTGTCTGTTCCTCCAGCCTCTCCAAAAGGATAGAATCATAAAACCGTAGAGGGCGATAAGCAAAGTGGAAAAAGAGATGATAAAAATCAAAGGGTAGAATTAGGCCTCTAAATTATTACATTATTTTCGTCAGCATATGCAGAAGGAAAAAGTGATAATGGGGGTAGATCCGGGAACCAACATACTTGGGTATGGCATTATCCATATTACCGGCAAAAATAAGATCGAAACCCTTGCTGTAGGGGTAGTGATGCTCAACAAATTAAAAGAGCACACAGATAAGCTCAAACGCATATTTGAGCGTACCCTCGCTTTGATTGACCAATATCATCCGGATGAGATGGCTGTGGAAGCTCCCTTCTTTGGTAAAAACGTACAATCCATGCTAAAGCTGGGAAGAGCGCAAGGCGTAGTAATGGCAGCTGCCCTGTATCGCGATATTCCAATTGTGGAATATGCCCCCAGAAAAGTAAAACAATCCATTACAGGCAACGGAAACGCCTCTAAGGAGCAGGTAGCATCTATACTGGAAAGCACCTTAAAAACTAAAATTGAAACCACCTATATGGACGCCACCGATGGTCTTGCGGTAGCACTATGCCATCACTATCAGGGGGATGTAATAGTGCCCACCACTGCAAAAAAATCAAAAAGCAATGGAGGAAGTTGGGCTAAGTTTATTCAGGCCAATCCAGATAGGATGGGTAAAAAATAGCTAAAGCCTGGATTTTATCCTTTCTGCTGTATTAGCGAGTTCCTCCTGCGAAAAGCTAAGTTTTGGCTTACTGAAGTCGATATCAGCCACAGAGTTTATAGGAATAAGGTGAATGTGAGCATGAGCTACCTCCAACCCGATTACTGCCACGCCTACACGTTTACACTCAATAGCTTTACCGATAGCGTGTGAAACCTTTTTAGCAAATAACCACAGCCCCTGATAGTCGTCATCAGCAATATCAAAAATATAGTCTGTAGGATTCTTAGGAATCACCAAGGTATGGCCTTCCTTAAGCGGACTGATATCCAGAAACGCCAAATAGTTTTCATCTTCGGCTATTTTATGAGCCGGAAGTTCTCCCGCTATTATTTTGCTAAAGATTGTGCTCATATCAGTCTAAGGTTATTTCTACAATTTCAAAAGTCATTTTACCGGATGGCACCTGAATTTCGGCTGTATCGCCAACCTTCTTACCGATAAGTCCCTTTCCTATAGGCGAGTTTATAGAAATCTTGCCATTTTTAAGGTCCGCTTCGGATTCTGAAACAAGCTTATACTTCACTTCAGCCTTGTTGGCCGTATTTCTGATTCTAACGTTGGAAAGCACCATAACTTTACTGGCATCAACCATAGAACTGTCTAACACGCGGGCATTGGCCAGGGTATCTTCCATCTTGCTGATCTTCATCTCAAGTAAACCCTGAGCTTCCTTAGCCGCATCATATTCTGCATTTTCAGATAAATCACCTTTGTCGCGCGCCTCTGCAATTTGCCTTGAAATACTAGGTCTTTCCACGCTCTTCATATGCTCCAGCTCATTCTTAAGCTTTTGCAATCCTTCCTTTGTATAGTAATTAATTCCCATAGTTC
Source organism: Owenweeksia sp. (assembly GCA_048267305.1). Classification (GTDB taxonomy): domain Bacteria; phylum Bacteroidota; class Bacteroidia; order Flavobacteriales; family Schleiferiaceae; genus Owenweeksia. The sequence goes on along the minus strand of JBLWXT010000008.1, from coordinate 69,560 downwards.
TCAATATTAATCAAACGCAAAAAAGACCAATTAAAAAATTGGCCTTTTTTTGCTCTTGTAAAATTACAAAAATTTATTTACCGAAAAATCTTACCTAAGTGAGAAAGTTAGACCTATCGAGTGTACACCTTTAAATTCCTTGGTGTCGCGGTATGAGTAATCTACCATAAGTTTATTGCTTCCCATTGGCACGTTCACGCCAAATCCGGCAGATACACCTGTGAAAACGGTAGTAATCTTTTCATTGTCACTATTGTCAAAAAAGGTGTAACCGGCACGTATCTGCACAATCTCCTTCATTGAGTACTCACCACCTAATGTATATTGATCCTTTTCAAATGAATTAGACTGAAAGGATGCTGCCACGGTAAACCGTTGATCAGTGAAGTTAAAATCATAACTACCACCCAGTGCTAATAAGGCCGGAAGTTCGAAATCTGAACTCCTTTCCTGATAAGCCTGCGTGTACAGACCTGTAGGTGATGGCAGGTTAACAACCTGTCCGTCTCCGCTAAATGAAGCGGATGGTCCGATGTTCTTAAGGGTTACACCGAATTTCAGTTGCTTTTCGTCACCTGTATGATATTGTACACCGGCATCAAAACACACAGCTGTAGCCTTGAGGTTTGTAAAAGATGAGTTGTACACCTTAATGTGAACCCCACCCTGAATACTCTCGGTAAATTTCTGAGCATAACTGATACCAATGGTGATTGTGCTTGGGCTAATTGTACCAATACCACCATCAGGATTAAATTCATCCGTGATCTCCCATTCGCCATAGTTGAGGGCTACAATGTCTGCTCCCATCACTCCGTTAGAACCAACTTTTTGAACGAACCCAAAGGAGTTAATAGATATGCCCGAATTTACCAGCCACTGTGTGTTGGCAAAACTAACATCAGTACGTTCTGTTCCGGCTGTACCAGCAATATTTAAAAAACTGGCTTCCACACCTTTCACCCCGGCAAGATTTGCTCCTCCCCATCCGCTACTGCGAGCCCATGGGTTGATTAAAAGTTCTGATGCTCCGGCTTGTCCAACCCTTTGCGGGTTTCCAGCATATAGGCTGCCGCCCAGTAATAGGGAAGCTGCCAATACACTTATCGATATTCTTTTTTTCATTCTCTTCAGGTATGTTATTAGAATGCGTTAAGATCCACTGGACGGATACTTCCCATCCATTTCACTACTTTCTCTCCAAGTTCACCAGCGTCAATATGTATTATATAAACACCACTGGCGATAGGTACGTTAAAATCGTTCTTAAGATCCCACTCTACGTAAGAAAAGGTATTTGCCTTATTAAATGTCCTGACCAAGGTTCCATTTGACATGAAAATATTGATCTTACAATTATCAGGAAGATTGGTAATCTTAACAATGTTATCCAATTGTGAATCCTCGTATAGTGAAGAACCGTAATATGGATTAGGCACAACTCGAATATCATCAAGAGCACTTTTAGCCACATTGATATCATCTACAGCATCACTACCCGTGGTGCTAAAACCATATTCAGGGAAGCCATTGTTAGCCTCATCGCGATTTGTCTGCTGATAAGGCTTAGCTACTCTTAGCGATACAGTAACATCGGTAGGAATGGCAGAGTAATCTGAAAATTCATACTCAGGCCCTTGAACCAAAGGTATACTAGCCCAAGCAAAACCTCTGAATAACTGTGTAATGGCAACTGTAGGCACCTGACTAAATACACTGTACAAAGGCCAGTCTGTAATATTGTCGCCCTTATAGGTAAGATCAACATAATTACTTCCTCCGGTAATGTTTATAGAATCACCCAGCACATAAACCACATGCATACCACCCATCACATAATTACCAAGTTTATCAAACACCTGTGAGCTGGGGTTCCAGATCATATCACCACCATTATCGGCTTTCAACCAGCTGCTTTCTCCGAATGCCATTGACAAACGGTTTCCTGTTTCAACATTTACGGCATATCCGGGGAAGTAACTCCATCCTGTATTATTTGGATCTGCATCCGGCACCAACTGACCATTAACCAGATTGAGGGTTCTTCCTGAACGAAGGGTAAACTTACGTGTACCACCATCATTTGCTGTAGCCTCATCTCCAAGTTCTATTACCGGACATCTCGTCCATTTTGATGGGTCACTGGTAATTACAACATCAATATTTGGTAGCTTATCCAAAGGAATATTAGTTCCACTAGGTTTAATACCAAAGCCAAATGTACCTGTAGCTGTACCTGGGGAGGCTCTTGCCACCGTACTACCAAGTATTACCGGAGCCCAGGTTCCATCAAGAATGGTTTCAAACACACCGGCACGATCACCAGGCTTGTCATTATAACTGGATCCAGGAGCACTACCATCTTCGGCATTACCTGCCAAAATCCAGTTGGTAGGTGAGTAAGTATCATCATCATTTACACCTGTCAACCAAGCTCTTCTAGCATTTTTAAATACCTGTTCGCCTCCAACAACACCGTTGTTTCTTAGCTCAAGCGTATCATCTCCCGGAGCCTCTGCATTTCTAAATGCCACTGAAACTCCAAGTTCTTCAATAATTTGCTCGCCAAGGAAGGAAATTGAGCTGGAAGCTTCCACCCTAAAGGTTGGATCCGTTACACCTGTAATAACCCAACTAGCACTATCAATAGGATTGGTTTGAGTAAATGTTAGCTTATAGTCACCAGGAATAACTTTAGTAGGATCAACCACTTTGATATCAAATGGACCATAACCCGCTAAGTAATCCAGCTGATCATAGTTATAGTCAGGATCGCTAACAATAGCATTTCTTGATTCTTCAGTAAGCTTCACAAAATTTCCACTCGTTCCTGCACCACTAAATCTAGTAATTGGCAATCCATCTCCATACTGCGAATTATAAGTCTTACCATCGCGCTCACGCTTGTGAGGTATTGCAGACCAAGCCTTGTTTCCATTACCTAAATCCCTACCGGCCAAATATGGTTTCTTTTGACTGGGCTGACTTAAGTTCAATGGATCTGTAATCTCATATTGATTTTGAGCATAAGGAATTATATAAAAGTAATACTCCTTATTGTTAATCAACCTTTTGTCTCCGGTTGCAAAAGCATCCTCCAACAATCTGTAAGTAAGCTCTATTCCAGCATTATTGGTTTCCAAGGTTTTATCAATAGGCTCAAGTGCGCCATTTTGGAAATCCGCATTAACCTCAAAGTTGATAAGCTGCTCTACATCATTTTTCAGGTCAGATTGAAAAATCAATCTGGCTTGAGCGGGGTCATACAGGTTATCAACCCCAACATCTTTGTTTGCCACCTGAAAAATCTGGAATCCTTCAAATCGGTAATCAAAATATCCCGCCTTATCGGCACTGTCAATCTGTGCAGCACTCCAACCTGATTTAGGAGGGATAGAAATATCTCTTTCACTATAGGTAATAATAGCATTATCAGGATTATCCTCATTAAAAAGATTACCTCCGAGCTTAAATATAAGCTCTCTATCCAACTCTACGATTTCAAGATCTACTGGGGGTGGGCCATCCAATACATCAAAACAATTGTCAAAAAGTTGCTGTGCTTTATCATCTGCTACAATTACATCATTTACAGAAGCAAATAAATCATTGCTCCTGAAATTTCTTGCCCACACGTTACCTGTGGTGATAAAGTTAAGTGCACCAGGTGCCAGTGAAAATGGTCCGGCAGAGTGCAATCCCCTTTTATCGTTCAGGTTAGCAGGAGACTCCCACCAGTCAACAGGAGCACTTGGCTCATAGGCACCAGTAGTATCATAAGATACACCAGGATAAGCAAAAACAGTTTTAGTTCCAACATTACTTGCCACATAACCATCACCATTGGCAGAGTTACCCTTTCCTGATGGCGTTTCAATAATAAGATTATTACCGTTTTTCCAAAGACTACGCAGGTAGTTGTAATAATCCAGAGCTACATCAGGGTTACCTTGTACACCTGTAATATTGTTATAGTACATAAAACCAGACATAATGATACGCTCATTGATACCGGTTGCAGGGTTTTCAGGAATACATTCTCCCTTATCGTTTCTAACATGGTCCGGAGGGCAACCGTCACGGTCATTATCCAATCCATCACCGTAATCTGCAAATGGTCCCTGGAAGAAGTCAAAACCAATAGCTGGAGGATTCTGGCCATATCCGTTAGGACCTTCATCATCACTATCAGCATTGTAGCAATAGCCCAAACCTCTTGCTATGTCACATCCGATAATATCATCTCTAGCGTTCCCCAAATCCGGGTCAAACCAGGTTCCAAAATAAGTATCTGTAAGGCGGAAGGTTGACTTATTAATAATCCTATAATTATTAAAGGTCATGTTATTCACTTCATCATTAGAAGTAAAGGCAAAAGCCTGCGCTCTAATTTCAAAACCCAAAGCACCCGCCTGAGTTTCAGTATGCACATTACCCTTATCGTTATAAACCCACCAAATCGTTTGGTCACCATAAAGAATATCCACCTCCTTGGTTCTACAATCCTGATTTCCGATAAGATCGTAACCCGGGTAATCATAATCGTAATCATACAATCCTGGTGTACCACCAGAATCAGACTCAAAGAAAGGAGCCAATTTACCAGCTAACTCACCTTTAAGCCCATTTCCTGGCCAAAATCTGATACTTTCAGGAATGTTTTCTGCATAACCAGGGAAGCGTTCACCTTCATTACAGCTTGGGTCAGCTTTACAGTCAATCCAGGCCTTATGGGTTTCAACTTCATCGCGGTATACAATCCAGTGGCGGTTATATGACTGACATTGATCAGCACTGATTGATGCCGAAGCATCATCAAGCGGTCCAGGCCAGTAATCCACACCTGTTTGACGATAGGTCATAGCCGCAAGCTTCAGGTTATTGGCTTCATCAATTCCACCCAACCACAGAGCACCCGCAAACATAGAGTGCTTATCGCTACCCTTTGGCACTTCATACTTGGCATCATTAAGATCCCACCACATATCACCACTACCTAGAATACGTGTACGAACGTTATTAATATTAAGGTCAGCATTGGAAGTAGCAGGAGCACAACCATCAGCCAATACCGCTTTAACGGATTTACGCTGCTTAGATGACTTTGTACCCACATTTTCCCGTGCAAAAACACTTCCTGTACCGATAATAAAAACCAGAACAGCTGTTAGGAAATTTTTCGTTTTCATATAATGCATCTGTAATTCAATTAGAAGTTATATACCAGTCCTAGTCTCAATCTTCTTGGAAGGGCATAGTTGAATGGATTGTCAACCGCACGGTTGTACAAGTCCACAAAAGCCTGGGTATTTGTTTTCTCAGCAAGCTGAGCCTGTGCCTGAGGGCTTACTAAATAGCCATCATCTGTAGCACTACCAGTATAGTTATAAACGTTGGTTACGTTTTGAGTGTTAAACAGGTTAAGAATTTGGAAATAAACTTCGAAGGACTTACCACTGGTAGCCTTACCCACAGAGAATATCTTATTAATTCTCGCGTCAAATGTTACCTGCCATGGTAATCTGGAACCATTGATCTGACCTTCTACAAGTGCCACCGAAGATGGGTTTGTAGTAGTAATAATATAAGGAGCATCCCTCTTGGTATAAGGCGAACCTGATAAAGCATTCATTACAAGGTTTACTCCAAATCTTTCAAAAATGTTTTTATCAAACCATACCGGACCGTCATATGCGCTACCTTTTCCATAACGATAATCCAAGCGGATAGAAATCTGATGACGATTATCATAATTCAAAGGCAGGATATATCTAAGGTTTGGCTGCCCTGCACGTGCAAGGTTAGCACCACTAGTAGTACTTGATCCGGTTCCGTTGGCAAACTGCAAAGTATAGTTTGCATCAAGCTTCAGGTTGTTGGTTCTGCGCATCTCGTACTCAAGGGTAAAACCCTTTGTTGTACCAAAATCACGGTTACCATAAGCAACATAAGTAATTGGATAAGCCTGAGTAAAAGCTACGGTTTGGATAAGATCTCTTAACTCACGATAGAAAGCCGAAATCTTAATAGCTGTTTTTGGCGTAAGAACCTGCTTGAAACCGATTTCATACTCTGTTGTACGCTGTGGTTTAAGATCTGGATTGTTAAGGGTTCCCTGGTTTCTAGAGTTAATCAGATCAAGATAATCGAATGGATCAAGACGTGCCAGAGCTGTAGTAGGACGTTGAGCCAATATATCGTAATGCGCAATAAATATGGCTTCGTCAGTAATCGGGAAGTTAAAGGCAATACGGGGCATTACAACCGTTTGTGGAGTATAATCTACAAATGACTCAGCTGGTATAAATTTCCCACCTTGCTTTTCCTCTTCGGCAATACGATCATCAGGCACAGTTTGAAGGAATGGCTTGATACCACCCCCTGCAAGGTCAGACAATATACTTGGGTCAGCCAACAACTCACCCTCTGAATCATAAAAGTTATCCCCGCTTCTGTACCCAACAATAGTAGCACTACTATAATTATAACTACTTACATAAACTCTGTAGTCACTGCCGATAGAAGCCGGAATACTTTCAACCTGCCCAGCAAGTGGCGAATTTGGAATATCATCAACAGTAAAGAATGGGTAAAGGATATAGGGATCACGAAGTACTTGTTGGTTCAGGTCAAATCGATCCAACCTCACACCAACATTAAATGTCAAATCTCTAAAGCTAAACTGATCCTGAATATAACCTGCGATATAGATAGGCTTAAATGCGCCAACTGGTCTCGTCAGTCTTCCATCAGCATCTCTGTCTAAAAAGAAGTCAGAGATATCCGGATCGTAATCAAGTATCTGACCGGTGTGATCATATCCATAGTATCCAACAAATCGGGTACCGTTAGGGTTTATCAATTCATCAGCCGAAAACATATCCAGAGAGAACAAACTTGGATCCATGTTATCGATGTTGATCATTTCTGTACTGTACCTATCCATACCTAAAGCTTCACGCACATTCTCCGCAAAGGAACTTGCCTCGTTAGCTGAATAGGCTCTGTTATAAATAATGGTATCGTTAAAAACATCTCCGGGTTGTACATCACTGTAGCTAACCACTCGTCCATCAGCCAACACCAAAAGAGGGTTTGTTAAATCCAGCTGAGTGTTTGGAGCATTTTGAAAAGCACGCATTCTTTCCCAAAGGGATGTAGCATCCAATGCGTAACTGCGGTCCGTGCGCTGTTCGTACTCAAAACCAACAATCAGAGAGTGATTTTGAATATCAAAACTTGTTGAAGCAGTCACCCTGAACTGGCTGTTTTTCTGAATAAAATAGTTGGCACCTGTAACACCGTTGGTGTTCACACTTTGTACTGCACCGGTGTTTCCCCAAAGGTTATTGTAAACCGACAAAGGATTTTGACCATTCACAGGAGGTGTTACACTTGATTGAAAGATGCTGAAATCGGAAGTATTAAGACCCGGGTTAGAAGCTGCCAAATCATAATAAGCACTCATGTAATTTGCAAGAATCGGATTAGCCGTTCCCGGAGTGTACACAATATTAGTATCATCATCTCCCACATAGCGATATGCTAAAATTCCGGTTACAGAATCCTGACCTGCTGCAAACTGTGGTGTGTTTTGAATATCAAACTTACCTACGTGGCCATAGCTGAAAAAGTCATCACCGAAATCCTTATCGTAGATTTTATTATTGTTTTGAGAGTAATCTGCCTGAATGGTGTAGAAGGCATTTTTAATTAGCGACTTCTCATCACTGTTAGGAAATATCTGCTGGAATCTCACATATGCACTCCAGTCAGAAGTAATCTGATCCAGGTTACTTTGATAGTTAAAAAGGTGATTGGAGTAACTTGCCCTCTTGGCGTTAGTATAATCCAAAAGCCCACCAATAGTAACATTTGTATACTTACTGGTTTTAATTTGAAGGCTACCATTTAACCTAACATCCTTTCTTTCAGAATCTGGGCGCACCCATACATCTGATATAGATCGGGCATCCACAAGTTCAGTTCTGTTGATAAAACTTGTACCACTTGAATCAATCACGATTGGGCGCTGACGAATTGACTCCAGAGTATCAGGATTAACCTGACCATAAGGCAGTACAGTTGGAGTAGGCTCTTCTAAAAACTGAAATTCAGCTGCTAAAAGAAAACCAATACGTGGAGTTAAATCCCCGGTCTTCGGGTCTTTCTCCTGCCAAATTGGTAGCGGACCACCCAAGGTTAAAGCCCCAAGGTTATAATTTTGAGGATCAACAGGTCTGTCACCAAACAATTTAAAATCAAAAGGGTATGAAGTCAATACTTCGGCACTACCAAAATAAACAGGACTAGCGCCTCTTGTTGTGGTATTTACAACACCACCCACAGCATCTCCATACTGTGCAGGCAATCCACCGGTAATAATTTCAGTTGACTGTATGGCTGCCTGAGGAATATTTACATTACTCCTCATTTTCACACCATTAACATAAAATACAGTTCCTTCAGAACGAGATCCGCGAACGTTAATATTACCGTTGGCATCAGCGGTAGCACCTGCAGCATTGGCCACAACGCCTCCGATACCCCTCACAGCCAGTTCCTTTATATCCTCGGCACTAAAGGATTTAGTGGCCTTATTCTTATCGATAAGAGGTTCAGTCCAAGTTACTTCCACCACTTCCAACTCATTGCTGGTTTCCGCCATCTTAAAGTCCTTATTGGTAGGACTATTAGGTGCGATGCTTATCCCCCCCAACTTAATGGTAGAGTATCCTAAAACCGAAACCTCGACATTATAAACACCGGCACTAATGGGGTTTATATTATAAGCTCCATCAAAATCTGATGAACCACCGGCTACTATTCCTCCAGCAGCATCCTTTACCACAATATTGGCAAAGGGAATACCCTCTCCGGTTTTTTGATTCGTAATGACTCCTCGTAAGGAACCAGGCCGTTGTTGAGCGTAAGTCGTAAGTGCAAAAATGATTAAGAAAAACGCAAGTAGTTTCTTTCCCATAGGTATCCAATCTAAATTATTATGAGCCCCTTTTTTTTGAAGGCCGTAAATATAACATAAAACTCCTCTTCTTAACAAAGTGTTAAAGCCCGTAAATCAAGCCACTATTGAATAATTGGTTGATAATGAACTTTTTCATCCCTACATTTCCTAAAGATCAAATAGATATAGAATTTTTTGATACTAAAATCTAACGATCTTTGTTGTAGAAATGTAATTTCAGCAGTGTTTATGAGAACGTTTACAGTAGTATTGACGCTAATTGTTTTGGGGGTTGCCTCAAGTTGCAAAAAAAATGAAACTTCATACTTCCCAAGTGTGGCGTTTGAACAGCGCGTTTACCTCAATAATCCATCGAGTTTCGACCTCAACGTGCCTGGCGGCTGGATTTATGTGGATGGCGGCTATAAGGGACTCATTATATATAGGAGGTATCTCAATGGTGGACAGGACGACTTTGTTGCTCTTGACAGAGGCTGCCCCTCGCATTACTCCGAATCATGCGCCACGCTCAAAACAACTTCTGACGACCTGTTTGCGCAATGCGATTGCAATAACGAAAAGTACTTGTTATTTGACGGTGCCCCCTCTGACGGGGCCACAATAGGCATGAGGCAATATAAAGTAGTCCGGAACGGAGATGTACTATATATATCCAACTAAAAAAAGAGGCTGACAAAATTTGTCAGCCTCTTTCAATTACTCTGCATAAAGTAAAGGTGGTTGCTTACACCTCTTCTCCTTTTTTCTTATAGGCTTCGTAAGCCTTCTTTCCACCCAATGCTGCACCAGCTGCAATAAGCAAACTGATACCTCCGTCTATTGGAGTTGGGTTAAAACCCGGGTTACCAGGCTGAGCATTTGCAACCAAAGCCACACCTGCCATAAGAAAAACTGTTGCTACTATCTTTTTCATATTATTTCTCTTTTAAAGTTTTGCCGAATCCTAAAATTACTTAACAACCTTATTAGTGTGGATAAGCTTTTCGTTAGAAATCACATTTACCACATATACACCATTGGCCCAGTCAGTCATGTCAAAACTTACAGCACCGTTTTGATTATTTGACTCAGCAACAACTCTTCCTGCAACGTCATAAACAGTGATGTCAGCATTTGACAACCCATCAAGATTTACGGTAAGATTTTGGTTAGACACAAAACTGAACACTTCAGAAGCTTCAAGTTCAGGAACACCTACAGCACCGGCTGTATTAAAGTGTAGCACAAAACGATCAGGGCTGGCACCTACAGCATGGGTAAAACCATAACCTGACTTTTTAAGATTGGTGAAGTTACCCAACATTTTGTCTTCAAGAATTACTGTCCATTCGGCTGGAATACCATCATAAGACAATTCAACCTTGTAATTACCGGCTTTGTCACCCTGAAAGTAAAGATCAACATCCTTAGTAGTAAAGGCATCGTTCATTCCGTTGGAAACCAAATCAACATTATCAGATGATTTAGTATAAAGGTTAGGGTAACCTGTATTCATTCTCTTGAAACCGTCTTTCTCAAACTCGTAGTTATCGCTGTAAGAAGACTCAAAGTAAACAATAGCCTCATCGCTGTATTCTGTACCTATAAGGGTAGTCATAACTTTCATCAAACCTGGTGTGGCTGCTGTTTTGTACAAAGATCTGTCATAGCTAACATCCTGGTGAGATGTATCTATTGTAATGGTTCCAGGGTTGGTTTCATTTACTAAAACATAAAAAGCCTGACCGGGAGGTATTTGTCTTTCACCACCAGCAGCACCGGTAGAATTCCAAGTCCAAGTACGGTAAACAATGTCTCCAAGAGACGGATTTCCATCCTGAATGTAGTAAGTTGCTCCAAGACCTGTGTTATCCGGGCGCACATCTTGCCAGTCGATGGCACATGCAAATGGGTTGGGAATCAGATTGTATCTGTTACCAACAACACCTGTAACAGGTATGGAAACCGGAGATTCTACAAGAAGACCTTCTACTTCAATTTCAAAAGGACCACTTCCAAAATAAGTACCATCACCTCCGTAAAGCAGGTAAGCCTCTTCTTCAGTTTCCGCCAAAGCCTTATCCGTTACAGCTGTCCACGTACCGTCAGTTCCTGTGGCAGGTGTAGTAGCATCATATCTCCAAAGGTTGGTTTTTGTTGGATCCGGATCTGTTTGGATAAAGATTCCTTCAACATCATCATAAGTAGCGTCTACAGGTATGGCCATATTCATCCATTTTCCTGCGGTAGCTTCTCTATATGTTTGATACACTGCATTACCAGACACTAAACCTCTAATCTGAGCATAACCGTTACCATCGGCATATAAGAAAAGCTTTCCGGCTACAGTTAAATCTGCAGAAGCTTTCACTTGTACTTTTCCTTCACTTTCAATAAACAAGTTCAACAAGTTTGTAGATGTTGATATTGGGGCAACAGCGTTTGGAGCATTAGACTTTAACACCAAGGCATTGCTTGTGGTTAAGGAGCCAGAAGGCTCAGAAGGAGTCCACACGCCACCGCTAAACAAATAGTCAGCAGCATAACCTCTTATTGTTATATCGTCAATACCTACAAGATCCCCATAACCACCAAAGTTATTGGTGTAGGCAGATGTCCACTTAATAAGGATCTCACCGGTACCGGCAGGAATATTAAGACCAGAAATAACTGCAGTTTTACCCACGGATACCCAGGTTGCATTTACAGCACCTCCTGAAGGAACAGGATTTGGAGTGGAAAAATCCATACCTGAAATCACAGTGTAGCTAGAACCTCCATTAGTAGAGTAACTAACATTAACATTGGTACTACTTGGGTCAAGATTCAAATACTTACCCTCATAAGCGAGGCGAATCACATTTAAAGCGCTGGCACCATCGTTCTTTACTTTCAAAATAATTTCACCCGGATCGAATACATTACCATCAGAAAACCATCCCAGACAGTAATCAGCGGTAGATGAAGCTCCATTATTGGTATTAAAGGCATACAAACCAAAGCTGGACGCATTGCGAGGAATCATATTATTATTACGTCCGTCAGAAATACCTCTTGCAGCCTGATCAGAAGTGGCTGTACCTCCCCATGTGATGCTCGCAGGAACGCTTGAAAGGCCAGTGTAAATAATTCCGTCTGAATTCAAGGCACCACCGGCAGAACCGCCAGATGTAAATCCTACACCCTGAATAGCTGTTTGGTTAATACCAGACATTGCGTTGTCGAAGTCAATTTGATAGGTTTCTCCGATGTCAACTAAACTTAACTGAGAAAAGCCTAATAGCGGACATAGGGCCGCTGCCATGAGTAGTTTTAATTTCATTCTACAATTCTTTAGGTTAGATATTTTTTATCAAGAGGCAAAAATAGCACATTATGTCTGTCGCACAAGCATTTGCAATATAAAGTAACTAATAATTAATATTACAAAGCTCAATGAGCTTATTGATTACCAACCTCCTAAGAGCAAATATACAAATCATGACTAAGAAAAAAAGAGAACATAACAGCTTATTGTATGCAGCAATAAGACAACATAATGCATAAAAAAAGCCCCCGAAAAACGAGGGCTTTACTTACTTTATTTATGCGGAATATTAATCAGCCAAAACGATAACCTTGTTATTACTAACCTCCACTACACCGCCTTTTATCGGCAATCTAAGAATACGGTCATTGCTTTTATCCGGCTCAATTTGCCCACTCAACTCATCAAATTTCTTGTAGGAATCTGACAGGTCTATTTTCACCATTCCCTCCTTCAGGGTACTAATGATTGGAGCATGATTATCCAAAACCTGAAACAAACCATCTTTTCCGGGAAGCTGAACTGCGTCAGCAGATCCTTTAAAGATTTTTGATTCTGGTGTAATTATTTCTAATTGCATTTTTATAGAGTTTGGAGTTGGGAGCATGGAGTCGGGAGCTTAGCACCCCCTATTCCCTACTACTTACTCAATTACGCTTCTGCCAACATTTTTTCTCCGGCCTCAATTACGTCCTCAATACCACCTTTAAGGTTAAAGGCTGCTTCAGGATATTTATCAAGTTCTCCATCCATAATCATGTTGAAGGCCTTGATAGTATCTTCAATACTTACAAACACTCCCGGGATACCGGTAAACTGCTCGGCAACATGGAAGGGCTGAGAAAGGAAACGCTGCACTCTACGAGCGCGGTGTACCGCCATTTTATCATCCTCGGAAAGTTCGTCCATACCAAGGATGGCGATAATATCCTGAAGTTCTTTATATCTCTGAAGAATTTCCTTCACACGCTGTGCACAGTTATAGTGCTCTTCACCCACCACTTCTGGCGAAAGAATTCTTGAAGTAGAATCCAATGGATCCACCGCAGGGTAGATACCAAGCTCAGAAATCTTACGGTTAAGTACTGTTGTTGCATCAAGGTGAGCAAATGTGGTAGCAGGCGCAGGATCCGTTAAGTCATCCGCAGGTACATATACTGCCTGTACAGATGTAATGGATCCGTTTTTGGTAGAGGTAATACGCTCTTGCATGGTACCCATCTCCGTAGCCAAGGTTGGTTGGTACCCCACAGCAGAAGGCATACGACCAAGAAGTGCAGACACCTCAGAACCAGCTTGTGTAAAACGGAAGATATTATCAACAAAGAAAAGAATATCCTTACCGGCACCATCACCTTCACCATCGCGGTAATACTCGGCAAGAGTAAGACCAGAAAGCGCTACACGAGCACGTGCACCGGGAGGCTCATTCATTTGACCGAATACAAAGGAAGCCTTTGATTCCTTCAATTCATTCATATCAACCTTAGAGAGATCCCAGCCTCCATTTTCCATGGAATGCATAAACTCATCTCCATATTTGATGATCCCAGACTCAAGCATCTCGCGAAGCAAGTCATTACCCTCACGGGTACGCTCACCAACACCGGCAAATACAGAAAGACCACCATGCCCTTTGGCAATGTTGTTAATCAATTCCTGAATCAACACTGTTTTACCAACACCGGCACCACCAAACAAACCAATCTTACCACCTTTTGCATAAGGCTCAATAAGATCGATTACCTTGATACCTGTATATAATATCTCGCTAGCTGTAGAAAGATCTTCAAATTTTGGAGCATCACGGTGAATAGGCAAACCATTTTCATTGGACATAGCACCGATACCATCGATAGTCTCTCCAATTACATTAAACAGCCTTCCTTTTATACCTTCTCCAATTGGCATTTTTATCGGGCTACCCGTTGCGATAACCTCCTGACCACGACAAAGACCATCGGTAGAGTCCATGGAAATAGCACGTACAGTATCTTCTCCTACGTGCTGTTGAGTTTCTAATACTACGCGTACACCATCCGGACGGGTAACTTCCAGGGAATCATAAATTTTGGGAAGCTCCTGATTAGTGCTGTCAAAATAAACGTCCACTACGGGTCCGATAATTTGGGCAATCTTACCTACTACTTGAGACATGCTTTACAGTTTAATAGTAATAGCCTTTTCGGGCTGTCTTGAATTTGGGCGCAAAAATAGGTGTTTTTGACCAAAAGAATAATCCCTCCGGAGATTTTTAATTTTTCTACTTTTGAACAACGTATTAACAATTACGTGCATATCACAATCCCTTGATTATAAACTAAATAAAACCTATCGTACTTGAAGGTTTACTTTTCCCTCGAAGACTTTAACAAGTTAGATAACGCTGTGGTAACCACAGGAACGTTTGATGGCGTTCACATTGGCCACCGTAAGATACTGGAACAGCTCAAGCGGGTTGCTCAAAAAAACAACGGAGAGTCGGTACTCCTTACTTTCAATCCTCATCCCAGGATTGTACTGCAACCAGATATTGACCTCAAGTTGATAAACTCTCAACCGGAGAAAATTGAACTGCTAAAGAGCTGCGGTATAGACCACCTCATTATCCACCCCTTTACCAAGGAGTTTAGCAGAACAACTTCATTAAATTTTGTTCGCAATATTCTGGCAAATACCATTGGAGCCAAAAAACTGGTTATTGGCTACGATCATCATTTTGGAAGAAACAGAGAAGGCAGCTTTGAGCATTTAAAGGAATTTGGACCCGTATATGGATTTGAAGTGGAGGAAATATCTGCTGAAGACGTACAGAACATCACCGTAAGCAGCACTAAGATCAGAAAAGCCTTACTGGAGGGAGACTTGAAAACTGCGAATGAATTTTTGGGATACAGCTTTCCCCTGGGCGGACAGGTGGTGGAAGGTGAAAAGATCGGACATCAACTAGGCTACCCCACGGCCAATATAGCCGTTGAGGAAAACTACAAAATACTACCCGCAGAAGGTGTTTATGCCGTGGAGGTTCTTTTCCCTGCAGCCCCGGAGAAAAAGTTTTACGGAATGTGCAATATCGGAATGCGACCTACCTTTAGCGGAAAGCACAAAACCATTGAAACTCACATCTTCAATTTTAACCGCAATATATATGGTGAGCAAATACGCCTTATATTCAAGGACAGATTAAGGGGGGAGAAAAAATTTGATTCACTTGAAAACCTTAAAATCCAACTTCAAAAAGATGCCGTTCAAGCTCGTTCTGTTTTTGGCATTTAGCCTTGGCATTTCCCTTACAGGGACGTCTCAGGTATTCACCAACCTGAGCGAAGCCCTGCAGCAACCCAATGAGGTAAAGGAACTCAAGCTAAAGAGAAAACGGCTAAGAGAGGTTCCTCCCGAGATCTCGCAATTTCAAAATCTGGAGATATTAAACCTGAGCCACAATAAGATTACTGCACTACCCGCATTTATCGGGGATCTCAAAAATCTTCATACCATTATATTGAGCAAAAATCAGCTAACACAATTTCCTGAAACCTTTACCTTACCTCCAAAGCTGAAAATCCTTCTGCTGGACAGAAACGACATTGACTCCATTCCGGCCGCATTGGTACAGTCCACCAACCTGGAACACCTTGATTTATGGGATAACGCTGTGATATATGTTGACCCCAAAATTGTGTCAATGAACAAGCTGAAGTACCTGGATCTTCGAAATACCTACTTTAAGACTGACGACCTGAAATGGCTGCGGGAGTCTATGCCATGGCTAGACTTAAAAAGCACCTTTGGCTGTAACTGCAACTAGCTTTTGTAACCGAACCTCTTTAGTTGATCGTCATTACTGCGCCAGTTCTTACGTACCTTCACAAACAATTCGAGAAAGACCTTTTTCTTAAAAAACTCTTCCATTCGCTTACGTGCATCCGTTCCGGTGCGTTTTATCATTTTACCCTGATGACCAATTATAATTCCCTTTTGGGTATCACGCTCCACGTAAATGATGGCTCTGATTCTGATAATATTATCCTCTTCCTTAAACTCCTCGGCCTCTACCTGTACAGCATAGGGAATCTCCTTATCGTAGATTTTCAGGATTTGCTCACGTACCATTTCAGACACAAAGAAGCGCTCATCCTTATCACTTAATTCGTCCTTGGAGAAATAGGGGGGCGACTCGGGCAACAACTCCAGGATTCTGTCCATCACAACTTCTGTGTTAAAATTGTTGAGAGCGGATATCGGGTATATTTCAGCCTTTGGTAATTGGTCCTTCCAAAAGGCAACAACCTTCTCCAAATCCTCCTGATTAGTTAAATCGATTTTATTTACAAGCAATAAAACCGGGGTATCGGTTTTCTGAAGTTTCTCTATAAACCTAGAGTCTTTAAGTACTTTTTCATTGGCCTCGGTAAGCATCAAAAATATATCGGCATCCTCAAAGGTGGAATTCACAAAATCCATCATACTCTCCTGTAGGGCATATCCCGGCTGAATAATACCCGGGGTATCTGAAAAAACCACCTGATGGTCTTCTCCGTTCAACAATCCTAAAATACGATAACGGGTTGTTTGAGCCTTTGGAGTAGTAATAGACAGGTTCTCACCCAAAAAAGCATTCATCAGGGTAGATTTACCCACATTGGGATTACCTACAATGTTTACATATCCGGCTTTGTGCATAGTAATTAAAGACTTGAAAGTTATGGCTACTTCAAAATGAAAACCAACAGAGCGAAAATAAAAAAAGGGCTTCGAAATCGAAGCCCTTTTTTTGAAGTAGTAGCGGGGGCAGGACTCGAACCTGCGGCCTTTGGGTTATGAGCCCAACGAGCTACCAACTGCTCCACCCCGCGATATATTGGGCGGCAAATATAAGATGCCTTTTTTCATCTGACAAAATATATTCACCCTTATTTCTGTTAGTAATAGTGAAAGACTTTCAACTCTTTGATACTGGGAGGGTAACATCCAAATAAAAGGCAGTAACCCAACCCAACAAGCAAGCCGAACGTAAATAACACTAAAGAAGTAATCATGAAAACTAATAACCTCTATCGCTCTATAGCTGAGCTAATTATTTACTGCATACTGTGGTTGGTGGTAATAGGCAGCTTCCTAAATATCACTTTTTGAAGATCGTCCTTCTACGTAGGTTTCTATGATAAACTGGATATTGTTGTAGATAAGTGGCTTGGTAATAAAGCCTCTTACAACAGAATACATGTTAGCCCGCTGCTGATCCTCCTTACTCAATGAATTACTCATCACAAAAATGTTGGACGTTTTGTGCGCGTATTCCTTTATATAGCGCTCCAAAAACTCAAACCCACTAATGATGGGCATATAAATATCCAACAATATCACGTCCGGGAAATTATCACCTGAGGTATCCAGGCTTTTCAACTCATCCAGGGCATCTGCCCCATCAGGGTAAAGACCTATCTCCGCCTCGCTGTAATTACGGGTAATGATATTCTTAAGCACGAAACTATTGACCTGATCGTTATCCACGATCATTATTGATAGCGCCATTAAATCTCAGAAGTTTTGGACGGTGCAATTCCGTACTTTTCCTTGTATGCTTTTCCAAAATAGCTCATGCTCTTAAATCCTAAGGCATAAGACACCTCAAAAATGCTCAGTTCGTTTTTCTCCAACATATCCTTGGCCTTGGCCAAACGAAAGTCATTGATATACTTGATAGGCGTCATTCCGGTAAGTCGCTTGGCCTCTCTCTCCAGTTTTGAAGGAGTCATATTCATCAGTTCGGCAATTTCAGGAATACTGAAGTTGCGAAACTTGAAGTGATTTACCAACAACGCTTCCATATGAGACAGCAGCGGATCCTTAACACCAAACTCATGATGAATAGGTGTGGATTTATCATAAATCCTTTTTAGGTCCTCTCTTGTTTTAAGAAGGTTATTAATTCTGGAAAGAAGAACATCAAACTTGAAGGGCTTTACCACGTAGTCGTCAGCACCAAAGTTGTAGCCTTCAATTTTCTTTTCGTCTTCACTAAGAGCGGTAAGAAGTATAATAGGAATGTGTTTGGTTTTATCATTTGCCTTTAATTCATCCACCAACTCATATCCGTTGGTGTCGGGCATCATAATATCACTAATAATCAAGTCGGGCACATGTAGCCTTGCCTTATCAATTCCCTCCCGGCCATCGGCCGCCTGCTTTACCTCGAAGTGATCCTCAAGTAGTGTTGCGATGGTTCCTCTGAGCTTGTCATTATCCTCTACGATAAGTAACTTTTTTTTCATATTGCTATGTTGTATGGTAATTCAACAAAAAACGTACTTCCTTCACCAGATGTGCTTAAAAAGTAAATCTTTCCCTTGTGTAAATCTACAAATTCCTTCACAATGGAAAGCCCCACTCCGGTACCCTGAATGTTACTCACATTCTTAGCCCTGAAGAATGAGTTAAAAATAGACCCCTGGTCTTCCTTTGGAATTCCAATTCCCTTATCTTCAATCTCAACCCTAACCACCTTTTCCTCAAAATACACTTTAACATTTACCGGTGTGTTTTTACTGGAAAACTTACAGGCATTAATCATAAGATTACTGAAAATATATCTGATTAATGAGAAATCCCCCATTACATCTGTGGTTACGCCCTCTACTTTTAAGTTTATTTCAACCCTGGGGTAGGCCTTTTTACAATCATTCGTGAGGATATCATCGAGTATTGAGACGACATCCACCTTTTCGTGCTTAACTGTGGTTTTGCCTGTTGTGAGCTTTTTGAGCTCCAACATATCGGCAATCATACTATTGAGGCGATCCACCTCTTCTTCCATGCTTGTAAGTGAATCCGCCAATATTTTTTCACCACTTTTAATCCTTAGCATCTCAATATTTGCCTGAATAACCGCCAGGGGTGTTTTAAATTCATGGCTGGCAACAGAGTATAAATTGGCTTTAAAGCGGGATAATTGCTGCTCGCTAGACAAAGCCGTCATAAGATCATCAGTAAGATGAACACTTTCGGTAATGTCGCGGGTGCTGCTCAAAATACTGTAATCGTCATCTTCCTCCTCAATTCTGTTAAACGTAGACTCGAGCCATCTGAGGCGATTTTCACCATGTTTTATCTGATATCTGATACGCGCACCAGGGTGGTCAAAGAAACGCCTTAGAGTACTAAAGTCCATTTCTTCCACAAATTCCGGAGCCAGAAAATCGGTAAGCTTTTTACCAATAATTTCCTGAGAGGAAAAACCTAGTATCACATTACTAGAAGGCGTTGCAAAACGTATGGTATTTTCACGATCGTGAATACAAACCAAATCCGTAGTATGCTCTGCTATTAATTGAAAAACCCTATCTGATACAACCATGTTGAGTAAAGAGGTGCCAAAATAAATAAAAAAACAAAGGTGCTCCCATTTCTGACAGCACCTTTGCTAAATTAATTTAAAACCAGCAGGTTTAGTATCTATAATATTCTGGCTTAAACGGACCGTGTTGCTCTACTCCAATATAGTCTGCCTGATCTTTAGACAGCTCTTCGAGCTCTACACCGATTTTTGCAAGGTGAAGCATAGCTACCTTTTCATCAAGGTGTTTAGGAAGTGTAAATACCTCATTTGGATATTTATCACTGTTTTGCCACAACTCCAACTGAGCCAATACCTGATTGGTAAAGGAGTTTGACATCACAAAACTAGGGTGCCCTGTGGCACAACCCAAATTCACAAGTCTACCTTCGGCCAAGAGAATTATGTCATTTCCATTAACAGTGTATTTATCAACCTGTGGTTTGATTTCAACGTGGGTATGACCGTGATTTTTCTTTAACCAAGCTACGTCAATTTCGTTGTCGAAGTGACCAATATTACATACAATAGTCTTGTCCTTCATCAACTCAAAATGCTCACCAGTAATGATGTCTTTATTACCTGTAGCAGTAATTACAATGTCTGCTTCTTTTACAGCATTCACCATTTTCTTTACTTCAAAGCCATCCATTGCTGCCTGTAGAGCACAAATAGGATCAACTTCAGTAACAATAACGCGGGCACCGGCACCAGCCAATGAAGCGGCAGAACCTTTACCTACATCACCATATCCGCCAACTACAGCCACCTTTCCGGCTATCATTACGTCTGTGGCTCTGCGAATGGCATCCACAGCTGATTCACGACAACCATATTTGTTGTCAAACTTAGATTTAGTTACAGAATCGTTTACGTTAATGGCAGGCATTGGAAGGGTTCCGTTTTTCATGCGCTCATACAGGCGATGAACACCAGTGGTAGTTTCCTCACTAAGTCCCTTGATTCCTTTAGCCAATTCAGGATAACGATCAAAAACCATGTTGGTAAGATCACCACCATCATCCAAAATCATATTTAATGGCTTGCGATCTTCACCGAAGAAAAGTGTTTGTTCTATACACCACTCAAACTCTTCTTCTGTTAGGCCTTTCCATGCATATACAGGAATACCGGCAGCAGCAATAGCAGCAGCAGCCTGATCCTGAGTTGAGAAGATATTACATGATGACCATGTTACTTCAGCACCCAGCTCTACCAGAGTTTCAATAAGCACAGCTGTTTGAATTGTCATGTGGAGACATCCGGCAATACGGGCACCTTTCAATGGCTTATCAGCTCCAAACTCTTCGCGTAAGGACATCAACCCGGGCATTTCAGCCTCGGCCAACTCAATTTCTTTACGGCCCCAATCCGCAAGGGCTATATCTTTAACTTTATAAGGAATGTATTTTTGCGCAGTCTCGCTCATAGTTATATTTATTTGGGTACATTTTTTAAGGTCGGCAAAGATACCCGCAACAACTTGATTTACAAAATCCAATCATCACACTCAATGCCCTTATTTGCAAGAAAGAAAATAGATTCAACAGCAGATTTACTAATCTGGAAAATTGCTGAGGATGAAAGCGAACTCTTATCACAAATCACCCTGCACCCAAGCGACAGAGAGCGCTTCAAGAAGTTTTCACACGAGAATAAGCGCAAAGAGTTTCTTGCGCTTAGATGTTGCCTGCGTGAATTTTTCGGTGAAAACCCCGAGGTGTTTTACACCGCAGATGGCAAACCTTATTTAAAAAACAACTACTTTGTATCCTTTTCACACAGCAGGCATTACGCGGGAATTATCGTTAGTAATTCCGAAGAAGTGGGTATAGACTTAGAGCTTTACAGGGCAGGTATATTGAGAATTGCTCATAAATTTATGCGCCCGGAAGAACACGCCAGCCTTGATAATGAAACCAAAATTGCACACACCACTTATTACTGGGGTGCCAAAGAGGTAATGGTAAAAATAACCGGAGACAGAAAACATAACTTTCTCACAGAACTATCAGTAAAACCTTTTGTGTATTCTGATAACACCAGGAGTACAGGCATGATAACCACTAAAAAATACAACAAGGAAGTAAGTTTATTTTTCGAAAAACAGGACGATCTTTACATAACCTACGGTTGGAAAAAGACTTAGACCGTCTATGAAGGTGTAACTATGTAATTACTTTCTTAGGTTTGCCGCTTGAAAACATGAGCACATCTATTCTCCATAAAATCTATCAGGCTAAAGCCGAAAATCGCAGGCAACTTGCCGTGTTGATTGACCCCGACACGCCAGATACAGCCCTGCTTTCCGCAATCATTGAGCAGGTAAACAAAAGCAAGGCAGACCTTATATTTTTGGGAGGCAGCCTGCTGGTAAAGGATGTACTTGATGAGTGCATTCGCTCGATAAAAAAGCTAACCAACACGCCTGTCATACTTTTCCCGGGAAGTATTTTGCAGATTTCAGCTGAAGCTGATGCCATACTTTTCCTTTCGCTTATTTCGGGCAGAAACCCTGAGTTGCTCATTGGCAGCCATGTGATTTCCGCCCCTTATATAAAGCAGGCAAAACTTGAAGCACTACCCACCGGCTATATGCTGATTGACAGCGGAAAACCCACTACCGCCAGCTATATGAGTGGCAGCCTACCTATTCCTCATCACAAAAATGACATTGCCGCATGTACCGCTATGGCGGGAGAAATGCTTGGACAAAAGCTCATTTATATGGATGGTGGTTCGGGAGCTGACAAAACCGTAAGCACAGAAATGATAGCCAAAGTGCGACAGTCCGTTGACTTACCTGTTATCATTGGCGGAGGCATTAAAGATGCTGAAACAGCACGAAAAATATGTGAGGCCGGAGCTGACATCATTGTTGTTGGTAATGCAACAGAAGCCAACCCTGCCATTTTAAAAGAAATTGCAGAAGCCGTACATAATGTCTGAAAACCTTTCTACCTCTATAGAAATCTCTATGTATCCCTTGCGGGATGAACACATTCCGTCTATCGATCTTTTTCTGAATAAAATTCATAAAGCAGGAGGGCTAAAAGTGCAAACCAACGTAATGAGCACGCAGGTTTTCGGCCCTTTTGACCCGGCTTTTGACAGCGTGCAGCAAGCCATTAAGGAAATTTACACGGAAGGAGGTCAATTCCCTTTTGTGATAAAGGTGTTGAGTGGCGATGTATCTGATAACAGCATCAAAGATTATAAATGAGGCTTTCGGCCCTGAGAATCCTTGAAATAATCGGGGTGATTACGGGCCTTGCCTATACCCTGCTCATCACTTACGGCTTTGTGTGGTGTTGGATTTTCGCCATCATCAGTTCCTGCATTTACCTCTACATCTGCTTCCGCAAAAAGATTTATGCCGAATCGCTATTACAGGCCTTCTACATCTACACCGCTATTTACGGCTGGATGCACTGGAGTGAAAGTGATGGCACTATTGCCAATTCACTGAGCTGGAATGTACACGGAACCATCATACTTGCCGGAATTTCGCTGGTATTGATTTCCGGATTTCTCATGAAGAAAATGACCGATGCCGCCACGCCCTATATAGATTCATTCACCACCGTATTCAGCATTTTTGCAACTATGCTCATGATAAACCTTATCCCCGATAATTGGTGGTATTGGATTGTGATTGATGCCGTTTCCATCTATTTATACATCAACCGCAAACTTTACCTTACCGCAGGTTTGTTTGGTCTTTATACCATTTTGGCGATAAACGGATTACTGCATTGGACATAATAGGACCGGCATTCAAGAAAACAGCAATTCTGATTAAAATCTGTCTTTAGGGAGAGCGGGAAGCTCCGAAGAATTGAGGAGATCACCCGCCCGAACTTAAGGCAGATGAAAGCAGGTTGCTTTTTTATTGTAAGCCTTGACTTTTTTGGTTCTTTTTGCGTCAAGGCAAAAATGAACATGAAAAATCCTCGCGATAAACGAAGCGGTACTTAACAAAAGGCCTCTCGTGTGTTGCCCTAAGAGGCCGATCTTGACTAATCCAAAAAAGGTTGTATCGAAGGGTGACAAGACGATTTTGATTTAATGAAAAAACTCCAAAAAATAGTAATTACCGGCCCTGAATCCTCAGGGAAATCATGGCTTACAGCCAAACTTGGAGAGTATTTCAAAGCCCCGTATGCACTGGAGTATGCCCGAATATTTTTAGAAGAAAATGGTGCTGACTATGATTTTGACACACTGGAGGAAATCATTTCGGGACATTTAGATTACCAAAGGAAATCTGCAACAAAAGCCAATGACCTTCTTTTCCTTGATACCGACCTCATCAACTTTAAAGTATGGGAAGAAATGGTTTTTGGAAAAACCCATACCTTTTTAGATGAATACATTGCTCAAGAGAAAGATCACCTCTACATCCTCGCCTATCCCGACTTACCCTGGGAGGAAGATCCGCTGCGCGAAAACAAGGAAAACCGGGAGGAAATTTTTGAACTCCACAAAATGGAGATTGAAAAGCTTGGAAGAAATTACGCAGTAATAACAGGTACCGGAGACGGCAGACTTAAAAACGCTATAAAAGCGGTAATCCAATTAATTGCGATAGGCGACTAACCCGCACAGTATTTAAGCCACCTCACATTTCGCCACCTTCAGCAAATTGTAATCTCCCTTGGCTTTAAACTCCCTAATGCTTTGGCCCGCATACTTTTTGAAGGTGCGCGATAAATGACTGGCATCGGTAAAACCCAATTCATCCGCAATTTGATTGAGCGTATAATCCGAATATAGAAGACGAATTTCCACGAGTTTGAGACGCGATTTAGCGATGTACTCCCGCAAGGAAACACCCATGTTTTTACTGAAATACTCACTTATATAAGTGGGCGACATCAGGAAACGCTCGGCCAGCGCTTCTACTTTCAGACTTTCTGCTGAACTTAGGTTTTCCTGAATATAGGTGGTCATTTCATTCAGTCGGTTGTCCGCACTCAGGCTTTCATTCTTCAGATTACTGTTGGTTTTTATGCTGCGCAATAAAATATGGAGTACACTCACCATCAGGCTTTTTATTAGCTCCGTGGCATTTTGCTGCTGATTCTGTGCTTCGTATTGAATAGTCTTTATCAGGTTAATGAGATTTCTGCGATCGTGCTCATTTCCTATTACCTCTCCTGGCTGCTGCTGATAATTAGCCAAAATATAAGATGCTTCCCTAAACCAGGTTTCATGGTCAGAATCGCTTCCATGACCTTTTTTAAAGAAGGCTTTGGTGAACTTCAAAAACACAAATTCCGTGGGCTCCTTTATAGCAAATGAATGACACCTTAGCGGGGGAAGCAAAAACACATTCCCTCCCTCATAATCGTAATTATTGTAATTGATGCACTGCGAGCCTTTGCCCTCAGCTATAAAAACAACCTCGAAAAAATTGTTCTGCAAAGGGCGATGTTGCCATTCCGACAATTTCAAAACTTGAACTTCAAAAGGTTGATCTGACTGAATTACTCTCATAATCGCTGAATAACGTATAATTAGCGGTACAAAACTACAGCAATCGCTTGTTGCTATCACCAGCAAAAGACTCAAAACCTCCATTTGTACATAATTTTCCTTTTTATGCACCAATACCAAGGAGGCTCGACCCCGCATCTTTGCATTGTTAATTGAAGGAAATACAATCACAAAACAAAAAAATATGAAAGCGATAGGATTCAAACAGTCACTACCCATTACTGATAAAGACAGTTTTATTGAATTTGAAACAGAAAAGCCAACTGCAAGCGGTTTTGATCTGTTGGTGAAAGTTCAGGCCAACTCCGTAAATCCGGTAGATTTTAAAATCAGGGAAAGTGCCGCTAAAGACACCGTTTTAGAAACTCCAAAAATCATTGGTTGGGATGCCGTAGGTGTGGTAGAATCCGTTGGAGAAAGTACCACGAGATTTAAAGTGGGTGACGAAGTATATTATGCCGGAGACCTTACCCGCAGCGGAAGCAATGCCGAATTTCAACTGATTGATGAACGCATTGTAGGCAACAAACCCAAAAACCTAAGCATAGCCGAAGCAGCGGCCATTCCACTTACAGGATTAACCGCTTACGAATCGCTATTTGATAGAATTAAAGTAAACCCGGAAACCGACAAAGGCAAAACAGTTTTGATTTTGGCAGGTGCTGGTGGTGTTGGATCAATGGCCATTCAATTGGCGAAGAAAGTAGCCAACCTTACGGTTATCGCTACAGCATCAAGACCTGACTCCTTAGAATGGTGCAAAAATTTAGGAGCTGACTTTGTGGTAAACCACCACAACCTTAAGGAAGAGTTGGAGAAAATCGGCCACAGCCAAGTAGACTATATTTTGGATTATGTTGACTTGGAAGGCTACTGGGAAATCGCAGCTGAAATCATCAAACCACAGGGACACATTGTTTCCATAACCGAAAGTAGCAAACCTTTGGATTTGAATATTCTTAAAGCTAAAAGTGTGACTTTTTCGTGGGAACTGATGTACACACGATCTATGTTTAAAACACCAGACATGGCCCGTCAGCACGACATTTTAAACCACCTGGCAGAATTACTGGACAACGGCACTATCCGCACCACGCTTAGCACCACGCTGAAAGGCTTTACTGTAGAAAACCTGAAAGAAGCACATCGTCTGCAGGAATCCGGAAAAAGCATTGGCAAAACGGTGATTGAATTTTAATTGCAAAAAACACCTATAAGATGAAGGCAAAAAACATACTGGTAACAGGCAGCACAGACGGCATCGGAAAACTGGCCGCTATAAATTTAGCTAAAGAGGGCCATCACATTTATTTACATGGAAGAAATGCGGATAAATTATCTGCCACGATTTCTGAAATAAAAGAACTTTCAAAAAATCTAAACGTAAAGGGCTTTGAGGCGGATTTTTCGGATCTGACAGCAGTGGCTCAAATGGCGAAAAAAATAAGCAGTGAATTGCCTAAACTGGATGTGATCATCAATAATGCCGGCATTTTTAAAAGTCAGCACAGTCAAACTAAAGACGGTTTTGATATTCGAATCGCAGTAAACTATCTCGCGCCTTATGTTTTGACCAATATGCTCTTGCCTCTTCTTAAAAAAGGAGAAAATCCACGGGTAGTAAACTTGAGTTCTGCCGCCCAGGCTCCCGTAAACGAAAATGTTTTACGTGGAAAGGAGCAAGTTTCTGAACAAGAGGCTTATGCCCAAAGCAAACTGGCTCTTACCATGTGGGGGTTCCGTTTGGCGGAGCGTGAACCGGAAATTCAGATAATAGCCGTAAACCCCGGTTCATTGCTCAATACCAAAATGGCTCAGGAAGCTTACGGACAACATTGGGCCCCGGCTGAAAAAGGTGCCAATATACTTTTTGATTTGGCTTTGTCAGATGACTACAATGGTATTACCGGCAAGTATTTTGACAATGACAAAGGAGATGTAAAAGGTGTTTTTTCGGAAGCCTATCCCGATGCCTATGACCCGACTAAAATTGCGAGCCTTATTTCGGTAACGGAAGACATCATCAGTAATATGAGTTTATGAGAAATTCAGAAAAGCTAGTATCCTCCGCGGTTCTAATAACTTCCGTCCTATTTTTCACTGCATGTACTGAATCGGTGGGTGAAGATGTTATAGCAACAAATGGTACCACTTCAATGGAAGCCCTGGTGCAGCATTTTAGTTTTGATGAAATGCCATTAGACACCATTTCTGAAGGAATCACCAGAAAGTGGTTTCATGGAGAGAAGGGCCAAATGGCCTATTTCTATCTGGATAGCGGAGCACATATTCCGTGGCACAAGCATCCCAATGAGCAAATCACCTACATTATGGAGGGTAGGGTGAAAATCAAAACTCTAATAGATGGGCAAGAGCAATTTGTACAAGTAGGCGCGGGCGAGGTAATTGTATTTCCTGAAAATGTACCCCACGAGTTTTGGGC
Organism: Owenweeksia sp.; assembly: GCA_048267305.1. Lineage (GTDB taxonomy): Bacteria > Bacteroidota > Bacteroidia > Flavobacteriales > Schleiferiaceae > Owenweeksia. Next base: position 42,010 of record JBLWXT010000008.1, on the reverse strand, counting down.
ATTAGAAAAAACGGTTGACCTTGATGTGCATGTTCCTGTGCGTCAGGATTGGCTATCAAACGAACTTCCATCTTACCTTCAAAAAAGTAAATAAACACTGTATATGAATAAGTTATTAATCTTACTCGGAGCGATTATGATTTCACAGAATTCCTCCTCGCAAGTAGCTGAAATTTTTGCTACTACAGAGCAAGCTGTGGGGAACATCACCTTTACACCGCAAGGCAATCTAGTGTACAGCCATCATCCGTTTTTTGCACCCAATAATCGGGTGATGATAATGGATGCGAAAACAAAAAACAGCATGCCTTTTCCAAATGAGGCGTGGAATACACCTCGCAGCACAGATGACAATTACTTAAGCAATGTGTTGGGAATCAGGAATGACAAAAACGGCATTATTTGGATGCTGGACATGGGACAGCGAAACCCTGTTACGCCCAAAATTGTAGGCTGGAACACCAATACCGATCAACTGGAGCGTATTTATTATTTACCGCAATCTGCTGTTCCCCCAACATCTCAACCCAACGATATGGTTGTGGATACCAAGCATGGCGTTTTTATTATTGCCGATGAGGGTATTGGAAATGGTGGCGATGGCAGCTCTGCCGCTTTTATTCTGGTGGATATGAAAACCGGAAAAACAAGGCGATTATTAGAAGGCACACGTACCACCTTACCGGAAAACACACCTACCGTTATTACAGGACAACCTTTAGCCGTGGATGGAAAAAATCTCTTAGTTGGGAATGATGGTATTACCAGCGATAGCAATTTTGAATGGATCTATTACGGCCCTTTAAATGGCAGCAAGCTGTACCGCATAAAAACCGAAGATTTGATAAATCCGGAATTGAGCGAAAAAGAGCTGAATGAGCGAATAGAAACCTATTCCGACAAGCCCAATAACGGAGGTTTGAGTATTGATAAAAACAGTAACATCTATCTCACCGCTTTGGAAACAAACAGTGTAGCCATGGTACTGGCCAAAGATAAAAGCGTAAAAACCATAGCCTCGCACAACAACATGGTATGGCCAGATGGCGTGAGCTACAACCATATTGATGGTTATATGTATGTATCCGCAGCACAGGTAAATTTAGGGGCCGCTTTTAATGATGGAAAAGATCTATCATCGGCACCTTATTATATTTTCCGCTTTAAGCCATTAGTAGCTGGCGTACCTTTCAGATAAAAGAAACAACATCCCCAAACAATATCATGACAAATCAAAAACTAACAATTGTAGCCCGCATTTTAGCGAAAGAAGAAAACAGGGCTTTGGTAAAAGCTGAGCTGGTAAAGCTCATTAATGTAACCAGAGCGGAAGAAGGCTGTATTAATTACGATCTGCATCAAGACAATGAAAACCCCAATACCTTTATGTTTTATGAAAATTGGGAAAGTGCGGAGCTATGGCAAGCGCACATGAACAACCCGCATTTGGCGGCATATCTAAAAGCCACTGAAGGTTGTGTTGAAGAATTTATCGTGCAGCAGATGACACAAATAGAAAATTAACCAGTGTAGTTTTTTACTCAACAAAAGCGGCCCCGGTAATTACCGGGGCCGCTTTTTATTTTGCCAACACCAAGCTTTATTTTAGGGCAACCAGCTTGTCTGCTATCTTCATCAAATCAGGTTCATTAATTTCCGGCAATGGAGCCAATGGGTATAATTGCTGACCAGGCCTCGCAATAAACGCACCTCGCCAATCGGCCCAGATAGCTCCGGCAATATCCCAACCATGTGCCGCTATCATCATACATTCATCCGGGCGAACGCCCATTTTACGAGCCGCCCAATCATACACATCGCTATCCGGTTTATACTTGCCAATATCTTCAATACTCAAACGGGCATCAAAAAAATCGGTGAGCCCTGCATTTTTGAACTGGGCCTCCACCCCCTTATTGGATGAGTTGGTGAGCGACACCATTTTATAACCCGCATTTCTGATTTTCTGAAGCGCTTCCTTCACCTCCGGGTGAGCCGGCAAAGTGAGTATGGCACCTAAAGCTTGTTTTGAATCTGCTTCCGACAGTTTTATGCCTTCATTTGCAGCTACCATTCGCAAGGTAGCGGCACCTATCACACCAAAATCGGCATACTGCCTGCCCGTGGTGGTAACCAGCGAATATTGCAACATCGTGGTAAACCAAAGCGGCAACAAATCTGCTCTTCCGCCCAGGGCTTTACTCACATCTTTCTTCATATTACCCAAATCGAGCAATGTTTCGTTTACATCAAAAAACAAAACCTTAGGTCTGTGGGAATGCACATCGCCTGTCATTTTTTCTTCTTTATTTGTTGAAGCCCCTAAAACCACTGATGGAACGGCAAAGCCCGCCATTCCCGCCAAGGAAGCTCTTTTTATAAAATTTCTTCTACTATCTATCATTGTTACTTAGTATTATTAAAATGCACTTTGTAAGGTATGAGCTTGTTTTTTGGTATATAGATAAATATTTGTGGCAACCAAAATCAGATACACTACAGTAAGTACGGGTGGCTTACTTTCAAAAGGCAAAACTTCGGCTGGCACATCAGGATGAAGGTGAACGTACAGCGCAACCAGCATCATAATACCTACAACTCCATTAGCACCATAAAAGACTTTATCACGCAGGGCAGCACTTAATCTTTTGCCATAAAAAGCTAAAGCGAGCAACGTTAGACCCACTACGATTTCTGATATACGTACCATATGAAAAGTGAATTCAGGAAAAGGCAATCCACTTTTATCCAATTGCGTGGCAAGCATTGTTATAAATGGCTCGGTAAACTTGGCCAAACCAGGCATTAACATTCAAAAGCCCAAAAGACCCGTAATGACATTTCCGATTTTTTTCATTGTAATAGTTTTATGGTTTGTGAAAAGCCACGGCTTCCCAATGGCATGGGCAACATAATTCTGGTTTATTCCAAAACTCAGCAGAGGTTTTAAAACAAGCCCCCCACTCAAAGGTGGGAGACTTGTTACTACCCAAACCAAGTTTCGGATGTGGAATTAGGCCAGCTCAGCTTCCTTCTTCCATGTAAATTGTTGAAATGGCTTATCAACAGGAGTATTGGCAATGTGATTAGAGTAATTGCTGATTACCTTTTGTGAAAGTCCCAAAATAATTTCCAATACGTGGCGCTTGTTATATCCTGCTGCGTAAAAGTTCTCCAGTTCTTCCTGACTTACCCTTCCTCGGTTACGAACTACAGAAAGTGTCATATTGTGCAATGCCTGAAGTTTTTCATTAGGCATTTCTGTGCTGTTTCTAAGAGCATCTGTAATAGCCGCATCTACCTTCATACCATGGGCAATGGCCGTATGAGCAGGTACACAATAATGGCACTCATGCTCTACGTTTATGGTTTGCCATACTACAGTAAGCTCATCATTGTTAAAGGATGAATCGCTGAACAGTTGATGTAGCGTTTGATAGGCCTCCAAAGTACCCGGAGCCTCAGCCAGCATACCGTGTAAATTAGGTATCATGCCATAGGCCTTTTTGGATTTTTCCAAAAGTGGCAGGCTGCCTTCCGGTGCGCTTTCTATTGTGTGAATTTTGAATGTATTCATGTGATCTACTTATTTATAGTTATTGTTAAACTCTATATTAATTTCTAAGCATACGCTTAGTTTTGAGGCAAAAAAAAGGTCAGAGGTTTTTAAACGTCATGGCGATATAGTCTTCCAGTTGTTGCTGGGTAAAAACCCTAGAGGCGGTGGCCAATCCCTGCATGGCAATAATCAAAAAGTTAGACTGCTCCTCAAGGGTAGCTTCATCCTTACTACTGTCCTGCTCCAAAACCGATTTAAAAAGCATCCGGGTATATTCCGAAAACATATCCACTTTTTCCCTTATCAGTTCATCGGGGTTTTCACCCAAATCACTAATAGTGTTTACTACCAGGCAACCCTTTTTACGATCGGCATCCTTTGAAAATTCAAGGAAATCATAAAAAAACTCCTTGATGCCCTCCACTCCTTTTTGGGTGTTGGCCAGCTTATCGCTTATGCCCTGAAGCTTGGTCATGTAGCATTCAATGCTTTTTAAAAACACGCCCTGCTTACTGCCAAAGCTGGAATAGATAGAAAACTGGTTGATGCCCATTTCCTTTTCGAGCATACGTACGGAAGTGGCCTCATAGCCATTGCGCCAAAAAAGACCCATCGCCTTTTCTATTACCTCTTCCTCGTTATATGCCTTTTTTCTAGCCATTGTTTCTTTTGACGGGACAAAACTAAGCACTTGCTTTGAAATGACCTAATTATTTGAAATTGTTTCTCAAACCACTTTAAAACCCAGACCTGACAGGTTTTAAAAACCTGTCAGGTCCTTAAATACATTGTTTCTTTTGACAGGACGAAACTAAGCACTTGCTTTGAAATGACCTAATTTTTGGCTTTATACCTTAAATCCGTTTAAAGAACCATGTTCTCTCAGGGATTTAAATAACTCTTAGGATTACTATGATTTCAGCAATAAACCTCAGGAAATTAGAAACACAAAATCATCGGCTTATTCCGACTATTGTAATGGGATTTTTACGATATTTCCAGCATTAAATATTTTCAACCACTTTAACAGACGTAAAAATGAGTACATTGGATGAACAAACCCTAAAAATCTATACCGCAAAATCTCAAGCGGACAAAGCCATCAACTCATTGAAAGGCATTTTACTTGGAATAAACCTTGACGGAGAAGTTAATCCCAAAGAAATTAATGAACTACATAAATGGGCTATTGCCCATAATGATCTAATCTCAAGAAACCCATTCAATGAATTCATGACAATAATTGAAGAAACAGTTCAGAATAAGTTACCAGCTAAAGAGACGATTGAAGATCTTTTTTGGCTTTGCCAGAAATACGAATCCAACAACTACTATTACAATGCTGTAACAGCAGACCTTCAAACATTACAAGGAATTTGTCATGGCATTCTTGCAGACGGAGTTGTTAAAGACAAGGAGGTTTTTGACTTGAACAAATGGCTTGAAGAGCATGAGCATCTAAACACATATTACCCCTATGATGAAGTCCGTAGCCTCATCCTGTCAATTGTATCAGACAAGGTAATTGATGACGAAGAAAAAATAGTTTTAAAAGCTTACTTCAATCAATTTGTACACCTTCATGAAAACGAAGTAAGAAATCAAATTGACCAAGAAACAGTAGAGATGAACATTTCAGGTCTTTGTACAAGCGAGCCAGAAGTCACATTTCCTGGAAAGACTTTTTGTATTACCGGTGTTTTGAAAAGAGGCAATAGAGATCAACTCCAAAAAGATATAGAGTCTTTAGGAGGAATTCCAACTAATAATGTCTCCCGCAAAACTGACTACTTAATTGTTGGAGATAACGGAAATCCTGCTTGGGCATTCTCATGTTATGGGAGAAAAGTTGAAAAGGCATTAGAGCTCAGAAAAAAAGAACATAATATTATGCTAATCCATGAATTTGATTTTTCAGACATAGTGGATGACCTGAAGTGACAAAAAAGTTAAACCCGTTGATCATCTACCGAGGTACCCCGAGCGTCCCGCTTGTGTCTTCAACACTTTCAGTAATGACCGGTAATCCCCTACCATAAAGAATAAACAGGCAAAACCATTCTACACGATTGATTCCCGCTACTTTTGTGACTTCAATAAATCCACATTTCGATATGTCTTTCACCTCTTTGGGTTTGTCGCCATTTTTGACAAAAGCACTAGCCGCTCAAAACTACACCAAGCCCTACCCTATTCAGGAAGCGGCCATTCCCGCTATCTTAAAGGGAAAGGACATTTTGGGAATTGCCAAAACGGGTTCCGGAAAAACAGCCAGCTATGTGCTTCCTACCCTGATGAACCTGGAGGGAAAAACGGCTACCAAAAACCGCCACATCAATGTTTTGGTCTTAGTACCTACCCGTGAGCTGGCCATGCAGGTGGAAGAGGTCTTCAAGCTATTTGGCAATGCACTCCCCTTTCCATTAAAATCTTTTGCTGTGTATGGTGGTGTTTCCATAAACCCTCAAATGATTGGCCTGCAAAATGTAAATGTGTTGGTTGCTACTCCCGGTAGGCTTTTGGAGCTTTCAGAATCTAAGGCCCTGCACCTTTCTTCCGTGAGCACCCTCATTTTGGATGAAGCGGACAAAATGCTAAACCTCGGCTTTAAAGCCGAAATGGACCGGATTTTTGCGCTACTGCCCAAAAAGCGTCAAAATCTGCTTTTTTCGGCTACCCTTAGTCCAGATGTGGAAAATGTAGAGCGTGTCCTCCTCAATGATCCTTTGGTTATAAACATTGCCCCGCAGGAGGAAAATTTAGACATCATCGATCAAGTTGGCTATTTTGTGAATGAAGAAAAAAAAGGACCCCTGTTGCGATACCTGATTAACAATGGCAATATGCAGCAGGTCTTGGTTTTTACATCTTCTACCTCTCGCGCTGATTTGGTGGCCGACAAACTTCATAACAACGGAATTACAGCTCGTGCCATCCACAGCAAAAAAAGCCAGGGAAATAGAAAGGCTTCATTAGAACAATTTAAAGCTGGAAAATTGAGAGTGCTGGTTGCCACCGATTTACTTTCAAGAGGTATTGACATTGAGTTTTTGCCCTATGTGATAAACTATGAATTACCCCGCTCACCAAAGGATTTTGTTCATCGAATTGGAAGAACCGGTCGTGCTGAAAATCCCGGACAAGCCATTACCTTAATCACACCTGATGACAAGCACCATTTTAAAGTAATTCAAAAGAAGATGAAGAAAGTCGTAACTATGATTGATTCGAAAAACCTGGAGGATTTTAGATAACTGCTCAAATTCTCTGGAAATACTTCTTGCAGTTGCTTTCTAACAACAAGCCCTGACAGGTTTTAAAAACCTGACAGATTAGAAAGTATAATTTCCTTAAAACACAAATGCGATAAGGATTTAAAGAAAATATGTATTTCAAATCTTTTACACGGGTCGAACATAGGTGCAGCAATAATTCCTTTACCATAAAAAATTGTTTGAAATATTAAAATAATCCTCTGCTGTAGTAAAACTGGATTCATAAGGTGCAGCACTTTAAATGCTCAATCGATTGAAGCCCAATAATTCACGTTTTAAGATTTTTAAAACTCTAAAACGTGTAAAACAGGATAGTCAAATTATTATATTCCTTTTTAGAAATGAAAGGCACCAAGGGCAATTATAGCCCTCTGGCAATAAATTCTCTTAGGCAAACCCTACCTCTCAGGTAATCATTCCCGATAAAAGATCCCAGGTTTATCCCCTGCCTTTTCTAATTCAAAATAATCCAACAGCTATTTCGGAAACACATACTGTATTGTCTGTGTATCTACCTCTTTTGTTATTGCTTCCAAAGACACTTTCCACTGCCTTTTACCAATAAAACTTAGCCACCCCTTCATGAATCCGAAAAAAAGCTCTAAACCCAAGCCGATCGATGAATCTAAAAAATCAATCTACAAACTCAGATAGCCTATTTACAAATTGAAATGGTCTATTCGCAAAACAGATTGAATTTCATAATGATTGGAGCAAAAATATTTATAATATTTGTGATGATCGGTCATAGATAATAGATACTAATAACAAAAATAATATTAATGAAAAAGTTTACGGTTTTGGCGATATTAATCGCTAGTTTAAGTAGTTGTAAAGATCCAGACCCGGCAGCAAATACTCAAGGGCCAACTAAAATAGATATGTTCGGCTACATGGAATTATGCTCCGAATTCCACGAACAAGTCCAACGTAACGTTAGAGTCCGTGTTTATCGGGACGAGTATAAAGGAAATCAGGTGATAGATTACAACGCTTTAGTTCATACATATTATTTGAATAATGATATGAATGATCAGTCCAATTATGTACTAGAGGATCCCGATGGTTTTGGCATTCCAATTACCATTCCTGATGACGGTTCTTATGCTTTGAGGGTTAGTGCCACTGGTCGAGATTGTTATAATTGCTGTAACGGACCTTCATGCGGCTGGAATGGCGGTGAACCTATATATAATGATGCAGAAATTGAAATAAACAAGCACTATCGACCGGTCACTGTATATATGACACCATATAGAAATAAATGCGAGTAGTAATAATCTTAAAAAATATACATTATGAAAAAAGTACTAATATTAAGTCTAGCCTTTTTTACCCTAGCTTCATGTAGTAAAGACAATATAGGGAATTCTAAAAGTCCGCTACCCACGATTTTCAAAGATAACACGTTCGACAACCTACATGATATTGTAATAGCTAGGTCAATGGTCTCTAACGATCCTGTTTCGTGTAAGGTATCGGGTGAGTTTGTAGATGAGTCAGGTTTGATTTCAAATGCAATTTTAAATGTAAACGGCATTCCAATACCTCAGAACGCTCAAAATGCTTTCTTTCAATACTTTCGGTTTAGTGAACCAAGTTTTAGTCAGGAATATGTGGCATTCGATGGAACAACAGTTCAAGTAGATGTACAGGTTAATAGTTTGCAGGAAGCTAATGACATTTACAGTCCAGCTGACATTGTCTTCAGCACCGATCAGAACCTTGATCAAATAGACAGAACCAAGGATATTACAATTAACTGGGCAGGAGATGCCTTGAACCCTTTTACTGAAATATCAGTAGCTTTTATCAGTAGAGGTATTGATGGTGAAGTTACTGAAGCAACAAAAGATTTGCACCACACTGTTGTTACTTCAGATAATGGTACCTATACGATTCCCGCGAGCGCTTTTTCAGACTGGCCAAATAACTTAAGTGTTGATTTGGTATTGATAAGAGGGAATCAGGTATACCTAGAGGACACTAGAACACTAATAACCACCATGGTACATAATCTTCACACTGGGAAAATTGTTGACCCACAGTAAGTGAAAAAATACCAAACTAGGCTTTGCCTTTTACTAGAACTACCTCCGTTAATCTCGGGGGTAGTTTTTTTGATGATCCCCAAAAAAACTAGACAGCATCGTAAGTTGCAAAAACGTATCTTAAATTTAGTGTTATAAGAAGAAAGAAGTTCTCATCAAAATTCAAGACCAATGTAGTATTGGAAGCCTTGAAGGAACGCTTAAGTGCTGCCTATCTAGCTCAAAAATATAATTCGCCCCTCAGTAGATAAATCTTTGGATACGGGAGTTTTTAGCCAATACCAAAGGAGTATTTGAGATAAAAAGAAAAACCAAAAAGAGCCATTCCGAAGAAGAAAAAGGCTGGTTGCTTAAATCTATCAGACATCTCAAAGTATAAAATGATTTTTTAAAGCAAGCCTTGCGTTAAAACCTGTGTAAAAACGGACGTCAATGATAAGCAAGGGTCAGTTGAGCAGAGTAAAGCAGTGCGAATTTCTCTTTATTGCCCACGCAGGTTTTTATTACAAACCCAACGGTGTATCCCCCTAAATGAAGAATTGATGCATAAAATGGATGGACATTATCTGGAACATCCCTATAAAAAGGCAGAACGCGTATATGTCAGGCTCCACATAGACAAAGGCTATGAAATGTAAAACCGCATAGAACAGCTCTACCGCAAAGCGATGGGGCTTACTCGTAACCATACTCGATTTACATACCAGCAAGAGTCATAAGCCCCGTAAAACCCAGTGTTTATAATAGTTTCAATAAAAACGGCCTATATAATTGTAGACTGTCCCAAGGATATATTTTCGTGATTGAGGTTAGTTTGCAACTCATCAGCATTTTGGATAAGTGAGGTAATATAATCGCCTACCGCCATAGTGGTATAGTTAGTATTTTCATTAAGATCAGGTGTAACCACATTATTGGCCAATGCTATTTCCACAGCCTCCCTTACTGCATCTCCTTCTTTGTTTAAACCTAAATAATCCAGCAACATGGCGGCACTTAAAACCGATGCAATGGGGTTGGCTATATTTTTACCAGTGGCTTGTGGGTAAGAGCCATGTATAGGCTCAAACATGCCGTAATCATCTCCTACGGAAGCGGAGGCCAGCAAACCTATGGAGCCACCTATTACACTGGCTTCATCAGAAATAATATCTCCAAACATATTCTCCGTAAGGATAACATCAAACTGAGTGGGATTTAAGATGAGCTGCATGGCGGCATTGTCTACAAACAAAAAATCCAGTTCTATTTCGGGATACTGCTCCTTAGCTATTTTGGTAACTACCCTCCGCCACAAGCGAGAAGTTTCCAAAACATTGGCCTTATCCACCAATGTTACTTTCTTTTGGCGATGCTTTGCCGCCTCAAAAGCCAGGTGGGTAATTCTGGAAATTTCAAACTCTGAGTATTTGCAAAGATCTGAGGCTTCCTTTTTATCCTCGCTCAAGGTTTTTTCTCCAAAATAAATACCTCCAATAAGTTCACGGTAAATAAGCATATCGGCACCTTCAATGCGGTGGCGTTGCAGTGGCGACTTATCCAGCAAGGTTTTGTAGGCTTTTACCGGGCGAATATTGGCGTAAAGCCCCAATGCCTTTCTCAGCTTAAGCAAGCCCTGCTCCGGCCGCACCTCAGCATCAGGGTTGTTGTCATACTTAGGATGGCCAATAGCCCCAAACAAAACTGCATCACTACTGAGGCAGGTTTCTATAGTTTGCTCTGGCAATGGGTTTTCTGTAGCATCAATAGCTACGGCCCCAACCAGGCCCTCCTTAAAATTAAAGCTGTGGCCAAATACATTTCCAACAGCCATTAACACTTTTACGGCCTGCGCGGTAACCTCAGGCCCAATTCCATCACCCGACAAAACAGCTATTTTATATTCCATAACTCAAATTCTTTTGGGCTTCAAAGGCCTCAATTTTACTTTTCCTGCTTATTAAAAAATCAATATCATCATAGCCATTTACCATGCATACCTTTTTGTAGGAATCAATATCGAAGTGCTCCTCCATATCCTCAATGGAAATAGTTTGGGTTTCCAGATTAACCGTAATGGGTGTGGCGGGATTGGCATGTACTTTATTAAAGCAAGTGGTCAAAAACATGGGTGACACCTGAACCGGTAAGATGCCATTATTTAAGGCATTACCCTTAAATATATCGGCAAAATAGCTACTCACCACAACCTTAAACCCATAATCAGCCAAGGCCCAGGCAGCATGCTCACGGCTACTGCCACATCCAAAATTATCTCCTGCCAATAAAATGCGACCACCATAGGTAAGGTCGTTTAACACAAAACCTGGTATGGGTTTACCATCATCACTATCAAAACGCCAGTCTCTAAAAAGGTTTTTACCAAAATCCTTTTTGCTGGTTGATTTTAAAAAACGAGCCGGAATTATTTGATCGGTATCAATATTCTGGATGGGCAGTGGCACAGCCGTGGTATAAAGAGTTGTAAATTTTTCCATTTCAATTCAAAAGTTTTGTGAGGTCTACAATTCGTCCTTCAATAGCCGTGGCTGCAGCCATTAAGGGGCTGGCTAAAATGGTACGGGCACCTTGTCCCTGCCGGCCTTCAAAATTTCTGTTGCTTGTAGAAACGCAATATTCTCCGCTTGGAACCTTATCATCATTCATGGCTAAACAGGCCGAACACCCGGGCTGCCGGATTTCAAAACCTGCAGCCTCAAAGGTTGCCGTTAAACCTTCTTCCACTATTTGATTTGCCACTTGTTGCGAACCCGGCACTACCAGGGCATTTACATTAGGTGCTTTTTGCTTGCCTCTTATAAAATCGGCAACCACCCTAAAATCCTCTATGCGGCTATTGGTACAGCTTCCGATAAACACATAATTCACAGGCTTATCCAGTAAGGATTCACCCGGTGAAAAACCCATGTACTGAAGCGATTTGGCAAAACTATCATCCTTGATATCCACAGGAATATGTCCGTTAACCTTAATCCCCATACCTGGATTAGTACCATAGGTAAGCATAGGGTCAATATCGGCAGCATCAAAGTGATACTCTTTATCAAACACAGCTCCCTCGTCAGTAGGAAGGGTTTTCCAATACATTTTTTTGGCTTCAAACGCTTCTCCCTTAGGGGCAAATTTTCGGCCTCTTATATAATCAAAAGTGGTTTCATCCGGAGCTATCATTCCTCCGCGCGCTCCCATTTCAATGCTCATATTGCAAACTGTCATGCGACCTTCCATGCTCATGTTTTCAAACACGCTGCCGGCATATTCGCAGAAGTATCCCGTACCGGCATTAGTACCCAGTTTAGCTATTATGTAGAGAATAACATCTTTTGGCAGAACACCTTTGCGCAACTCGCCATTTACATTTACCCGCATACTTTTAGGTTTTTGCAAAAGCAGGCACTGGCTGGCAAACACTTGTGCCACCTGGCTGGTACCTATACCAAAGGCAATAGCACCAAACGCCCCATGGGTGGAAGTATGGCTATCGCCACAAACCATCGTCATACCTGGCTGGGTAATGCCAAGTTCAGGAGCAATAACGTGCACAATGCCCTGGTACTTATGCCCCAGGTTGTATAGAGTAATGCCATGTTTTTCGCAATTGGCCGTAAGTTTTTCCACCTGATTTTTAGAGAGTAAATCCTTAATTGGTAAATGTTGATTTAGGGTGGGAACATTGTGATCTGCTGTAGCTACAATTTGTTTGGGCCGCAATACAGGAATATCCCGCGACTCCAGTTCAGCAAAGGCCTGCGGACTGGTAACCTCGTGTATTAAGTGTTTATCTATGTATAGTATTTGCGGGCCATTGACTACCGTATCTACCACATGAGCATCCCAAACCTTATCAAAGAGTGTTTTCTTCATTTTTATGATGAGTAAATTAATTAGGCCGTAGCCCGTATCTGCAGTTTACAGTTATTCATAATCTGATGAATATCGTCATCCGACACTTCCTTGCTGCGATCGGCAAATACTAAAAACTCATTGTACACATCATCCAGCTGAAGCTTGGTAAGCTCATAGCCAACAATTTTTGCACGATAGGCCAAAGCTGCCCGTCCGCTGCGCGCTGTAAGCACAATGGCCGAATCCGTTACCCCAACATCCCTGGGGTCTATTATCTCGTAGGTCTCTCGATTTTTAATCACCCCATCCTGATGAATACCTGAGCTATGTGCAAAAGCATTGGCACCTACAATGGCCTTATTTGGCTGCACGGGCATAGCCATACTCTCCGAAACCAGCCTGCTGGTGCCGTACAGTAATTTGGAGTTTATATTGGTATCAAGATTTAAATAGGAATGCTGGCGAAGCACCATTACCACTTCCTCGAGAGATGTGTTTCCGGCTCGCTCTCCCACCCCGTTAATTGTACACTCAACCTGGCGTGCGCCATTTATTACTCCGGAAATGGAATTAGCCGTGGCCAGTCCCAAATCATTGTGGCAATGACAGGAGAGTATAGCTTTTTCAATGCCCACCACATGCTCTTTAAGGTATTTGATTTTAGCTCCATAAGCTTCCGGCAGGCAATAGCCGGTAGTATCGGGTATGTTTAAAACCGTGGCTCCTGCCTTTATTGCTTCTGAACATATATAGGCCAAAAACTCATTATCGGTACGTCCGGCATCCTCAGCATAAAACTCCACATCATCCACAAAGGTTTTGGCAAAGGATACGGCCTGTACGGCACGCTCCACCACCTCCTCGCGGGTAGCGTTAAACTTGTGTTTTATATGTGAATCAGAAGTACCTATACCTGTGTGAATTCGAGGCTTTACTGCATGTTCAAGAGCACGTGCTGCAGCTTCGATATCACCTTTTACTGCTCGGGAAAGCCCGCAAACGGTGGCATTTTTAACCGTTTTGGCAATAGCCTGCACAGAGGCAAAATCACCGGGGCTCGAAATGGGAAAACCCGCTTCAATAACATCTACCCCCAGCTCATCCAATTGCCGGGCAATTATTAACTTTTGATGGGTGTTTAGTTTACATCCCGGAACCTGCTCACCATCCCGTAAGGTGGTGTCAAAAATTTGAACTTTATCTGTATTCATCTCAATTATTTAAAACCAAATAATAGATTTGCTTTGCACGAATGTAGAAGCTTGATGATTCTCAGCGCCTCCTCCCTTTGCAATCATTACAATGTTTAAATAATCTCTTTTAACCCATAACACACTGAAAAACAAGGGTGAAAATATTTCAATATTACGATGACCAATCGCCAGAAGGATCCGCTCTTTATTTTAATTAAGGCACTTACCAAGTCAGAGAAACGGCAGTTTAAGCTCTATGCCAACAGGTTGGGGGTAAATGCTGACGCCAAGTTTGTAGCCCTCTTCAACCTCCTTGACAAGGCCATTGAATACGATGAAGAAGTCATCATTAAATCGGGTATTGTACGCAAACAACAACTCTCCAACCTTAAGGCACATCTTTATCGGCAAATACTTATAAGCCTGCGGCTTTCCCCTTCTCACCACAACATACGCATGCAACTGCGCGAGCAATTGGATTTTGCCACACTGCTCTACCAAAAGGGCCTTTACAGACAAAGCCTTAAGCTTTTGGATAAAGCTAAAATTCAGGCTATGGAAAATGAGGAAAAAACCATTGCCTTTGAAATTGTGGAATTTGAAAAGGTGATTGAATCTCAATACATAACTCGCAGCATTAGTGGCCGGGCCGATGAATTATCAATTGAAGCCAAGGAGCTGAGCCGTATGAATATTATTGCCAGTAAACTCTCTAACCTATCACTACAGCTTTATGGCACCATGCTAAAATCTGGTTATGTAAAAAATGACTCCGAAATGCAGCATGTTACCGGATATTTTAATGCACGTATGCCCAAGTTCAGGATAGAACAACTCGGTTTTAGAGAGAAACTTTGGCTTTATAAGGCCAACCTTTGGCATAGCTTTTTAACTCAAAACTTTTTGAGTAGTTATAAAAATGCCACCCGTTGGGTAGAGCTGTTTTATGATGAACCCAAAATGATTATCCAAAACCCGGTGTGGTTTTTAAAAGGCAACCATTACTTATTGGAATCGCTGTTTTTGATGCGCTACTATTCCAACTTCACCACTGCCCTGCAAAATCTGGAAGACACCATTGCCCAAAAAGACTTCCCAAAGAATGAGAACACCGAGGCACTGGCATTTTTGTATATCTACATCAACAAAATAAACCTTCACTTTTTAGATGGCTCCTTTGCTCAAGGCCTGTATTTGGTGCCGGAGATAAATCAAAAGATTGAAGCCTTTAAAGACAGGCTCGACCATCACCACATCATGTTGTTTTACTACAAAATTGCATGCCTCTATTTTGGGATGGGAGATAATGCCAGCTGCATAGTTTATTTGGAAAAGATCATCAACAACAAAAACCTGAGCATGCGCGAAGACCTGATGTGCTTTGCGCGGGTGCTTAGCCTGGTGGCCCATTATGAATCGGGACAGGATTATAATTTGGAGCGAAACTTAAAAAGCACCTATAAGTTTTTGATAAAGATGAATGACCTGCACGAAGTGCAAAGGGAGATGATTCGCTTTTTGCGAAACCTGGACCTCGGCAATGTGTATCCCGGCCAAATTAAAGGTGAATTTAAAAAGCTACACACCCGACTAAAAAGTTACGAAAACCACCCTTATGAAAAGCGTGCTTTCCTATATCTCGACATTATTTCATGGCTGGAAAGTAAAATTGAAAACCGCCCGGTTGGGGATATTGTAACAGAAAAAGCCCGCCTGTTGGGGCGAGGGGCTCGTAATAACTAAATTGCCGTCTATTTTAAAGAATGTTAGATATTGGTATGTTAAAAAAAATTACCTATCCCTTATTAATACTCTTCCCCTTTTTAATTAATGGTCAGCTTATTAGCAAACCTATAGGTTGCTATGCCGGCACAAATGGAACAAACGCTAATGTTCTGGCACATTCAGAAGTTAGGGGAGTTTTATTAACTGAAAAGTGGTCAGACATTGAACCCCTTCCCGGGGTTTATGATTTCACCAAATTAAACCAAAAGATAAGTACAGTAAAAGCAGCCGGATTAAAATACTCTCTGGCAATTGCCGGTGGTGCTTTTGGTGGCCCAGATTGGTTAATAGATTCGCTCAGCATTAACTACCACAACTTTCAATATCAAGGCCAATCCTGGCGCCTACCACTGTGGTGGGATACTCTCTGCTTGCAGAGGCTAACAAACCTGATTTCGCAACTTGGTAATCAATATGCCAGTGACAGCATGCTATCGCACGTATATGTAACTCAAATGTCTGTTAATGGAATTGAAGGCCATTTAAATGGAGTGGACATGAACGCATTTGCAATAGATGGATTTACCAATCAGCTGTGGATTGACGCAGCCATCAATACCACCCTTTCGTTTGCCAATGCATTTCCTGAAAAGCCCATTGTATTTGAAGTTCATGAGATTAACCATGATACGATTGTTCCTGCTACCATCATAAATAACTTATACAACAATACCAGTTTATGTAATAGAATTGGCCTTGCCATGTGGTGGATCTCAGGGAAGACTTCATATCAAACCGACTTATTGAATTTTATTGAAAATTTTGAAGGTGATAAATACGCCCAAATAATTGGCAGATCAGATCAAATGCAAAGGTTTCAGGACAGTCTCTATAGCACCGTTTTTACCCAAGCCAAACAATTAGGTATTCGCTATATAGAGCCCTGGCCCTATGAATTTCAATACCACACTTATGACAGCCTTATGCAGGATTTCAACTCCTGGGCCGATGCCAACTTCTCAAGCGCTGACACCTGCACATCTTTAACGGTTTTAGAGAATGAGAACTTCAACCCAAATGAAATTAACGTTTACCCAAATCCTACCCACGGCTTTATAAAAGTTCAACCTGACTTTCCATATCATCAGCTCAAGTTTTCAATATTAAATTCAAATGGACAGCTATTACACAGTCTCGTAAATCAAACTGAATTTGGATTGAATCATTTGCCAGAAGGGATATATTACATAGTTATAAATATTGACAACCAACAAACTACAAAAAAGCTCATCAAAATAAAATAGCCTGTCAGTTCAGTATCTCTCGCCAAACCTCCTATCTTACCTGAACGTTCACAACCTCTATTTTAACATTAATCTCCCAAACTATTTGAGTGCCCTTTCCTCAAGGGTAAATAATGCTTTGTAAATTCCAGCCCGGCATATTAAATAAAATGGTGGCCTCATTCTGTTTCAGAAAAGGTCAACAGCCGATCGATCGCACTAAAAATGGAAGTTAAAAAAACCCGAAAGCCTAGTTATTTAAGCACAACCTCACTAACACCTTCAGCGAATCAATGATCAACTATAACAACCGAAAATTCAGGCCTGTCTCCAACTCCGAAAATGGAGAGGTTACCAATGAAATGATCTTTCATTATAAGCAAGTTGGGAATATATTGACCTGCACTTATGAGGGAGAAAACATTGTAAAAGGACATCTAATTGGAATTGTTGACGATAAGGGCCAGATTGAAATGCGATACCATCAGGTAAATAAAAATGGAGCTTTTATGACGGGAATTTGCAGCTCCACTCCAAAGCAAATGACCAATGGAAAAATTCATTTGCATGAATCCTGGCAATGGACTTCGGGAGATCAATCAAAAGGAACATCAATATTGGAGGAGATTGAGTAAAGATTATTATCTCAAAACCCCATACAACACATTATCTAAAATCGGCCACAAGTAGCCTTGGAGGTACCGATAAACCGTACCACTTCATTCACTACATTCGTCATCGTTTAACCTTAAAAACTAACGATGAAAACCAGAAGACGATTCTTTTTAGCCCTTGCTATAATAATTTCAGGAAGCATGTTTATTCAAGGCTGCTCTTCCTCCAAGGGAAGTGGAAAAGGCATGGTAGCACGTATGGAAGTAAAAGAGCCCATAAAAGGAGTATGTAATAATGACAATGTATTGGTACTAATGTCATTTATGGATGCAAAGCAGATTAAAGCCAAAAGTCCGGTTTCAGAGGAAAAACTTGCAGCCAAAATTCAGGCAACCTCTGCATTCCTTCATGACAATCCAGAATTTACCGGCAAAGGCGTGGTTTCATGCATTATAAATTGTAAGGGAGAGCTTGTACAGGTAAGTATGAGCACTAAAAGTGAAAGCGATGAACTGGACCAAGAAGTAATGGCAATTTTTGAGGAACAAAAAAAATGGACACCAGGCACATACTATGGAACCCCTGTCGATAATGTTCAGCTTATAGGGTTTAAGGTGGAAAATGGGGTGATTACGATTTAAGGACCCTCAGCCAGAAAATCTTTATTGATGCAATTTTGAAATCATTGAATGCAGAAGATTGGTGCGAATGGCGTTTTTAAGATCTCCCAGTTATAATAATTTCTAAGCCGTCATACATAAAACGGATTATTAGCACTTGGTTTTATTAAATAAAGATGAAGCTAAACCTAACCTTCATATTAATCACACTTCTCTGCTTTGATTCCTACAGTCAGAAGGTAAATCTGGGAGCTGGTGTGAATTTTGGCTACAGATCGCCCTATGACAATGCCGGCTTCACGGGAGTAATTCAATTATTTTCAGATGTGGACATTTATGGAAATATTGCAAATAAAAGCTGGGCAATAGGTTTAAAGTATGCACTAACCCAATGGAAGTTTCAGCCTGTTGTTGGCTTCACTTATTGTTATAGATTCAAAGATGTTACTGAGTTTGGGGAACACCCAGGTTACTCTTATTACCAGGCAGACCCAATTGAATTTTACACTCCTGAAATAGGGGTTAAGACTAGGCTTTATGTGGATGATAGCTCTAAAAGGTTTTTTGAAGTAACCGCTTGTATAAACTATAGAATTTCAGGGCAAACAAGTTCCGTGTTATATGTATCCGGCCCTCCTATTGAGCAGAAATATATTGACCAGCTAAACTTTGAAGTAGGTGACGGAATAGGAATTAATGTAAGCTTGATTTACTTCTTTTTCAAGAAAAAAAATCCCCAGAACCGAATAAAATAAAATTGACGGGATCTCCCCTCTACCGAGGATTTTCAATCCCTAACAATATTCCCCTTGCTCCTTCCAAAATCCCGATTACCTTCGCGGCCGATATCTCATAGGGGTGTCTCGTCTCGGCTCAGCCGAGACGAGACTGAGATTATACCCAACGAACCTGGGCAGGTAATGCTGCCAAGGGATAATTGACATTCACTAATTAATAACTAAGGCGAGTAAATAGCCCCTTTTTATTCGTGATAAACACTTTTTATCATGAAGAAGCTAATTGCTTTTGCTGCACTCTCGGCTCTGTTCCTACAGGCGCAGGCCCAATCCATCACCGGTACTATTACCGATTCACAATCCAAAGTTCCGCTACAGGCGGCAGCCGTTACCGTGCATCCTGGTCCACGTGGGGCCATAGCCGATGCCAACGGTAAGTACACCATCAAACTCACCAAACCCGGCAACTACACCGTAGAGGTTTCCTATATCGGTTATGAGCCGATGACGAAGGAAATCTACGTAAGTGAAAATGCCACCACCCTCAACTTTGAGCTTGTTGAAGCGGCAGCCATGCTGGAGCCGGTAAACATTTCTGCCGTAAGAGCCGGAGACAATGCGCCTATTGCCAAAACCAACCTCAGCAAGGAAGACATTGCCAAGCGCAATGAAGGCCGCGATGTACCCTTTATTTTAAAGGACATGCCCAGCACTGTGGTAAACTCTGATGCCGGTACTGGCATTGGTTATACGGGCATCCGTATCCGCGGAAGCGACATTACACGGATTAATGTAACCGTAAACGGTATTCCGCTAAACGACCCGGAGAGCCATGGCGTATTTTGGGTAAACACACCCGATTTGGCCAGTAGCACCAACAGCATGCAGGTGCAACGTGGCGTGGGTACTTCCACCAACGGGGCCGGGGCATTTGGCGCCAGCATCAACCTTAAAACAAGTGGTTTGCAAACCAAGCCCTTTGCTGCTGCGGAATTTACCGGAGGCTCCTTCAACACATTAAAAACCAACCTACAGGTGGGTAGCGGTTTGCTTAATGACCATTGGGTGGTTGAGGGCCGTTTCTCTAAGATTAACAGCGATGGCTTTATTGACAGAGCCAATGCCAATCTACAGTCCTACTACCTTTCGGGAAGTTATTACTCCGAAAAAACCAGTGTGCAATTAATTCACTTTGGCGGTGGAGAGGAAACCTACCAGGCTTGGTGGGGTGTACCTGAGGGTAAACTGAAGGGGGATGCCGACCTGTTAGCTACCCACATGCTTAACAACGGATACGACTCTCAGGATTCGGCCAATCTGGTAAATAGTGATGCACGCTCGTACAACTACTACACCTACGAAAATGAGGTAGACAATTACAAGCAGGATCACTACCAACTGCACCTTTCGCACAAGTTTAGCGATAAGCTTACCGCTAATGCCGCATTGCACTACACATATGGCCGAGGTTATTATGAGCAATACCGTAAGGATGATGATTTGGCCGACTATGGACTTAATCCCATAATACTTGGCGGAGACACTTTAACCTCTACTGACCTTATCCGCAGGCGCTGGCTGGACAATAATTTTTATGGAGCCACTTACTCCCTGGAGTATAACACCAAGGGCTTTAACGCCACACTGGGTGGAGCCTACAACTACTATGAGGGCGATCACTTTGGTGAAATCATCTGGGCGCGATATAGCAGCGATAGTGAAATACGCGACCGCTACTATGACAATACCACTAAGAAGAATGATTTTAACATCTTTCTGAAACTGAACAAAAGCTTTGATAAGCTCAATGTATTTGCCGATTTGCAATACCGAGAGGTGAGCTATGAAGCAAAGGGTATTGATAGTGACCGCAGGGCGATAGATATCTCCAAGAAGTTTAACTTCTTCAACCCAAAAGCAGGAGTTAACTACCAATTAAAGCCAAATCAAAGGATTTTTGCTTCCGCAGGCGTGGCACAACGTGAGCCCGTGCGTGGCGACTTTTTGGATGCCGTTGCCGGAATGGAACCCAAACGCGAATTTATGATTGACTATGAAGCGGGTTATGAATTGCGCACCAACAAAACCTTCTTCAGTGCCAACCTTTTCTATATGGATTACAAAGACCAACTGGTGCTTACCGGTCAGGTAAATGATGTGGGTTCTGCTATCCGAACCAACGTGGCCAATAGCTACCGTGCAGGTATTGAGATTGTGGGTAATTATAAAGTTACCCAATGGTTTCAGGCGGGCGCCAATGCTGCGCTAAGCCGCAACATCATTAAAAACTTTACCGATTATGTGGTGGACTATGACAATGGTGGATACCAAACTACAGAATATGATACTCGCGATATTTCCTTCTCTCCAAATTTCATTGCAGGTATAGAGCTGGGTTTTCTTCCTGTAAAAGGATTTACAGCTACCATTAACAGCAAATTTGTAAGCCGTCAGTTTATGGATAATACCGGTAGCAGCGATCTATTTGATTTTACCAGCAACGATAACGGCAAAACACTTGACGCATATACCGTTACTGATTTACGGATGGATTACATCCTCCCGGTGAAGTTTGCCGATGAAGTAAAAGTACACTTATTGGTAGCCAACATTTTTAATGAAGAGTATGAGCCAAACGGCTATACGTATAGCTATATCTATGGAAGTAAGATTACTGAGAACTTCTATTTCCCCATGGCGGGAGTGAATATTTTAGCTGGGGTGAAGATTAGGTTTTAGAACCTAAAGCCACGGATTACTCAGATTTCACAGATTCAAATAACAGAACCTCCTTGCGGTGCAGGGAGGTTTTTTTTGTTTACAACCACTCCCGTCTATACAACCCGGCAGGCTAGCCGCTCGTTAAAAAAAAAGGGGAGATCGTTCCGAACGAAAAATTTATGCTAAAGATGAAATCCGTTCCAAAATGATAAACGCATTGTGCCCCTATCTAAAATTTTACGTCTCAGGTCTCCAAGTCTACTTCTTCAACTTCTCATTCCCATGATGCCTATCGTGGTCGCGCTTAGCTTTAACATCCATCTTTTTATCAAAAGCGGATTGTAAGTCTGTATTGGTTTGATTGGCCAGGCAGAGCACTACAAACAGCACATCGGCCAGCTCCTCGCCCAAGTCTTTGTTTTTGTCGCTTTCCTTTTCGCTTTGCTCACCATATCTGCGGGCGATGATGCGGGCTACTTCGCCCACCTCTTCCGTAAGTTGGGCCATATTGGTGAGTTCATTAAAATAGCGCACGCCATGATTTTGAATCCATTCGTCCACTACTTGCTGTAGTTCCTTTATTCCCTGTGACATATTTTTCAGTTTTAAGAGACGATAGTTTAGCTACAAACAAATTTCTTACTCCCTATTTTTAGAGTCAATGATAATGGTAACCGGACCATCATTCACTAAACTCACTTGCATATCGGCACCAAACTCCCCGGTTTGCACCTTGCCGTGATGTCTTTCCTCACTTTTAGAAATAAAGTATTCGTAAAGAGGAATGGCTTTCTCAGGCCTGGCTGCTTTAATAAAACTCGGGCGGTTTCCCTTTTTTGTAGAGGCGTGAAGTGTAAACTGCGAAATGATGAGCAGTTCACCATCAATATCCTGTAACGAGAGGTTCATTTTCCCCTCGGCATCAGAAAAAATGCGCAATGAAGATATCTTGTTAATGAGCCAGTCAGCATCAGCATTTTCATCGATATCCTCTATACCTAACAGCACTACAAGGCCTTTGGCGACTGAACGCTCTTCTGTATTATTAATGAGCACGGAAGCCCTGGCAGCACGTTGGATTACCACTCTCACCTATCCATATCCTGTTTAGGTTTCAGAGCTTTTCTACGGTACTGATTCTTAACCTTATCAGAGAGGCCACGTTGCCCACCATAAACACCAGACTCAAAAGCTCCATAAATCGGATTGGGAAGGAGTACGAAATAGGCATTGGCAGAATCCAGCATAGGACTTATAAAGCCTTCCATCATGGCTTGCTCCTCTATAAATGGTTCTTCGGTAAAATCGCTCATCTGATCACCTACCAGCAAAACCACCTTAAAGCGTTCCTTTATAATTTCTCGTCTTTCCGTTTTACTGGAATTGTCACCACCCTTTAACAATACATGGCTCTCATCGGCAAACGGCAGTTCAAATTTCTGAAGGTTTTTGATAGTTGCCCCCAAGTGAGTTTCGGAGCGATTGGATACGTAAAAAATTTCCACGCCCATACGGTTTGCCATATCCAAAAACTCTTTTGCACCTGGCACTAAATCGGCCTGAGCTTCCATCACCCATTTGCTCCAACTCTCATTGGTAAAATTTTCCCTGTTAAGTACAAGACGAGCCTCATAGGGGCTATTATCCAATACTGTTTCATCAAGGTCGAGAATAATCGCCATTGGCTTTTTGCTGTAGCCTTTTGTCATATTGGTCTGCAACTTTGTTTCCGCCAACTTATATACCTGCCGCTGTAAAAACCTGGCCTCCTCCGATCTTTGCATCCAGAGGGTGCTCATCATGAGCTGATCGGATAAAACCACATCAGGCTCCATCGTACCAGTTGCTGTTTGATTTTTACTGCCTCCACAAGCCGTAATTACAAGGGCAAGAATTCCTGCCTTAATGATATTAGTTTGCATATATGTCTTTTCTAAAATTTTCTTCGTCATCCGTACCGAGCACAAAATTAGCATAACTGTCGTAGCGGGTGTAGGCCAGTTTACCTTCTTCTACAGCTACTTTCACCGCGCAACCAGGCTCCTCGATGTGCAGGCAATTATTGAATTTACAGCCCCCCTTTAAGGCAAATATTTCGGGGAAATAATCACCGATTTCCTCTCGTTCCATATCCACCAGCCCAAAGCCACGAATCCCCGGAGTATCTATAATGCGACCACCAAAACTAAGTTCAAACATTTCGGCAAAGGTGGTGGTATGCTGCCCCTGATCATGGCTTTTTGAAATAGCCGATGTTTTTAAATTGAGGCGAGGCTCAATGGTATTTACCAAAGTAGACTTCCCTACGCCCGAATGTCCGCTAAGTAAACTGGTTTTATCCTTCAATACTTCCTTCAATTCCTCCAGGCCCAATTTACCGGGAACGGAGGTATGGAGAACCTTGTAGCCGGCATCCTGATAAACATAAGTGTAAAATTCCAGTTCATCCATTACAGCCTCATTGTACAGATCCACCTTATTAAAAACCACAACCCCTGGTATATTGTATGCTTCGGCTGTAGCCAAAAAGCGATCAATAAAACGAGGGAAGGTTTTAGGAAAATCAAGGGTTACAATAAGAATGGCCTGATCGAGATTAGAGGCTATGATTTGGGTTTGCTTAGACAGGTTTACCGATTTACGGATAATGTAGTTTTTTCGGTCATGGATTTCCCTGATAACTCCGGTGCCCACACCCTCCTCTATATCAAAATCCACCCTATCGCCTACAGCTACGGGGTTTGTGGTTTTAATTCCGCGTAAGCGTAACTTTCCCACTATGCGGCAAGAGAGCACTTCCCCGTCATCGGTTTTTACCTGATACCAGCTACCTGTAGATTTTAATACTGTGCCTTGCATAAGACGGCAAAGGTAATGCCCATACTCAACACCACCATTGCCATGTAAATGAAGATTTGCAGAGCTCGATCCTAAAAAGAATTAGCTGAAATGAATACTTCAAAATTTGATTTTCACTATGTGTTCCCCACCCAGATAATCAGGTCTGAAAAAGACAAAAGCTATATCGTCATTCCATTTATAATAGTAGCTTGTAAAAAGCACTCGCCTACCTTTATAGGTGGCTATTTCATCCAAAGTGATCTCACCTTTTTCATCAATGGTAGCCGCCAGTGTATGTACTTTTTGTTTTGAACCTACTACATCAAAGCGAAAAGGCTCTTTTCCCTCTTCCCTGTTTTTCATGTTCCGGGAGTCATCGTTAAACATAACATAGATTTTGTATGCACCCTGATGCACCCTATAATAACTATAGCCTGAAATTTCCTCCTGATGCCTATCAATAAGATTGGCCCACACTACATTCCCGTCTGGATCAAATTTTACAATGATAATTTCATCGTGATGAGACGCGACAATACCCAGACTTTCATTTAAAATATGTTCTCTTTCACCTACTACAGTAAACGAACCATCCGGCCAACTATAAAAGTTTTTATACTTAATACGAAGAAGACCCTTGAGGGTGCTTTTGCGCCTACCTGTAACCATTGAGTATTTATAAGCCTCCTTGGTTTTTGGGTTAAAATCAAAGTTTTCCAGGAATTCCTCACTAAAGTTGCTGAAGGTGACTTTCTCGGGCTCCAGATCTTCTTTCTTGAGGCTCATGTATAAATTAGAACTTTGGTAGTTTCGTTTATTGGTAAAGTAAAGCCCCATGAGTATTATTTTACCCTCAAAATCCAACTTCATGGTAAGATCGTGGATTTCGTTTTCATACTGAGCCAAGTCGTGATAATTTACAATACCACTTTCATCAAACTGTATAACACCGTACTTTTCTGTTTGGCATGCCTGAGCCAGCTTTCGTTCTGAAGCCTTCTTGCGAAATCCCAGGATGTAAACCTCCCCTGAGTTACTGACCTCTGTTTCAGTTGGCACAAACTGTAATCCATCCTCAAAGGGAGATGACAATGGCGTCCTATAAAGCTCTTCTAAATTCTCGTCAAAAACTACCGCCTGATGCACATTGTCAGAACGGTCATTATCTGGAAAAGTGTAAACCAAAATTTTGGAACGATCCTGAGAAATACTGTATTCAAATTCATTTACACTAGCCCAATTTGCATCCACAGATAGTATTTCCTCATAGTTTGATGCCGTTCCATCAAGCTTTACAAGACTATGATACAACTTCACTTTTTTATTAGCTCTGTCAATTGCCGATTTTATAAAGTGTATTCCTTTGCTATTAACATAGCGTAACTCAAAGCGTAAGTCGCCCATCCCCTCATCTGCCTCTGAAACTTCAGTTTTCTTAATCAGTTTAAGATTAGAGGCGTCATACTCCATCAAAAAAAGTTTATCCGATTTCCTGGTAAGTGCAAAAAGTGAATTCCCATCCTTACCCACAAAACCGCTAAAACTCATATCCATGTCCCGGATATTATCTCCCCAAGTCAACTCCGGAGCGGCTGATTGTGCACAAACAAAAAGTGGAAGAATGGCAAGTAAGAGGAAAACTTTTCTCATAGTGTTGTATTAAATTCTCATATATCGAGCTTTCAAATCTAACTATTCTTATAACTTCAACAAGTTGCAGTAAAATTGTTGACCAAACGCAACATCTAAAGACTAACCCTTAGATTAGCGCTTTGATTTGAAGACATGTCTATAGAAGTACAAAATATCACTAAAATATACGGAAAGCAGCGCGCTCTTGACAACGTAAGCTTTTCCATTGGCACTGGCGAAATTGTAGGTTTTTTGGGACCCAACGGGGCCGGGAAATCCACCATGATGAAAATCCTAACCTGCTATTTACCTCAAACGGAGGGTACGGCTAAGGTTTGCGGAATGGATGTTACCGAAGACAGTATAGCTATTCGCCAAAAAGTGGGGTATCTGCCCGAGCACAACCCTCTTTACCTGGATATGTATGTAAAGGAATACTTAGGCTTTATGGCCGGAGTGTACAAGGTTTCAAAAGATGTAATTCCGGATATTATTGCAAAGGTTGGCCTTACTAAGGAGAGCCATAAAAAACTGGGGCAGCTTTCAAAAGGATATCGCCAAAGGGCTGGCCTTGCTGCCGCTTTACTTCATGACCCGGAAGTACTCATTCTGGATGAACCCACTACAGGTTTAGACCCTAACCAGCTTGCTGAAATAAGAAATCTGATAAAGGAAATAGGCGCCTCCAAAACTGTAATGCTTTCCACCCATATTATGCAAGAGGTGGAGGTATTGTGCAGCCGTGTAATTATCATCAACAATGGCAAAATTGTGGCCGACCGCCCAACAGCCGACCTTAGAGATGTACAGGGTGCCAAAGTTTTCACCGTGGAGTTTGATAAAGAATTCTCAAAAACAGAACTGAGGAAAATTGCCGGGGTACGTGATGTAAAACTTCTGGAGGGTATGCGTTGGCAAATTGACGCTCTACCTGGTCAGGATATCAGAACCGAGGTTTTCAACTTTGCGGTAAGCAAAAAAGCCGCTGTGCTGGAAATAAAACAACAGGAGCAAAAACTGGAACAAGTCTTTCAAAAGCTTACGGAAAAGTAAAACTCAGTGTACCAAGAGCTTTTGTATGATCGTAAGCCTATCGGTTTTTAGGTTTATTGAATAAATCCCAGGTGGAAGAATTGAAATTGAAATTTTTGGCTCATTTGCCCTCACCATGGCGGACAGCCTCACCCGGCCTGAGGCATCAATTACTTCTACATCTATCACTTCGTCTTGGCCTAAGCCAGAAAACCACACCCTTTGGTGCGCTGGGTTTGGATGCACCTCTATCTGGGTAGGCAAAGCAATAAATGGATTTGAAAGAACCTGAAAAAAAGAAGTATCAGAGTCCTTTAGTAATAATGTATCAAGAAACCGGCCTGTTCGCGGGTTATGAGCACTATCCACAAATTCAAAGGATCTAACTATAAGACGGTACATACCTACACTAATACTATCTACTATTAATGTGTCAGTTCTTGAGGTAAAGCCATAAACATGACTCATAGGAGGAGCATCATAAACCAAATCCACTCTCAATTCGCCCCCTTGCTGATCAACAAAAATGCTGTCGATATAGTAGTAAGGCGCCAGGTCATTGTAGAAAAAAGCGCTTTGGCAGATGGTCAACTCATCATTGTCAACAACAGTTGTATGCCTGGTATAAGCCTGACCAAAAAGACACATGGGAAACAGATATATCATCAACCACCTTTTCACTGCAACTATCTTAAGTTAAAGTAAACGTAGCAGTTCCTGCCGAGATAAAAAGGAAGCAATTAGAATAAGACAGCCTCTACTTCTTCCTGATAAATATCTGAATTGGCACTCCTTTGAAATCGAAGTTTTCGCGGAGTTTATTTTCCAAAAAGCGTTTGTAGGGATCCTTTACATACTGCGGGAGGTTTGCAAAAAATGCAAACGTTGGCGTATGGGTTGGCAACATGGTACAGAACTTAATGCGCACATATTTACCCTTAAGAGCCGGGGGAGGATTACCCTCAATGATGGGCAACATCAAATCATTGAGTTTACTGGTGGGAATGCGCTGGGTTCTGCGCTCAAACACATTCATAGCCTCCTCTACAGCCTGAAATATACGCTGTTTGTTGAGTACTGACACAAACATGATTGAAAGGTCTGTAAAGGGCTCCAGCTTTCTCAGTATCCTCTTTTTAAATTCATCAGAGGTTTTGGTATCCTTGTCTATAAGGTCCCACTTGTTTACCAGAATCACTACTCCCTTTTTGTTTTTTACCGCAAGGCTAAAAATGGACAAATCCTGACCTTCAAGTCCCTGAGTGGCATCCAACAACAATACACATACATCAGAGTTTTCAATGGCGCGTATGGAGCGCATTACGGAGTAAAACTCCAAATCCTCATGCACCTTACTCTTCTTGCGAAGCCCTGCAGTATCAACTAAAAGAAAGTCTTTACCAAAAAGGTTGTAATGGGTATTGATGGCATCGCGCGTGGTACCGGCAATGTCTGTAACAATATTCCTCTCCTGTCCGGTAAGGGCATTGATAAAAGAAGACTTACCCACATTTGGACGGCCAACAATGGCGATACGTGGCAGATCAGTTTCTTCAATAACTTCTTCTTCCGGCATTAATTCCACCACCCTATCCAGCAAATCGCCAGTTCCTGAGCCGTTATTGGCGGAGATATTATATACATCGCCAAGACCTAGTCCATAGAATACAGCACTTTGGGTTTGACGCATGGCATTATCCACCTTATTGGCAACAAGCACTACATCTTTTCTGCTTTTGCGCAACAGGCTGGCCACTTCTTCATCAAGGCCTGTTAAACCTTCATCGGCATCCACTACAAAAAGTATTAACTGAGCTTCCTCTATGGCAATTTCTACCTGCTTGCGAATTTCGCCCTCAAAAATATCATCACTTCCTGTAACGTACCCACCGGTATCAATCACAGAAAACTCCCTGCCGATCCAGTCAAATTTTCCGTATATACGATCACGGGTAACACCTGATACTGAATCAGTAATGGCTTCGCGTGATTCAGTAAGACGATTAAAAAGGGTGGATTTGCCCACATTGGGCCTGCCGACTATGGCTACGATATTTGACACTTCAATGCAATTTAACGGCAAAAGTAGTTAAAGCATTGGTGACTCGAGAATATAAAAAAGCTCATCGTAATTACAACCCTCCTGATTTTAGCCAATTAAAGCTATGGATAGTGGCTTACAGGGAATAAAAAAGACTTCCCGTGGGAAGTCTTTTTTATTCTTTCTATTTTCTACAACTCTATTTTTTACGATTGAGAATATCGGGATAATTGGTAGAGAAGTTAATAAGGTCAACTACAGACTTTGCCCCAATCTTGTTCAACAAACGCAGCTTGTAGGTACTTACTGTTTTGTCACTGATTTCGAGCTCTTCTGAAATTTCCTTGTTGGATTTACCTGTAGAAAGCAGTTTGAGAACTTCAATTTCTCTTTGACTCAGCTTTATAGGCTTATTCCTTTTCTTATTGGATAGAATATCTTCATTAAAAACCTGCTCACCTTCATAAACCCTGTTTATGGCGTGTATAAGTTTTTTGGGCTCTTCATCTTTAATAAGATAACCGCTGGCTCCCATTTGTAATGCAGTTTTTCCATAGATATCCTGCGGGTGCATGGTTAGAATTATGATTTTAAGATCAGGAGCAATTTCCTTGATTTTCCTGAGAGCGGTGATACCGTTCATCTTGGGCATATCCAAATCCAGAAGAAGAATATCCGCTTCATGTTCTTTGATCATTTCAAGAAGCTCCTGGCCATCGGCCGCTTCTGCTACCAGTTGAAGATTGTCTTCATAACCGATAAATAATTGAAGACCCTTGCGCACTACCGCGTGGTCATCAGCAAGTAATAGTTTAATCATACTTTAATTGTTTTCCCTGTTAATGTGTGTGCGGCATGCAATATGCTCAAAATTAACGACAATTTGAGTAAGATTACAACTACACCGAATATAAAACTACAATAAGCCCTATTTCAGCCCCTCTGGTATAATACAGACCGGAACAGGAATCATCTTATGGTGGTTTGAACGGTGTAATTTAAGATAAATCTGATAGACTTCACGTTCTCGTCCATTAAAGTCATCAGGATTTTTATTCTCAGTGTATTGGTCCATGGCCCACTCCAACTCCGGATAGGTAGCTCCTATCTGCTCTTCATCCGTTCGCTCATCGCCCCACAAACCATCGGTGGGAGGTGCCGATAATATTTCTTCAATAATGCCAAGATGTTTCCCTAAGGCAAATACCTCGGTTTTATTCAGATCAGCAATTGGGCTTACATCCACTCCTCCGTCTCCATATTTTGTAAAGAAGCCCACTCCAAAATCCTCAACCTTATTTCCCGTGCCCAACACCAGGTATTGATGCAGTCCTGCGTAATAATACAAAGTGGTCATCCTAATTCTGGCTCGGGTATTTGCCAGTGAAAGATCCTGTAACTCCTGCTTATTGATTTTAGGCAACTGACTCACAAAAGATTGAAAAACCTCTGTCAAATCCACTCTTGCCAGGCTTACATTACTAAAGCCTGCCTGCAATTGTTCTATGTGTTTTAAGGCACGACTTACCTGATCCGGGTGCTGATGAATGGGCATCTCAAGGCAAAGAACCGGCAATCCGGTGCGGGCAGCCAATGCTGAGACCACTGCCGAATCAACACCTCCGGAAACTCCAACAACAAAACCTTTACTACCCGAATTTGACAGATATTTTTTTAGCCATTCAACAATATGGCTTTCCACTTTTTCTAAATTCATACTGCGAAAATCAGAATAACACTCCAATTTTTAAATTCACATAATCAAAGCGATATGAATTTTGCTGAATATCTCCCGGAGCTGTAGGATTAAGGTTATCTATTAAACTGCGATTATAGTACACGCCAAGCAACAAAGCTGTTTGTCCGCCAAGGTCATATTCTCCACCTAAACCTACGGCAAACATCACTCCCGCAGCCCTTATATAGCTATCTGCATTTTTTGCCTGGGTAGGGCGATAAGTGGTTTGCTCATCCGTAGATAGATTGAGGCTCCCGCCAAAATCTGCAAAAAAGGTATAATAGCCAAATGGACGTGTTCTCATCTTCAGCATCAGTGGCACCTGAATAAAACCACTTCTATAATCACCTTCTATAGGTCCTGCATAAGCAGATTGCTCAGCTATATCAAAAGTTGGATCCGTTACCGTAAGCACCCCTCCCCTAAAGTAATAGTCAATTCCCGTGGAGAATGAATAATTATCTGCAAAGTTGAATTCAGCGATCAAACCAAACCCAAACTTCATTTTTATATCAGTACTTGCCGTTTTATCGTTACTCGAAATAAAGCTGACATTGGGCGATGCATGAACCCCAAACCTAAAGGGTGTTCGCGTTTCTGCAGGAGTTTGTGCCTGCAACAGACAAGTTGATGTTAGTAATAAAATCAGGACTTTTGTAGTGACTTTTAGCATACCGTAAATTTTCGGTTAAAATTATAAACTCTTACCCTAACATAAACCATTGCATTTTGATTAAAAAGATTTTCGCACTAATTACCCTTGCGTTTTTTGCTTCCTGCAACTCCGACACAGATATTGACATCTCAGGAATTGAAAAGGAAGCCAGGTTTATTCGCTTTGACTCTGCCTTTTTTAATAGCGATACCGCAATGACTCAGAGCGAGATAGACAGACTAAGCACTCTTTATCCTCCTTTTTTTGAAGCAGGAAAAAATCCGAGGTTTTGGAAAAGCCAGCGCAATGAACCCAACCAAAACGAACTGTATAAGGCCTCAAAAAAAGTGCTAAGCAATTTCGGAGGATTAAACGAAAACCTCAGTTTTTCGATGAAGCACTACTATTATTACTTCCCAAATACGCCCGAAATAACATTTTACACCTACATATCCAATCTCGATTTCCAATATCCCATACTCTATTCACCTGAGCAATCCATCTGTTTTGCAGCTGTGGACTTATACCTGGGACAGGACAAAAAATACTACAATACTCAGCAGGAATATCAAAACTACTTTAAGCAACCTGCCTTTTTGGTAAGAGACTGCATATATGCTGTTACTGAAATTCACGTTTCACGTAAAGAGGAATCAGCCAGCCTATTGGATGACATGATATATTATGGCAGGCGCCTGTACATATTGGAGAAAATGATGCCTCAGAAGGACAAAACCATAATCATTCAATATCCTCCCGACAAACTTCAGTTTTGTGAATCCAATGAACGTACTATTTGGGCCTATTTCATTGAAAATAACTTTTTGTTTGACACCAGCCAGGATTTAAAGCGCAGGTTTATTGAGTTGGCTCCCTTCTCAAAATTCAGAATGAAGTTTGACAACGAAACACCCGGTATGATTGGCCGATGGATAGGTTGGCAAATTGTGAGTGCCTATATGGAAAACAACCCTTCAGTTACCTTGGAGGAATTGGGAAAAGAAACGGACTCAAGGAAAATTTTGAAGCTGAGTGAGTACAAACCGTAGTTCTTTTAAATTCTAAAACAGAAATCCTAAATTCTAAAATTTCCTGTTTACTATTTTGAATTTGTTTCGGGTTTAGCATTTAAGATTTAGAGTTTGCCATTCCTTAATTTTGCACCCTCACAATTTTCGAATCCTCAAATTTTCATAATACATCATGGCAAACCATACTTCCGATATAAAATTCACCATAGACCTTGACGAAAACAAAGTACCTCAACGCATAGACTGGAGCGCTAGCGATGGCGGTGTAAACCATGCTCAGGCAAAGGCTATGCTTATTTCCGTTTGGGATAAAAAAGATGGTGACACCCTAAAGATTGACCTTTGGACAAAGGATATGCTGGCAGATGAAATGAAGCAAATGGTACATCAAACCCTATTGGGATTAGCCGATACCTTGCAACGTGCTACTGGCGAAGATGACATTGCCAACGGCATGCGCGAGTTCACCAAGGATTTAGGGAAGAGAATGGGGATTTTGAAGGGAGAGTAAACCTCACCCCCCGACCCCCTCTCCTAAAGGAGATGGGGAGTCAAAATGCTCCTTCATATCAGCGTTTAGCTGCTCTATATAATTAAGTATTTCTTCGCGGCCCAACACTGTTTCGGCAGAAGTAATGAAGTGAATTGGCGTTTCCTCCCAGGTTTCCAATAGCTTTTGGGTGTAGGCTTCAACATTGTCACGAAGCTTCACATTGCCCAGTTTATCCGTTTTGGTAAATACCATACAAAATGGAATCCCCTGCTCCCCTAACCATGCCATAAATTCAAGATCAATCTTTTGTGGCTCATGGCGAGAGTCAATAAGCACAAACAGGTTTACCAGATTTTTGCGCTCCAGGATGTAATCATTAATAAACTTGGTAAAGAGGGTACGCGCGCCCTTGCTCACTTTGGCATAACCATAGCCCGGTAAATCGGTAAGGTACCAGGCTTCGTTTACCAGAAAGTGGTTAATGAGCTGAGTCTTTCCCGGGCGCCCCGAGGTTTTAGCCAAACCCTTCCGCTGAACCAGCATATTAATAAGACTGCTTTTACCCACATTACTTCGGCCAATAAAGGCGTACTCAGGCTTTGTGGGAGGTGGACATTTCTCCACATCGGTATTACTACAAATGAAATCGGCTTTGTTGATATGCATGCCGCAAATTTAGATGATTACTATCATCTATAAAGCCCTTTATAAATCGACAAAGCAAACTGTTTACCTTTGCGGCCAAATTCGAAAGGCAGCATGATCTACATCGAAAGAAAAGAAAGGTTTAGCGCAGCTCACCAACTGTTTAACCCAAACTGGAGTGAAGAAAAAAACCGCGAGGTTTTTGGAAAGTGTTCCAATAAAAATTTCCATGGGCACAACTATACCCTCACCGTTACGGTAAAGGGCGAAATAAACCCCGATACAGGTTTTGTGATGAATCTGGTGGATTTGAAAAAAGTCATCAAAAACAACATCATCGAAGAGCTTGATCATGCCAACCTCAATTACGATGTACCCTTTATGAAAGGGAAATTTACCAGCACCGAGGTATTGGCCGTGGAAATCTGGAACATTTTGAATCCTGAAATCGCCAAACACGGAGCTGCTTTGCATAAAATCCGTTTAGATGAGACAGAGAATAATGCCGTGGAGTATTTTGGGGAGACTGTAGATGTGAGAAGTTAGACGTCAGATTTGAGATAAAATCAGATATTAATAAATTACTTGTCTTATCTCAAAAACCCGACTAATATGCACAACTTTAAAGAACTCATCATTTGGCAAAAATCCATGGATTTAGTTACCGATATTTATCAGGCTTCCTTTAGCATGCCTCAAAGCCAACAGTATAGTTTAACCGACCAAATTCAAAGATCTGCAGTTTCTATTCCCTCTAATATTGCCGAAGGCTCAGGGCGTGGGAGTAATAAAGAATTTGTACGGTTCCTAAATATTTCAAATGGTTCATGCTGCGAATTGGAAACTCAACTTTTGATTGCCCAAAATCTAAATTTTATTGAACCTAATATTATAACCGACCTTATTGGCCGTTTAAACGAAAGTCAAAAAATGAACCATGCCCTGCGCGCTAAGTTTTAAACTAAGCCTTCTGGGCCGATCTAACATCTAATGTCTCATATCTAACATCTAAAAAAATGAAAGCATACATCTTCCCCGGACAAGGCGCACAGTTTGTGGGCATGGGCAAGGACCTATACGAAAGTTCACCTGTAGCTAAAGAGCTTTTTGAAAAAGCCAATGAAATTTTAGGTTTCCGCATTACCGACATCATG
Organism: Owenweeksia sp.; assembly: GCA_048267305.1. GTDB lineage: Bacteria > Bacteroidota > Bacteroidia > Flavobacteriales > Schleiferiaceae > Owenweeksia. The sequence goes on along the minus strand of JBLWXT010000008.1, from coordinate 7,123 downwards.
TTTGAGGGCACTGCCGAAGACCTTAAGCAAACCAATGTAACTCAGCCAGCCGTGTTTTTACACTCTGTTATTTTGGCCAAAACCCTCAATAACTTTAAACCGGATATGGTTGCAGGTCATTCGCTAGGTGAGTTTTCAGCCTTGGTAGCCAACGGCACACTTTCGTTTGAAGATGGCCTTAAACTGGTTTCGCAAAGAGCCGAAGCCATGCAGAAGGCCTGCAAGGCACAACCTTCTACCATGGCCGCTGTACTAGGTTTAGAAGACCAGTTGGTAGAGCAGGTATGCCGCGAAATTGACGGTGTGGTAGTAGCCGCCAATTACAACTGCCCGGGGCAATTGGTAATTTCGGGAACAACTGGTGCTGTAACCCTCGCCTGTGAGCGTATGAAAGAAGCCGGAGCAAGACGCGCATTAATGCTTCCTGTAGGCGGAGCTTTCCACTCGCCATTAATGAAGCCGGCAGAAGAAGAATTAGCCGCAGCCATTGCCGCTACTCAATTTAGCCAGCCCATCTGCCCTGTATACCAAAACGTAACCACCACGGCAGTAAGCAACCCTGAGGAAATAAAGAAAAACCTCATTGCACAGCTTACCGCTCCTGTAAAGTGGACCCAAAGTGTACAAAACATGGTAAAAGATGGCGCCACTGAATTTATTGAAGTGGGCCCCGGAAAAGTATTGCAAGGTTTAGTGAAAAAGATTGAGCCTTCGGTAGAAGCCGCCAGTGCATAATAAAGCGAACGACCCCAGCGGGGTCATATATCAGTAGCCCCGACATGTAATGTCGGGGTATAAGACACAACAGACCTATCCGATTTTGGCTGGATTTTTTGCTTTGAAAAGCAAAAATCAGGACAAAATCACGAGTGAATAAATCCGACACATTATGAACCTTCACACCTCCACCTGGCGCAGCCCATCAAACATAGCTCTTGTAAAATACTGGGGCAAGTACGATAACCAAATTCCGGCCAATCCCAGCATTAGCTTTACGCTGAATGAGTGTTATACCGAAACGGAGGTAAGCCTTTCAGAGAAAACCGCAGAGGTAGATTTTGACTTTGAGGTGTTATTGGATGGAGAACCCAAACCCGATTTTAAAGGAAAAATCGAAAAGTTCTTTAACACTATTGTGGATGAAGCCCCCTTTTTAAAGGAATACAAACTCACTATAAAAACCCACAACAGCTTCCCTCACAGCAGCGGCATTGCCAGCAGCGCTTCAGGCATGAGCGCTTTAGCCCTTTGTTTGCTTTCGCTAAAAGCTACCCTTACGGGAGAAGAAGAAACCAATTTTTTCCAAAAGGCGAGTGAGTGGGCACGGCTAGGTTCAGGTAGTGCCAGCCGTTCGGTTTATGGCGGCTTAGTACAATGGGGACGATTTGCTGGCCTCCGCGAAAGCAGTTATCATTACGCCATCCCTTATAAGGGCGAAGTGCATGAGGTTTTCAAAACCTTTAAAGATTATGTACTACTGGTGGAAGTAGGCTCCAAAAGTGTGAGCAGCACAGCCGGCCATGGTTTAATGAACAACCACCCCTTTGCCGAAAGACGTTTTTTACAGGCTCATGAAAATCTGGAAAAGCTCACCAATATCCTGAAAAGTGGCGATTTAGAAGCATTTGGAAACTTAGTGGAAAGTGAAGCCCTTACCCTTCACGGAATGATGATGACCTCCAACCCCTATTTCATTTTAATGAAGCCCAATACGGTAGCTATTATTGATAAAATCTGGCAATTCCGTAAAGAGACAAAAACCCCGCTTTACTTTACGCTGGATGCCGGAGCCAATGTGCACCTTCTCTTTCCCGCTACAGCGGAAGTGGCTGTGGAAAAATTTGTAGAAGCAGAGTTGAAAGGGTACTTAAAGGATGGGAGGTATATTAAGGATGGTGTTGGGAACGGGCCGGTGAAGATTGGCTGAAACGGAAATAGGTTTCGACTTCGCTCAACCCGGCTAACTTGCATGTTGGTTCTAATTGTTGCGAGCTGCTGGCCTTAACTTCCTTGTAAACCCAAACCCCAGCTGGTTAGCCAGTCCGAGCGAAGTCGAGGACACAGACTGATAAGACCTGAAAGGTTTTGAAAACCTGTTAGGTCTGGGATGTGAGGCATATCCCAAATCCCAAACCACTCAATTCTCGTAACTACCTAAACGAACTAAACTTCTACCACCTCGTTAACAATACTTTAAAACGGCCAATTAAAAAATGGACAGTATATTTGCCGCTATGTCGGACGCTGTCCAACTAAACCGTATAGATGAGCAACAATCCTCTTTACTACGCCAAGATTCTCCTTTTTGGGGAATATGGCATTATCAATGACGCCCAGGGGCTGTCCATTCCGTATAACTTTTACCGTGGTGCCTTTAAGCAATCTTCCGATTTAAACGGAAAGGCTAAAAAGTCCAACGAAAGTTTGATGAAGTTTTTAGATCATCTAAAAGCGCTTCACCAAACAGGTGAAATTATTGCCCCTCTAAATTTAGAGGCATTGGAAAGCGACCTCAGCGAAGGCTTCTACTTTGACAGCAGCATCCCGGAAGGCTATGGTGTAGGAAGTAGCGGAGCGCTTTGTGCCGCCATCTACGACAAGTATGCGGCAAACCGCATTGATCCTGACATGGACATTGACAAGGATTCCATAGTTCAGTTAAAGAAGATTTTTGGCCAGATGGAATCTTACTTCCATGGTAAAAGCAGCGGACTGGATGTATTGATCTGCTATTTGAAACTCCCCATCCTTATTACAGGAAAAGAAGAACTGGGCACTGTAGCCATCCCTGAACCGGGAAAGGGCAAGGGTGCCATCTTTTTACTAAACAGCGGACAGCCGGGTGAAACACAGCCTATGGTAAACATCTTTATGGAAAAGATGAAAAACCAAGGTTTCCGTAAAGTAATGAAGGACGAGTTTAACAAGTACAATGATGCTTGTATTCAGGCCTTTTTGAAAGGCGATACCAAGCCACTGTTTAGTAATTTGAAAAAACTAAGCCACTTGGTATTGGACAATTTCAAGCCAATGATACCTATTAGTGTGCACGACCTTTGGAAACAAGGAATTGAAACCAACGCCTATTACCTGAAGCTTTGTGGCAGTGGCGGTGGCGGTTTTGTATTGGGCTTTACCCTTGATTATGACAAGGCACACCATATGCTTAGCGACCATAAACCCGAATTGATTTACCGTTTCTAAACCGTGAGACTGAACCGAAGGCAAAGGCTGCTGATTTTTAAGTTGTCTGCCCTGCTTTCAATGGTACGGTGGTACAACATCTTTTTTTTGGCATTGAGCCAATACCTGGCGGTGATTTTCATTCTCAATGCACCTACAGACTGGATTCAAACATTAAGTAATCCCGATCTCCATTATATAGTTTTTGCATCCCTCTTTTGTGTGGCGGGTGGTTATATCATCAACAACTTTTACGATTTAGAGAAGGACCTTATCAACAGGCCCAACAAAACCATTTATGAGAAAATTGTAAAGCAGAGTACGGCCTTGCGGCTTTACTTTCTTTTTAACACCATAGGAGCCATGCTGGCTTTTCTGGCTTCGTTTAAGGTATTTCTGTTTTTTAGTGCCTTCATTTTTCTGCTTTGGTTTTATTCGCATAAGCTCAAAAAAATCACTTTTGTGGGAAATATGTCTGCGGCCCTATTATCCATCACGCCCTTCTTCGCCATTTTCATTTATTACCGTTTAGAAAATCTCCTCATCCTCACCTACGTGAGCTTTATTCTCCTCATTATTTTTATTAGGGAAATAATAAAAGACCTGGAAGCCCTTAAAGGAGATGTGATTATTGGTTACCCCACCCTACCCGTAACTTTGGGCGTACACCGCACCAAGTGGCTGGTGGCTGCATTTGCCTTATTGGGTGCGGTACCGGCAGCAGCCATTTTTTACAAAACCGATTTTACGGGTATTAGCTATTACCTGTTTGCAGGTGGAGCTGGTGTGGCTTTCTCTTTAATAATGCTCGCTCGCGCCCAAAAGCAAAAGCACTACAAAGCCCTCAACAACCTATACCGCCTGCTTATTATTGGGGGGATTATGGGGTTGGTGTTGTTTGCGAGGTAGGTTTGCTCACATATTTAAACAATACTTTCTGAACCACGTAAATGATTACCTTTCGTTCACAATTTTTCCTCAAGCCTTGCATTTGCGAGGTGTTTTTAAAATCTAGTAGGTGATATTTAAATGAATAGTATAAATAAGAAGATTTGGATGGTATTAATGGCCCTAATTGTATCGACCTCATGTACAAAGGACAAAAATAAAACCATCGTTGAAGGCCAAGTGACAGACGAAGAAGGTGTTCCAATTCCCCAAGTGACTGTTGGTTTTTTCCAAGAAACCAATGAAATGACATTCACTCCATTCAAACTTATCGCAGAAACCAAAACAGACAAAAATGGATACTATAAAATATCCTCTGACCAAAACCTCCATTTGGTTTCCACAGTCAAATCTGGATTTTTTGACCTTGAAGGGAGAAACAGAGAAATAACTCCAAAATCTCACAACAAACTTGACATAATCATGAATAGAGGGTGTAAGATCAATTTCACTTTAAACAATCCAAATAATCGTCAAGGCATATGCCTTTTTTTACCATATCACACTGAGTGCAATGATTTCAAGTGGTCTGAATGCTTTTATGACACCAGCCAAGTAAAAACTTCGTGCTACATAAAGGGCGGGGACACAACTAATATCACCTACAATAGCATTATCAATTACAACCGCTCGACCAACCAATATGAATATGTTTTTTGTCCGAAAGGAGGTGAAGTAGATGTAACTCTCGTTTACCCATAAAAAGAAAACTAAAAAACTCCCTCCAACCCAAAAAAAAACAAAGGCAGTCTTAACCCGATTCTTGTTCAGGTTATCATTGGACAGAAAGACATATTGGCTATTTCACAACTCTACATAAAAAACCTCCCATCGATTATCAATACCGATATAGAGCACAAAAAATCACCCCCCTGTATTGGCCATTTCTAAATTGTAGTACCCATGAAGCAGCATTGGTTTTACCCGAGAATTTTTAAAGTTTTAGTTCTATTTACAGTCTTTAGTGGCCTAATGAGCTGCAACTCTAGCAGCCCCGATACAAAGGCTGTTGCCGATACACCCACCTCTAAAACCCGAGCTACCATAGCTGATGTGGAAGCAGGCATTCGCCAATACATAAAAACCAAAACCGAGGCTGATTCCGGTTACTTCTCTATTGTGAATGATAGCACCAATCTTAACTTGCGCCTGGTGCGGGTACATACGGAGTATCTTTCTGTGCTTGACAGCCACAGCTATTTTGCCTGTGTAGATTTAGCCGATACCAAAGGAGATGTGTATGATGTGGATTTCTTTTTATCGGGTACACCCGAAAACATGGAGGTTACTGAAACTACCGTTCATAAATTAAATGGCCGGCCTTTTTACACCTGGCAACAAAACCCAGATAAAACCTGGCAACGTCAAGCCGCCAATCCTACCAACACCAAACTCATAGGAGTAATAGAAGGGCAGGATAATTTTGAGTTTTACTATCAGGTAGAATTACCGAAGATTAATGACGCAGCTCAATTGTGGTTACCAATGCCACAAACTGACAACTTCCAAAACATAGAAATACTAAACATAGAAAGTCCGGTGGGGCATAAAGTGCTTAGCGAGGCTGAATATGGCAACCGTATTTTTTACGCCCAACTAACACCTGAGCACAGCGGTAAAACAATTACCCTCAGCTACCGCATACAACGGAAAGAAAAAAGTGCTTACGAGGATGAAGCGCCTCCCACCACCATGACACTGACTCCATCGATTTTATTGCCCACAGGCGGACGTTTTAAAGGTATTGTTGATGAAGTTTTACTAGGCAAACAGCAAGAAAGTGATTTGGTAAAAGCACGTGCCCTGTATGATTATGTGAGCAGCAACCTGCGCTATGCCAAGCAGGGAAAATACGGAACCGGTGATGCCAATTATGCCTGCGATTCAAAATCGGGCAACTGTACTGAATTTCACTCTTTGTTTATTTCATTAGCACGCACGGCTGGCATACCGGCCCGCTTTGCTATTGGTGCAGCCATACCGTCTGAACGAAATGAAGGGGGCGTAAACGGCTACCACTGCTGGGCTGAGTTTTATGCCGATGGCAAATGGTGGCCTGTAGATATTAGCGAGGCCAATAAATATGCGGCTTTAAGCACCTACTATTTTGGGCATCATCCGGCCAACCGCATTGAACTTAGCCGAGGCAGAGACCTAAAAATAAACCCCGGACCAAAGGCCGGGGCTATTCCGTTTATGGCGTACCCCATTTTAGAGGTAGCCGGAAAAACAGCAAAGGTGAAAACCACTTTTAGCTTTCAGCGCCAGGCCGCTATGTGATTTTAGTTAGGGTGCTCACCACTTGGGTGCTCTTCACCTGCAGGATGCTCTTCATGGGTGGTGTCACCGTCATGGTTGTGGTCAGCATCATGATCGTGCTCATGCTCTTCCATAGTAGCTTCTTCGGTGGTTTCATCTTCGGTAGCTTCCGGGGCTGCGTTATTGCATGCGCCTACGCTCAGCGCCACGGTAAAGGCTACGGCCAAACCTAATTTTCCTAATACGTTTACTTTCTTCATGTGGGGTATTTTTTTGGGATTAAACCAATTGTGTTTTTCAAATATACGGTTATGAGTTATGTGGGTTGTGCTTAACTACTGCCTGAATGCTTTGAAAGGCATTATTTACGATATTGGCGGAATGAATCAAGTACCTGACGGTTGCAAACGGCTATAAGTATTTATATACGGAAGGTGCGTATATAAACGAGTTGTAAGAAATGCGAAACAGACACGAATGAAGAAATTGCCACTTGACATACAAATTCAGTTCTTCTGTTGTAAGCTCCCCCAAAAGTAGTACAGTTTAAAAGTAGAATTTTCTAATTTTAAAAACTGTAATATGAGAAAGAGTAAATTTTTCCCCCAGCCAGATTGCCAAGATTTTAAAGGAATTTGATCTAGGCAAAGACGTAGAAACGATATCCAGGGATCATGGGGTCTCCAAGGCTACGTTTTATAAGTGGCGCCAGCGCTATGGCGGCATGGATGCC
>JBLWXT010000007.1:149474-188957 GCA_048267305.1 Owenweeksia sp. | reverse complement strand
ATAGATCAAGCCATTGAAACATTAAAGGAACTTTTACGGATTGCTGGTATTGAATCAAACCAACGCCTATATGTTAACAGCATACATCTTATTTCACAACTATATCACAAGCAAGAGCAATATGACTCCTGTTTTATTTACCTCCAAAAAACATTAATACTAACAAAAGACAACTATTTTTTCATTCGCTCTCAAGCCTTACACATGCTAAGCACTCTTTATCAAAAAAGAAGTCAGTATAGGGCCGCTCTTAAAGCACAATTCAGTGCAGATTCTATATCCATGTACCTCGTAAAAAATGATAATAAGAACCTTATTGACCTTTTAGAACGTGAAAATGAACTGCGTGTAAATCAGGAACGTGTGCAAAAACTGGATGCTCAGGTAAAACAGGCTTTTTATGCAAAGCTATACCTAACCATATCACTTATACTCGCAATTGCAATTGGAAGTTATATTGTTTATCTCCTAAAATCCAAAGCAGAAAAGGATCGAGCAATGCTAATTGTCCAGGAACAAAAGGCAGAAACAGAACAAAAGCTGCTTCAAAGTGAACTAAACTATGCTCAAGTGGAAAAAGAGTATTTGCATGAAAAACTTGAGTTCACCAAAAGCGAACTCTCCGACTATACGGCTAACTTTATACAGCATAATAACATTATCCATGACTTACACCGTCAAATTGATGAAGCTCGAAAAGAAATAAGCAATCCAGAACAAAAAGAAAAACTGAAGTATCTGAGTATTCAACTCAATCAAACTATTAATCGCGATGACGCTCGTAAGATTTTACTAGAGAACGCAATGAAGGTAAATGACGAACTATTCTTTGAACTAAAAAAACAATACCCTTCTCTCAATGAGAAGGACCTTCATCTCATTTCATTTATAAAACTGGGACTTTCCTCCAAAGAAATCGCAGATATCTACAACATAGAAACACAAAGTGTTCACACGAAACGCTACCGCCTTCGCAAAAAACTTGGCCTTGACAATGATGAGAGTTTTGAAGACTTCATTGTTAAAACTGTAAAATAATGGTTTTCTTTATCTGGCGTGTATATTATTGTGAGTAGGAAAACTTGCAAGTCAGCCTATTCACCAATACATTATTACAATAATTCACCTCCCAAAGCATTTAACCAAACTTGTCTGCAGAATAATCTTCAAGAAAGGATAGAACTTTAGATACTAAATTGCAAGTATCTCGGTCGTCTAGTAGATTGTAGCCTTGCACTACAACATCTTCAAAGTCTTTTTTATTTTCACACAGTTGAAGTAGGATTGGTTTAATCTATAGTCAACCCTTGCCCCGTCCTAAAATAACGTGAGTTCGAGCTAAAAAACCGGCAAATTTTGTAGCTAAAAAAGCAGTTATTCAGTATATTTAAAGGTCTGAAAATTAAATATTTAAACGAATAACTGCTTATGATTTCTACGGATAAAGTTACCGAGATTTTTTGTATGATCGATGATTTCTGCCAGGAAATGGAAAAGGTGTTGGACCAAAGTTCTCTGGAGGCAGACTTGGGCAAGCGCAGGCGCAATAGAAAGTCCACCATGTCCAACAGTGAGGTGATCACCATTATGGTACTTTTCCACCTGAAAGGTTACCGCTGCCTCAAGCACTTTTACCAGAACCATGTGGTGCCCCATATGCAGGGCGATTTCCCAGAGACCGTTTCCTACAACCGGTTTGTGGAACTGCAAAAGAAATGTGCCCTGCCTATGGTGGTGTTTTTGCAGACGTGCTGCCTGGGCGGGTGCACGGGTATTTCCTTTTTGGACTCCACGGTTATAAAGGCCTGCCACCACAAAAGGGAGAAACAGAACCGGGTGTTCCGTGGCATTGCCGCCAAAGGCTCTGGCACCATGGGGTGGTTCTTTGGTTTTAAGCTCCATATTGTGATCAACGACAAGGGTGAGATCATCGACTTTTTGATAACCCGTGGAAACGTGGACGACAGGCAGCCCCTGAAGGACAAGACCTTTCATGACAAGGTGTTCGGGAAGATATATGCCGACAGGGGCTACATCGGGAAAGACCTTTTTGAACAGCTTTTTATAGATGGTATACACTTGGTGACCAAGATAAAGCGCAACATGAAGAACGCCCTGATGAACATCTACGATAAAATACTGCTGCGAAAAAGGGCCGTAGTGGAAAGCGTGAACGACATCCTCAAAAACCAGTGCCAGATTGAGCACACACGCCACCGTAGCTTCCACAACTTTATCACCAACATGGTCTCTGGACTTATCGCTTACTCCTTTTACCCTTCAAAGCCAGGTCTACACCTGGATAGGCTACAAAGGATCGAGGCAGCTTAGGTCGAACTCACGTTAAATAGGAAATAGGGTTATTTCCAATTAGAAGGCCGCTCAGATGAGCGGCCTTCTTTATTTTAGGGCAGATTCAGTACCTAAGACTTCGGTGGGCTTTTTGAATCTCTCCTCTTCAGTACTTCCTCAATTTCCTCCAGCCTAAAATCCTTTGCTTTTAGTAAGATCAAGAAGTGATACAGTAAATCCGCAGCTTCATTTTTAAAGAGATCATCGTTATCGTCTTTAGCCTCAATCACAAGTTCCACGGCCTCCTCTCCTACTTTTTGTGCTACTTTGTTAATGCCTCTTTTATAAAGTGTATTAGTGTATGAATTTAGATCATCACCCTCTATTCGCTCGGAAATCGTTTTTTCCAATTGATATAAAAAACCAGAGCTGTTTTTATCTCCAAAACAGGTTTGTGTCCCTTTGTGACAAACCGGACCCCTGGGTTTTGCTTTTACCAAAATGGCATCGTTGTCACAATCTACTTCCATAGCGTTAATCTCTAAATAATTGCCCGAGGTTTCGCCTTTGGTCCACAGTCGTTTTTTGCTTCTGCTATAAAAGGTTACCCGGCCTTCCTCCTGAGTTTTACGCAATGCTTCTTCATTCATATAGCCGAGCATTAGCACTTGCAGGTCCACACTATCCTGAATGATCACAGGAGCGAGACCGTCTGAAAATTTATTGAAATCCACTTTCATCTGATGGGAATGTTTTGAGTTTTTAGATAGTTTTTTAAGTCTGGAATAGGAACTTCACCAAAGTGAAATATGCTGGCCGCCAAAGCGCCTGTCGCATTAGTTTTATTAAATACATCCACAAAGTGATTCATTTCACCGGCACCTCCAGAGGCTATGATGGGTAAATTAACCGTATTCCCAATCAGCTGAAGCAACTCAATCGCAAAGCCCATTTTTTGTCCATCATGATTCATGCTGGTAAGTAGCAATTCGCCAGCGCCAAACTGCTCAGCGGTGTAAGCCCACTTTTCGGTGAGCCATTCAGTTTTGTGCGTTCCTCCCTTGGTGTATACATACCATTGCCCGTTGGCTTTGTGGGTATCAATCGCCACTACCACCGCCTGGCTACCAAGCTCACTGGCCAGTTCTTTTATTAGTTCCGGTCGCTTTACAGCTGATGAATTAATACTCAATTTATCAGCTCCGGCCCCAATCACTTCTTTTCCCAATTCCACCGAATCAATACCACCGCCCACAGTAAATGGGATGTTTATGATTTGGGCAATTTTTTCCACCAAGGGTAAAAGGGTTTTTCGTTTTTCCTGAGTGGCTGAAATATCGAGAAATACCAATTCATCAGCACCTTCATCCACATAGCGCTGCGCCAGCTCCAATGGGTCTCCGGCATCACGAAGGCTTTTAAAACTCACCCCCTTTACGGTTCTTCCCTGATCTATATCCAGACACGGAATAATTCTTTTTTTTAACATCATCAATTGCTTTTCAGATTATCATTCTGTTCAAAAGCCAGCAGTTCTTCCAATGAAATTCTACCTTCATAAATGGCCTTTCCCACAATAGCGCCTTCGCAACCTATGTCCCGGAGTTTTACCAAATCATCCAATTTGCTAATGCCTCCACTGGCCACAATTTTGGCAGAGGTATTTTGAATTAGATAAGAGTATAGCTGAAAGGCCGGGCCGGCCAGCATACCGTCCTTGCTGATGTCGGTTGCTGTTATATGCCGCACACCTTGGGCACAGTAATTTTGCACAAAGGGCAAAATAGATTGCGAGCTTTGTTCCTCCCATCCGCTTATGGCCACCACTCCGTTTAAGGAGTCTGCGCTGAGGATAATTTTTTCTGCTCCATACTTGGTGAGGCAGGACAAAAAGAACTCTGGATTTTTTACGGCTATGCTCCCAAAGTTGAGTTGCCTAGCTCCGCAGTCAAAAGCCTTTTCCACATCATCCATGGTTTTTAATCCACCACCAAAATCAACCACCAAACTGGTGTTGGAAGTAATCTCTAAAAGAGTTTTTTCATTAATAAGCTTTCCGTTTCTGGCGCCATCCAAATCCACGAGGTGTAGATACTTTAAACCCGCAGCTTCAAATGATTTGGCAACCTCCAAAGGTTTACTTGAGTAGGTGATTTGGGAATCGAAGCTGCCTTGTGAAAGCCGCACACATTGCCCGTCAATTATATCTATAGCTGGAATTATTCTCATAAGTCAATAAAATTTTGAAGGATTCGCTCTCCTGCTTTACCGGATTTTTCAGGGTGAAACTGCACTCCGTAAAAATTGTCGTTTTGAAGGGCCCCACTAAAGGGCAGGAGGTAACTGCAAACAGCAATGGTTTGTACACAGCTGGCCGCATAAAAACTATGCACAAAATAGAAATCATCATCAGTTTCCACTCTATCCATTAGAGGACTTTTGGTATTTGATAAACTGTTCCAGCCGGTGTGTGGAATAATACCTTTTGCAGGGAACCTTTTTACTTCCGTATCAAATATTTTCAGCCCTGTGGTATTTCCTTCTTCCGAAGAATTACACATAAGCTGCATACCTAAGCAAATCCCCAAAACTGGTTGGGTGAGCTGTGGAATCAAGGAATCCAGGTTTTGCATTTTCAAATATTTCATGGCTGAACTAGCCTCACCAACACCTGGGAAGATCACTTTATCGGCTTTTAGTAATTTTTGCGGATCATCCGTCAAAATGGCTTCAATGCCCAATCGCGCCAAAGCGTAATTAAGCGAAGTGGCATTGCCCGCATTGTATTTTAATATCGCTATCCGTTGTTTCATAATACTCCTTTTGTACTGGGAATTTTACCGCTATCACTTTGCGCAACCGCCATTTTTATGGCTTGTGCAAATGCTTTAAAAATAGATTCAATTTTGTGGTGCTCGTTTTGTCCTTCGGCTTTTACATTGAGATTGCATTGTGCAGCATCACTAAAGGATTTAAAGAAGTGCATAAACATTTCCGCAGGCATATCGCCAACCTTTTCGCGGGTAAATGAAGCCTCCCAAACGAGCCATGGCCTGCCGCCAAAATCAATGGCCACCTGAGCCAGACAATCATCCATGGGTAAAAGAAAGCCGTAACGCTGAATCCCTTTTTTGCTTCCCAAAGCCTTGCGAAAGGCTTCTCCGAGGGTGAGTGCCACATCTTCAATAGTGTGGTGTTCGTCTATTTCCAAATCACCTGTTGCAGTAATCGTCAAATCCACATTGCCATGGCGCGCCAGCTGATCGAGCATGTGATCAAAAAAGGGTAAGCCTGTAGAGATTTGTGATTTTCCTGAGCCATCCAGGTTGAGAGTTACCTCAATTGCAGTTTCCCGGGTAGACCTTTTTACGGACGCCTTCCGGTCGGTATTTCGTAAAAAGTGATAAATCTCTTCCCACTGAGTAGTTGATAAATTTGCGCCTTCTCCTTTCGCGGAAGAGAAAAGAATGGATTTTGCTCCCAGGTTTTTAGCGAGTTGCACATCCGTCAATCGATCGCCAATCACCACGGAGTTTGCCAAATCATAAGGGCCGTGAATGTATTTCTGCAGCAGTCCTGTCCCTGGTTTTCGGGTGTCTTTTTTCTCTTCAGGAAAACTCTTGTCAATCAAAATATCACTGAATGTAATTCCTTCGTTTTTTAAAGTATTCAGCATTTTATTTTGGGCAGGCCAAAAGTATTCCTCAGGAAAAGAGCTTGTTCCCAGTCCATCCTGATTGGTAACCATCACCAATTCATAATCCAGCTCACGGGCAATTCTTCCCAGCCATTGAAACACTCCGGGGTAAAAATCCAGTTTTTTCAAACTGTCAATTTGTTTATCTGCCGGCTCCAATATTAAGGTGCCGTCTCTATCTATAAAAAGTACCTTTTTCATTTTTTGGTTTTGCTATAGCGCAGCAGCGCCTCTATTAATTCATTATTTTCCTTTAACGATCCCACCGTAATTCTCACACAGCCCTTTAACTGACTTTCGCGATTTCGAACTACTACTCCCATCTGGCACAAAAACCTGTAGAGGTGAGCAGCATCAAAAACCTTAATGAGAATAAAATTGGCTTGCGATGGGTATATTTCTTCAATGAAGCTAAACTTTGAAAACTCCCCGAAAAGTCTCGTCCTTTCTGATTTTAGGAGGTCTATATTTTTTTGGATGTAATGCTTCTTTCTGATTATTTCCAAAGCGACCTTCTGGTTGCAATCACTCACATTATATGGCGGTTTTACCTTGTTGAGTAAAGCAATAATTTGTGGCTGAGCGAATGCCATACCTACCCGTGCTCCGGCCAAACTCCACGCCTTGCTAAAGGTTTGCATTACCAATAAATTGGGATAGCGCGATAATAGTGTAGACCAGGAGACTCCCTCACTAAACTGAATATAGGCCTCATCTATAACCACAATTCCGTCAAACCGGGTAATCAGTTTTTCAATACTTTCATCAGATAGTGCATTGCCTGTGGGATTATTTGGCGAGCACAGAAATATGATTTTCACATCCTCTTGGCTCAAGGCCTGGTTTACGATGGATTCATCCAAATCAAAACTTTCATTGAGCGGAAGCTGAATCATCTCAATATCGTTAAGCTCAGCGCAAACGCCATACATTCCATAAGTAGGAGTAAAGATTAGAGCCTTATCTTTTTGCGGCTCACAAAAAACCCGAAACACAAGGTCGATAACTTCATCACTGCCATTGCCTATAAAAAGTTGCTCTTCGTCCACTTCCCAATATTTGGAAATCTGCTTTTTCAGCTCCTTTTGCTGCGGGTCGGGATAGCGATTTAGGTTACCAAACGGACTTTCGTTGGCATCCAGATAAACACTGGCCTTCCCTTTAAACTCATCTCGGGATGAGCTATAAGAGCTCATTCGCCAAACATTTGGCCGAACTAATTTTTCTAAATCTCTCATTCCGTAAAGCTTTTGAGTCTTACACTTACCGCGTTTTTGTGCGCTTGCAATCCTTCGGCTTCAGCCATAATTTCTATGGCCGGCCCAATATTTTGAATCCCTTGTTGTGATATTTCCTGAAAGGTTATTGATTTCGTGAAACTGCCTAGAGAAACTCCGCTATAACTTTTAGCATAGCCGTTGGTAGGGAGGGTGTGATTTGTTCCACTGGCATAATCGCCCGCGCTTTCACAGCTATAGTTCCCTATAAATACCGAGCCTGCGTTCATTACCTTTTCGGCTAAAGCCAAAGCATTTTCACACGCCAAAATAAGGTGTTCGGGCGCATAGGTATTGCTAAACTCCATGCATTGATCCAGGTTATTTAACAAAATGGCTTTGCTGTTTTTTAAAGCCTCTTCAGCAATGGCTTTGCGCGGAAGCTCAGCAAGTTGCTTTTCCATTTCACTGAGCACCTCAACTATTAGATTTTGGCTGGTAGACAATAGAATAACCTGACTATCGGCTCCATGCTCCGCTTGTGATAAAAGGTCAGCAGCTACAAAACCGGCTTGAGCGGTATCATCAGCAATCACCAATACTTCACTCGGCCCGGCTGGCATATCGATGGCCGTGCCCTGAGTTTGCAATAGCTCCTTGGCTTTGGTTACGTATTGATTTCCAGGGCCAAATATTTTGTGAACCTGAGGAATAGTTTCCGTACCAATAGCCATGGCGGCAATGGCTTGCGCACCACCTGCTTTGTACACTTTTTTGATACCTAAAAGTTGAGCCGTGTATAAAATGGCAGAGTGCAGATTTCCATTTTTATCGGGTGGACTGCAAACCACAATTTCATTACATCCCGCCATAGTAGCAGGAATACCGAGCATCAAGAGCGTGGAAAACAAGGGTGCAGAGCCTCCCGGAATGTAAAGCCCCACTTTTTGGATAGGCACTTGCTTTTGCCAACACACCACTCCGGTGCTGGTTTCTGTTTTTTGTACCGAAAGCTGTTGCACCTTGTGAAACTTTTCAATATTCACTTTGGCCAAATTGATAGCCGCCTTCAGCTCATCTTCAACTTGGTTTTCTGATGCTGAAAATTCTTTTTCAGAAACCATGAGCGATTTCAGTTGTACATCGTCATATTTGGCGGAAAGCTCAAAAAGTGCTTTATCACCCTCGGTTTTCACCTTAGCCATGATTTGATTTACCGTGGCATCCAGTTCCTGAGAAGACATGCCAGGACGCTGTATTAGTTCTTGCCATTCGGCTTTGGGTGGCAGATTTACCTGTTTCATCACACTATCATTTTTTCAATGGGTGATACAAGAATTCCCTCAGCTCCTAAATCGCGAAGTTCATTTATGATTTTCCAGAATTCATCTTCGCGAACCACGGTGTGGATACTGGACCAACCACTTTGAGCCAGAGGCAAAACCGTGGGGCTTTTCATGCCCGGAAGAATCCTGGCAATGCTTTCTATGGCGCTATTGGGCGCATTGAGCAGAATGTACTTATTGTTTTTAGCTTCGTTTACCGCCTTGAAGCGGAAAAGAAGTTGATCCAAAAGAGCTTGATTTTCTAAGCTTAGATTATTGTTTACGATAAGCGAGGCTTCGCTTCTTAGCACTACTTCTACTTCCTTGAGACCATTCATCACCAAAGTGCTTCCGGTACTTACTAAGTCACAAATACCATCGGCCAGACCTATGCTGGGGGCAATTTCCACACTGCCGCTAATTTTTTCAATTTCGGCTGTAATGTCATTTTCCTTAAAGTAATTGGAAAGAATATTTGGGTAGCTGGTAGCTACGCGCTTGTTTTGAAAGTAGCTGAGATCAGTGTATTGCCCTTCACGCGGTACGGCTAATGAGAGTCTACACTTTGCAAAACCCAGAGGCATGGCCTGGGTGAGCTCCAGATTTTGCTCAAATACTTCATTTTGGCCAACCATACCGATATGAGCAACACCGTCAGCAACATATTGCGGAATGTCATCATCCCTTAAAAAAAGTACCTCAAGCGGGAAATTACTAGCCTCAGACTTTAGTTTGCGATTGCCATTACTAACGTGAATTCCACTCTCTTCAAGTAGTTTCAGTGACTTCTCGCTCAGGCGACCACTTTTTTGAATCGCCAGTTTTAATTTGCTCATTTGTTTTGGGTTTGTCTCTGAGCAAAACGGAAGGGATGTTTATAAAACAAAAAACCCGCCTGAGCTGCTCAGACGGGTTTTTGAAAATTTATATTATATACATATCATCTCCTCCTCGCCTGTAAGCTAGTATGAAAATGATGATGTAGTTGATTTGTAATCATGGCGCCAAATGTAGATAAAAATAATACAGTTACGATACAAGTTCGTTTAAGTTAACCAAAATGGGATTTCAGAATCTCTTTGCCATATCCTGAAAAGCTAACAAAGTAAACTATCAGGCCAGCACCATGGCTACTGTAAGTATGGCTCCAATAATTAAAATTACCAGGCCTTTTTCAAATAGATTTTTGTTTTGTTGCGCTCTTAAAGTTTTCATCTTTTTGTTTTTGAGTATTCGTTCTTTTTACTTTCATTGACGATGCAAAGCACTGAATTATATACAGTTTAGACCAGCAGATTTAGATTAGTTGCATTTTCTTAACGTTGAAATAAAAATAGCTGGCTTATTAGCCTGAAGTGCTATCTCACTATTAGGGCATTGTAAAGTAATTTCAAAAAACTTCTGCTTAAATTCCAACCTCCAACAAACTTCACTGTCTTTAGTGTAAACAAGCCTTAACCATTGGAGGACCACAACCATCAAATTTTAATTGACAAAAGCCTAAAGGGAGATTCACGTGCTCAGCACCGCCTCTTCCACCTTTATGTAAAGGCTATGTACAATACGGTGCTGCGGATTGTGCCGGAGGTCAATGAAGCCGAAGATGTGGTTCAGGAAGGCTTTATAAAGGCTTTTACCAAACTGGATCAGTTTAGAAACACCTCCACTTTTGGAGCCTGGCTAAAGCGGATTATGGTAAATACCGCTTTAAACAGCCTAAAAAAATACAGTCCTGAATTTACCGATTTGGAGGTGTTGGCCAATAATGTGGAAGACGTTGATACCGATTGGACAGGTGCAATGCCCGGCCCGATTGAAATTAACACCGAAGTAAAAAAATTACCCAAGGGCTGCCGAGTGGTTTTTACACTTCACCTGCTGGAAGGATACGAGCAAAAGGAAGTTGCCGATATGCTGAACATTTCAACATCCACTGTAAAGACACAATACCGAAGGGCCCGACTTTTATTGAAAGAAAGACTAAATGCACAGGGATATGAAGGATGAGTTTGAAAAATATATACGTCAGCACAGAGCTGAACTGGATACCGAAAAACCGGATCGCGACTACTTATGGGAAGGCATTCAAGTGACTCTTCTGAAAAAGAAGTACAAGCGAAAAGTTAAGATTTGGCAAGTGGCCGCTGTGCTGTTTGGAGTTATAGCACTCGGGCAACTGAGCTACCTGTTTCTAAATTCTTCCGGGGGTGAAAACAATCAGGTAGTTGCAACAGACACCATTTATAACAGCGGACAAAATGGGGCGTTTCAGGCGCTGGAAGCCAATTACCAAAAGGAAGTGGAAGCCCTGGAAAATCAGGTGCAATCCAAAAAAATAAACCACTCCGAGTATGCCATTCTATTTGAAGAACTGGATTACATAAAAGAGGTGGAGGGCGAGTTTCGATCAGATATCCCATTGGTAAATGATAAGGAGCGATTAGCTGAAATACTGGTGGATACCTATGAGAAAAAAATAAAGTTGCTGGAAAGATTACTGGAACAAATTGAAAGGGATGAAAAGAGGAATCAACAGTTTAAGGAACTATGATTCATCATTATAATAATACTAAAGCTGACTTCATGAAAAATCATATAACCTATTTAGCCACTTTGGCTTTGGCACTTGTATTTATACTTCCGTTTAGTCTTTCGGCTGAAGCCGATAAGGACAATACCATTACGGACTCTAAAACCATTGTAAAAACCTTTACGGTAAACAGGGATGCAGAGTTCAATCTAACAAGCAGAGAATCGGATGTAACCATTACCACCTGGAACGAGAATAAAGTGGAGGTAAGAGTTACCCTTACGGTAGAAGCCTTTGATCGTGGAGAATTGGATAAGATGCTGAATGAAATGGCGGTATGCATTACCGGCTCTCCGGAAAGCGTTTGTGTACAAAGCAATATGTGCTTTAAGCAGGAAGTAAGAACAGGGGCCAAAACCAAAATAAAAACCGAAACTCAAACCATCAAAATCAAGAAGTACAAGTTTACCTATGAAATTAAGATGCCGCGTACCAATCACCTGAATATTAAAAACAGCTATGGCAACATTATACTAGGCGAACACGCGGGCAGGGTAAAACTTGAAATTTATGAAGGCACTTTGCTGGCGGGTAAAATAGCCCCCACAGAAGGTGTGCTTAACCTCAAATACTCTACTGCCACTTTAGGAAATGTAAGAGATCTAAAAGTAGAGGGCTATGAATCTAAAGTAAATATTGGTGAAAGCTCTCAGCTTACCCTCAACGCCAAGTACTGTACGGTAAATGCCGGGAGGGCGAAAGATGTAAAACTCTCAGCCTACGAATCTAAAATTAACCTGGGGGTTACTGCTGAAGTAAGCGGGCAGCAAAATTATGGCACACTTACTATTGCCGAAAGCAAAAGGGTAAGCCTCAAAACCTATGAACTTAACCTTCAATTCGGAAATATTGAAAACCTCACCTTAAATGATAGTAAATACTCTGAAATCTCAGGTGTGCACGTGGAAAACTTTACCATTACCAATGCCTATGAAAGTGACATGACTTTAGGAGTAATAGGCACCATTACAGGGAATGCTAAATATTGTAAAATAGATATCCGAAAGCTTCAGTATTCACTTAACATTACAGGCTATGAACTAAGCTGCCGCATTGAAGAGCTGGCCTCTGGTTTTAAAAACATGAACGTGGAAGGCAAGTATGCCAAGGTGTATGCCAACCTCCGCACGGGCACGGGGTTCCAGCTTTCCGCTGATTTAACCTATGGTACTATAACTTACCCTGAATCCAACTTTGTAGCATCTAAAAATGACAGAAAGGATACCCGCTGGGTGCTGGAGGGTAAAACCAAAGGATATTCCGGGCAATCCATGATTTCGGTAAAAGGGTTTGAAACAGATGTCTCACTCACCTACAGGTGAACTACCATTCCCGTGCGCTTTGGCAGCGAAAAGTTTGGGATGCAACTAATGATGGAGATATAGTGTCGAAAATATAAAGCAGCGTAATACGCTAAAGCTCCGCCAGGTTTACAAAGGTAATTTCATAGCAGCCGTTGTATAGCCTGGCGGTTTTTTTGAGAGAGTATCATCTTCGGAGGATTTTCCCCTCCTGTTTTAGGAGGGGTCAGGGGTGGTAAAGAATTTCAGAGAAATTCTGTGCTCATGGTGCCTCTTCCGTCAAGCAACTGTTATTACTTCAACGCAGAGTTGCAGAATCCGCGGAGTTACGCAGAGAAAACCCTAAAAGGTGACTTAGAAAATTTTCCCTTAACATCAAAACCATTCAATGGCAGTTTAGCACCAAAGGCAAATCTTAATGACACTCTGCGAAGCTCTGCGCTCATGGCGTCTCTGCGTTGAAGTAAAAATCACATCAACATGGAGCCACAAAAGATGCAGAGATAAGCTGAGGAGGCAATGAAAGGGCGCTTAAAGTTTTTTTCCTCTGGCAGGCTACATCACACAACCATTCACTATCCGATAAAATAAAACACTCACTCCGCGAAGCTCTGCGCTCTTGGCGTCTCTGCGTTGAAGCAAAAAATAGCCGAGACACACCTAAAAAATAACTGGGAAATTTTTCTACAGTCTCAACTCCAGCACCGTAGCTACACTATCGCAATTTTCTATAAGAGCGGAAAAGGACTTTTCCTCCTCGCGCTCCAAAGCCACCCAGTAGGTTTTACAAGTACCAAGACCTCGCTCCACCTCATCAAAATCAACCTTACCATTGGTAAGCATAAGGCTTACATCCGCAGTATCAAGTCCGGCTGAGTTCATTTGCTGCTCCACTTCCGTGGGAATCACAAGCTCCTTTTTACGTAGATCAGAAAGTACACGATCATTAGGAAAATAGCTGCACGCAAAATCGCGATCACCAAAAATGAAAATAACGGCCAGTACGCCAAGGCCTACGCCCAGCATGTAATAAAGTAGCCTCCTTAAAAATGGCATGAATTAAATTTTGAGGCAAAGGTAGGTTGAGGGTTTAAAAAAAGCCTTTCCAAAGTTTGAAAGTTTGGAAAGGCTTTTCACAATGTTTACCGGGTTTCAGCAATTTTATTGCGTACACGCTAAGCAGCAGGGCCAAAATGCCTTACCCCTTGAGTAACGGGCTTTTGTTTTGCTTTCCACAAGTCATACTTCAATTGAAGCCGTAGCCACATTTCTGCGGAGGAGCCAAAGGCAAAAGACAACTTTATGGCCATCTCTGGCGAAATGCCAGCATGTCCATTAATAATTTCTGACAAGTGCTTTCTACTAACCTGTAAGCCCTGTGCCGCTTCCGTAATGGATAAGCCATATTCTTCAATACAGTCTTCCTTTAAATATTCTCCCGGATGAACTGGGTCTAATGCTTTCTCAAGTGCCATAATCCTAACTTCTTTAAAACTAATTTTTTAGTGATAATCAATCAAATCAACATCGTAAATTCCAAACTCGCCCTCGATTACAAGGCGAAAAATAATCCTGTAATTACCAGAAACCCTTACTGACCAAAATCCGGCCAAATCACCCGATAGTTCGTGTAGTCTGTAGCCTGGCAAATCCATGTCCGTTATCAACAAGGCTTCATCAAGCGCATTTAATATTCTGGCAATTTTTTTCAAATACGCAGAAGGGAGTTTTGAAGCATCACCTTTGGCATAGTAGCGATTTAGCCCTTTATGTTGAAATGATTCTATCGCCACACACAAATGTAACCTATTAGGTAACGGAAATCAAGTAGCAATCGAAAACAGTTAGCGTAGATGGAGGGTTTAAAAAAACCCTTTCCAAAGTTTGGAACTTTGGAAAGGCTAAAATTTTAAATATCTGATATACTTATTCTAAGATTACCTTCTCAGTAAATACTTCTCCCCCTGATTCAACCACCACAAGGCAAACCCCACTTAAGCCTTTCGGTACTACAATCCGTGATTCCTCTTCCAATAACTTCTGTGTAAACACAAGCTGTCCGTTTGGTCCATAAATACTAAGCAACACATCGTTGCTTCCCGCTTCCCTATTTACAAAAAGCACTCCGTTGGATGGGTTTGGATAAAAACCCGCATTCTCTTTCTCAGCCCCAGCGAGACTCAAGAAAATATCCTCCTTTCTCAAATAAAGGCTATCATAAGGAATTGGGGCGTTGTTGAAATTACAGTTGGAATCTACGCTATTGGTATCGAAGTAGGTTCTCAATAGCACATTATAATTTGCTGGGAGCTTTTGATTGTTGATGATTAAAGTCGTATCAATATGAGAAAAAAAGGAAGGGCCGGAACAGTAAGCAAAATAGCAGTCCACCAATGCTGTATCGCTTTGGTAAGCCTGATCAATTCTCAACAGATTCCTTGCACCATTTCTTTTTAACAAATCAATATGCAAAGAATGAGGAGTTGAAGCGGTATTGACAAAAGCACTATCGATGGATTGAGCATTGGTAGCTGAAAAGGAAATCGAAAAAAGAAGGAGAAAGCAAATTTTTAACTTGAAACTTCGCATGCCAGAGTGGTGGTTAGAGTTTAGTTTGAAACAACTCAATGGTAGCAACAACCTTACACATGCGCAACGGATAATTTTTAAGTGAGGGTTTAAAAATGAGAATAAAATTGGTGACTATCATACCACAGGTGCGATATGTTTATAGAAAACTGATCATCTCGCTCTTGGACACCGATGGAGTCGCACGTCCCTTTTACTACGGATTTCTCAATTAGTATTGCCGTCCTAAGACCATGCTATTACTGCTCAGATTATACAGTAGTGTATCACCTAGTACAAGTGAGCTGGCATCTTTTAAGATAATAGAGTCACAACGATATTCTAGAGTGTATGAGCAACCGATATCCCCTTGAGCAAAATTGATTACAACAACATCTAGCAATGTATCTACTTCGATAAAATAATGGCTTTGTAGAATTAATACAGAATCTAGATTATACTCCTTAATGACCTTATCCTCGAATACTAAGTAAGCAGCAGCATCTTTACAGAAAGTTGTGTTTTTCGACAACACTTCCCATTTTCCTTCAATCTTATTTTCAAATGAATAGATACTTTCTAACTCATAGACTTTAGGGCTGCATTGGGATGCAAAAAACATGATAAATAGCGCAATGGATATCTTCTTCATTTCGAATTACATTTCACAACTATTACCTAAAATGAGATTTAAAACACTGCAAACCAAGTCATTGACATGATTTACTATTCCAAGTGAAATAGTATCTCACTCAAACAACAAATCCACCTCGGTATAAGGCAAATCAAACCACTCACCAATGGGCCTGTTTACCAAAGTGCCTTTATAAACATAAAGTCCCTGGCGAACCCCTTTGTTGCGGTGCAGGATTTCATCAACACCACCACTATCGCCAATGGCTAAAAGAATGGGGCCAATAATATTGCTCATGGAAAAGGAGGCTGTACGGCTTACACGTGAAGCTATGTTTGTTACACAATAGTGTATCACATCATACTTTTTAAAAGTCGGCTGGTCGTGGTTCGTCAATTCTGAGGTTTCAAAACATCCACCCTGGTCAATACTTACATCCACAATTACACTACCTGCCTTCATTTTACTTACCATGTCTTCGGTTACCACACATGGGGTGCGGCCACTTTCGGAGCGCACGGCACCTATGGCCACATCGCAGCGCATTAAGGCTTTTTCCAAAATTTTGGGCTGTATTACACAGGTATAAATAGGCATATTATTTACCATACCCTGTAGCCTCCTGAGTTTAGAAAGAGACTTATCAAACACCTTAACACTTGCTCCAAGGCCCAGGGCTGTACGAGCGGCATAAGCGCCAACGGTACCTGCACCAATAATTACAATTTCGGTAGGTGGCACCCCGGAAACTCCGCCCAGCATAAAGCCTTTTCCCTCATTGGCATTACTTAGATACTCGGCTGCAATAAGGATAGATGTATTTCCGGCAATCTCGCTCATACTGCGAACAAGAGGCGCAATACCGTCCTCATCCTCCATATTTTCAAAGGAGATGGCCGTAATCTTCTTGTCCATCAACTTACGGAAGTAACTCTTGGTTTGCGTTTTTAGCTGAAGCGCAGAAATAAGCGTTTGCTTGTGCTTCATCATGTCCAGCTCCTTTTCAGAAGGCGGCTCTACTTTAAGTATGATATCGCTTTCGTACACCTTATGGGGCGAAAAAACAATATGGGCGCCCGCTTCAGAATAATCGCTATCGCTATAATTGGCGCCATCACCGGCACCACTTTCAATTATCACTTCATGACCGTGATCTACAAGCAAAAGCACGCCATCTGGTGTAAGCGGCACTCGTTTTTCCTGAAAAAAACTTTCTTTGGGAATTCCGATCCTAAGATCAGATTTTGATGTTTTCACCTCCAGCACTTCCTCCTGTGGCATCAACTCACTAGAGGAGAATGACAAAAATCCGGGTTTACTCATTTCAGTTGGTTTTTAACTCAAAATCGCGCTTCTCTCCATTCACCCGAATGTTAACAACAGCGCAATCATCAGGCAGTAAGTTACGAATATTTTCAGCCCACTCCAGCAAACACAGGTGGCCAGAGTCAAGGTATTCATCTACACCCATATCCATGGCCTCTTCCTCCTCGCGTAAGCGATAAAAATCAAAGTGATAGATGGTGCCGGCCGTTGGTGAAAAATATTCGTTGACCAAAGAATAGGTTGGGCTGCTTACTTCATCCTCTACATTCAACTCTTTACAAATGGCTTTGATAAGCGTGGTTTTGCCCGCGCCCATTTCACCATTAAAAAGAATAATGCCATTGCCCACCTGATCGATAATCCAGCGGGCAATGGCAGAAAGTTCATTAAGAGATACAGCTAACTTGGTCTCCGTCATGCTGCAAATATATGGCCTATCGGGGGCTCAATACCGCAAACGGCACTATCATTTCTTCCAGCGATACACCACCATGCTGATAGGTATTGGTGTAATACTTTACGTAATGATTGAAGTTATTGGGATAGGCAAAAAACAGATCTTCCTTGGCAAAGGCAAATACCGAGTTAATATTTTGCTTAGGCAGGAAAATATCTTCAGGATTTTTCACCTCATATACATCCTTGTGCACATAGCTCATATTGCGGCCGGTTTTGTAGCGCAAATTGGTATTCACGTTTTTATCGCCTACCAACTTGGTGGGATTATCCACATTAATGGTTCCATGATCCGTGGTTATCATAATCTTAATCCCCTTTTCCTTTAGGATTTTGATCATCTCCAGCAATGGAGAATTTTGAAACCAGCTATGGGTAAGTGAGCGATACGCCTTGTCATTATCTGCTAATTCCTTAATTACCTTCATGTCGGTTTTGGCATGGCTAAGCATATCCACAAAGTTGTACACCACCA
Source organism: Owenweeksia sp. (assembly GCA_048267305.1). Taxonomy (GTDB): domain Bacteria; phylum Bacteroidota; class Bacteroidia; order Flavobacteriales; family Schleiferiaceae; genus Owenweeksia. Next base: position 171,076 of record JBLWXT010000007.1, on the reverse strand, counting down.
CATTAAACTGATTTCCCAGCACATTACTAAGGTTATCCACCAGCTTTTTACCTGCGTTGTGATTGGTGATTTTGTTGTAGCTAAACTTCATATCTCCCAACCCAAGGCGCTTTAGCTGGTCGGCCATAAAGTCTTCCTCATACATATTTTTACCTTCCTCATCATTGTCGCCTATCCACTTGTCAGGGAAGCGCTTTTGAATTTCTAATGGCATTAATCCGCTAAAAATGGCATTACGTGCATATTGGGTAGCCGTAGGCAAAATGCTGAAAAAACTTTTTTCCTCTTCGGTGATGTAGTACTGTTCAATTACCGGCTTTATGATTTTCCACTGGTCGTAGCGCAGGTTATCAATCACCAGCCAAAATATTTTTTCATCCTTCTTTTTTAAGGTAGGATATACCCACTCCTTAAATACGGTGTGAGACATTACAGGTCTGTCCTCGTCATCGTGCAGCCAGCCTTCGTAGTTTCTCTCAATAAATTTAAAGAACTGTGAGTTGGCTTCTTTTTTCTGCGTAAGCAGAATTTCATTCAGGCCTTCATCCTCAATTTTATCCAGCTCCAGCTCCCAATACACCAACCTTCGGTACATTTCCTCCCAGCCTTCAAAATCGCGAACCATGCTCATATCCATGGCTATGTTTCTAAACTCCTGCTGGTAGTTGCTGGTGGTTTTTTCGTTTACCAATCTGCGGGTATCCAAATTCTTTTTTATAGAAAGCAGAATCTGTTTTGGGTTTACCGGCTTTATCAGGTAATCGGCAATCTGAGAGCCAATGGCATCCTCCATTATGGTTTCCTCCTCACTCTTTGTGATCATCACCACGGGTATGCCTGTATTGATGGCTTTAATCTGTTTCAGGGTTTCCAGCCCATCCATCCCCGGCATATTTTCATCCAGGAAAATGAGATCATAGCGCTTCTCCTCCACCATTTCAAGAGCTTCACTACCGTTGTTTATCTTATCAACGGAGTAACCTTTTTCCTCTAAAAACATAATGTGGGGCTTAAGCAGATCGATCTCGTCATCTACCCAGAGTATTTGAATATTGTCCATATTTTTGAAGTCCTAAATATTTATTAGTGCGAACCCCAATTTAGGGATTTGCGGGTGTTATCTATTAACAATTATACCATAAAAGGTTTGATACAAACCAACAAGCTAAAGATTCTAAACGATCCTATTTACGGCTTCATTACTATTCCTAGTGAATTAATTTTCGATCTGATAGAACACCCTTACTTCCAGCGGTTAAGGAGAATTTCCCAATTGGGATTAACTTACCTGGTTTACCCCGGAGCTTATCATACTCGTTTTCATCATGCGCTTGGCGCGATGTATTTAATGGGAAAGGCCGTTCGTATATTAAGGTCAAAAGGGCATGATATCACCCCAAAAGAGGAAGAGGCTGTGCTGATTGCCATCTTACTTCATGATATTGGCCATGGCCCTTTTTCACATGCTTTAGAAAATAGTATAGTGCCGGGCATCATGCACGAAAAGCTTTCGCTGGAGTTTATGAAGGTGCTTAATCAGCAGTTTGACGGTAAGCTAACCCTTGCCATAGAAGTTTTTACGGATAAGTATCCCAAGAAGTTTTTACATCAGCTTATCAGCAGTCAGCTGGATATGGACAGGCTGGATTATTTGAGGCGCGACTCCTTTTATACCGGAGTGAGCGAAGGACAGGTAAGCACCGAGCGCCTTATAAGCATGCTTAATGTGGCTGATGACCAGATTGTGGTGGATGCCAAGGGAATCTATAGCGTAGAGAAATTTATTATTGCCCGCAGGCTGATGTACTGGCAAGTGTATTTGCACAAAACGGTTTTAAGCGCTGAGTTCCTCCTGATTAAAATATTAATGCGCGCCAAGGAAATTTATACTCCTGAGATGCCCATGCCGGCAGTTTTGCGAGAGTTTATATCGGGTAAGGTGCCTGATGACTATGAACATCTCCTGGCAGACTATGCACTGCTGGATGATTTTGATGTGATGTCTGCCATAAAGGAATGGAGCTTTTCGGAGGATTTTGTGCTAAGCAAAATGTGTAAAATGCTTTTAAACAGAAAACTGTTGGCGGTGGCGGTAAGTGTTGAAACACCTGGTAAAACCGATATTGAGGAACACCTGCAAAGAGCCATGAAGGAATACAACATTTCGAGGGAGGAAGCTCAATATTTTGTTTTTGAAAGCGAAATGGTGAACAACGCCTATGACACCACGCATGATCGCATCAACCTCCTTTACAAGGATGGATCTCTTGAAGACATCAGTAAGGCCGCGGATCAGCTGAATATTTCTGCCCTGAGCAAACCCGTGGTGAAGCACTTTTTGTTTTACCCAAAGCCTTAAAACAGCCTGCTTTTTGGCGCACTAAAATTTTCTACTTTTGGCCGAATGGAATTTTCAGCAAAACAAATAGCCGAACTGCTTGGCGGCACCGTGGAAGGTGACGAAAACGCCACCGTATTTAAGTTGGCAAAAATTGAAGAGGGAGAAACCGGTAGCCTGAGTTTTTTGGCAAACCCACAATACACTCCTTATATATATGATACTGATGCTTCAATAGTAATTGTAAGTAATGATTTTGTTCCTGAAAAGTCGGTAAAAACCACTTTGGTGAGAGTTGCTGATGCCTATGCCTCCTTTGCTCAATTGCTTGAGATGTATAACAACCTCCGCCATGATAAGCATGGAATTGATGCACAGGCCGCAGTTTCGGAAAGTGCAAACATTGGAAATGATGTATATGTAGGAGCCATGACTTTTATTGGTGACAACACCAGCGTTGGCGAAAACACCAAAATTTACCCCACATCGTTTATTGGCGATAATGTTAAAATCGGCAAAAACTGCATCATCTTTAGTGGAGTGCGCATTTATGCAGATTGTGAAATAGGTGACAATGTAACCCTGCACAGCGGTGTGGTAATCGGTGGCGATGGTTTTGGATTTGCGCCAAACAGCGAAAACTCCTATGATAAGGTAGCCCAAATCGGCAATGTTATTATTCACGACCATGTAGAAGTGGGCGCCAACACCACCATTGATCGTGCTACACTTGGCAGTACCATCATCCGTAAGGGAGTAAAGATTGACAACCTTATACAAATAGCCCATAATGTGGATATTGGTGAAAACACCGTAATTGCCGCCCAAACCGGAATTGCAGGTTCTACCAAAATTGGCAAAAACTGCATGATTGGCGGGCAAGTTGGTATTATTGGTCACCTCACTATTGGAGACAATGTGAAGATAGCCGCCCAAAGTGGTATTGGCCACAATGTAAAAGATGGCGATATTATGCAGGGCTCACCAGCATTTAATGTGCGTGATTATAAAAAATCTTATGTGTACTTCAGAAAGCTTTCACAGATGGCTGAAGATATCGATCAGTTAAAAAAACAAGTTTCAGATAGCAAGCAGCAATGAGTATAAATCAACAGACGATAAAAGAGGCGGTAAGTATAAAAGGTGTTGGACTTCATACCGGAGCCAACGTTAACCTTACTTTTAAGCCCGCAGAGGCTAATCACGGATATGTTTTTAAAAGGATCGATTTGCCCGGGCAGCCCAAAATTAAAGCTCTGGCCAAAAACGTAATCAGTACCGACAGAGGCACCACCATTGGCATTGGAGAAGCTGTGGTAAATACTGTGGAGCACGTTCTGGCATCGCTGGTAGGTTTATCCATAGACAATTGCCTTATTGAAATTGATGGCCCCGAAACTCCAATTATGGATGGAAGTGCCAAGCATTTTGTAGCTGCACTGGAGAGTGTTGGCATGATACAGCAGGATGCTGAACGAGATTATTTTGAAATAAAGGAACCCATCACTTTTGAACTTGAGGAAGAAGGCGTGGAAATAATGGCCGTGCCTGCTACTGAATATCAGGTTGCTGTAATGGTAGACTATGGCACCAAGGTTTTGGGAAGCCAGAATGCCCAGCTCAACCAGATTTCAGACTTTAAAAATGAGGTGGCCGATGCCCGTACCTTCAGCTTTTTGCATGAACTGGAATATTTGCTGGAGCATGGACTTATAAAAGGCGGAGATCTTAACAACGCCATAGTATATGTGGATAAGGAAGTTTCTGCCGAATCAATGGAGAAACTGAAGAAAGCTTTTAAAAAGGATAATGTTGCTGTTAAGGCCAATGGAATTTTAGATAACCTTGACCTGCATTACCCCAATGAAGCTGCACGCCATAAATTACTTGATGTAGTTGGTGATTTGGCCCTTGCCGGAAAACCCATAAAAGGCAGAATTTTCGCTACCAAACCCGGTCATAAAGGCAATACTGAATTTGCAAAAGTACTGGCGGCACATATTCACAAAGAGTCTATGAAGCCCAATGTACCGCATTACGACCCTAATAAAGAACCCGTGTATGATGTTCAGGGTATCATGAATATCCTTCCTCATCGCCCACCTTTTCTTTTGATTGACAAAATCATTGAGCTAAGCAGTGAGCATGTAGTAGGTGTAAAGAGTGTTACCATGAATGAACCCTTCTTTGTAGGGCACTTTCCCGGAGCACCTGTAATGCCGGGCGTTTTACAGGTTGAAGCCATGGCTCAGGCCGGTGGTATCCTAGCACTAAGCACTGTACCCGATCCTCAAAATTATCTTACTTACTTTCTTAAAATAGAAAGTGTAAAGTTTAAGCAACAGGTGGTACCCGGAGATACCATAGTATTTAAACTCGAACTTATGGAGCCCATTAGAAGAGGCATCGTTCAAATGAAAGGTGAAAGTTTTGTGGGAAGCAAAATGGTGAGTGAAGCCATAATGATGGCTCAAATGGTAAAGGTTAAGAATAAGTAACAGAAAGGATTGAATTGAACCTGAATTTCCGGAGCGACCAATGTTGCTCTAACAGCACAAAAAAAATCACAAAATGAATCAGCCCCTCGCATACGTACATCCATCGGCAAAAATTGCCAACACTGTGGTAATTGAGCCCTTTACCACCATCCATAAAAATGTGGAGATTGGTGAAGGAACCTGGATTGGATCAAACGTAACCATAATGGAGGGAGCACGGATAGGAAAAAATTGTCGCATATTTCCTGGTGCCGTAATTTCTGCCATACCTCAGGATCTCAAATTTGAAGGTGAGGATTCATTAACTATTGTTGGCAACAACACTACAATCAGAGAAGGGGTTACCATCAATCGTGGAACCAAGGCTCTTGGCAAAACCATAATTGGAAATGACTGTCTTATTATGGCCACTGCACATATTGCCCACGACTGTATAATCGGCAACAATTGCATAGTGGTAAATGGCTGCCTTTTGGCCGGCCACGTGGAAATGGGCGATTGGGCCATTGTAGGTGGACTCTCTGCTGTGCAGCAATTTTCCAAAATCGGAACCCATGCCTTTGTGGGTGGTGGCTCACTGGTGCGAAAAGACGTACCTCCCTTTGTAAAAGCTGCCAAGGAACCAATTTCGTATGCCGGTATCAACTCGGTAGGCTTACGGAGAAGAGGGTATGACAATGACAAGATCAATGAAATACAAAACATCTATCGTGTTTTGTTTCAAAAAAACTACAATACCACCCAAGCTCTCGATATTATCGAAACGGAGATGTCTGCCACAGCAGAGCGCGATGAAATTGTACAATTTATCCGCAACTCCCAACGAGGTATTATGAAAGGCTTTCGCCTGGATTAACTCTTTTTTCCGTGGAAATAATTCTGGAAAACCTTAGTAGAAATTTCGGCCCGCAGGTCGTGATAAGAAACCTGAATTTCCATTTCCTTTCGGGCAACAGCTACGCCATCCTTGGAGGAAACGGCAGTGGAAAATCCACCGTACTCAGGCTGGTTTACGGAGCGCTTACCCCCTCAGAGGGAACAGTTTCCTACAAATACAACAATGAGGTACTGAACAAAGATGCTGTACCCTTTGAAATATCGCTTGCCGGCCCTTATCTCGAACTTATTGAAGAGCTCACCGCCAAGGAGTTTCTTACTTTTTATTACAAATTCAGGAAACCCCTGGAAGGCTTTGATTCGGAAAAAATACTGGACATCTGTTTTTTAAAAGATTCCGGCAATAAGGAGATTAGAAACTTTAGTTCAGGTATGAAGCAAAGACTAAGGCTTGGTCTGGCATTTCTAACCCAATCCAAATTGGTGCTGCTTGATGAACCTACTTCCAATCTGGATCCCAGTGGAATAGAATGGTATGGAGAGTTGGTTCGTAAATACCAAAATCAAAGAACACTTATAGTTGGCAGTAATCATCAGGAAAAAGAGATGGGTTTTTGCCAGCATCAGCTTGAGGCACAGAATTGGGGATAGGGTATAAAGTTTACCTTTGGCAAAATTTTAATTAATGGCTTCAACTTCAGATATCCGCAACGGATTGTGCATTACCTATAATAATGCGCCCTTTCAAATTGTAGAATTTTTACACGTAAAACCAGGTAAGGGCCCGGCCTTTGTTCGTACAAAAATGCGTAACCTGGATAACGGAAGAATTTTAGAACACACCTTTCCTTCAGGTGTTAAATTAGACGTAATCCGCATTGAAACGCGTACCTACCAATTCTTGTACGATGATCCATCCGGACATCACTTCATGAATATGGAAGACTATAATCAAATCACCATTCCAAAGATTCTTATCAATGCCCCGCAGTTTTTAAAAGAGGGTATGGAATGTACTGTGTTGTTTCATGCTGATGAGGAAAGACCGATGACCTGTGAGCTTCCTGCCAAAGTAGCCCTGGAAATCACATATACTGAACCGGGAATTAAAGGTGATACTGCCACAAACACCATGAAGCCCGCTACTGTAGAAGGTGGTGCTGAGGTAAGAGTTCCCCTGTTTATTGAACAAGGTGAAAAAATTATTGTAGACACTGCTACTGGCGATTATAGAGAACGTTTCAAAGAATAATTTGCGATGAAGCTTACCCGTCCCTACACACTTGCAGAAATGGCACAATTTCTTGGTTGTGAGTTTGCCGGCCCTGCTGATCACCAAATTACAGGTATCAATGAAATTCACGTTGTAGAACCTGGAGATATTGTATTTGTAGATCATCCTAAGTATTACGACAAAGCCCTGGAGTCTGCAGCCACTACAGTACTCATAAACAAGTCAGTAGAGGTTCCCGAAGGCAAGGGTTTGCTTATTTCCGATGATCCCTTTAGGGATTTCAATGCTATTACCAGGGCATTCCGGCCATTTGTAGCAGCAGGAGCGTCAGTCTCTGCCTCCGCTACCATTGGTGAAGGTACGCTTATACAACCCAATGCGTTTGTAGGTAACAATGTAAGCATTGGCAAAAATTGCATCATTCATAGCAATGTCTCTATTTACGACAATACAGTAATTGGTGATGATGTAATACTACATGCCAATGTGGTTTTGGGTGCTGATGCCTTTTACTATAAAAAGCGACCTGATGGCTATGACAGACTTATTTCCGGTGGCAGAGTAATACTGGAGGATAAGGTGGAAATTGGTGCCGGATCAACCATAGACAAAGGAGTAAGTGGTGACACTATAATTGGTTATGGCACCAAGATCGACAACAACGTACAAATTGGCCATGATACCCGCGTAGGTAAACATTGCTTATTTGCTTCTCAGGTGGGCATAGCGGGCTGCGTAGTAATTGAAGACCATGTAACCCTATGGGGTCAGGTAGGTGTTATTAGCGGGATTACAATAGGCGCAGGAGCCGTGGTTTATGCCCAGTCGGGGGTTGGCAACTCCTTAGCTGCCGGCAAAACATACTTTGGCTCACCGGCCGATGAAGCCCGTAAGAAGTACCGTGAGATGGCTTCCATAAAAGTATTACCGGAGATTATTGAAAAGATGCAGTTTAGGGAACCTTAGCGCCTCCCCAAACATTTGGTTCCACACCTATATAATTAAAGGGCCCTGTTAAGAATTGACAGGGCCCTTTACAGTTCATTATACTTTAATCTTATTTATCCCAGTACACAGGTTCTGTAAGTGGTTTTACAAACTGAGCAGAATTGGGATTATACAACCTCTCATTTTGTGGTATCACTAATCTCACAGGGATGGTTGATGTTTGAGCACCAGGAGTTGGTGTTATCCCCGGAAATCCTGTTCTTCTAAAATCACTGTACACCTCGATCTGGCCAAATAGTGCAACATACTTTTGATACATAATTTTCTCCAAACTAATGGTAGTTCCATCTTCAGAGGCATAATCATCAATATATGCCTGAGGTGCGGAAGCTCCCGTTACTGCTAAAACAGAGGCCTTGACCGCATCATTATGTGCTATAGCGGCATCTCCAGAACTACCTGAGCGCAATTTAGCTTCTGCCTCTATAAACTTCATTTCGGCATAGCTAATCAATGGAATCGAAGCATCAACTTCACTTAGATAACTTCCTATATCACTTGTGTAAGTCTGATCAATCATGTCTTTTGGGGTACCGGAGTAATTCCCACTGGTATCCTGATCAGCATAAAAAGGCAAACGAGGATCATTGGTGGAAACCAATGAATCAACGAAAAACTTACCCATTTTGATGTATTGGGGTCTAGCTTGCTCATAGGCATACCATTGGTTTTGAGAGTTACCTCCGCTACCAAATTTCATTAGTGCATCCTCGCTGGATGTTGAAATACCATTGGCCAAAGCTGCCAAAGCCTTAGTAGCGCTGCCCGGGCCATCAACTTCACTTAACCTGTTGTAATAACGTGCCTTAAGGGAATAAGCAGCTTTTATCCACAAATTAACATCTCCTCCATAAATAAAATCCTCTGAACCGGGGAAGAATGCATTGGCGGCAGCGGGTTGCTGCAAATCAGCAATAGCTTGATCCAATAAGGCAAAAATGCTGTTTGGATTAGAGTCATCCAGCAGCTGCTGTTGCAAATCATACTGGGGAGTAAGGTTTCCATTGAGGGCATTTAATGCCTGAGAATATGGAACATCTCCCCACAAATCAGTTGCACTCCCCAAATTCATCGCCATAATTACTCTCGCGATACCAGAATAATGAGGATTTTCGGCTCCAAAGTCATCAACCAAAAGCTTACCATTCATTAATACTCCATTATATATCACGCCCCACTCGTTCTCATTGGTTAGTTCAGTGATATTGTAGTTCATAATCTCAGTAGTCTGAGAACCTTCAGTAGTTCCGGCAGCTTGCTGCATAAGCATTTGAGTTTGCCTTGCCAGCTGACCTCCAAAATTCGAAAATGTGGCTACCTCAATGTTGGCCAAAAGCAATGCTGGCGTAACTTTAGTAGGATCATTTGGTGTAGCAATAGTATCCTCGAAATATTTTTCGCAGGACGTACTTACCGCTACAAGACCTATAATTATTGATAGTGAAACAATTGTCTTTTTCATTGTTAATATTTTTAGAATCCAAATTTCAATCCGATACTATATGATCTGGCCCCAGGATTATTGAAATAATCAAAGCCTCCAATATTTGACCCCGCACCGGTAAGGCTGGTTTCTGGATCTACCCCGTTGTAATTCGTTATTAAGATCAAATTTCTGGCGCTAAGGCTCAAATCCACATAACTTAGGAAGGACTTATTCGGGTTTAACTTATAGCGATAGCTTAGGGTTACGTCTCTTAAACGAGCCCAGTTTACATTCTCTACAAATTCTTCGGAAGCACCACCAGCATCACCCACTACTTGCTTATAGTATTCAATTGCAGAAATTTGTGTTGAGTTGCTTTGACCTGAAACATCAACACCGTTGATCATGGTTCCCTCAGCATAAACCCCTTCAACCAAATAGGTTCCTTCCCTGTTATCAGCTGACTCCTGAGTGCGTCCCAGGTTATTCAGACGAGCATAAGTTCCGTTGTAAACATCTCCGCCCTGACGGAAATCCCAGAAGAAGGACAGTTCAACACCTTTATAGCTCAAGGTGTTTCTAATTCCACCCAGCCAATCTGGATTAGGATCACCTACACCTTCTGTTTGACCGGAAACAAGAGGAATACCATCTCCATTTACCAAAACATTTCCGGAAGCATCTCTTTGCCATACTGTACCGTAGAAAACTCCGTAGGGTTGTCCTACAATTGCAAACGATCCAATTGATGAAAAGGCGGCCTCAATACTGAATTGTTCTACACCGGGCACAAGAGCAAGAACTTCACTAATATTTTTAGACCAGTTTAAATCAACTCTCCATTTAAAGTTGTCTGTGCGTACAGGCACAATACCCATGGCCAGTTCATAACCCTTATTAAGAATTTCCCCACCATTTATATAGGCTTGCTGAAAACCACTAGAGTTTGGCAAAGGCTGAAACAATAGGGCATCAGTTGTTTTTTGATGATAATAGGTAAGATCAAAATCCAACCTCCTATCAAGAAAAATAAGGTTTAAGCCCACCTCATTTCCGGTAAGCCTTTCTGGTTTCAAATCACTGGTATAAAGGGTTTGACTAATCGCAAAACCATTTGTGGCATCTCCACCTGTGGGAGTATAAGGAAAGGTAACTCCGTTAGTGAAACCATCTGTATAAAAAGGAGATGTGTAAAGAGGCCGGGTAGCATAGGCAATTGGTGAAATACCGGTATTTGCCCAGCTGTAGCGAATTTTACCAAAATTCCACCAACTTGGTTTATTGTTGATTAAATCACTAAATACAAAAGAGGAGCTCACAGAAGGGTAGAAGAAATTATTATTGTCGAGCTCAAAAGTTGAAGACCATTCGTTTCTTCCTGTGAATGTTATAAAGAAAATGCTTTTCCAATCAAACTCCAATTGACCAAAAAGTGCCTGACTTCTTATTTCCTGAGTGAATTCAGAAGTATAGAGATCTGATGCATTATTCAGGTTATAAAAACCTGGTACTGCCAGAATCCTTCCACGCCCGAACAAATCTGTACTCTTGGTCTGATTAAGGTTGTGACCTATCAGCAGGCTGGACCCCCAGTTTTCACTAAGTTTTCGGGTAAACCTTGCGGTAAGATCGGCATATGTAGTGTTGCTGGTTAAAGTATTCTCATTAACCTGACCAACGCCTCCAATATCATCACCATATGATGAAACAGCAAAAATCTGCTTGCGTTCATCCATATAGGCATCTGTACCTATTTTATAATTTAAGGTAAACCAGTCATTTACTTTGTAATCAATATAAATATTTCCCAACACCCTGTTTACATTACTTGTAAATGGGTTTTCATAGGCTGTATAAAATGGATTATCATAGGCATAAAAGTAGGTACGTTGATTTCCATTGTCATAAATATAATCCTGAATATCATAGCTGGTAGGTGCCCTTAGAAGGCCAAGCATTACACCAGCGAGATTACTACCATTTTGAGCCATGGTACTTTTGGTATTGACGTAATTAACAGTACCGCCCACACTTATTTTCTCATTTAAACGGGTGTCGGCTGTTAGTCTTACTGAAAATCGATCGAGATTTGTGTTTGGCACCATGCCTTCATCGGCCAAATAGCCCAGAGACAGTCTCACGGAAGATTTCTCATTACCCCCGGTTACAGATATATTAGTGTTTGATGAAACCCCTGTTTGAAAGAAATTATCAGGGTTGTCATAAGCAGGAATACCTAAAGATGCAATGCTCGGGCCCCATGAAGATGAGGTACCCAAGGATACATCGTCTCCTGTAAAGTAGGTATTATCGGGCCCCGGATCACCTTCAACAAAGGTTGCTGCCCCATCACCAGCAGGAGTACCACCCCCACTACCCTGGGCGTAGGTGGTTTGCAAGTCAGGTAATTTATTTACTTGGTTAAAAGTTACTTTTTGACTAACTGTTACCCCCAGTCCTTTTTTCGAACCAGCCTTACCCCTTTTGGTAGTGTAAATAATTACACCATTACCTGCACGAGCTCCATACAATGCAGCAGCGGCAGGTCCTTTCAAAACAGTAACCGATTCAATATCGTCAGGATTAATATCCAATGCACGATTAGAATTGTTTACTCCCTGAAGATTTGCATTAAAAGGATAATCCCTGGGTGATGACTGATCCGTGGAATTATCAATGGGAACTCCATCCACAACAATCAAAGGTTGATTAGCCCCGGTAAACGTGGCATTTCCTCTTAATAAAATTTTACTGGATGACCCTGGTGTTCCTCCAGTACCCACCACCTGGATACCAGGTGCCTTAGCACTTAAGGATTGAATAATGTTATTCTCACCTGACTTCTCCACTTCATCACCGCCAATTTCACTGACGGAATACCCCAGAGCCTTGGTTTCTTTACTGATTCCGAGAGCGGTAATCACAACTTCTTCCAGTTGTTCTTGCGACTCTTTAATCTGGATAGTGATGAAATTCTCAGCACCGACTGTTACCTCTTTGGTTTCTTTACCAATGGCCTGAAATACCAGGACCGGTTGATCACTTGTTAGAGTGATGGTAAATTTTCCATCTAAATCAGTGGTAGTTCCATTTTGAGTTCCTTTTTCCAGGATAGCTATCCCAGGTAAGGTCTCACCATTCTCGGCAGATTTTACAACCCCCGAGACGGTTCGCGATTGGGCAAAGCCCAATTGTACGCATAGCGCCAACAATAATGTCAGCAGCGCTGCTTTATTCTTCATGTAGGTAAAATTTTGTGTTAAACGTGGTACTAATGTGGGGAGAATTCTCCACATAATCAACTAGACTTCAGAAAATTGTTAAGTAATTGTTAAGTTAACTATGCGTACATAACAATTAAAACTGAAGCAAGAAGTAGATTTTCAGGCGATTAGCATCACCTACATTTTTCTTCAGGAATTGGGAGTGTAAAATCGGTCCAATACAACCAAGAGGGCAGAAAAACCCCAAACAGGGCAGGAAGCCTTGTCCATTTCCAGAAAATCATTGAGAAAACCATGCGTCCAATAGGTAATCAGCCCCATTAATGTAGCCATGGCTATGATTTTTAACTCCCTGTCGTGCAGCTTGTGATAAACTCGTATACCGGAAAAAACGGTTACAAACACCAAAACAAGTACTAAGGCGGCACCCATAAATCCCGATTCTGCCAATGGGCCGATATATTCGCTGTGAGCATTTCCCAAATCCCCAGCATTGGTACTGATAATGGTTTTATCGTAGGGTTTTTGGTAAGGCGCATACAAAAACATATACGTTCCGGGGCCATGTCCAAGCCACGGTTTATCCATAAACATCCTAAATGCCGACTTCCACCTGTTGACCCTTTCAAGATTTGAAGCATCAGTAGATACATTCGAAATTGACTCCACGTGTTCCGTGAGGTTATCACTGCTTACCTGATCGTTCTTCTCGAATTTCTGCATTATGCTAGACCAATTCAACCATATCACGGTAAGCCCAATCACTATCATTACCCCAATGATTTCGCGCCTCAGCTTAAACACTACCACCAGCATGGCAACAAAGGCCACGGCCAAACTCACCCATGCCGCTCTGGTAAAAGACATCACAACACCTATAAACAGGATAAAAAACACAAGTACGGCAAGTATCCGAAGATTAATATTTTGCTTTAGCAAAAATGCAAATGCAAATGCAATCGGCACATACATGGCCAATACGGCACCATAACTTGTATGCTCCTTAAAAAAGGGAAACATAACCCATGTGGCTGTATCCTTTGTAAAACCGTTTTGTCCATGAATGTACAAGGTGTATAAAACCACAAAACTCAAGGGAATCATAAAAAGCCAAAAAAACAGCCGGATATTTTTGCGAAAAACAAAAAGCTGCGCCATGAGGTAAAAGAACACAGAAACAAACCACACCCTACCTATCAGGGCTTTAAAGCTTACAAAAGGTATCTGACTGGATATACTGGTGATAAACATCCAGATAAGGCTGGCAATTATAGCCAGGGATATAGGATGCTTCCAAATACGGGCATCAAAAGTGCCTTGATAAAGAAGCCGGAATATAAACAGGAGCATTACTCCAAAGAGAATAGGCTCTGTAGGCAATGTAAAGCCTACCCGTAATTCGTCATTATAATAAAATATGGAAAGCGGTGTGGAAAACACCAAAAAGAGCAAAACCTTATCAAGCGCCAATATAATAGCTGCCACTAAGGCTATACCCAACGGCAGCAATAGTCCCCAAAAATTTTCGGTAACTATAAAACCCACATTCAGGAGGCTAAATAAAAATCCAGCCCAAATAGCAGTTTTATTGCTTAGCTGCCAGGTAGCTTGTCTCACACTTCGTTTCTTTTGCGAGCTCTGTTAATGGTATCCACCACCAGAATTACAATAAGGGTAAATACAAATGTGCCTACGGCACTCAGGGCCACAACCAACCAGCGTGTGGGGTATGATTTCTTTTCTGCTGCATAGGCATTATCAACAGTAAAGGATGCCGGCAAAGTTTCAGACACATCCACTTTAGCCTGATCGTACTTGGTTTTAAGTTTTACCTGTTCCTCCTTGAGGTACTGCAATTCATCTCGAATTGACACGTATGTTCCCCCGTATTTTGCCAAAGTATCCAGTTTTTCCTGGATTTGCTGTACTGCCTTTCCATTGGGGCTTTCAATAAGTGCTGTAGCCAGCTGCTCGTTAAAAACAGCCGATTGTGTTTCATAATCATGTACACCTTTATAACGCAAGGTTGTCAATGAATCCTCCAGTCTTTTCAATTCATTTTTGAGATTGAAATACTCATTTTGAATAATGTTAAGACCTTTTAGGGCTCGCTCCTTTTGAATACGGTTTTTAACATCATCAACAATCAAAACAATATCATTGGCAATTAGGGCTGCTGTATCAGGGTCTGTGTCCAGCACAGATATCTCCACAGACATAAACTCATTTCTGCGAAAACTGATATTACTCTCATACGTTTTGTACAACTCAGTTTTTACATACTTGCCATCAGGATCTATATCATAGTGATTTATCAGATCATATTTCTCAATAATCCGGGTCCTGATTTCATCAGAATTGAGCATCTGCAGTAATTGTTCCGCATGCTCTTCTTCACCAAACTGAAGAATATCCTGCCCTGAGCTTGAAAATTGCTGAGGAAGTACCGCCTTTGAAATGGAGTTGGTGGTAGTTGGAAAAATGGTAGCAACCGATTTATACTTTGGCTTTATAAAAAACGGGCTACTGAAAACCATAGCCAATACCGCGGCCACAAGGGTTACAATGATTAATGGCTTTCTCCATTTGTAGATATAAACAATAAGGTTGGAAGAGTCAAAAACCCTATCCTGAGAAGGAGTTGATTGCATAGGTGCTTGGAAAATTTCGGGCAAAAATAGAAAAACCCTTTTTTGCAAAAATTATTTAAACCGGTTTCGCACCAAATCCATTGCGGCAGGCACATTCAACATTTTAAAAGGGATGGCCAGCAACAGGGTGGAGACCCCACTCAATAGCAAAAACACCATCCAGTTCATGTGCAACATCAACAACCCAAAAGAAATCAAAACGGCCACCAATGTGTATAAACCCAATTTTGCCCAATATTTCGGCAAAAAACTCATCTGCGCCAAGCTAAAGGATAAAAAAACCTGAACCACAGCGGTAGCAAATTGTGTAAATACCGTAGCTATGGCAGCGCCCTCAGCACCAAAGGCCGGGATTAAGGCAAAGTTTAGAATAACGTTCAACCCAAATCCACTCAACGCCACTATGTTTAGTGCCCTTAGGTTGCCCCGGGCCGTTAGCAACGTACCAAATACATAGGTGCTGCCAAAGGCCAGGCTACTTACTATTAATATCCGAAAAACGGGAGTAGAAAGCTCGGAATGCTCATTATATAAAAAGCTCATTATTTCTCCGGCTGAAAACCAACTGCCCACCACTATGGCCAGCGCACCTGAATAGATAAGGCTAAATGCCAATCGCGTCAAGCCCTTTACGTCTTCATTCCTTCCAAACATCCCGGAAAAGATGGGCAGCAACAATACCGCAAACAAGTACCCAAGCTGATTTACCACATCCAAAAGCCGGAAGGCCTGAAAATAAACTCCATTTTCAAACGCTCCTGAAATTTGCTGCAGCATCACACTATCCACCCTTGTATACAGCGCCATAAGCAGGATGAGGACAGCATACGGCAAGCTATCCCTAAGGTTTTGGAGATATCCTTTTAATTGAAATTGAAAACTGAAGCCCTCAACATGCCTTAGCACCATGCTAAAACCAATAAGGGCGGCTAAAACATAACTGGCCATTTGCGCCATGGCAAAGTGCATAATGGTAAACTCACCGGATAGCACATCAGTAAACAAAAGCAAGCCACAAGTCACTATCATCAGTAGTTTATCGAGCACACTCAATAGTGAATCACTTTTAAAAAGATGGAGCCCCGCCAGGTGTGATCTTAAAAACAAAATGAATGAAGCCAAAAACTGATTGACAGCCAAAACGAGCAGCAGTCCGAAAGCTACAGATGTATAATTTAAAAAATAGCCAAAACCAAAAGCGATAAGGAGGTAAACAAATCCCAGCAGCAGTTTTAATCCCGTAAGGCGGGAGAAATTTTTAGAAACCTGATCGGTATTTTGTGCAATGCTGCGATTGTTGAAATGGGTAAGTCCCAAATCCAGCACTATATTAAAGATCATGGTAAAGCTGAAGATAGCCGCATATAATCCATAGGCCTCGGCCCCTACCCTGTTTTGCACAGTAAGGTCGATGCCAAAAATCCACAGTGGCTTTACAAGTACATTAAGTAGGAGCAAGAGTAGCAAGCTGCTCACAAACTTCTTCTGCATAGGCTTAGAAAACGGTCAAAGGTAATTAGGATGAATGTATAATGTATGTTGTACCATGTATTCTAACAATACGGCACAATGTACAGCATACACCCAACAATGTACATCCTCTCCCCTATCTTTACCCCCATGAAAATTGCCGTTAACACTCGATTTCTGCTTTCACAAAAACTGGAAGGCATAGGGTGGTTTACTTTTGAAGTTTTTAAGCGCCTCGTGCAACAGCACCCTGAGGTAGAGTGGATTTTTATTTTTGACAGGCCCTATAGTCAGGATTTTATCTTTGGAAAAAATGTAAGTCCGGTGGTGATTGGCCCTCAGGCCCGCCATCCTTTTCTGTGGTATGCGTGGTTTGAATTCAGTATTCCAAAGGTTTTAAAAAAACACCAGCCCGATCTTTTCATTTCTACAGACGGCTACCTCTCCTTAAAATCCAGGTTTAAGAGCCTGCCTGTTATTCACGATATAAATTTTGAGCACAGCAAGGATATCCCAAGCCTGGCACTGCGCTACTACCGCCATTACTTTCCGCAATTTGCCCGTAAGGGCGATAGGGTGGCAACAGTGAGCAACTACTCCAAACAGGACATTGCCAAGACCTACGGCCTTTCCCCCGATAAAATTGACGTTGTTTTTAACGGTTGTGGCGATTTCTTTCATCCCTTAATTGAAGAGGAGCAAAATGAAGTGCGAAAGGATTTAAGCAATGGAAAGCCTTATTTCATATTTATTGGAGCACTAAACCCAAGAAAAAATATTACCGGAATGCTGGAAGCCTATAGTATTTATAAAAGAGAAGGAGGCACGGCAAAATTTGTAATTGTGGGTGAAAAAATGTTTCGCACAGATGATATTGCCGAAGCCTACCAAAATCACCCTTACCGGGAAGACATCATCTTTACAGGAAGGCTGGAAGGAGCCGGACTAAACCGTGTACTGGCATCCAGCCACGGACTTTTATTTGTTTCCAACTTTGAAGGCTTTGGTATACCCATAGTAGAGGCCTTTAAATGTAAAGTGCCTGTAATTACCAGTACCACCACCTCTATGCCCGAGGTGGCTGGCGATGCCGCACTGCTGTGCGATCCACAGGATTATCCACAAATAGCGAAAGCTATGCACAAGTTGGACGACACCTCCGCCAGAAATGATTTAATTGCCAAAGGAACTCAAAGAGCCAATCTTTTTACATGGGAAAGATCAGCAAAAATGATGTGGGAAAGCATACAGAAAACACTGAAAGCTTAAGGTTAACGGGGAAATACCTCACCCCCGGCCCCTCTCCTGAATGAGAGGGGTGGCGATGTGAAAATTAAAGGATAATGCGAAAACGCTTACTCAACTTTCATACAAAAGGAATAATTGAAGCCGGTTGCGATGAAGCCGGCCGTGGTTGCCTGGCAGGGCCTGTATTTGCTGCTGCCGTTATTTTACCACTCAACTTTAAACACAAGTTACTTAACGACTCTAAGAAAATGAGTGAAGAGGCTCGTAATGAGCTTCGGCTTTACATTGAGGAAAAAGCACTGGCGTGGAATGTAGCCCAGGTAGATCATGACGAAATTGATAAAATCAACATTCTCAACGCTTCCTTTTTGGCGATGCACAGAGCGGTGCAGGGTTTACAAACTATGCCCGAGGCATTATTAATAGATGGCAACCGCTTTAACCCCTACCCTAACCTGCCACACCATTGCATAATAAAAGGTGATGGTAAATTCAAAAACATAGCGGCAGCTTCGGTTTTAGCCAAAACCTACCGTGACGAGTACATGGAAAAGCTGGCTGAGGATTTTCCGCATTACAACTGGAAACGCAACAAAGGCTACCCCACCAAAGACCATCGGCAAGCGATTAGAGAGGTTGGCCTTTCGCCCTATCACCGCAAAAGCTTTAGGCAGTTGCCGGAGCAGTATGAGTTGGATTTGAAGTAACATGCAAATTTGCAGTTAGTTAACTTGTGGAAAAGTAGCTTCTCCAGAAGTTGAAAATCTACTTCACAGCAAAAGCATTCCCTTACTTTTGCAGCAAATTCTCTCACTTTCATGAAGCCTATATTTTCTTGGGTTTGTGCCCTGTTTTGCATCGCTTTGATTTCCGCCTGTGAACCCGACCGTGCCTCGGCCGGTGACTTATACAGTGCTGTTCCTAAAAATGCCGCAATAATTCTTGAGGTTGGCGATTTCCACCAGGCACTTTCCAAAATCAGTGAAACAGAAATATATACGGGCGTTGACAGCCTCCCTTTTGTAATGGAGTTTGTGCAAAACCTAAAATCGCTTACGCATGATTTTGCACAGGACAGCCTGGTGAGGTATTCCAAAAAACATCCCATGCTAATGGTGGCCGCCCTTAGTGGTGCAGAAAAGTATAGTGTGCTGTTTATTACGGCCAGCGATGAAGGTTTTGAAAAATCGTTTAGCGCTAAGCTGGCAAAGGATTATCAGGTTAAAAAGAAGACCTATTCCGAAGCGGAAATATTTCACTTTTACAAAGAGGATAAAAGCAAAAACTATTACATAAGCTCATTCAGGGGGCTATTGCTTTTCAGCACCAACGCCAATTTAGTGGAAGAGAGCATCAGGCAACTAAACAGCGAGTTTAACATTAAGGCAGATGCAGGCTTTCAAAAGCTATACGAAACGGCAAACCGCAAGGATTTGGCAAACCTTTACCTAAACCTTACCGAATTGCCGGGCCTTACCAAAAAGATACTTCCATTGGCAAATGCAGACTACCTCTCCAAATTTGGAAGTTGGGTGGAAATGGATGTAAACCTGGAGAGTGATGAACTCATCATCAGTGGATTGGCGCTTCTTCCGGAGGCGCAGGCCTGGTATCCGCAATCCTTTAAGGGCATATCTGCGCAAAAAACCAGGGGACAGGAAATTGTACCCGTAAGTGCAGGAATCTGGATTTCACACACTTTTGAAAACGCAGAGCAATACCATCGCAACTATCTGGATTATCTGGAACGTGCAGGCCGTCTGCGCAAGCATGAGCAATTAGTGGAAAAACTGGGTTTTGACGCTAATCAGTTTTTACTGAACTGGGTAGATACAGAGATGGGAATATTTGGCGCTGCCGGAAAAACGGAGCAGGATAATTACATAGCCTACTTCAGCTACCGCTCTGAAGATGATACCCGGCAGGCGCTGGATGCATTGGCAAACCCTGATTTTATAGAAGGTTATCGCGGTGTTATCATCAAAAAAATGACGGCCGAAAATGCCCTGCCTCGCTTTTATGGCAATCTGTTTACTGATTTCCACTACCCCTACTTTACCATTACCAATGGTTTTGCGCTTTTCAGCGAAAGCCTGCCTCAACTAAAGGGCGTTATAAACGACATACTTTCCAACAAAACCCTGAGCCAGGATAAAGACTTTAATGAGTTTAATGACAACTTCCCCGGAAAGGCACATATAAAAGTGGTGGCGTCCAACCCCGGTTTTCTGCCTATGCTGGCCAATGCCCTGGAAGGCAGCGATGCAAAAATTATGGAGAAGTACAGCGATCAGCTAAATAACTTCCGTTGGGCAGGGCTGCAAATGAGTGTAGATGGCGACAAAGCCTTTACCAGCTTTTACGCCAAACACAGCATAGTGCAAAAGGAAAAGGTAAGCCGCCAGTGGAGTACTCAACTGGAAAGTGAAGCGGCCAGCGTTCCTCAGTTTTTGAAGAACTATGTAAACAAAAAATACGATATCGCCATTCAGGATAAGGACTACAGACTATATCTGCTGGATTATAACGGCAAGATTCTTTGGACTAAAATGCTGGACGGCCCTATTATGGGTAACATCACGCAAGTAGATTTATTTAAAAACAATAAACTGCAAATGGTGGTAAACACCCCCGGCAAACTCTACATTATTGATCGCCTTGGCAGGGATGTGGAAAATTTCCCTGTAACGTTTAAAGAACCGGCAACGGCACCTGTTGGAGTTTTGAACTATGATAATGCCCGCAACTATCGCTTTATCATTCCTTCCGGCAAGGATCTTTTAAACTACGATATCTCCGGAAAACCGGTAAAAGGCTGGAAGTTTAAAAAAACCGGAAGTGCCATTATTACACAACCTCAACATTTTGCGGTAAAGGGTAAAGACCTTATTGTAATAGAAACCGAAGATGGCAATCTGTATCAACTAAACCGTGCTGGCGAAATCCGATTTAAAACCATTGAGGGATTGCCAAAGCTGCGTATTCCATTTTACCTTAAGGAGGGTGAAAGTCTTGCCAAATCGGAAATGATAACTATTGCTGATGATGGGAAATTGTATTCCTTTATGCCTGGTGGCACTGATGATAAACTCTATTTGGATGAAGACAATCCGGCTGAAGAGTTTCTGTTTTTTGACAATAAATACATCTTTAGCAGCGATGACAAATTATTTGTAAAGAGTGATGACAAGCCCTGGACGGGACAAATGGATGGCGATATTTCAACAAAACCCAAGGCCATGATATTCAGAGGCGATTTTTATGCAGGCGCATTTAGCAAAAATGCGGAGGAAATAAGGCTCTTTACAAAGAATGGAGAGTTGATTGAAGGCTTCCCTGTATTTGCACAGGGCCCGTTTGATATGGGCTCTCTACGTGTAGATTCATCCATAAATATTGTTACCTACAGCGAAGATGGAACCGTGATTTGTTATCGGGTGAATTAGGCCGGAAACAGTTCCTATGTGCTCTGCCCTCATCGCGCCTCTGCGTTGATGTAATCCTAAGTTGCTTCACCGCAGAGGCACAGAGTCCGCTGAGTTGCGCAGAGAACCGAAACAAATCGGTGATTAGCTACTTATCAATTCATCCATAATTATTGTTACCTACTGTAATAAGGTGATTTGCTGTTGGATAATCTTTAACAAAGCTTAAGAATTGCTCTGCGC
>JBLWXT010000007.1:0-149374 GCA_048267305.1 Owenweeksia sp. | reverse complement strand
ATAATTATTGTTACCTACTGTAATAAGGTGATTTGCTGTTGGATAATCTTTAACAAAGCTTAAGAATTGCTCTGCGCCCTTAGCGTCTCTGCGTTGATGTAATCCTAAGTTGCTTCACCGCAGAGGCACAGAGCCCGCTGAGTTACGCAGAGGGGGAAATCAAAACTTTAGTTGCCTGCACACTAAATTGCATGGGGTAAGAACAATTTACCACCTTGTGAGTGTTTAATCAGCCTTGCACCGCTCAACTATGAATTCAGAAAAAAAACACACGCTTAGGCAAATCATCCTTATTGTTTGCCTTACGCCATTGCTCGCCATTACAGCTTGGTGGGGATATCAGGTTTACACCCAATCCAATGAACGCTCCGATATTAAGGACGATTATATGGAAGCCAATAGCATTATGCATGGCATCTTTTCGGTAAACAACTGGAGGGAGGAATTCAAAAATATTATCACTGTTCAGATTGAAGAGTTTGACCTCAGCAAGTCTCAGGACAGTATTTTACGGGTTCAGATAAACTCACTGCTAAACAGTATGATTACCGAGGCCAAGGGCCAGGTGCAGGAAGACAACAGCACCCTCGGTAAAAAGATAAAAAGATGGGCCATAAATACTGTTGTGGACTGGGAGAACTTAAGAGATCGCGTTCCGGGATTTACAGAGTCTATTGTAGAAGACTTAACAAGTGAAGAAAGTAAGGAGCGTCTGAAAATTTTTGCCCTCGATAAATTTAATGAGTACGCAGATCAGATTTATGACGACACCCTCACCACCTATTTGCAAAATATATACGCAATGTACGATCTGGAAAATCAAACGGAGTTTAACACCTATGTGGTAGAACAATCAGATATTATGGAGGCCAATGTAAACCGCATTGCCTTCTATATGCTGGGGATAGTGGCTGTTTTCCTTTTGTTATGGGCACTGGCTTATAAACTGCCTGATCTTCGGAAACCTCTCTTTTTTATGTCAGTGCTTTTAGCCCTCATTGTATTAATAACGGGCTTGGCAAGTCCTATGCTCGAGATAGATGCCCGTATCAATAAAGTTGATTTTGTATTGCTCGGTGAGCATATCAACTTTGATAACCAGATGATTTTTTATCGTAGCAAAAGCATACTTCAGGTGGTTTCGCTTTTGTTTAACTCTTCCCGGTTTGACTCTAAAATGGTGGGTTTTCTTGTTTTGGCTTTCAGTGTAATTCTACCTGTCACCAAACTTATCTCCACCCAAATTTACCTTTTAGGAAAAGGTGGATTGCGAAAAAACAAAATCATACAATGGCTGGCCTTTAAATCCGGTAAGTGGAGTATGGCTGACGTAATGATAGTAGCCATATTTATGAGCTATGTGAGTTTTGATGGCATTTTGGATAATCAATTAGAGTATGCACAGGTAGAGACAGAAACCCTAACATCGCTTGCCACCAATCTAACTTCGCTGCAACCTGGATTTATGCTGTTTTTAGCTTATGTAATATTCGGCTTAATACTGGCGGCTATATTGGGTAAGATTAGCCCGAAGCCTGAATCCAATTAAACCAGACCACTATTCAAAAATTGATCAATAAAAAAACCGCCCTTCAGAATAAATCCGAAGGGCGGCTTTGATTTGAAGAAAACTAAAAAACTATTGTTTCACAATTTTCTGAGTGTGGGTTATACCTTGTTGGTTTACTTTAAGATAGTAAACACCGGCTGGTAGTTCAGAAATATTCATTTCCACCAATTCCGTTTCGGCCTTATCCTCACTTATCATTTTACCGTTAAGGTCATACAATCTTACCTCAGCACCGCTTTCGATATTGAAGTTTGGCATATACACGCTAAAGTCGCCAGTAGTTGGGTTTGGATAAATCTCAAACGCTGACTGAACAACTGGGGTAGAATTATGAACTTTTGCAGATTTTGGAATATTGCCACAACCTGAAAGATCCATACGGAAGGAGAATCCTCCCTTATCGGTTACCTTACCAAGGTTACGCACAACTACTACTACATCATTGGCTCCCACCTGAAATATTGACCCCATGGCAGAGGTAGTGGTGGTCATATACAGATCTCCACCCATATAACCGTTATCCACAAGTCCGGCACCATAGAAGTGTACGTCATGGTATGGGCTGTGATAGTTGGCTCTTCCAAAACCTCCCAGTAAGGCTACAAAATTTCCATTTACATAAATCTCCGCCTGATCATCAGCATTCATTCTAAAACGTGCTTCAATACCAGAGGTACTTGTAAGGTTAAATGTTTTACGGAAATAAGTAATACTGTGATCGGTGCTAATAGGGCTGGCACCGGCAACAGGTGTAATATGAGGCCATGGGAAAGGTTGACCAACGATAGCTGGCACTGTAAAGGTTCCTGCCGCTGGCAACGCACCATTTACGCCTGTCCAAAAACCACTAAGGTTAGTGGGAGTTGTTTCGGTACTCTTCATCCAGCTACCATCTGACAGGCAGGTAAGATCACAATTTCCTCCACCAACGGTTGAGGCTGTGATTTTTACTGTTAGCGAATCTTTACAGTCAGGCGCTCCAAGGTCGGTTACTACCACCATATAGCTTCCTGAATCTGTAAGACCCGAAATATCCTGAGTGGCTGCTGTATAAGCATTAGGGCCGGTCCATTGGTAGGTTAAGGCACCCATCGCTCCAACAACGGTAAGGTCTACTGATCCCGGATTTGCATTGATGATATCCACCTGAGTAGCACTCAAACTCAACGCACAAGGCGTAGTTGACGCAGTGATTTTCACCTCTAGGGAGTCCTTACAGTTTTTGAAGAAGGGATCGCTAACTACCACCTTATAGGTACCGGAATCTGTAAGACCACTGATATCTTCGGTACTTGCGGTATAGCCATTGGGGCCTGTCCATACAAAGTTAGCTGCTGCAACATTGCCCGAAACCGATAGGTTTACAGAGCCTGGGTTTGCATTAAGAATATCAACTTGAGTTGTACTAAGACTCAGTGCACAAGGTAATATTTGCACTATTCCGGTAGCTGTTAAACCACCTGTGGAAGCAGTAACAGTATCAAAACCGGCATTTACAGCCAGGTAACAGAAGGTTGCTATTCCAAGAGAATCAGTAAAAGCAAAACCCGTCATAGCGTTAGAACCTTGCAGGTTAAAATCTACCCGAATACCAGCGAGTGGCTGATTTAAACTATCTAAAACCGTTGCTTCTGCCACACATACCGTATCCCCCTGAGGTGCAATACCTGTTGTTAGGATTAACTGTAAACTATCTGCTGAAGCCACTTCTGAAAGTGATTGTCCTCCGGGATAGCCATAAGAATCATAATCACCAAAACCATAGGAATGTACACCCACGGGAAAAGAACTCTTAACAGTGTGTGTACCTGCTGCCACAAGCTTAGTGGCTCCAAAGAAACTTGAAGTACCTATTTGTGCGAAATCTGAACTTGGAATAAAGGATCCATCCAACTCCACACTGGCTATACCACCGGAAGGAGCTACAATGTTCAAGTAATGACCAGTAAATCCGGAGGCTGGGGTTGATAAAGTATAACTTCCCAAATACTGCTCAAAAGGTGGTATAAGCATCATAAAGGGATCGGATGTAACTCCATCATAGTCAGAACTATTAGAAAACTGAGCTACCACAATTGGCTTGGTAGAAACAATTTCTATAGACGTGGCATATATTTTATCGAAGAACTCCCCGGCATTTAAAGTAGCTTCCAGCACACCGTTTACTCTAATTTCTGTAGAATCTGATGTTGCTGCAAAACGATAGGTATCACCGTTCAACCTGGTAGCCAAAGGAACGGCTACAAACTGCTTACCCAAGGTACTTGTGGGTGGAATTTGCTCTACAATATGATCACATGCTCTATAGCCTCCAAAAATATTAGTACACTGCGCTCCACCAAATACAGCGATTGGCTTATCAGATACTACCTTGGTTCCAACTGCATCGTCCAATTGGTCATCTCCTCTCAATTGGTAAGTCTCTCCTTTGTTGAGTGTAATTTGATATGGCGCTCCTGCCACTCTCCCAGCAGAGGTAAATGATGAGGTGATGGTAACCACGGTTGTATCCTCTGTGGCTACTATAGTAAACTGAGTTTTACCAGAGAAGCTCACATCCCCCCTATAGGCCATTACGTAATGCGACTTACCCAATATATCCACCGGTAAAGCCATATAGGCATCGGTAGTAGCGGTGAGTTGACTTAAACCGTAAACGGTCACTTCATCCAAAGCTGTAACGTGGATACCCTTATTTTCGATTATATCAGAAGTTTGAATATCTGCCGTCAGAGGAACAGTGACCTCGGTAATTGAATCCGGTGCTGCAGAAAAGGGCATAGAGAAACCCAATCCAGGGATATCTACAGATCCCGAGGTGGGCACATCACTTGTAATAAACAATATCCTGCTGCCCGAAGCGCTGCTGTTTCCCGGAAAAGCAATCCAGAATTCCGTTCCCTTATTGTCCAACTGTTGTGAGTATGCTCCAACTGATGTTACAAGAGAAAGCAGTATTAAAAAAACTAGGTTTAAGTTTAGTATTCTATTTTTCATGATCTGTGGTTTTTATGGTTTGTATTATTATTTCCAGTGGCATATACCCATCCTCAGTATTTACCATATAAGCTGTGAGCATAGGCTGCTTGTCATCGCAAGACCCTTCCACGCTAGAATTTCTCATGATCTTAGACAATCCTTTTCTGGCGCCTCCGGTAGGACTGTTTGTAACATTGATGGAGTATTCTACAATCAGGTCTTCATCCTTACTGATATTCACCAGCTTTACCAAATACATGGATTGCTCATCCGAGCCGCATGTAACAATTTGAGCGTACGCTTTTACATCGCCCTTCTCGGCAATTAAGGTCCACCCCTCTTCGGTACCAGCCTCAATCGGGCTTCCTCCAAATGCAACCAATGGGCTTCCGAAGAATAAGCCTGAAAGCAACATGGCACCAATCAGTCCATTTAAGGACATTTTCAGTTTGTTTTTGATTTTCATCATTTTGTAATTAGGTTAATAAAAAAATTGAGGTTAATTCATCCGACCTCAAACGGAGTTCTTAAGCCTACAATTAATCAGCACCCGGATTAATACCCGAACGCCGATCAAAAAAATATACCGTAAGCTTTAAGAGGTGGTTAAAGTGATGTTTTGCTTCATGTGATATAGGTTAAAAGTTTGAAAAATTAATAGTCCTAAGAATTGGAAATTGGCTGCTTAATGATCAAAATTAGAGAATATTGTCACCCTCAATAACTCAAAACAGCAACTATACTTCAAAATACGTCATATGCCCAACCGGCTGCGTAATTGGTAAATTGGATAATTTCAAAAAAACCTTTAAACCATTTGGGGCGATAATCGCTTATCTTCCCAATCGTATATTCGAGTTATCAAAAGCCAGAAACTAACACCTCATTTACAATTAATCTAATCCTTGGCTAATCACCTTTGAGCACTCCCAAAAAAATCTTTTTTAAAATTGGCAAATGGCTTGGAATCACACTTTTAGTGTTGACAGGACTTTTCATTGCCATTGTTCTGCTAATACGTACCGAGTGGGCTCAAAACAAAATTGTAGGCTATGCCACTAGCTATGTTTCTGATAAAACCAATACCCGGGTGGATATCGAGCGCATCTTCATCACCTTTAAGGGAAACGTGCAGATTGAAAATGTTTATCTGGAAGATCAACAGCAGGATACTCTCTTATTCTTCAATTCACTGGAAGCCGGGGTGGGTATAAAATCACTGTTAAACAACCATATTGCCATAAGCAGAGTTGATCTGAACGGGTTGCGAGCCAGCGTGAACCGAAATAAAGACAGCACCTTCAATTTTGATTTTATCATCAATGCCTTTGCTTCCGTAGACACCTCAACTGCTGAGCAACCAGTAGACACGGCCAGCAGCCCACCACCCACAATTTCTGTAGGGCCGGTTCATCTTACCAATATCAGGCTCACTTATCTCGATTCCCTTTCGGGGATGGATGCCAACCTTCGTTTAGGTAATCTGGAATTGAGCACGGATGATTTAAACCTGGAAAAAATGCGCTTCGAGCTGGATGACATTCTGCTGGAAAACACACGAGTAAAAGTGGTACAATTCCTTAGCCCACCGCCATCCAAAGACACTTCCTCCTCGCCCCTGCCCTTTATCAGTTTTAATGAAATTGCGCTGCGTAATATTGAAGTCAGTTACACCTCTCAGCCCGATAGCCTGGATGCTAAGGCACGCATCGGCAATTTTACCATTGGTGAATCACAGCTGAATTTAGCAATGCAGGACATTTCCATTAAATCCATACAATTGCTGGAAAGCGATATCCGCATAAAACTTCCCGCGGCAGCGGCACCCGATACCACACAAGGCACGGCTGAAAATGATGCAGCCAAACCTTTTAACTGGCCTTCCTGGAAAGTAGAGCTTGGCCAAATGCTTCTCAATAAAAACGCTATTTCCATTGATCAAGGTGGCGGCAAGGCACAGCCGGGAGTTTTTAACCCTGCTCACATCGGGCTGCGAAACCTCAACATTGATTTGAAGGATGTAAGTTTAAAGGATGCTGAAGCAAGTCTCAATATTGAAGACCTTGCCTTTAACGAGCGGAGTGGCTTCATACTCAACAAACTGGCTATGGAAGCTAATTTACAGGAAGAAGAACTGGATGTAAAAAACCTCCAACTACTTACGGGCAACAGCGAGCTAAACATGCAGTTGAGCCTAGGATACCCCAGTATCGATAGTATGATTTCCAATCCAAAAAGCAATATCCGCTTTGGGCTGGCCTTTGGCAAAACCAGCCTCTCCGTAAAGGATGCCTACTACTTTGCAGATTCGCTGCGATATGATACGCTCATCCAAAGCATACAGGAATTTCCGTTAAAACTGGGCGGTGGAATTTCCGGCTCGTATAAGGATATTGCCATCAACAATTTTAAGGCTAGCTGGCTTACGGCCACTGCCCTTTCGGTAAACGGAACGGTAAAAAACCTGCCCGACACCACTAACCTTAAAGTAAATTTCAGCGAGCTAAACGCAAACAGCAATGCCAATGATCTTGGTTTGTTGATGGGTAGAAAAAATCCTGAAGAAAGCCTTCCCCACTATGTTGCCCTCAAGTCAAAAATTAATGGCAATGCAGCCAACATTAACGCATTTCTTACTGTAAACACTCCCGATGGTTTTGTGAAATTTGACGGTAATGTGAAAAACATTTTGAGGACCCCAGCCTATAAAGGGCTGCTGGAAATTGACACGCTAAATATTGGCAAGTTTGCTCAAAATCCCGATTTACAGCCTATTTCGCTTACGCTGGATTTTAACGGAAGTGGAAAGGATTTGGAAAATCTGGCTTTGGATGCTACGCTTGATTTCCAACAACTCCTTTTCAGGGATTACGACTATAAGGGGCTTGCGCTCAATGCAAATGTGAAAAACAAAAATGCAGATGTTGCACTCAGCTTTTCAGATGAAAATCTTGATTTTGACCTTAGCCTTAGCGCTCTTCTGGATACTGTAAAAACTGTTGCAAATCTTACACTAAACCTGCGCGGGGCCGACCTTAAAGACCTGAATATACAAGCCAACCCCATGAAGGTTGCGGCCTTGCTCAATGCCTCATTTGAAGGAAATGCCGATGACTTTAAAAGCCATCTTACTCTAAAAAAAGGAATTGTTGTTCAGCAGGATAAATCCTACCGTTTGGATTCCGTTTTTGCCAGTCTCAGCAATAGCAATACAGCTACAGATTTACGCATCAACAGCGAAATCATCAGCGGGCAGCTTAGCGGCAACACCTCTATCCAAACCCTGCTAAGTAGTCTTCAATCTTACCAGAAAAAGATGATAAGTGGTGACTCCACCACAAGTGATACCACATATAAAAATCTTGACATGAAAGCGAATTTCACGGTAGTGAATTCCCCCATCATAAGTGAGGTTTTTGTGCCTGAGCTGGAGCGTCTGGATACCATCACATTGCAAATGGCTTTTAAACCTGCAGAGGAAATTCTGCGGGTTGACCTTAGAGCACCCGGTATTCAATATGGCAAATCTGAAGTAAGCAAGCTGTTTTTAGATTTGAACGCCACCCGCTCCAACACTGATGTGCAATTTGGATTTGAACGCGTTAACAGTGGCCCCATAGATATTTATGCCACCAGACTAAACCTGAATCTCAATGGTGGAAAGGGAACAGCCTCTCTGAATATAAAAGATGCGCAGGCGGAGGACGTTTTTTACACATCTCTGGACATCTCCAAAACCGGGCAAAGTACCTTACTAAAGGTAAGTTTGGAAAAGCTGATACTTAACTCCCAACCCTGGACCATACCCGAATCCAACGAAGTAAGGATTGATCCCGATCTCACGCGTTTTACCGACTTCACAGTGAGCAGAAACGGACAAAAGCTTTCTGTGGAAAGCCTGAATGAAGATGGAAAGGAGAAGTTGAAACTAGCCTTTTCAAACTTCAATCTGGAGGCTTTGTTTTCAATATTAAATGCAGGAAACAGCCCCGTTAGCGGTACCCTTGGCGGGAATGTGGTACTGAATGACCTTACCGGAACCCCGGCTTTTGTAGCTGATATTTCACTCACTAACCTGGGCGCCATGGGCAACCCTATTGGCACTTTAAACTTAAAGGCCAATAATCGCACAGCTAATCAATATGTTGTGGATCTTTCGCTAAAGGGAGAAGGTGCCGACCTTAATATGGATGGAAAATATTCCATAGCCGGAGAAACTCAAAATCTTGATTTATCGCTGGATATAAATAAGATTGACCTCAGTTTGGTAGAGGCCTTTGTACCCGACCAATTGAGCAATACATCCGGCTACCTTACGGGAGGTTTTAAAGTAAGCGGATCCGCTTCTGATCCTAAATACAAGGGTAGCCTTTCCTTTAAAAATGTTGGCTTTACCTCCGTTTTTCTGGGTAGTGCATTTACCTTGGGAGATGAAAAAATAGATTTGGATAATGAGGGCGTGTACCTCAACAAGTTTACCGTAAAAGATGAGGCTAATAATACCCTCATATTAAATGGAGATGTAGGTTTAGATGATATGCTAAACCCCACTTTTAACCTCAGCCTGAAGGCGAATAAATTTCAGGCGCTTAATTCCACCAGAGAAGACAACGACCTTATTTATGGAAAAGTGATTTTGAACCTGGATGTGGATATAAGGGGAGATATGAATCTGCCTAAGGTGCAAGCTCGCATAGGACTGGAAAGTGGTACTGAGGTAAACTACATAGTACCCGCCACGCAGGCACAGATACAGGAGCGGCAGGGCATAGTGCGCTTTGCCAATATGAAGGACAGCACAGACATCATTTCCACCGAGGAAGTTTCCACCCAAACCATTACGGGGCTTGATGTAACTGCCTATTTAAAAGTAGATCCCAATACCACTTTCAATATTATTTTGGATGAGCAATCGGGTGATATGCTTACCATTACCGGAGAGGCAGATCTCAATTACAACTTGAGCCCCAATGGTAATATGGATTTGAGCGGAAGCTATGAATTGAGTGATGGCAGCTATCAGCTCAACCTCTACGAACTGGTTAAAAAGAAGTTTGAAATCACCCCCGGAAGCCGGATTGTTTGGAGTGGTGACCCCATGAATGCCGAACTGGATCTAACCGCCCTGTATAAAGTGGAAACCTCTGCTACCGATCTGATGGCGTATCAATCAGCTACCGAAGGAGGAACCTCCGTAAGTAAATACAATCAAAAACTACCTTTTGAAGTATTGCTCAATATTAATGGCACCATTCAAAAGCCCGAAATTTCCTTTGGGTTGAATATGCCTGATGACAGCAAGGACGCACTGGGCGGAACTGTTTACAGAAAAGTACAACAACTCAAAGAAGATGAATCAGAACTGAATAAGCAGGTATTTGCCCTAATTGTGTTCAACCGCTTTCTGCCAAGTGATGCCTCTAACGGAAGTGGTGGCGGAACAGAACAACTGGCGCGCTCCAGCGTAAGCAAGCTGCTTTCTGGGCAACTGAATAAACTCTCCGAAAAGTATATCGAGGGCTTTGAGTTAAACTTTGATTTAGACAGCTATGAAGATTATCAATCAGGAAATGCGGAACAACGCACCGATCTGAATGTAAGCCTTAAAAAATCCCTTTTCGGAGATAGAGTTGTGGTGCAGGTGGGCAGTAGTGTGGGCATTGAAGGTGAAGAACGCAGCAATGACATCATCGGAGATATTAGCCTGGAATATCTCCTAACGGAAGAAGGCCAATACCGCTTAAAGGCCTTCAGGAAAAACCAATACCAGGATTTGGTGGAAGGACAGGTTACCATTACCGGGCTTTCTATTTTATTTAACAAGGAATTTGATACCCTGCAAGAGTTGCTGAAAAAGCAGGAGAAGAAGGAAAAGAGTAAGGAGTAAGGAGTAAGGAGTAAGGAGTAAGGAGTAAGGAAAATAAAATATTGGAGACAAAGAGAAACATATTATTTGGGAAGAAGCGGCTTTGGCTAAATGGCCCTATTCTACTGTTGCTGCTGGGTTCGTGCAATGTAACCAAGTACATTCCTGCGGATGAAAAACTGTACACCGGAGCCGAGGTGGAAGTAATTTCGGATGGAAATGTGAAAGGTAAAAATCAGCTTCAATACGAAATTGAAGATGTGGTGGAACCCTCTCCCAACAAAACCATTTTTGGAATCAGATACGGCCTGTACTTTTACTTTAAAGCCCAAAAAGAAGGTGCCGGAAAAATTAAAAAGGGACTGAATAAGCGCTTTGGGGAAGAACCCGTTTACCTGAGTGATGTAAACATTAAGCGCACCGAGCAAATCATCAATAACCGCTGTGAGAATACCGGTTTCTTTTATTCGGAAATAAGCTCCTCAATTGAAGAGCAGGAGAAGAAGGCTTCAGCCAGATATGTTGTGAAGATTTCCGAACCTTACCGCCTTGAAACCTATGTATATCAAAGAGATTCCACAGCCATTGACTCCATTATTGAACGCTCACTAAAAAACACCGAACTTACCAAAGGCATACGCTTTGATACCGAAAAGTTTAAAGCCGAGCGCCAGCGAATTGACGACATCCTAAAAAACAAGGGCTATTACGAGTTCAACTCCGAGTATCTCATTTTCACCTCAGATACCAATCAATATAACGACAGGAGGTATGACCTCTACCTGTCCTTTAAAAATGTGGCTCCGGATGAAGCTTTGCGCCCATACATAATTACGGATGTTGAGGTTTTCCCAAACTACACTTTACAACCTTCCGACACTTCCACTACCACTACCACCAAAGTTGACAGTATAGACTTCATTCAAAACACACTGGTGTTTAAACCCTATAGATTAAGGCCCTTTATAACCTTTGAACCGGGCTACCTGTACAACAAGAAGCGCAGTGAAATTACGAGTAAGCGCCTTTCGTCTATCGGTACTTTTCAATTGGTAAGCATAAAATATGAGCGCACAGATACCAACAACCGCGACTCTATTGGAGAGCTTGCGGCACGTATACTTTTAACTCCTGCCAAAAGGCAAAGCATAAGGCTGGAAGTGCAAACCGTAACTAAATCCAACAGTTTTGCCGGGCCGGGCCTTATTGGCAGCTATCAAAACAAAAACCTGTTTAGAGGCGGAGAGCGATTGGATATTTCTGGAAACATCAGTTATGAAACCCAAATTGCCGGTGGCTCCGCCAAAAACCTTAGCAGCTTTGAATTCAAGCTATTAAACAGTATTTCATTTCCGAGGCTTATAGCGCCATTCAAAATAAACCCGCAAAGAGGCTACTTAATACCAAATACCAAAATTGCTCTAAACTATACTTTACAGCAAAGAGCCAGATATTATAATCTCAGCTCCATACTGTTCTCCTATGGTTATAACTATAAATCCAACCGGTTTACCTATTGGGAGATAAATCCCTTTTCAATTAACTATACGCTGGTAAACAAACAAACAGCAGACTTTATACAAATACTGGATGACAACCCCTTTTTGGCCCGCAGCTTTGAAGATCAGTTTATTATTGGTGGCACAGGCGCTTTTCAATACAGCGAGCTCGGTGAAAAGGGCAAAACAAACCGCTTTTACTTTAACCTGGGGGTTGACCTTGCCGGAAACCTTTTTGGTGCTGGCCAGGATTTGGCAGATGCAGAAAACCAGTTATTGGGCTTGGCTTACGCCAGATATGTAAAGGCAGATATTGATTTCAGGCATTACCTGAAATTGTGGCGAGAAAGCCAATTGGTGAGCCGGGTGTTTGCCGGTGCTGGCTTCCCTTACGGGGATTCACAATCATTGCCATTTGTTAAGCAATACTTTTCGGGCGGCCCCAACAGCATCCGCGCCTTTAGAGTACGCTCCGTAGGGCCGGGAAGCTATAATCCGCCCGACTCCAGCAGCACACTATCCTTCTTTGATCAGTCGGGAGATATTAAACTTGAAGCTAACCTTGAACTTCGACATCCTTTGGTAAGCCTACTCAAGGGAGCCGTATTTTTTGATGCCGGTAATATCTGGCTGTGGAATGACAACCCTGCCATACCCGGTGGTAAATTCAGCGGAAGCTGGAAACAGGAAATCGGACTCGGTGTAGGTTATGGCCTGCGGCTAGACATACAATTTCTTATCATTCGACTGGACGCATCCATACCATTGAGGTTTCCATACGAAGATGGCGGAAGTCACTGGCAACAGGATTATGCCTTTGGTCAAAAGTCGTGGCGCAAGGATAATCTTATTTGGAACTTTGCCATTGGCTACCCATTCTAGCCTCACACAATCCTAAGTCATTGAAAATTACCGCAAAGTATTTTTACTCTCTTTTTCACAAACCACACTCCGTACATTTAAAAAGGGTACCTTTGTGCATTAATTAATTTTGTTTTTAGGATGAATATTTTTGTAGGAAGCCTTCCCTGGTCAACAGAGGAAGACGAATTAAGAGGCTCTTTCGAGAGCTATGGTGAAGTAAGTTCAGTGCGTATAATCACTGACAAATTCACCGGAAGAAGTAAAGGGTTTGGCTTCGTAGAGATGCCTGATGATGCTGCGGCTCAAAAGGCAATTGAAGAGCTTGACGGTTCTTCATTTGGTGGAAGAAACATCGTAGTTAACGAATCAAAACCAAAGCCAGAAGGCGAACGCAGAGGCGGTGGTGGTTTTAACCGCGGTGGCGGTGATGGTGGCAATCGCGGTGGCGGTGGCGGCTACAACCGTGATCGTTACTAAGAATCCCAATAAGATTTTTTGTTGTAAAAGGCAGCCCTCGGGCTGCCTTTTTTTGTTAGTGAAACCCCGCGCCTTTGGCGTGGCTGGTTGAACTAACCCCGCTGCTAAGCGGGGTCTAAATATTACTGTCACCATAACTCTTTGTGCACTCCGCAGGGAAGCATTCAACTTATGGTTGGTACTAGCCTATCTTTTGATCTCTATTTTTTGCGAATAGCTTTTACCTTTTCCGGTGAACCGGAGGGTATAAAACCCATTGGCTACATCTCTAAGATCAAGTCTGTTTTGCTGAAGCTTAAGCGTGCGCTTTAACTGACCGTCTATTGATAGGAGTTTTACACTTTCATCGATTTCTTCATTTACATCCAGGTAAACAAAGTCCCTGGCGGGATTGGGGTAAAGCCTAAAACTGACTGGCTCCGTTTCCTCTATATGAATCGGCCCCACTACATACTCCAATTTCAACATTTTACGACTTACCTTTTGATTAGCCTCCATACCACCAGCCAGATAGCGAGTAGTGCTTGACGTTTCTGCAATACCGCGTAAATCCATGGGGTAAGCGGTTCCCTGAGAAGTATCCGAAACAAATTTCATAGCAGTGGGTAAGAGCACGAGGTTGCGATTGTTTGGAGGAACACCCTGACTGTTGGAGTATGCCTTTCCATTGTAGTTATAGGTTTGATTGCTCCCGCCTATCCAATGCAACTTTCCATTTACGGCAGTTGCAGCCATGCGGTAGCCAAATATTGCGGCATCCACAACCGTATCACTCCATGAAATTTGAGTGGGGTCATTTTTATCAATAATGCCCATCCTTAGGACATTTTGAATTGGGAAGTTGCCTATAGATGCAGCCCCACCAAAGTAAAAGATATTATCGCCAACAATGGCGCCCGAAGCTCCAAATGATTTGTAGGTATTGGTATTAGGCATTGCCGTACCTACCGACCAACTATCCATAGCCGGATTGTAAATCTGAACTGTATTTCGGTTAGTGGTATTGCTCCAACCAGTAATCACATAAATCAGGCTGTCGCGATACACCACCTGCACATGGTCATCAATCGGAACGGGAATAGTGGCCCCATCCGCCAGATACTGATTGGTTTGAGGATCATAAATATGAACATCATCGGAAGAGGTTTCACTACCGTTTTGAAACACATAGTAGCCTCCTATAATATAAATCTTGTTTTTAACGGTACTTGCTCCTGCTGCAATCTTTCCTCTTGTATCAGGCAAAGGAGCTATGGTATCCCAACTATCCGTTTGGGTATTGTACCGAAAAGACTTTAAGCTTATTCCCGAAAATATTTTAGTGGAATCAATTCCTGAAAAGGAAAAAACATGAGGTACCCCATCTAGCGTAGCGGCCGTTACTGCGTTGTTGCTGATGGCCATGGGCATGGGTGCCATTTCGGTTACCCGCCATGTTTGAGCGGTTGTAAAAAGTGGGAGGAAGAATAACAGGGTAAGGAGTTTTGACATGGGTTAAAGGTGGGGGAGCTCAACGGGTCTTATTAAGGTCGTACGGCTTTCTTAGATTTTGAAAGTACCAAAAATTTTCTTTTTAAGAAGGAATGGGTTACCGAAAACGTAATGGCCATATTAGCTTTATTTTTTTTGTGTGCTGTGTTATATTTTCAGTTCACAAGTGTTCCCCAGGTTGTCTTAAGTACCGTTAAGTCTAATTCACTTGGAGTATGTTTTCTTGTCTCCAAGTCAAAGGTCATGGGAGTGGTTACACTAAAGGTTGGTTTCGATGTAGGAGCAACTTTTATTCTATCACCTTTATGATAGACCTTCATGTTGCAAAGGTCTTTAATTCTAATCGTATCTTGGTTAGTTGTAATACCATAAGTAATTGAGGCAACAGCAACTACACCACAATAAATTTCTGGTCGAAAGTGCTCTAACATGACAATATCAATTGTATCTCCAAGTTCAAATTCCACCCATTTATCCATATAGGAAAAGTCATGAGGTTCAGGTAAGTCACTTTCAGATATTTTCTTAATCTGTCCATTGGCTTCGCTGCTGTAAATGATCTGTAATGAAAAGATTAATAGTATGGATAGTAATTTTGTCATTTTCAACATAGCACACAACTATTGTATTACGGGAATTCCCGTTATATCCGTTATATAATTTCGCCACAAAACCCTTTCGGGGCCTTGACTGTAAAGCTAAACCATTTCCCTAAAGTGTAATACACCTCTGATCTGCATTTCAAATTATTACCAGCCATCAATTCCACCGGCAAAGCGTTTAAGCAGCTAAGCAAATATTCTTTTCATTTGTGATTCTTAAGACCAGTTCCTAAAATCAACCAAAACTAAACAAATGCAGATTCGCGACCTTTTTCTTATAGTGCTGAGAGTTTATGGAATATCCATTCTTTTGTTCACTGCTTTTCCCATGTTAATTTCAAATTTGGCATTCTTCTCAAATCCGTATGGCATGAAAGGGGCCGAATTGATAATCTATTTGTTGGGGACGGTTATCCTGCCATTCATTGTTTCTATCGTATTAATTTTTTGGACCTCTTGGGTGATTAATCTATTAAAACTTGATAAAGGATTTCAGTCCACCGAAGTCTTACTCAATTCTACTTCACAACAACAAACATTGCAACTCGCCATCATCCTTTTAGGAGGTTTCCTTATCGTAAAAAATATTACTACAACCATTGCTCATGTGGTGGAGGCCTTTAGAATATCTCTAATTGGTTTTGAAAATAGCACCTACCACAATTTCTGGCAGAGTGGCCTTTCTGTATTTATTGGAGCATTATTGATTGCAAATAGGGAAGCTCTTACCAAATGGTTAATGCCGAAAAGCGAAGAACAGAAAAGGTAGATTGAAGCGCCTATGGGTATTACTTTAGCCTTGTAAATCTCCGCTTTATGAAAACCATAATTTACCTGATTTTCGGGATCGCTATCCTCAGCTCTTGCCAAAATGCAGCCGATAAGGTTGAAGCCAAAGAACTCCAAGAGCAAAAGCTTAGCGTGGCTCCCCCAGACTCCTTTGCCCTGGGTACGGTTATTAATTCGGTTTCGCTTAAAACTGTGCCGGGTGAAAACTTTGCTTTGTACCTGCCCACTAAATATCATGCGGATACTGCCGTGCCTGTACTCATCTTTTTTGATCCCCATGGCAATGGCAATTTCCCGCTAAGGAAGTATGAAGGCCTGGCCGAAAAGTACGGCTACATGATGATGGGATCCAATAACTCTAAAAACGGACTGAGCTTTCAGGAGACGGGAAAGTTTGCCCAAAACCTGCTTACCGAGGCACTGACAAGGTTCAACACCAGCAAAATATATTTCTGTGGTTTTAGTGGCGGAGCCAAAGTGGCCCTGATGGCGGGTAGTCAATTACCCAAAGTGGAAGCCGTAATCTACTGCGGGGCCTCAACCCCTATCCAAACTACGCATCCCATAAAGCTACTGGGGTTTGCCGGCACTGCCGATATGAACTATACCGATGTGGTACAGTTTGAACGTGAACTGAACGATCCGCAAGTAGAGCACTACCTGATTGAATGGGATGGTAAACATGAGTTTCCATCTCCTGAAGTTTTTGAGGAGGCCTTTATGTTTTTGGAAACCGCTAAAGTGGAAAACTATGCTGAGAAGCAAGCCACCATATCCCCTAAGGATTTGATGGTCGAGCAAAAAGTAAAACAGGAATACCTATTGGCTTTTCAGAATAAAGATTTGGAGTGGTGGCGCAAAACCACCGACTCGTTAAAATCTCAAACCAATAAAAAAAGCGAGAGGCTGCTGGGCTTTGTTTCGCTGATGTGCTACTCTTATACCAACCAGTCTTTACAGCAAAACAGTATAGCTATGGCAGAAAGGGCTTTGGCTATTTATCACATGGCAGATCCCGACAATGAAGCTATACCTGGTTTTGAAGAGCAGTTAAAGGCCTTGAAATAGTTACCCTTCTTTCCCTTCCATACGTGTTTATGAAGTTTTAGTTGTCATAAATCTGAAAACATAAAACACATAAAAATGGAAGCCTTTAGAAAAAAACCGGGAGTTGCTTGTACCTATATCACTGATAATAGCCATTGTGAGTTTGGCGATACATTTGAAGATTAATTCACCGGGCTAAAACCTGAAGTGCGAAGTACCTATTGAGTATTTCATTTTCTAGCTTAGGATTTAACAATTCTCCTTGGTTAATTCCTATTTTCGGCCTCGTGAAAAATTTCAAGGACAAAGTAATCTGGATAACCGGAGCAAGCTCGGGCATAGGTGAAGAATTTGCCCGTCAGGCCCACGCCAAGGGCGCCACTGTAATTCTTTCTGCCCGTAGGGAGGAAGAGTTGGAGCGTATTAAAAACTCCCTTACCAAGCCCGAAAAGGCCTATGTGCTTCCGCTTGACATGGAGGCGCAGGAAACCTTTCCCGATAAGGTAAATGAGGTAATCAAAAAATTTCAGCAGGTAGATTTGTTGCTGCATAATGCCGGCATCAGTCAGCGTTCGTATGCCACCCATACTTCCATGGAGGTAGACCGAAAGCTGATGGAGGTAAACTATTTTGGTACCGTGGCACTTACAAAGACGATTTTACCTTTTCTGCAAAAGCAGGCTGAAAGTCATATTGCGGTAAATAGTAGCCTGGCCGGTAAATTTGGTTTTTATGAACGCTCGGCCTATTCGGCCTCCAAATTTGCATTGCAGGGATTTTTTGAAACCCTGCGCCTGGAAGAGGAAGAGAACAATATACTGGTAACACTACTTTGCCCGGTAGGTATTAAAACCAATATTTCGCACAATGCTTTGGATGGCAGCGGACAGCAGTTTGGCAAAGCCAGTGCCATGCAGGAAGAGGGAATGTCTGCCGAGGAATGTACCCGACAAATGATTGCGGCCATTGAACAGGAAAAAAAGGAAGTGATTATTGGCCTGGGCATGCAGCCCTTATCGGTAAAGATAAAAGCCCTGTTTCCGGAGATGTTTTGGAAAATGATAAAAAAGAAGAAGCCTTAATAAAATAGAAAATCACCCCCCGCCCCCACTTCGGCTACGCTCAGTGCAAGCTCTCAAGGGGGGAGCCAAGTACACGTAACGAGCCAGCTCTGGAAATTGGCCGGAACCAGTTCTCCCCTTGAGGGGAGTTAGAGGGGTGAATTCCCCCTTAGAAGGGGGATAAAGGGAGATGACAAAACGCAATTACATGAAAAAAGTAATATCAGGAATTCAGCAAATAGGAATTGGCAACCGAGGTGTACACCCATTATGGCGGTGGTATCGCGAAAACTTTGGGATGGACATTGGCATTTTTGAAGAAGCTGCCGATGCTCCGCTCATGACTATCTATACCGGTGGTGAAGTACAAAGCAGACATGCCGCACTGGCTGTAAATATGCAAGGTGGTGGCGGATTTGAAATCTGGCAGTTTACCAGCCGCGAGGCCCAACCTCCAGCTTTTGAAACCCAATTGGGTGATTTGGGACTATACATTGCCAAGATGAAATCCCGGGATGTGAAAAAGGCCTACGAAACACATAAAAAGCGTGGCCTGAACCTACAGAGTGAACTGGCGAATGACCCCAACGGAAATCCACACTATTACATAAAAGATCCCAACGGCAACCTGTTTGAAGTGGTGCAGGGTGATAGCTGGTTTGGCAAAAACAACCACCTGACTGGTGGCGCCTACGGAATGGTGATTGGCGTAAGCGATATGGAAAAGAGCCTCAGGCTTTATCGTGATGTGCTGGAGCACGATCAGGTTTTGTATGATAAAACCGGTACGTTTGAAGACCTGAAAGGTTTAAAGGGTGGATCTGGTAAATTCAGAAGGATATTGCTGCAAAACTCAAAACCAAGGCAAGGGGCTTTTGGCCCATTACTGGGAAACAGTCAGTTTGAACTTATACAGAGTTTGGATACTCCCGGACGTAAAATATTTCAGGATCGCTATTGGGGCGACCTTGGCTTTATTCACCTCTGCTTTGATATCCGCAATATGGCGGCCCTTAAAGAGGAATGTGAGGATGCCGGATTCCCCTTTACAGTGGACAGTGCCAACTCTTTTGACATGGGCGCAGCGGCAGGCCACTTTACTTACATTGAAGACCCTGACGGGGCCTGGATAGAATTTGTGGAAACCCATAAAGTTCCGGTGATGGAAAAGTGGGGATGGTATCTCAATATCAAAAACAGAGCACCCGAAAAGCCTTTGCCAAGATGGATGCTGAATGCACTTAGGTTTAATAAAGTGAAAGACTAGGAAAGTACGAAGGTTGAAATACGAAGTTCAAATGATTTGGTGGTGGAAAAGTGAATTATTATGATGCTTTTCACCAA
This sequence comes from Owenweeksia sp., assembly GCA_048267305.1. Taxonomy (GTDB): domain Bacteria; phylum Bacteroidota; class Bacteroidia; order Flavobacteriales; family Schleiferiaceae; genus Owenweeksia. The sequence goes on along the minus strand of JBLWXT010000007.1, from coordinate 129,785 downwards.
TTGCTTAATTTTAACCTATAAATTATTTGAACAATGGATTGGTCTTTATATCAAGAAATAAACTCATTGCCAGAGAAACTTAAGAAAAAAGTGGCCGATTTTGTGAAATCGTTGAAGTACGAAAAGCCAAATAAACCTGCAAAACGGCCTTTTGGCCTAGCCAAAGGAATGATTGAGATGAAACCAAACTTTGATGACCCAATTCCAGGCATGGAAGAATATATGCCATGAAAATCCTAATTGATACTCATATCTTGATTTGGGTGCTCACCGATGAAAAAAGGAAGCTTTCACCTTTAGAAATCCAAGCTATTGAAAATACCAAAAACGAAGTCTTTGTAAGCATAGTTTCCCTTTGGGAGATTGGTATAAAAAGTGGTTTGGGAAGACTTAATTTAAAAACAAGCCTCAATCTTTTCTTTGAATTAGTTAAAAAACAGATTTCCAGATTCTTCAAATTACTGAAACAGAAATAATTGAAATGAGCCAACTTCCCTTTCATCATAATGACCCATTTGATAGACTAATTTTAGGACAGGCTATTGCACAAAACTTGACCGTTATTTCCAAAGATGTCGCCTTTCGAAAATATGAGGTGCAAATCCTTTGACTCTTTCCATAATTACCCCTATAAAAAATGCAGCCCCATGGCTGGAAGCCTGCATACAATCTTGCTTAAAGCAAGATTTTACCGATTGGGAGTGGATTTGGGTGGATGACCACTCTACTGATAATTCGTGTGAGCGTATTTCCGCTTTCGCGGACATGGATGCACGTATTCAATTGCATAAAAATCCTGACACCGGAATTATTAGCGCGCTGGAAAAAGGACTGGCCGAGGCCAAGGGAAACTTTATTACCCGCATGGATGCAGATGATGTTATGCCGCATGGGCGTTTGGAATTGATGGTTGAAGCGCTACAAAACGCACCTCCAAAAACAGTTATTACAGGTTTAGTACAATACCATTCTGAGGAAGAAGTAAGTCCCGGCTACAGGCAATATGAAGAATGGCTGAACAATGTAGGCCTCCAAAACCAACATTGGCAAAATATTTACCGTGAGTGTGTGGTAGCCTCCCCAAACTGGATGGTACAAAAGAACGATCTTATAAAGTCAGGCGGTTTTTCAAATCTTGAATATCCTGAAGATTATGATTTGGTTTTCAGGTGGTATAAAAATCAGTTTACCGTAAAAACCATTCCTGAAACCACGCTGCATTGGCGCGAACATCCGGGCAGAACTTCAAGAAACTCGTATAACTACTCTCAACAAAAATTCTTTAATCTTAAAATCAAGCGATTCCTTCAGCTGAATTACACCGATGAAAAACCATTAGTGCTTTGGGGTACTGGTGAAAAAGCGCGCTTAACTGCTGATATTCTTGATCGCCATCATATTGATTTTATTTGGATGGATCTGAAACCCAAGAAATTTCCAGAAGGAATTTCCAACCATCCTATTTTAGATTTTAAAGAGATTGAAAATATGTCCTCTTTTACATTGCTATTGGCCGTATATCCTGCCAAGGTTGAAATGGAAAAACTCAATCAATACCTAAATAGCCAAAGATTAAGAAAGGGCGTTGACTATTGGTTTTTATAACCCTTTTTAAGAAACTTAAATATCACCTCCTCCAGGCCTTCTCTGGTAAATGGTTTGGTGATATAATCCTCCATACCAGCCCTACGGGCATCATTTATGGCCTCGTTGGTAACATTGGCAGAAAGTGCAACGATGGGGGTAGTAATTCCGGCTTCGCGAATTTTTGCGGTCGCTTCAATCCCATCCATACCCGGCATGTGAATATCCATAAAAATGAGGTCGTATTCATTTTTAGCACACGCCTCTACAGCCTCCTTACCATTAGATACCACATCAATATGCAAGCCTTTTGCCTCCAACAGTTTAGTGAGCACCATTACGTTAAGGCGATTGTCTTCGGCCACTAAAATTCTATTGCCTTCTACTTTGGCAGGGCGTGAGTTCTCAGCAACATTTTCATATTGCCTTACAACTTCAAGATTCATCTCCACCGTAAATGTGGATCCCTTGCCCACCTCACTTTGCACGCTTATTTTTCCTCCCAGCCGTTCCACTAGCTTTTTGGTAATGGCCAGCCCAAGGCCTGTACCCTCATACTTCTTTTTAAGGCCCGTTTCTACCTGTGCAAAACGATCAAAAATCATTTCAAGACTATCAGCCGGTATGCCAATACCCGTGTCGGCAATTACCAAAACCAAATTCACAAATTCTCCAATTTCCTCTTCGCTGAAGCTTACCTCCACAGATCCTTTATCTGTAAATTTATACGCGTTGCGGATGAGGTTGGTTACTATTTGCCCAAACTTTACAGGATCGCTGTTTACCATAATCTCTGACCTTTCGGGCAGATTGCAGATGAGGGCTACATTTTTCTTCTCAAAGCCCTCTCCATATAGGTTAAGCAAACTTTTTACTTCATCCAGAGGCGAAAATGGCTTTAGGTTTAGCTCCAGCCCCCCGGCCTCCACCTTATCAATTTCAAGAATATCATTTACTATGGAAAGAAGGTTTTTAGAGGAAAACTCCATCATGCCCAAATACTTCTCACGCTGTATTTCGTCTTCGCCTTCCGTTTTTAAAATGGCCACAAGGCCCAAAATAGCATTGAGCGGAGTGCGAATTTCATGACTCATATTTGACAAAAACTCCGTTTTTACCTGTGATGCCTTTAGGGCCCGCTGCTTTTCCTGCTCCAATTCTATATTGAGTATATTAAGCTTGCGGTTTACCTCGGCAATACGCCTCGACTCCCCCCTGGACTTTTGCATAAAATAGGTGATAACAGACATTGCAATGGCTATCACAAAACCTAAAAACAGTCCTGCTCTTTTTTCAAAAAATTGATTCTCCTTGTAAAAGCCATGGCCGGGAGTCATAACAAATCCCCAGTTCTGTCCTTCCATTTCCAATGGGATGGCGGCCTCATACTTCAATGTGCTTTCTGGATGAGGTGTTCCCCATTCATAAAACAAATTTCCCTTTTGGTCGTACAGCTTAATGCTAAACGGGCCACGCCCATCCATAATCTCATTAAAATGATTGGTAAAATCCATTCCGGATGTGATGGTTCCCTGAAACCTGTTGTGATAATAAACCGGAGCATCCACCAAAAAGGCATAGCCCTTTTGCGTGAGTTCTGTCCAATGGGTAATGTTTACTGAACTGTCTCTGGCACTCTTTAACCACTCCGCCCTCCTGTATTCCACATTGGCAAGATTTAACCCCAGAGCAGCCTCATTACCCTCCTCCGGCTCAATACGCTGAATGGTCATAGTACTGTCGATCCATTCCACCAAAAGAAAAGAAGGATTTTGATGAAGGATAAGCGAAGCGTCATACATCCAAAAATCAAAATACTCGCCATTGGTAACTTCCAAACGGCTTTTTAGATTTTTCAGAGTTTGAATATTCTCCTGAATCACTTCCGAGTACTGATCGCTGATAAAACGACCGGTAAGATTAAGCTTGCTTTTAGAACTATCACGTACCTGCGTTTCATACCCTTGCCAGATTACAACAAACACCAATGCCACCAACAAGCCTACGCCAAAGGCCAGTGTAACTTCCCTGGCCATGCGCAAATTGGTTTTACTTTTCCCTCCTGATAATTCTGACATTAATGTTGCCCTGGTGTAAATCCGCTGTAAATCTTGCTTTTACAAGATTTGGCCAAAGTAGGTAATTCATTTATTGGAAGTGCTTTTTACCATCTCCCATACCGATATATTACAATTAAATTGCAACGCTTAAAGGGTTTATACACACTTTTAAAAACCAAAAAACTATGGAAACCATAACACGTTGCGGTTGGGTAAATGAAGACCCACTCTATATAAAATACCACGATGAAGAATGGGGGGTGCCCGTGCATGACGATAGAAAGATGTTTGAATTTCTGTTGCTCGAAACTTTTCAGGCCGGGCTAAGTTGGTTTACCATCCTTAAAAAGAGAGAAAACTTTAGAAAGGCGTTTGACAAATTTGACTATAAAAAAGTGGCCAAATATGGCGAACCTAAAGTGGAAGAACTGTTACAGGATGCGGGCATCATCCGCAATCAGCAAAAAATACGGGCGGCCATAAATAATGCCCAACTTTTTATGGAAATTCAAAACGAGTTTGGAACCTTCTGCAAATACATCTGGGGATTTGTAGATCATAAGCCCATTGTAAATAACTGGAAATCGCTAACGGAAGTGCCCGCCACCACCCCTGTTTCGGATACACTAAGTAAAGACCTGAAGAAGCGAGGATTTAAATTTGTAGGCTCCACCACTATTTATGCCCACATGCAGGCGTGCGGTATGGTGAATGATCATGTGGAGGGTTGTTTTTGTTTAGGATAAATTTTGAGCTTCTAAACAGATTATGTTTAACATGCAAAGGCGCAAAAGAAACTTTGCCATCTTTGTGACTTTGCGTGAAATCAACGTTCCTTACTCCTACAACAACTTCTTAGGCTTACCCGCCACAAAGTCTTTCAGGTAAAAAGGTTCAAAGTAGGCTACATCCCTAAATTTCTTAGCAGCGAAGTGTTGTTGCGCAATATTATTGAGCGCCTTTGCAGAGGGGTATTGTAATTCATGAAATACAAAGCGCTCATCGGACAATACCTCTTTACACTTTTCGGCACCATCTCCAATAAGGTGAATTTTGGAAGATTTTATTTTGGAGAAGGAATCCTCGTCTATCACTTTGGCTTCTATATCCTTCTTACGCTCACCTTTATAATCATGCACGACACAATAAACCTCCATTCTGCGGGCATCCAGCATAGGTATTATGGCTTCTCCCCTTTTTACTTTGTGGGTAGCAATAAAGTCATCGGTTAAAATCTGCAACCCATCAGCACTAATAAGGGGAATGCCCAGTGCAAAACAAAAGCCCTTAGCGGCTGAAACGCCTATACGAAGCCCTGTGTAAGAACCCGGCCCCATGCCCACCGCTATTGCTCTGAGATCATCATAAGCGACTTTAGCCTCTTTCAGCACTTCCTCTATAAATACGTGCAGTTTTTCGGAATGGATATACTGATCGCTACTTTCTTCGCGAAAAGCGAGAATTTCATCTCCACGCCCCAGCGCTACCGAGCAGCTTTTGGTGGAAGTTTCTAGGTTTAGGATTAACGCCATCTAATCTTCGTCTTCCTTCTTGCCCTCTCGGGATTTCTTTTTCTCTTCGAGCTTTACATCATCACTGTTTACAAGCTTTTTGCTCACAAGGCTATAGGGTCCTGTAATTACCTTTTGTCCTTCGCTAAGGCCTGTAAGTATCTCAATATGCTCATCATCCTGTATTCCGGTTTCCACCACCTGTAGAGCCGCCTTTCCATCATTGTAAAGAAACACTACTTCGTAATCCTTCTTCTCATCATCATCTTCCCCTTCCCTTCCAATTTTATAAGACTTGGCCTTGGTACTGGTGTCACTACGCGTTGTTACCGCCTCAATAGGCACGGTTAGCACATTGTCCTTCCTGCGGGTTTTAATCTCCACACTGGCCGTCATACCCGGCCTAAATGGCGATTGTTGTCCTTCCTTTAATAAAGCCTGATAGGATGATTTTAGGATCCGTACCTTCACCTCAAAGTTGGTTACCTGATCTAAACCTGCACCTGCCGCAAGGCGCGCGGAGTTAGCAATTTCAGTAACCACTCCTTTAAACTCCTTATCAAGATAAGCGTCCACTTCTATAATGGCGGTATCGCCAAGGCTTACCCGTATTATATCGTTTTCGTTTACCTCTGCCAGCACTTCCATATTCTCGAGGTTGGCGATACGTGCAATCTCGGTTCCAGCCATTTGTGCAGTACCTACAACCCTCTCTCCTACCTCAGAGTTAAGCATACTTACAGTACCCGATTGTGGTGCGTAGATGGTGGTCCGGCCCAAATTATCCTGAGCTTCACGATAGGTTGCTTCGGCACTGGCCAGTTGATATTGGGCACTTTCAATATTCAGCCTTCCCACATCATAAGCGCGTTGTATGGCATCAAACTCTGCCTGGCTAATTACATTCTGCCTATACAGTTTTTGGTTACGATCGTAGTTGCTTTTAGCTTCTGTAAATTGAGCCTTAGAACTGGCCACAGCCGCCTTGGCACTATTAAGAGAGGCCCTTGCCCTGTTTACACTTGCTAAATAAATATCCGGATTTATACGGATAAGCAGGTCGCCTTTCTGTACTGTATCACCTTCTTCAATGGGCAGTTCTATAATCTCACCCGAAACTTCAGAACTGATCTTCACTTCTACCTCAGGCTGAATTTTACCGCTGGCGATCACAGTTTCCTCTATACTCAGTTTCTTTACCTCAGAAATGGTCACCTCCACTTTATTGTCATTGCCAATCCAGCCCTGCTTTTTACCAACTATTAACAGTACCACCAGGGCAACTCCGGCAATTATCAGCACATACTTCAGTGTCTTGCTCATTGTATTAAAGTTTGACTTGGTTGGTTAAGTAAAATTCGAGCACTTTTATTTTGAAGATGTAATCATACTTGGAGCGGATCATTTCTGACTTGGCTACCGCCAGACTGTTCTTTGCATTTTCAAAATCAAACTGATTTAAGGCTCCAACTTCAAATCTTTGACTGGAATACTTAAAACTCTCCTCACTACTCTCCACGGCCTTTTGGGCAGCCAGATAGGAATTGTAGGAAGCTTTGGCATCTGCATGTGCCTGGTAAATGGTTTGGCGCAAATTATTTTTTTCCTGCTCCAGCTGAAGCTGAGAAATTTCCTTACTGATTTGCGCATTCTGATAGTTATTGCGCACGGCCATCCTGTTGAAGATGGGCACTTGGAGCGACAGGCCTATGTACTCATTTAGGTTATCACCCAACTGGTCGCCAACGGGCTTATTGTTAAAATCTCCGGGAACCACCTGTGTGCGGGGAATAAATACCACATTTCCATTTCCATCATAGGTAGGAACGGGCACATCCAAAGAAGTGGCTGAGCCAGCTTCCTGAATTTGGTCAGAATAACTGGTACCCACCTGACCATTTACACTTAATGTAGGCAGTGCTCCTCCCTTACTTACTGCCACGGCTTTTTCGCTGCTTTGCAACTTTACCTCGGCACTTTTTATGGATGGTTGATTTTCAATTGCCGTTTGAAAAATTCCGCTTGCGCCTCGGGCAATAAGTGTAGCTTCAGGCACCTCCAATTCGGGATCAGCAATTGTAAATTGATCAGGATTTTCCAACTGCAGCAGATTGGCCAATTGCAACTTGCTAATGTTTAAGCCATTTTCGGCTGCAATCACATTTTGCTGATCACGCGCTAGCTGCGCCTCCAATTGTAATTGGTCTCCCTTTGGTGCAGCACCTGCATCTACCAATTTTTGGGTACGACTTACCTGAAGCTGGGTTACGCGTTGTTGCTCTTTGGCTACCGCCAATATTTCCTGATTTAATAATATTTGAAGATAGAAACTGGCTACATTAAGGCTAATGTCATTTTTTACCTGCTCCAAATCGTACATCCCCGCCATATAATCCAGGTTGCGCTGCGCAATGGTGTTGTACTTACGACCACCACTATAAACCACCCAGCTGGAGCTAAGGGTGAGGTTGGCAGTTTGCCGCTGGCTCTGGCTGATTGTATTGGTAACCGGGTCAATGTTCAAACCGAAATTCCATCCATAGCCGGAATTGAAATTTAAGTTTGGGGCATAATCCCATTTGGCACCTTCCAGGTTATTTCCATTAATATCGGCCTGCAAGGCGGCCTGCCTCACCTGAATATTATTTTCACGAGCGTAGGTTACACACTCATCTATTGTCCAGATTTTATCAGGGGAGTTTTGTGCTCCAGCCGAAAGAAACATGAGCAAAAGGCCGGAGGTAATACCGAGGTGAAATTTCATTGAAAACGAATTTGAAAAAGCTCTAAGTAGCCTCACAAATATAAGGAAAGAGAGAAGGCGGAAAGTGAATTAAGCGCGCTGCTTTTTGTGTCTGTAAATGGCATATGCTACAGCTCCCATCAATAGATATGGAAATATCATTAAATACATAATTCCACCATTAAGCCCATCAGCCACTGACGATCCACTGGCCTGACTTGTTTCGGCTATAGCCTTACACATGGCACACTGCGCTTCACCTGTAAAGGGAAGAAGAATAATGAGAAGTAAAAGCCAGAATAACTTTTTCATAGGGACAAATTTAATCAATAGTATGGAGCCATAAACAAATAAACCAAAACCCCTGTGATGGCCACATAAAGCCAAATGGGGAATGTCCATCTTACAATCTTGCGGTGCTTTTTAATATCTCCTGTAAGGCCACGATATATCGCAAACATGGCTAGTGGCAAAACCGGAACACTTAAGATGATATGTGTAATCAAAACAACAAAGTACAAGCCTTTTAACCAACCTTCTCCACCATAAGGGATGGGATCGGCATTGAGTTTACTAATTACATAGGATACCAGAAAAATCGCTGAAAAGCCGAATGCTGTAAGCATGGCCGTACGGTGGGCAACAATGTTTTTACTGCGGATAAACCACAAGCCTAAAATTAACAATACCGCAGTACTACCGTTTAAAATAGCATGAAAGGCAGGTAGAGTAGCACGATCGATACCCATATCCACTTTAAACACATCCGGAAACAAAATTAAGGCGGCAACCGCCAGAGGAACCAAAACTGAAAGCACCACAATGATTGGAACAAAAACCTTGTCTTTGTTTTCTTTGGGGAGCCCCTCCCTTACCGCCTTTAAATCTGCACTCATTTCTTTAGCTTCTTCTTTTCTTTACTCTCTTTATACTCATCCATTGATCGCTTTTTCTCAAACTCAGCGATAAGCACTTTAATGTCGTCCTTAAGTTCATTAATTTCTACCGGACTTAGGCCATTATATACTGCCTTAACATTTCCAAAGTCGTCTTTTCGACTGCGGATGCGTCCTTCCCAATCAATAAGCACCAGGTTTTCTGAATGCAGAAATCCCCCATCCGCCAATGAATCGGCCATGGCATTTTGAAAATAATCTCCCGCTGTTTTATAAATAGCCATTTTATCTCCCGTAAGGAAATACCAACGGCCGGGCGTTGCCCCCATGGTACGTTCGTACGCCTTTAGTACCTCGGCAGTATCATGTTCGGGATCCACCGTAAAACTGGCAATCCTAAAATCTTCAAATCCCTTAAAACGATCCTGAACTTGTTTTACATTAAAGTTCATGGCCGGACAAATACTGGGGCAGGTGGCAAAGAAAAAGTTGGCCACATATATTTTCCCCTTCAGATCGTCACTGCTAATAAGACTGTCATCCTGTGTGGTAAACTCCCATGCCGGAATGGTGTAGTAGGTGGTATCAAATACTTCCTCGCCACTGGCACTAACAGATGGTATAGCCTCTTTGGGACCTACATATTCCAAGGGCACAAAAAAGTTGTCCTCGGCTGTATATACCATTGTAAAATAAACTAGAAAGGGCAGTACTAATAATGTTATTAGTACTACCCTTTTAAATGATTTACTCATCTTCATTACATTATATCTTCATGTACCCACCTTCGGTAAGCACTATGAAAGCCAAATAAGGAATTAAGATTAACATGGGAAGCGCGATGGTCCAAATGAAATTGCTGCGCTCAAACTTAAGGTGCATAAACTCTGCAACAATGTAAAAAGCCTTAAGCAGGGTAAGCAATATAAAGATGATGTTCAATACTGAGGTTCCGAGGAAATGGCCCATAAGCATTGGGGGTTTGCGGATACCCAACACTACTTCAACCGTAGTAACCACTAATAGAATGATAAATACTTTCCATATCCACCATACGCCTTCTGGGCTTTCGTGATGCTCGCTTGGAAGTTTAGAATGTGACATAGTATAAAATGCTTTGTTGTTCTTAAAAATATTAAACCAGGTAGAAGAAGGTGAATACGAATACCCAAACCAAATCCACAAAGTGCCAGTAAAGACCCACTTTTTCAACCATCTCGTAGTGGCCTCTCTTTTCGTAGGTACCCTTAATTACATTTATGAAAATGATAATATTAAGCACTACTCCTGAAAATACGTGGAAACCGTGGAAACCTGTAACGAAGAAGAAGAAATCGGCAAAAAGCACATTTCCATACTCATTCTCCTTTAGGTTGGCCCCTTGAATTACGCTGGCCTTCTTCATTAGTTCCTCTGCCTGTGCACGAGGATAAACCAACTCTGACTTACCTGGATTTCTTAGGGTAACATCCTTATTTTCGGCAAAAGCAGCCTGAAGTTGCTCGGTAGTAAAGTGGTAGTGACCACCATGTGCAGCCTCGCCACCAATAATCAGTTCGCTCAGGGTAACGATTTTACCATCGGTATCACTCAAATATAAAATCTCATTTGTTTCAAGCTTCACGCCTCCTTTGTCGCCACTAATAAAATGACTCCACTCCCAGGCCTGTGAACCAAGGAAAAAGAAACCACCGATAATGGTAAGCCCCATCCAAAGGGTAACTCCCTTTTTATTCATTTGATGGCCGGCATTTACAGCCATTACCATGGTTACGGAACTAAGGATAAGAATAAAGGTCATTAATGCCACAAAAAGCAGTGGGGCATCTCCATGGATGAAGGGAAAGTGTGTAAACACATTTTCCGCTACAGGCCAGCTGTTTTCATACTTAAAGCGATAAAAACCCATTGCTGCAAGAAACCCTGAAAATGACAAGGCATCTGACAACAGGAAAAACCACATCATCATTTTACCATAGTCAGCACCAAAAGGTTGCTTATCTCCACCCCAGATGGGCTTTGCTTCGTGTTCAATAGTAGCTCCGTTAGCCATTGTTTAAAATTTTTGCAAGTTTAGCGAATAAATACCAAAAAGCAGAACAAATAAATCCACAGAATATCGAGGAAATGCCAGTAAATACAGCTTAAGTCTAATCCAAGATGATTCTCCTTTGTGTATGCATTTTTAGTTGCTCTTATAAATGTTACCGTCAAAACAATTATTCCAGATATTACGTGCAGCCAGTGTAAACCAGCTATTACATACACCCAGGATACAGCTGTATTACTTGATGGTCCTGTAAAAAAATACCCACTATCTCTTAATTCCTTAGCTCCTAAAAACTGCAGGATTATAAATGCTATACCCAAAAGCAATGCAATTCCAACTCCTGTTTTCACCTGGCCCACATTTCCGTTTCGCGCTGATCGCCTGGCCCAAACCATAGCGAGGCTTGCCAAAACGATAACAACGGTAGCAACGGTAAACATCTGGGGTAAGCCAAATTGCAGCCATCTGCTCTCGGCCATTAAGGCCGAACGACTAACCACATAACCACTTGTAAGCCCTGCAAAGGTCATTACAATACTGGTAAGCCCAATCCACAATAGTGGCTTGCGTACTTTTCGTTTTTGTTCGGGGAAGAGTTCGGCCACTTCTAAATTAGTTTATCAACAACATATATCAACTGGACTACCGGCAAGTAGATAATACTTGCAAACATCAATGCTCTGGCATCCTTATCCTCTCTGCTTCTAAAAAACCTGATGGCTTTGGCCACGAAGAAAATACCAGCAATTAAAACCAACACCGCTGCCACTGCACTAAGGGTTAAACTCCCTGTGATACCAAAATATGGAAGCAGAGATACCGGCACCGTGAAAATGGCATAAATCAAAATATTGATTGCTGAATTTGTATCTTTTTTACCGGAAGGCAGAAGCACATATCCCGCCTTTTTATACTCGCCATCTGCTATCCAGGCTATAGCCCAGAAGTGAGCAAACTGCCATAAAAACTGCATGGCAAATAGAGTTCCCGGTTCTATGTCAAAATCATTTGTTGCGGCCACCCAGCCAAGTAAGGCCGGTATAGCTCCCGGCAACGCTCCAACAAAAACAGCAATTGGCCCAACGGCCTTTAGTGGGGTGTAAACCAACACATACATGAAAAGTGCAAAAGCACCAAAACCTACAGTTAGCGGATTTATGAGATACAACATCCATAGCCCTGCAAAAGCCATAATCGTGCAGGCTACCATCGCCTCAAAAACACTCAAAGTGCCTGTAGGCAAGGGTCTGTTCATGGTGCGTTTCATCAGGGCATCCCTATCCCGCTCAATAACCTGATTAAAGCCATTGGCAGCACCCACCACCAGATAACCACCTATACCTAAGAATAATATATCTCTAAGAGAATATGACTGGGCACCGAGAAGATATCCCGCCATAGCAGAATACACCACGCTAAGGTTGAGGCGGGCTTTGGTAAGAGCCAATACGCCCCTGGCCTTTAGTGCTAAAGAAATACTACCAGATTCTAATTCCTGAAATTTTTCCAATGCGCTGGGTTTCGGTCGGCAAATTTACTATCCTGTAAGGGTGTTTGCAAAATAGATTCATTCTATCTTACACTTACTTTTTCTTTACTATAAACCAGGGGTTCAATAAGTCCTCCTTGTTATACACCACAGGAGTCTTTCCATCGGCCTGATAAATATCAAATCCTGCCTGACGAACAATACCATGACCGGCAGCTGTATCCCACTCCATAGTAGGCGCAAACCTTGGGTAAACATCAGCACTACCCTCTGCTACCATACATATTTTCAGGCTACTTCCCTTTGATATTATCTCTGCATCCGGATGTTCCTTTTTGATACCCTCAAAATACTCTGAGGTTTCGGGGCTCATATGTGAGCGACTGCCCACCATTGTAAATGGCCTTGTTTGAGTTTGTGGTAAAGAGACTCCCTTATTGATGAAGTCGTGCAGACTTACACCACTATCCATGGCGGCAGCCTTATCCACCTTAAACCCTCCAACACCATCACAACCAAAGTATAGCGTTTCAGTTACCGGAACATATATCACGCCCATAGTTGGGATTCCATTTTCAACCAATGCAATATTTACGGTAAACTCACCATTTCTCTTAATGAATTCCTTTGTTCCATCCAGGGGATCAACCACCCAAAGGGCTTCCCATACGGATCTTTCTGCAAATGGGATACTTCTACCTTCTTCACTTAGCACGGGTACTTTGGTATCCTTTAAGCCATCCATAATAACAAGATGTGCGCGTTTATCAGCCTCAGTAAGTGGAGAGCGATCGTCCTTATATTCTACTTCAACAGTGCCTTCATATACCTTTAGAATTTCCTTTCCGGCCTTAATGGAAGCCACGATTGCACTCTGAAGGAGTTCTTTATAATCTGAAATATTCATCTGTGATTTTTATAAAAAAGAAAACCCCTACCAACTGCAGGGGTTTAAAAATATTATTATCAGTAAATATACTATTGCAACTTGGCGCTAATAGGCATTTGAAAACTCATTCTAACGGGTTTCCCTCTTTGCTTGGCCGGTATCATTTTCGGTAATTTCTTAATTACGCGAACAGCTTCATCATCAAGAAGTTTATCCACTCCACGCAAAACCTCAACATTAGAGATAGACCCATCCTTTTCGATAACAAAACTCACGTATACCTTTCCAGAAATTCCCATTTGTCGAGCCATTTCCGGGAAAACGAAATTAGTTGCAACATGTTTAGAAATCATTCTTTGAAAACATTCAGTTTCTTCAGATTTCGGTACGTTTTCACAACCTGGAAAAACAGGCTTATTCTCAACGATGGCGAAATTCAAAATTTCATCAGAAACCTCTTCTTCCATTTCAATCACTTCCACCTCTTCTTCCATACTGGTTTCGGTGGATTGGATTTCCAATTCTTCCTCTAACTCCACGTTATCCTCCACAACTTCAATCACTTCTGGTGGGGGTGGGGGTGGGGGTGGGGGAGGCGTAGCTTGCCTTTGAGTAATAGGAATAACCTCATCATCAATCATAACCTCCAGTTCTCCAAGATCAGAGACTACATCATCGTAAGACTTCCAATTTATGGCTACGATACAAACTACAAGTGCAAATACAAGACCTGCCTGCAGGAATACCCCGCGCAGCAATTCAAGATCGGCATTTGGATTTTTCTTTGGTTCCATTAAATCTGCTTTATAAGGGGCTAAAGATACATAAATATGAATGTGCCTTACAAGCCCAATTCATCTAAAAATAAATTTAACGGTTGCCTAATTTAAAGTTAACAGGAATCGTCAGGGTCATCTTGGCATTTCTTCCTGCCTGACGGCCGGGAATCATTTCGGGCATAGCACTTACCACCCTCAATGCTTCTTCGTTTAGCAATTCATACTCACCCTGAACCAGAGACACTTGCTCCACAGCACCCGTTTCGGAAATCACAAAGTTTACATACACTTTTCCCTCCAGGCCTATTTCCTTAGCCAATGTCGGATACTTTGTGTTTTGAGCAATGTATCCCTGAATCCACTTGTTAAAGCATTCCTTTTGCTCGTCTTTATTGCTGATACCTTCACATTCGTATGGACGGGCAATGTTTTCTATCATCACAAACTCTATTGGCACTGCATCGTCTACATCATTTGGGCCATCAATAATTGTCAATCCCTCCTCGGTAGGTTCGGTAGGGTTTTTAAATAAGTCGTTAATCTTAAGTTTCGGATCATCATCCGGCACAATTTCAGGTGGCATATCCAGGTTTATCTTCTCCTTTCTAATAAGCTTCTTCTCCACCTCCTCTACAGTTTGCACTGTGCGTGGGGTGGCATCATCTGCAAAAGTGTACTTCTGCGTTTTGGGCAACTCTGGCTCAGCAAAGCCCCGTTCAATTTGCATAACGTAAATGGCAGCGGTTAATGAAAGTGCAATTCCGAAAAGGAAAAAAACACCTCTTTTGCCTTCAAGATCGGCTCCTTTGTTTTTTTTAGGGATCATTAGTTCTCAATTAAGTTGTAGGAAGTGGGTTCTCCCTAAGGAGAACAAATCAGGCCCTTATGCGATGATAAACTGCAAAAAGGAGCACACAAACAACCGAGCCGGTGGTATTTGCAAAAAAATCAAACCAGTCTCCAACTCGTCTTGGCACACAATAGTGTTGCACAATTTCAATGGCTCCTCCATAAACAACGCAGAGGAGCACTATACCTCCCACAAGCATAAGAGAGAGGGAGTTCTTGAAATTAAAACGGATGAAACCCAGATATATTAGACCGGCAGACAAAAAATAAATACCTCCATGAATGATCTTGTCATTAAACCTAACCATGAAGCGAGGCACTTCATTACCTGGCATGAGGCTGAAGTATAAAATAAAAATACCCCAGACCAATGCTGGGGTAAAGTATAAAAGACGGTAAAACAGATTGCCTTTAGGCTCCAACGGTTTCCTTATATGCGTCTGCACTAAGCAAATCATCGATTTCTGATGGATTGCTCATTTTAACCTTAATCATCCACCCTTTACCGTAAGGATCTTCATTTACCAGTTCCGGCTTTTCTTCAATCTCACTGTTGAATTCAATTACCTCCCCAGATAAAGGCATAAAAAGATCGGATACTGTTTTCACTGCTTCCACAGATCCAAACACTTCCTCTCTATCTAGCTCTTCACCTTCAGTTTCAATCTCTACAAAAACGATATCACCTAACTCTGATTGAGCAAATTCAGTGATACCTACTATGGCGATGTCGCCTTCCACCTTTACCCACTCGTGGTCTTTGGTGTATTTAAGTTCTGCTGGAAAATTCATTTATTGGCTATTTGCGGGCAAATTTAATTTTATTTATCAAATGAACAGGTGACATATAACATCAAGTATTTGGTAAATTATTTCATTACCCATATTCATGTGCTAAAACCCTAGGTACCTAGGTTCAGACGGATGCTGATTCCGAATTGATGTGTATCAATCGGATAGGCATTAGACACCTCATAACGCGATAAGTTCATGTCATAGAAGATCTTGGCCAGCACTCGCTTGCTAATCTGATAATCCGCAGAAAACTTTAGAGTATAAATAGTCTGTCCGGCTGTAACCTGATCCACATCTTCAATAATTCTGCGGATTACGGTTAGGTTTTCACGTATGCCAAAATCGAGTTTCAACTCAAGATTACTCACGGGGTTTGTTCTGCGCGGCCCAAGGCTGATAAAACCAAGTTTAACATCCTTAATAATGTATCCCGCTCCAATTACCCACTCCTGACCTTTGGTTTCGGTAATCTGATTGTTAGATAAACCAAGCACCAGATTTCTATCCTTTTTATACTCCAAACGGAGTGTAGTACTGTTTTTAAGCTTTACGTTAAAACCAATTAAAGGGGCAAACTGCTCGGTAAGCACTATAGCCGAAATCTGCATTTGAGGCAATAAATCGCCATTAATATCTAATGGTGGCTTGGTGGGATTGTCCTCCAGTGCTTCGGTGTACAACAAGTTGGTTTGTCGGCTGCTAATAGTATAAGTAGAGCGATAGCCATGGTTAAGCACCACACTGCTGAAAAACTGCTGAAACCACTTTATTTTACTAAGCCCATCGTAGGTAAGAGTCCAGTTGGGAAGCGGAATACTCTTTTTAGCATTAAGATCGTAACCATTAATATCCTTACCTGAATAGGCTGCCAGGAATGCCGGAATCAATACTTCCTGATGAGAAAGGCTGTAATACTTATAATGGCCTTCAATACTATCGTTACTAGCTACAAAGTCTGGCCTGTAACCAAATTCCTGCCCCTGCCCATTGGCATACTGCTCGGCCAATTGTTGCGACACATCCAATCTGTACTTTCTAAAGGTTTCATAAGCCTCAGAAGAAAAGCTTGGAGACTTTATATTTTCGAAAGCCGTACCCATCATAAAGTAACTGATAGAGTAGTTCTGAGTTTCAAAGCGGCTTTGCTCCATAATTCTTTGTTCATCCTGATCAAATCTAAAGAAGGACGATATGTTAGAAGACTCCGTTTTTTGGGCGGTAAGGATAATTCTCAGGCTATTCAGGGGCTCTACCGTTACCCTGAAGTTCATGTTTTCATTAAAGGTTTTGGCGTATTGGGTACTCAACAAGTAAGATTGTGTTAACCAATCGTTATCCAAAGCATCCTGCTGAATGTCAGTTTGAGCTCCAAACACAAACGGGAACCCGGGGGCACTACCATTGGAGTTAAAGTTTTGATCCATCCCCAGGAAGGTAGCTTCGGGCAAAAAGCCGGGAAGTATGGTTCCCTCTCCACGGGTATAGTTGGCAGAAGCACTGCGCACCATCATCAATCCACGGGCGCCACCAGCCAAAATTTTATCAAATACACTTTCCTCCTCGTCATCCTTCTTTGCATCATCCTCTTTAGCTCTGTCAACTCCGGGAGTTCGGGGGCCTCTTTCCCTTACGGCCCTACCCTTGTTACCTTTGCCTTCATTTACCTTACGCAAATAAGGAACCTTGTTATAAAGACTTATCAGGTTAAAGTTGTTGTTCAATTGCCATTGCTGATTATTTTGAATGGTATTGGCAAAGTTTAATGAATCCGGACCATCGGGATCTATACCCGCTAATGAGGTGGTTGACCAATCATAATCTCCGGTATAGCGAGCTTGTGTACTCACAAAATCCAGTAATGGAAGCTTATTAATTGGTACTTGCCAGTTGATATTTACCGTTTGGTGATAATTAGTTGGACGACCAAAGTCACTTAGGTTATTCCAGATTTCAGCTTTCTTTTCGTCCGCTCCATACTCTTGATTGGTTGCAGGGTCTACTCCCACCAGCTCATCAATACGCGTGCGCATATTGGCATTAAAATCGAGCTTAAGATTACGGGTAAGGTCAAAAAGTAAACTATACTGCCTGTTGAAGTTAAAGGAGTTGTTTTCGGTAACGGGCAGTCGTGCATCGTCATTAAACGGATCATTGGTATTGCGCATCTCAAGTAAATGAGTAGTACGATCTATAGACCCAATGGCCGAGAACTGCTTAGGAAGATAATAGAAATTAACATCTTTAATCAATGCGAGATTCTTATTCTGCAGCCATGTAGTATTTTTAAAAGGCTCAAAGGGCTTGGCCTGTATACGATAGGTATAGTTCAACTGCCCTCGGTGATCCTGTCTTTTATCTTCTTTTACAGAGATGTTTCTGCGGAAGGTTTCGGTAAAGGAATAAGTGGCACTAAGGTTTTCAATATCCCAGGGCATTGGGGTTTTTTGGATTCGCTTACCAGCCCGCTCCTTTTTTACATTAGTGAAGTTTATGGATTGCCTGCGGGTATAATCCTGAGAAATTTCCTTTAGGTCGGCTCTTGCCTGATCGTCTTCCAGGTTGGCCAGGGCATCGGCAAACTCAATATCCGGGTCAAGCGGGTTAAACTGAGGATTGGACCACTGCTCACTGCTGCCAATAAACATTGGGATGCGAATACCTGTTTCCTTTGGGAAAAACTTTCCAAGCTCAAAACTGGATTGAAGGTCATAAGCATAAACGGTTTCCTTTTGCCTTTCACTTACAGTTTGATCAATACTACCAAAGCCCACAGTACTCATACTTCCGCTTACACTAACATTGGCAAAATCTGCCAACTGAGCAGCTACCCTGGCATTGGCTGCCCAGCCTCCACGTTGGTCAAAGTCTGTAAGCCTGAGTTCATTTACCCATATTTCGGCACATTTCTCCATGCCGTCATCTGTATCATTAGCCAATCGTTTCTTAGGGTTGCGCACCCCAATCATCATGGTCCGTACGTTACTAAGGTTAGGCGCTCCTACCACGGAAACTGTTGCATTACCCTTTATCACGCTATAACGCTGGGTTAGGTTAGCTGATGGATCATTGCGATACACCCGATCACGCTCCAGTTTCACTTCCTTAAGAAGATCCAACTCAAAATCAAAATCATTTTCTGCAGGCCAGATTTGTTCCTCCTCATAAGGCCCACCATTCTGTTGCGTAACTTTTAGAGGTAACTCATATTCATAATAGTTTTGGCTATAATCACTACCCATTCTAATAAAAACGGTAAGGTCGCCATCCTTCAGTTCATTAATAATGGGATTACCAGGTGTTGCCGTTCTACCATCCTCAGCATGAGTAAACATCTTAAGACGGTTGTAATTCCTCATGTCAAAATTGAGGTTACGGAATACTGCACGGGCCGAACCATCCTTTAACCCACAAACTCTTAATGATAGAGACTGCTCATTTTGCTGTGTAGCAGCAGTAGTACCAAATAATACCTGACGATCAATACCCGGAGGCAATTTGTAGGGAATAGGGCTACGATTACCGTTTTGCTCAATATTCACAGCATTTACATCAAACAGGGTGCTTTCATCATCATCGCTGTTTAGTTCATCCCCAAACTGATCCAAATTGAAAGCATATCGTCTCCACTCACCTCGCACCAACTCAAGCTTTGCAAAACGCACTACAACAGGCTCTCCCCAACCCTGCATAAACATCCTGATAAAGCGGATAGAACGAAAATCACTTACAGGACCAACCTTTTTGTCTGGTGAAAACACGGGAACCTTAAATTGTATCCAATTGGCTTTATGAGTTTCGCCATCAGGCTGCGGTTCTGAAGAAACTTCACGCCTTATATCAGTGATGTAATTCTGACCGACCGTTGTTAAATCCTCTTTCCTAAGGCTAATTCTATACTGGTAATAGGCCTCGGTTTTGCTCAGCGTTTGGTCACGGTTTATATCCTCAACATCCGGCTGATTGGTTGCAAAAGCCGAAACTCCGTCCACCTGAGAAGTGTTACTGTTGCCTTCTGTTCCGTTGTAATTATAGTATCGTGCCAAAATTCCGGCATTAGCCTGATCAAAGCTGCTACCCCTGTAATAAAGAAAGTTATCATTTGCAGGGTCATTTACAGCCTTTTGGTATGCCGGGGAGTTTTGCCCCGAGCTATAAAGAGCCTCCAACCTTTGCAGGTAGGGAAGTCTAACGCCATCCGAGTAGGTACGCTCCTGATCAGAACTTAAGAGGTCATAACCTACATCCTGGGCATTTCTTACAGCAGGCTCATTGTCAAAAGCCACAACGGTAGGCCTCACTTTTGGTACAAGTCCCCAGGCAGTACTATCCAGCTTGCTAGGATCACCATCAGATGGAATTCCATTTTCAACAGCCTGTTGTCCATCCTTGAGTATATCCTCAGAAACACTTCCCAGGTTTATATAAAGAAATCCTCCATTTTCTTCTGAGGGTCCATTAAAGTCCGGTTCATCAGGATAATTGCCGTTCTCATAATAGGGATCCATAATCCAGAACTGTATAAACTCAATATTTTGCTCTTCAAAGTTGGTGGTGCTCAAATCCCTCATTATACCACCCCATCTGCTTTTTGGATCAGCAAGATCTCCGCTTTCATCAGGTGCCAATCCCGCAGAAACAGCCGTGGGTTCAACATCAAAGTTGTAAGGCCCTCTTTTGTTTGGATAAAAAGCCAAATCCAGCATTGGGATATTCTGCACATCTGACGGAGACAAGTTTATATTTGGGAACACCTCATTTACATATACCCTTCTTACAAATTGCCCCGACTGAAGTTGCTTGTTTTTATTAATGTTATCCGGTGCCGAACCATTTTCCCTGTGAAAAAGCGGATCAATGGTGTACCAGGCCAGGTGCGCTCTGTTAAAGCCATACTCCAAGCCATTAAGTGAGCCTTCAGGGAAAAGGTCAGGTTGATTACCTGGCGTACTTGCCAACCTCCACGCTATAGGGTTTTTAATATCAATGGTGGTTTGGCTGCTTTCAAAATCATCCAGATACGTGGTAGGGTCGCCATTAATTTCAATTCCTCTTGGTGAACCGGGTATTAACTGAGCAAACTCTCCGGAAATGGTAATATTGGATTTCTCCTTAGTTTCAATAAAGGGGATGGCATCTACAAAACGGGTTAAATAAGGCGCATCCTTAGAGAAAGATGCATTCATTCCCCACATGGTATTGGCTATAGGCTCCGAGCCTATGTTTACCTTTTGTGTAAGTGGTTTTTCAGAAAGACGAACCAGTGTGGCACCAATATTCAAATTGTCATTATAACGGTAATCCGCATTAATCCCCATGAAATTTCGGGTTTGGAAATTAAAAACAGCATTGTTTTCAAAATCCACCTTTATAGGAGTGCCCGATGCAAGTATACCTTCATCAATAATCTTTACACGGCCAAGGTTATAATCCACGGTATAGTGAACACCCTCTTGCAATGCCTGCCCTCCGGCAGATACTTTTACCGATCCTTTCGGGATATTAAAGGCATTTAGTGATATCTCGCTTGACGAGGAAGATTTAAACTGACCTTTAATTAAAAACTTGTTGAGTTGAGTTTCATTCTGTGCCTTAAAGCGGGTAGAGTCATAAAGTTCCTGAAACACATATTTCTCGCGTATTTCCTCATCGGTAATCCGCTTGGCCAGATTGCTACCAAAAGGCTCCAGCACCGGGAAGAAAATGCGGCTGGTTTGCGGATTGATAGTAATATTAGGGATAAAGTCAAAGAAACCATCCGGCTGTGGGTCGTTATTACTGTTCAGAGTATCCAGTCCCGTAACCCTAACCAATAAGTCATCATTAAGGTTGCCTTCCGGCAAAAATGGAATCGGGGTTCCTGTTTCGTCATTGCGATAAAGCACTTCCAGCCTGAAGTCTTCCTGGTTTACCTGAAAGGCATTAAGGCTATAGACGTTTTTCATCATCAAATCCCACATCGGCACCTTCACATTAAGGATGGTGCTCTTCAGCATCTTTACGATAAGGGTTTTAGGAGGGGTAACTCCATCCGTTGAAAACTCACCCACCTGAAAGGTTTTTCCACCGGCCGTAAACTGGAAAGACACAGCCAGCACTTCATCCTGATTAAGGGCTGAGTTCAGCGAGATAAATCCCAAACGCGGATCGTAGCTAAACTCATTGGGGCTAAGCTTACGTGCATTCGAGAGTTCGGTAAATTCGATGGCTTCCTGATAACCGGCATTGCTAAGGCTGGTTGTGGCCTGGGAAATACTTCTCACACCGGGTATATCAGCCTGCAGCTGTTCAGGGTTAAGTGAGTTATTACCGTTATCCGGAAAACGTTCAGCGGGATTAAAACGGCTAAAAATATCCGGGCCCGGTAAATTAGCTTGTGAATTCCGATAGGCTCCGGCATTGTCGCGCTCTCCCAAATCCATAAAAGCCACAATATTTCTGTTGCTCTCGGTGGATTGCCGCGTATTGGTTACCCAAACTTCCACCTTGGTAATTTGTACTGGCGAAGCGATTAGTGGTCTTGTAGAAAGAAACTGCTCATATCTGTCGCGGAAATAGTGTGAAAGAAAATAGTGACGGTTGGCTTCGTATTGATCAGCACTGATTTCAAACTCGGTAGTTGTGGCACCTCCCTGCACATTTATTGATGAAGACTGACTTTGTTGCTCAGCCACAACCCCGGTCAAAGTCAATTTACCAAACTGCGTTTGGGCCTTCACCCCAAAAAGGCTTTGAGCACCATTTATCAAAGAACTGTTTAGCGGCAGACTTACGTTTCCCAGCTCAATCTTTTTAATGATGTCATCCTCATCACCGGTATATTCTATTTTGGTTTGGTTTTCAAAACTAAAGGTAGCCTCGGTATCGTAATTTGTAGCCAGGGTAAGCTTCTCTCCTACCTTACCGGTAACGTTCATTTGGATACGCTGGTCAAAATCAAAGGTAAAGGTGCTTCTGTTCCTTTCTGGAATCAGTGGATTGTTAATTTTTTGATAGCGCCCACCAAAGCGCAATTCAGCATACCCTTGCGGGCGAATGTCAATGGTATTACTTCCAAAAATCTTATTGAAGAGCTGGCTGTTTACCTGCAACTGAGGAATTAAAGAGCTTCCGGGATCACGTCCTTCGGCCTTGGCGGCCTCATCACTCTGTGTTTTTGCGGCCCAATACTCGCTGGCCTGCTTTCTGGCCACATAATCCTTATACTCCTCAGGAGTCATAAACATGGGCGGCTTTGCCACCAGATTACCAATTTTTTGGGTTACGATGTACTGACCAGTACTTTCATCGTAATCCACTTCCTCTGTATAGTTGGATGGATTATTTCCATAAAGACCTCCCGTACCTTTTATGGGGTATATCAAAGTATCGGGATCGCCAGTATCAAGAGGCATCAAACCATCATATATAGCAAGATCCGAGATCGTTCGTGATCCTGATATTCCCGCCAGGGTAATAATGGCGGTAAGAAAAGCCAACAAGCTCAGTAGCGTCCGTAGTCCCTGCTTCATTACAATCTTTTAAGCGCTTGCTTAATGATATCCTCCACCCCGGCATCAGGATGCTCCTTAGTTATCTGCAAAATAATTTTCTCTGTTTGGCGAGGAGCATATCCCAGCACCTCCAATGCAGAACTGGCCTCTGACTTGGCCGAACTCACCACTCCTGCAATTGATGAACTTACCGCAATTCCGGAAACCTTATCCTTGAGATCAACAATAATGCGTTCAGCCGTTTTTGCTCCTATACCTTTAATCGATTTCAGCAAAGTCACATTTTCATGGGAGATCGCTTCAACCACCTCCTCCGTGGAAAGACTGCTCAATATAACTCTTGCTGTATTGCCGCCAACTCCCGAAACTGAAATCAGCTGGGTAAAAATCTCTCGCTCTGATTTATCGTGAAACCCAAAGAGCACCTGAGAGTCTTCCTTATATATAGGGTGTATGTATAGCTTTACCTTTTTGGCATTGCTAATGGCAATAAAAGTGTTTAGTGTAGTATGGATAAGATACCCTACTCCAGCACATTCCACTACGGCAAATGCTGGCGTTACTTCGACTACGTCTCCGTTTATGTGATAAATCATCCGCCCGGACAGGTTTTATTTAAGATTTTTTTGCTCGACAGGGTTTAAGAACGGCAAAAATAGAAATTTCATATACCCATGAAATAAAAAAAGCCATCCCGCTGAAATAAAGCGAAATGGCTTTCAAAAGATTTTCTATAATCCTAGCGCACAACCAGCTTACGCGTGGTTAGCACTTTTCCATTATTATTTTTTATAGAATAAAAATAAACACCTTTAGGAAGCTTTTCGATATTCAAATTAAACTTACTATCCTTTTCTGTTAGATTCTTCTTGTAAACAGTTGAGCCAACAAGGTTAACCAACTCAAAGGTGCCGGTATTACCTGTACCTAAATTATAGGATACATTAAGAAAGTTAGTGGCAGGGTTCGGATACACTGATATATCAGATGCTACTTTAAACTCATCCACAGTAACCCAGTTATCCGTTCTCCAGCTAAGACACACCGTATCTGCAATATTGGGCGCACTGGCATCCCAAACCATTACACACATGGCAACCTTAACATCTCCCGTAACGGTAAAACCCTGTAACTTGAAGGTTCCATAAAGTGCACCCGAAACTTCGGTCATGGTAAAATCCTTATTCAAAAAGTTGGTGTAGCATGATACATTATCGCACATCCCAAAATTTGCGGCAGCACCTACAGAAGATTCGATTGTATCTACAGAAAGTACTCTCCACATAAATGTAATGGGATCACCTGCCTGATTTTTCTTAAACTTTAAGGGTGTTGAAAAACTTCCAGCGGCCATGCCTGCCTCATCTACAGTAGTACCGTAGGGATAGTAAAAATTTTTTGTCTGTGCAGTTCCCGCTAAAGCAAAACTCACTAAGACTAAGGAAAGTAGGATTCTTCTCATAATACTCCATTTATAGTAGGTTGGCAAAGATAAAAGATTATACCATATGTTGTTTTAGTCTTGTGTTTTCCTTTATTTTACCGTCCTAATATTAATTTTAGATTACTTTAAATGAAAAACTTTTATTCCTTAGTAATGGTTTCGCTAGTGAGCATTGGTATGTTCGCTCAGAGTTACTACATGATTCCGGCTTTAGATGCTGGCTTCAATCCTGGCAACCTAAACAATGAAGCAGAACAACCTGCTGAATTAGGATGGGCCGATGTAATGTCGACCACTACTACACCTACCTGGAGTGCTGCACAAACGATTCCATTTACCTTTATGTTTAATGGAGCCACTGAATCGTCTTATGTAGTTTCCAACACAGGTGTTGTTACTTTTGCTGCCGTACCTGGCACTCCTCCACCCGCAACTAACGCAGCCCTTCCTTCTGGTATTATCCCGGAAAAATCAATCATGGTTTGGGGTATTGCTCTTACAGGCGCCAATGACAAAATCCGCACAAAGACCTTGGGTACAGCTCCCAACCGTCAGCACTGGATTTCCTGGACTTCAGCCTCTCACCCGCTTCTTACAGGAGCTTCTAACTGGACTTACTGGTCTATTGTTTTAGAAGAAACCACCAACAAGATTTACATTGTTGATCAAAGAACCTATGATGGAGCCAATAACGTAGCCTTAACAGCTGGTTTGCAGATAAGCACCACAGACTATATTTCTATTGGTAATTCACCTGCCCTTCAAAGTCGTACTACGGCTACCTCTGGAAATGGATCAGACCCTTCAGACAATACCTTTTATGAAATGGCTTATGGAACACCTCCAAATGGTGATGTAATGGCTGTTGAGGAAAAAGTTAGCAACATTATTGCTCCTAACACACCTTTAACTGTTGAAGGTTTATTCAGAAACATGGGAGTTACTCCTATTTCTACTGCTGATTTCAACTACTCAGTAAATGGTGGCGCTACAGTTACCTCTGCTGTAACCAGTGCTTCCATTGGTAGTGGTGAATTCAAGACAATTTCAAGCCCCACCCAGTGGACTCCAACTGCTTCCGGAGTATATTCTATTGAAATGTGGTTATCAAACATCAATGGTTCTGCAGATCCAAACCCTGCAAATGACAAGATCACTGGTAAAGTGGTTGTTACTGCTAATCCTCCTACCAGAAAAGTATTTATCGAAGAAAGAACCGGTACATGGTGTGGTTTCTGCCCTCGTGGTGCTGTAGCTATGGAGTACATGGCCATGAATCATCATGATGATGCAGTACTAGTTGCTGTACACAATAATGACCCTATGGCTGTTACCGCATATGACAACAACATGGTTGGAAACTTCCCAACCTTTACAGCTGACCGTACATTCCCAGACCAAGGTATTGGCACGGGATCAGTTATGGAAGGTGCCATGAACCAAAGACTTGCAGTTATCCCTGCAGCTTCTCTTGAAATCACTAATGTTGATTACCAATCTAGCGGAGCAGTGAAAGTAGATGTAAAATCTAAATTCCTCGTTGACGGTTCTGACAATGACTTCCGTTTTGTTCTTGTATTTAAGGAAGACGGTGTTACCGGAACAAGTTCACAGTACAACCAGGTGAACTATTATGCCGGAGGCGGTAGAGGTCCGTTACCAGATGCCAAAGGTTTTGACTATGCTACTGCTCCTGACCCTGTTCCTGCCAGCCAAATGGTATATCACCATGTTGCCAGAGCTATTGAGCCATCTTACAGCGGAGCTGTTGGTAGTGTTCCTGCCACGCTTACTTTTGAGCAAGAAGTAACCTATTCTTTTAACGTTAACCTTCCCTCAACTGTTATCAACCCGAATCACGTTCAGGTTGTAGCTCTTCTTTTAGACAACAAAAAAGGTGGTGAAGTTGTAAATGCCAGCGAAAAGAAACTTACCAATGTAGTAAGCATTGCAGAAGTTGAAGCTCTTCAGGCTAATATCTTCCCAAATCCTGCAAGTGACTTCTTTAACATTGAGCTTGCTGAAACCAGTGACTTCTCTT
Source organism: Owenweeksia sp. (assembly GCA_048267305.1). GTDB lineage: Bacteria > Bacteroidota > Bacteroidia > Flavobacteriales > Schleiferiaceae > Owenweeksia. The sequence goes on along the minus strand of JBLWXT010000007.1, from coordinate 103,165 downwards.
TTGAGTTGGTAAACGCTATCGGCCAAACTGTAATGACTCAAAGCTATACTGATGCAAACTCTGCAACTGTTAGCACTGAGAACCTTGCCAAGGGAGTTTACTTCCTTACTTTGAATTCAGGAGATAAGTCTTCTACAATGAGAATTTCGATTACAAAATAATTTTTGGTGTAATCATTGAAATAAGGAAGCCACACCCTCAGGGTGTGGCTTCCCTTTTTAATCGTATTTAATATTATTGCAACATGAAAAAACTATTTAGCACAATCGTATTTGGCATCATTTTAAGCCTATCTGCTCAGGCACAGGAAAAAATGCCAGCTATTCAGATAAAGGATATGCAAGGCAACACTGTTGACGCCTCCACCCTTTCTAATGATGGTAAGCCCGTAGTTATAAGCTTTTGGGCAACCTGGTGCAAACCATGCATCCGTGAGCTTACCGCTATTAACGATATGTATGCAGACTGGCAGGAAGAAACCGGAGTAAAGGTTATCGCTATATCTATTGATGACAGCCGCCAATCAGCCAAAGTACGTCCGTTTATTACCAGCCAGGGTTGGGAGTATGAAGTTTATCTTGATGAAAATTCTGACTTAAGAAGGGCTTTAAACGTAAACAATATTCCACACACATTTTTGCTTGATGGCGAGGGAAACATAGTGTGGCAGCACAACGGCTACATTCCCGGTGATGAGGATCACCTTTATGAGCTTATTGAACAACTGGTAACCACCGGATCTATAGAAGAATAAAAACTACATCCTGTGAAAAGAGTACTACTTTGTGCCGTCCTGGTAATTGGGGCGAAATCGGCTATTGCTCAAGATCTAGCCAACAAATTTGACTTTGGAACCATCAGCGGAAACTTTCAGGCTGATGGCCAATATTACCTAAAAGACACGCTAATCGACCCCTTGGGCGAAGCCTATCCGGATGAGCGCTTTTTAGGTACCGGATTTTTAAACCTTACTTACAGAAGAGGAAACTTTTCTGCCGGTATACGCTACGAAAACTATCAAAACAACCGTGTGGGCCTTCCATCCGGCTATAAAGGAGAGGGTATCACCTATAGGTATGCACGCTTTACCAAAGACCGTTTTGATGTTACCGTGGGTAATTTTTACGAGCAGTTTGGCAGCGGCCTTGTGCTTCGCGCCTATGAGGAGCGTGGCCTGGGTATCGACAACAACCTTGATGGCCTTAAAATGGCCTTTACCGCCACTGATGGCGTGGTAATACGAGGTGTTATTGGTCGCCAGAGAAACTATTTTGAAAAAAGTGAAGGCATAGTTAGAGGTGCTGACATTGAGTGGAGCCTGAGAAACTCCCTTAAATGGGAAAGCAATACCAACTTCTTAATTGGTGGTAGCTATGTAAGTAAATTTCAGGCCGCTGACGATCCCATTTATGATTTGCCGCAAAACGTGGCAGCCGCAGCTGTAAGAGCAAATCTTATTACCAGTACTTTTAACTTTTTTGGTGAATTTGCCTATAAGGCTAATGACCCTGCCGTGGACAATGGCTTTATCTATAAAGATGGAACAGCGCTCTACCTTACAGGTTCTTATGCCAAAAACAATCTTGGAATTTCGGTTGGCATAAAGAGATATGACAACTTCTCTTTCAGGTCTCAAAGGGTAACGGATCCTCAGCAATTGTTGATTAACTACCTCCCTTCACTCACAACACTTCATACCTATGCCCTTCCTGCCTTATACGCCTTTAGCACACAAGCTGTTGGCGAACAGGGATTACAGGCTGAGCTATCCTATAACTTCAAAAAGAAGACCCCACTTGGCGGTAAATACGGCATGCAGCTTACCTTAAGCTATGCCGTAAGCCAAAGTTTGGACAAGGAGTATGTGGATGAAAACGGAAACCGACTGGATCGACCGATCTACAACCCGGCTGACAGCTTACCAGCAGTAGACGGAAACGGCAATCCAATATTCACTCAGGCAGGTAGCGAAGGTTATCAATCCAACTTTTTGGGCTTTGGTGATATTAAGTATTTTCAGGACATTCATGTTTCTGTAAAGAAAAAACTGAACAAAAAATGGAAGGGTACCTTCACCTATTATAACTTCATTTTCAACAATGACTATCAAAGGAAAGGTGCCAATGATTACAACTATTACATCAGTGGTGATGAGTCACACCCCTATCATATAAATGCTGCAGTGGTAGAGTTAATGTACAAAATAAAGCCGCGTCACTCCCTGCGTATGGAATTTCAGGGATTGTTTACAGGTACTGATGATAATGGTGTAAAGCAAGACCGTGGAGACTGGGCATTGGTACTTTTGGAGTACTCGATCGCCCCCAATTGGTTTTTCGCTGTGCAGGATGCCTACAATTACGGCAACCCTGATACTGATTTGCAAATACACTATGTTAATGTTAATCTCGGATACACGGTTGGTACTACAAGATTTCAATTAGGATATGGACGCCAACAAGCAGGCGTTTTTTGTGTAGGAGGTATTTGCCGCACGGTGCCAGCTTCAAATGGCTTTGCCATCGGTGTTACCAGTAATTTTTAAAAGATTACAACAATGAAAAAAATTGGATTAATAGTAGTAGCAGGCCTCGCCTTAATGGCTTGCGACAAAATTGAAAAGCCTCTTAAGGATGGCTATGGGTTTATTGATTTACCTCAGGGCAACAAAACTGTGCTTATTGAAGAGTTCACCGGCACCAGTTGTACATTTTGCCCCAATGGTGCGCGTAAAATAGCCGGGTATCTCGATGCCGCTCCTAATAATGTGGTTACAGTGGCCTTGCACGCCAGCTCCTTCGCCATCCCTAATGGTCAAAGACCTTATGACTTCAGAACAACCGAAGCTGATGATCTATGGAAATTTATGGGATCCGGAGGTTTGCCCGGTGGAATGTTTGACCGTGCCGGTTATCCCGATAAGGTTTTTAAAAACCCAGCTGATTGGGATAAGCTTTTACAGGAAAGACTAGCTATACCAGCAGAGTTTACCATTACCTCAGATTTTGAATACGACTCTGCCTCAAACTCCTTTAGCCTGCGTGCAAATGTTTTGGCACTTACCGACATTAATACTGATGCCGTTAATCTTACGGCCTATTTGGTAGAGGATAGCATTGTTGCTCCACAACTGGATAACAATGTTAATATTAATGATTATGTACATAACCACGTATTCAGAAGCTCATTTGCAGGAATGACTGGTGAGCAAATTTCAGCAGGTAGTTTTACCAAGGGTCAGATTTTGGTAAAGAACTATACCCTGCCTGCCAATCCCGACTGGAAAATCAAAAACTGCTCTGCCGTGGTGTTTGTATATAACAAGATTACTCAGGAAGTTTTAGAAGCTCATCATGCGTCATTTCACTAAGTTAATAGCAATAACAACCTTCTTAATTTTGGGCACCACTGCTGGTGCTCAAAATTTTAAGGGAGGCTTTTACCTGGGCATGACGGCCAGTCAGGTACATGGAGATAATCTCGGAGGATATGATAAGGCTGGTTTAAATGCCGGATTTTATGCTGCGGTAAACCTCACGGAAAACTCAAAACTGGCACTGGAATTGGCATTTATGCAAAAGGGAGCCAAAGAACCCGCTAGTGATACCAGCAATTTCTATAAACTCTCCTTAGGCTATTTTGAAATTCCACTGCTTTTTCAATATCGCTGGAAAGACCTTTCCTTTGAAATAGGACCCGCATTAGATATCAATGTTTATTCTAACGAGGCTTGGGATGGCTTCGAACGGGAAAGTATTCCTCCCTACAACCAATTTAGCTTAACGGGTATAGTTGGTGTTAGCTGGCACTTTACAGAAAAGGTTCATATCAACTTCCGAACAAACAACTCACTTACCAGTATCAGGGATGGAAATTCCAATCCTGCTGACAACCCTTCCATAAAGCGATTTGGAAACTACGGGCAAAAGAACATTGTATTGAGCTTTGCCCTGGTTTATAATATGGGAGTTGAATAATTAGCCTTCCTTTTTCAGAAAGGAAATATTGCGCTTTAATCCAGCGTACTTCGCTCGCTTTACAGCAGATTTTTTAAAAATATTCTTAAAAACATCTTCGGTAATTTCTTCCCAATCATTTTTGTTCATATCCGGCATTTCGGGATGAGGCCTAAACTCCTCCACTTTTGTGGGTTTACTAAAACGGTTCCAGGGACATACATCCTGACAGATATCACAGCCAAAAGCCCAGCCCTGCATTTGTCCGGTAAATTGCTGAGGAATTTGATCCTTAAGCTCTATAGTGAGGTAGGAGATACATTTGGTAGCATCCACCAAACTTGGTTCAACGATGGCATCGGTTGGGCAGGCATCTATACAACGGGTGCAACTACCACAGTGATTGGCCACAGCATGATCTGCCTCCAACTCTAAATCCACTATCAATTCACCGATAAGGTAAAATGAGCCTGTGTTTTTGGTTAACAACAACGTGTGTTTACCTGTCCAGCCCAAGCCAGATCGCTCAGCCCAGGCCCTATCCATTACCGGGGCAGAGTCCGTAAAAGCACGGCCCCCAACCTCTCCTATTTCTTCCTGAATAAATTCAGTCAGTGCCTTTAGCTTTCGCTTGATTACAAAATGGTAATCCTCGCCATAGGCGTATTTGGCAATTTTTGGGGCGCTTGGGTCTTTTGGCTTTTCTTCAGGCAAATAATTGAGAATTACAGAAATCACAGATTTAGCGCCATCCACCAGCTTTCGTGGATCGAGCCGTTTATCGAAGTGGTTTTCCATCCACTTCATCTCACCGTGGTAATTTCGATTTAACCATTCCTCTAAACGAGGAGCTTCCTCTTCCAAAAACTCTGCTTTGGAAATACCACAATCCAAGAAGCCAAGGCGTTTGGCTTCGGCTTTTATAAGTTTAGAATATGTTGCTTTAGAATTCGGCATTAACAATATCAGCAGTTTCATCAATATAAGAAGTCCAATTCTTGCTTTATCACAAAAACCATCATCTCTTTGGATATGTTCTCACTGTCCTTTTTGCTTGATCAAAAAGAACGAAAAAATCAAGCCGCCTAACCGAACGGGCAGGGCTTATATATTTCTTAAAAGCTACGGTTTACTTCTCTTCGAAGCCCATCCGTTTCGCTCCGCTACACTTCGACACTTCTCTGGAGAAAGTTTCACCTGGCTTTTCTACGAAACTCATCATAGGCCAATCCTTCAGGGGATTTAGTCTTTAACTTTACAAATCAAACAGTCCGCCTTGAGAAGCAGGGCGCTCCCGTTCCAAATGTTTATAGGCTTTATCAGTAACTACACGTCCACGCTGGGTGCGCATTATAAAACCCTCTTGTATTAGGAAAGGCTCATAAACCTCTTCAATAGTACCAGCCTGATCTCCCACGGCAGTGGCGATGGTGCCCACCCCAACTGGCCCACCTTTAAACTTATCTATAATAGTGGTCAGGATTTTATTATCCATTTCATCCAAACCATATTCATCCACGTTAAGGGCATTGAGGCCAAATCGCGCAATTTCAAGATCTATGGTACCATCACCCTTTACCTGGGCAAAATCGCGCATTCTGCGCAATAAAGCATTGGCAATACGAGGTGTTCCTCTACTCCTTCGGGCTATTTCTATGGCTGCGTCTTCATGTATGGGCACTTCCAGAATTTCTGCTGAACGCTCTATTATGGTAGAAAGCAATTCGGTTGAGTAATACTGTAAGCGGCTATTGATCCCAAATCGGGCCCTTAGAGGCGATGTAAGCAATCCGGATCGTGTAGTGGCACCAATCAGTGTAAACGGATTCAAATTGATCTGTACGCTGCGTGCATTGGGCCCGGATTCGATCATTATATCTATCCGGTAATCCTCCATAGCCGAGTATAAGTACTCCTCAACTATGGGGCTTAGCCGGTGAATTTCATCAATAAAAAGAACATCCCTTTCCTCGAGGTTGGTAAGAAGCCCCGCTAAATCCCCGGGTTTGTCTATAACAGGTCCTGAAGTTATTTTGATACCGGCTCCCAGCTCATTGGCCAGTATGTGGGCAAGAGTGGTTTTCCCAAGCCCGGGAGGGCCATGCAGCAATACATGATCCAGTGCTTCTGTACGCTGGTTGGCTGCCTGCACAAATATTTGCAAATTCTCCAATACACTCTCCTGCCCGGCAAAGTCATTAAAACTTATGGGGCGCAGTTTTTTCTCTATTTCAAACTCTTCCGAAGAAAAATTCTCTCCATTGGTATCCATCAGCCTGTCCATTCCATTGGGATTTGCTGCAAATATAGCAGGAACATCACCAGAGATATTTAAACCCACAAAAGGTTTTGAAGAATCATTAATAAGTAGTTTGCCGAACTGATATTCTTACATTAGCAAATCCCTAATTTCTGTATAACTAATTTTTTAATTTATGAAAAAAATATACTTGTTACTTACTGTTATGGCAAGCTATTGTCTTAACGCACAGTACACCCAGAATTTCGACACCCTAACGGTAGGAGACTACATAGGTGTGGAAGACCCGAACTGGACCACCTGGAGTGGCACTGTTGGTACTACTGAAGATGCCCAGGTGGACGCCACTCAAGCCAGTAGCGGAAACAACTCTATTTACTTTAATTCAACTGTAGCCACAGGCGGGCCACAGGATGTAGTACTGGAATTTGGTGCTGCACATAATACGGGAGACTTTGTATATGAGCATGACTTATACATCCCCAGCGGCAAAGGCGCTTATTTCAATTTTCAGGCCGAGGCCGTAATAGGTACTACCTGGGCTTTGGATTGCCAGTTTACTCAGGATAGCATCATGTATGTTTCACATCAATCCAATCAAGTAATTAAGGTTCCTTTTCCTATGGATACCTGGTTTACCTTTAAACTGGAAGTTAATCTCAATACCAATTTATGGGAAGTTTTTCTCGATGGCGTTTCACAGGGAAGCTTTCAGAATGATGAAAACCAAGTTGCCTCTATAGACATCTACCCCACCAACAGTACTACTCTGGGTGGGAATAATCTAGCCACCTTTTGGATAGATGATGTAAGCTTTAGCCATACACCATTCACCTTACCGGCAGTAAACGCTTCAGCCTATTACATAGACCTTGGAAACGTTACCATTGTTGGTGCCAGCAACACACCTGTAGTTCAAATTAAGAACTTAGGTACCACCACAATCACCTCCTTTGACCTTGCTGTAGATTACAATGGAAGTCAAATTACTGAAACAGTAACCAACGTTAGCATCCCTTCCATGGGTACTTATGATGTAGAGATGAGTGCAGGAATAATGATTAGCAGTAACTCCAACACCATTACCGCTACCGTTTCTAATGTAAACGGACTAGGTGCTGATGGCCATCCGGCTGACGACAGTAAGACGATAAGCTTTAAACCCATAGTTCCTGCTGCGGGAAAAATGGTGATTGTAGAAGAAGCCACCGGAACCTGGTGTGGATGGTGCCCAAGAGGAACCGTTGCCATGGATTTCCTGGCCAGAGACTATCATGGCTTTGCCCAAGGGATAGCCGTACATAATGGCGATCCAATGGTAAACGCTGTATATGACGGTGGTATAGGAGCATTCATCTCCGGATACCCCAGTGCATTGGTTGATCGTGGAACAGATATCGATCCAAGTGCTATTTGGGAAGATGTGAATAACAACCTTACTGAGGCTCCAACCGCATTTTTGGTAAACGGGGCAAAGATTGATAGTGTAACTGGTGATCTTCATGTTTCCATTACTGCTGATTTCAAGGCTGCTGCCTCCAGTGGCTGGAAACTGGCTTGTGTACTTACCGAAGACAGTGTAACAGGAACTGCAAGCAATTATGGACAGACCAATTATTATGCTGGTGGAGGAAATGGTGACCTATTTGCCCCAGATGGAACCAATTGGGCCACGCTACCGGCCACAGTACCCGCAAGCCAAATGATGTATCACCATGTAGGCAGGGCTATAAGCCCAAGCTTTACTGGTGAGCCAAAAAGCTTTCCCGCTGTTGTAAATGCCAACGATGTTCACACTTTGAACTTTTGGTTCCCTATTGACCCAAGTTGGAACATTGAAAATATGCACATTGCCGGCATGTTGATTAAACCTAATGGACAAATAGACAATGGAAGCGGAACCACTGTAGCCGAGGCCATCAGTAATGGATTTGTAAGCGGAACGAATGTATCTATTACTCAAATACTTTTAGGCCCTGACGCTAAGGTTAGATTATTCCCCAACCCTACACAATCAGGTTATACCAATATTCAGGTAAATCACAACACATCTACTATAGAGATATCGGTAATGAACATGGCTGGAAAAGAGGTTTTTGCAAATACATACACTAACCGAAATAGCGAAGATCTTATTGAGCTAAATACCCAAAACTGGGCCGAGGGCGTTTATATTGTAAATGTAAAAGGAGAAGATTTTACGGAATCTCATAGATTGGTAGTGGAGTAATAATACACTTTGATAAATTTTTAAAAGCCGCCTGAAAGTAATTTTCGGGCGGCTTTTTTTGTCACAAGCTTTGTAGCCTTAAGGAAGCACAACAATCGGCATCCATCAGCCTATGCATTTAATCGGAATTTAAAAAACAACTATTTGAGTTTTACAGTTTCTATAATCAAAAACTGGCTTTTCTCGGTTAACCTATAGTATTCCCAAAAACTCCTCAAAGCCTATGGCTTCTACTTCCTCTGATAGTGGGAAACGTTCCGTACTTGGAGTAACAATAAAATTCTGCCCCGCTTTTAGGTCATGGATGGACTCGGTGTATCCACGGCTCACCTTAGGGGAATTGCTCAGCTTTATTTCAACCGTTATTTTGGGCACCATATTCTGGCAAAGTACCAGGTCACACTCGGCACCACGTTGGGTACGATAAAAAAACAAGTCGTACTTATCGCCTACTTTTCGCGCTATCTCTTCTATCACATATCCTTCCCATGATTTCCCTGCAATGGGATTTCCAATAAGTTCCCCTACTTCACTAATCCTATGAATGTAGTGGAGCAAGCCGGAATCGCGATAGAAGAACTTTGGGGCCTTTACCAGTCTCTTTTTTGTGTTAGTATGAAAGGGTTGCAGTTCTCTAATAACAAAACTCTCTGTTAGAAAGTTGACGTATGATTTTGCCGTATTTGAAGTAATCCCCAATGAACGTCCGAGATTAGAGAAGTTCATCAGCTCACCGTGAAGGTGGCTGAGCATACTCATCAAGCGGTTTGCCAGAGTGGGAGAAATGTTAAGCCCCAACAGGCCCAAATCGCGCTGCACATACGTTTGAAGATAGTTTTTGTGCCAGCGCTCGGTTTCCTTTTCGGTTTTGGTAAGTAAGGCATCAGGGAAACCACCTTTTAGCCAATGTTGGTTTACGCTTACCAAGTGCTTTATTTCATCCCAGCCAAAAGGGCTAAGCTCTACATACGCAATTCTACCCGCTAAAGAATCAGCTGACCCACGAAGCAAATCTGGTGATGCACTCCCTAATATTATAAAGCGCCCTGCTGTACGCTTGCGGTCAATGTTGGAACGCAGCAGATTAAACAAATCCGATCGGTGCTGTATTTCATCAATCATCACCAGACTCTCCATTTTTTGGGATAGGTAAAGTTCCGGGTCATTGATTTTGGCCAAATCACGGGGATCCTCCAAATCCAGGTATATGGCATCCCTATTTGCGGTTTCCATTAAAGCTTTAGCTAGAGTGGTTTTGCCACACTGCCTGGGGCCTACCAAGCCCAAAACCGGAAACTGATTTAGGATATCAATGCACTCTTTAGTGGCATTCCTAACAATATTCATTGTTGTAAATTTTAAATACGATTTCAAATTTACAACATTAATATACGGCTACAGAATAAGAATATTGATGCTTGAATGAAATCCTATAAACACAAAAAACCCTGAGAATCTAGATCCTCAGGGTTTCAATTTTATAAATATGTAGTTGGGTTAATGCCCCGTTTCTACTTCACCTTCCATAATGGGAACGTTCTGCGGCACAAAGTCTTCTTCCATACCAGGCTTGCTATAGTCATAAGGCCAGCGGTAAACAGTAGGAAGTTCTCCCGGCCAGTTTCCATGTAGGTGTTCTACAGGAGCAGTCCATTCCAAGGTATTGGATTTCCATGGGTTTTGCTCCGACTTCTGACCTCTTAAAGCACTGTAAAAGAAGTTGAAGATAAAGGCTACCTGTGCCAATCCACCTACAATAGCAAATACACTTATCAATACGTTGATATCCGCAAGGTCATCAAACATCGGGAAAGCGGTATTGGTATAATATCTACGTGGAAGCCCCGCCATACCTAAGAAGTGCATGGGCATAAACACACCGTAGGCACATACAAAGGTGATCCAGAAGTGAATGTAGCCAAGGCTCTTAATCATTCTGCGGCCAAACATACGTGGGAACCAATGGTACACCCCGGCAAACATCCCGAAGATGGCCGATAGCCCCATTACAATGTGGAAGTGAGCCACCACGAAGTAGGTATCGTGTACGTTAATATCAAGGGCAGAATCTCCAAGGATAAGACCAGTAAGACCTCCAGTGATAAATGTTGAAACCAAACCGATAGAGAACAACATGGCTGGTGTAAGGCGCAAGTTACCCTGCCATAGTGTTGTTATGTAGTTAAATGCCTTTACAGCAGATGGTATCGCAATAAGGAGTGTGGTAAATGTAAACACCGAACCGAGGAACGGATTCATACCGGTTACAAACATATGGTGCCCCCATACGATAAAGGACAGGAATGCAATTGCAAGTATAGACCCTACCATCGCGCGGTAACCAAAGATAGGCTTACGGGCATTGGTTGAAATAACTTCGGATGTAATACCCAAAGCAGGTAATAAGATGATATAAACCTCCGGGTGTCCAAGGAACCAGAACAAGTGCTGGAATAATATTGGGCTTCCACCTGAGTTAGTCAGCAACTCACTACCTACCATGATATCCGATAGATAAAAGCTAGTACCGAAACTACGGTCGAAGATCAAAAGTAATGCTGCTGAGAAAAGAACAGGGAAAGAAAGTACCCCTAGGATAGCAGTTACAAAGAATGCCCAGATGGTAAGAGGCAATCTTGTCATTGACATCCCTTTTGTTCTGAGGTTCAAAACTGTAACAATATAGTTAATACCTCCTAAAAGTGAAGACACAATAAACAGCGCGATGCTAATCAACCAAAGCGTCATACCCATACCGGAGCCGGGAATAGCCTGAGGCAAGGCACTTAGCGGAGGATAAACTGTCCAACCGGCTGAAGCGGGGCCACTTTCAACAAAAAGTGAAGCAATCATTACAATACTGGAAGCAAAGAAGAACCAGTAAGAAAGCATATTCATAAAGCCAGATGCCATATCACGTGCACCAACTTGAAGTGGAATCAACAGGTTGGAAAAGGTGCCACTAAGTCCGGCAGTAAGTACAAAGAATACCATGATGGTACCATGAATGGTAACCAGAGCAAGGTAGATATTGGGGTCCATTATGCCATCAGCACCCCACTTACCCATAAGGGCTTCAAAAATGGGCCACTCTTTTTCCGGCCAGGCCAGTTGCAATCTAAAAAGCAATGACATAGTAACGCCAATGATTCCCATTATCATCCCTGTAATAAGGAATTGCTTGGAGATCATTTTATGATCTTCACTGAAAACATACTTATTCCAGAAAGTTACTTTGTGATGATGCTCGTGATCGTGTGATTCATCATGTGCCATATCCTTCAATCTTCTTTTAAATCAGCTAATAAAAATTACAACGCCTCAGCAAACGACTTTTGTTCGCTCATCCACTTATCATACTCTTCCTGAGTTTCCACTACTATCTTCATTTGCATGCTATAGTGAGCGGCACCACAGATTTTGTTACACAGCAAGATATAATCGTACTCATAAGGGTCTTCACCCTTTTCAGCCCTGATTTCGTTTATGTTCCTTACCTTTTCAATTACGAATTCCTCCTTACGCATATCCGCTGTGGTTACCGAAGGAATAAAGCTAAAGTGGGTTTTGGTACCAGGCACACAATTCATTTGAACTCTAAACTGAGGCATGTAAGCAGAGTGAATTACATCCTGACTTCTAAACCTGAGAACCACTCTTCTTCCAACAGGTAAGTGAAGTTCCTTCACTATCACGTCATCCAAGGAACTCTCATCATTAATATCAACTCCAAGTTCATTTGCACCTTCTATCATGCCTACATGCGCATAACCGAGCTTATTATCCTCTCCAGCATATCTGGCGGTCCAGCCAAACTGCTTGGCGTATATCTCTATTTCCAGTGGCTCTTCCTCAGAAACATCAGGGTTCATAACATCACTCCAGGTTGTAAGCCCATAAATAATAAGCCCTGCTAAAACTACAGCCGGCACAATTGTCCAGATAAACTCGAGTTTGTTATTGTGCTCTATATAAACGGCTTTGCGATTCTTACTTCCTCTAAACCTATATCCGAAATAGAACAAAATGGGTTGAGTGATAAAGAATACAACCACGATAAGCCCCATGGAAATATTCCAAAGGTTATCGATCTCATCACCGTGCTCGGAAGCGGACCTTGGCAAAAGAACACTAGAGTATTCCACCATCATCCAAATGAAGGTACCGATTAATACTATTCCTGCTATAAGCAACAGCATTCCGTGTGTACGGTTGTCTGAATCATTCACATCATTTTCATCGCCCTTACCTCTTACAAGAGAGGACAATTCGAAAATTCTGACAATTTGGCCCAAGGCTATCAGTCCAAGTATTCCAACAACTATGATTAGAAGAGTCTCCATTCCTTTCTCGCTCTTTATATTTTATAAATGAAAATGCTTGCTTTCCTCCAACATCGGGTGGTTCACCGGCATCAGGTTACGCTTGGCAAGCGCGCTGAATACCACAAAGATGAACAGTCCAGCGAATCCAAGGAAAGTACCAATCTGAATAAGTCCTAAGCTCCACTCACCACCCACAGATCCTGGCATAATAAGGATGAAAACATCCAACCAGTGTCCGATTACCATAATAATACCCGCAGTTATAAGGAAACCATAGTTTCTCTTGCTATCGCGGCTCATTAATATCATAATAGGGAAAAGGAAGTTTAAGGCTACCATGGTAAAGAATAACACCTTGTACTCACCCCAGCGGGCCATATAGTAAGTTACCTCTTCAGGTATGTTTGAATACCAAATCAACATAAACTGTGAGAACCATAGGTAAGTCCAAAATACAGAGAAGGCAAACATAAACTTACCTAAATCCTGAATGTGGCTATGATTAACCTCTGGTAAATATCCCTTGCTTTTAAGGTACAGTGTAATAAGTGTAAGTACGGTAAGTGCACTTACAAACATACCTGCAAAAATATACCAGCCAAATAATGTACTAAACCAGTGTGTGTCTATACTCATGATATAATCCCATGCACTGGTAGAAGATGTTACTGCAAAGAATACAAGAAAACCAGCAGACCAGTTTCTCATCTTCTTCCAAATGGCCGGGGCCTGAGCCGCGTTATTTTCCATTTTCATGCTCATTTTTCTAAGTAGCATGGCACCACCTACCCAACCCAGAAAATACAACAGGGTACGAGCAATGTAAAATGGGTTATTAAGGAATCCTTCTTTACCAGCGATAATCTCATCGTAATGATCGCTATTGGGGTCCATAATACCTTCTGCCATCCAGTGCCATAGGTGGTTTCCTCCGATGTGGCCCATTCCGGTAAGGATAAGTACCAACATTATTACCATAGGGATCCACAGGTAAGTTGTCATGGCCTCCATCACGCGCAATACTACAGCGCTCCATCCCACCTGAGCTGCATATTGTACTGCCATAAAAAACAGCGCTCCTAGTGAAACTGCCAGGAAGAAAAAGTTATTTACCAATAGATTAGCCCATGGCTTATTTTCTCTTTGGTGGTGGATCTTCTCAGCACTGGCCTTATTATCTTCCGTTAACCTAAAGTGGTTATTTTCGGGTGTAGCCCTCGAAGCTGTTTTGTGATAGGTAGTGTTGTCTGGCGCAGCATACATTTCGTGTAAATCATGCTCCGTAAGTTCACCACCTGCGTGATGTGCATCGTCTGTAGCATGCCCATCTCCTTCAGCCGCAGCCTCTGAATGTGTATCGTGGCCCGCATCTGCATGATGATCTCCTCCGCCCATCATAAAGCTGGCACCTACTGAAATAGCCCCGATAATTATCAGAATAATTGAAAGGGTCTTTAATTTTCCGGTAAATTCAAACATCTGTTGTACTTATTAAGAATTTATCCTTAGTTAGTTATTTGTTCTGTTGCTACAGTAGTATCAGCTATAGCTGCCGCAGTCTCGCCTGCAGCAGGTGCTGCACCGCCCGACAATTCGGCCTTAAGTTTTAATACATGCTCGGTTACCATCCAGCGTTCCTTTGGGGTAAGCTGAGAGGCATGAGAACCCATAACACCTTTTCCATAGGTTACTACGTGAAAAATAGTGCCTGCATTGATATCCCGATCAGCATAGGACGGTACGCCCAAAAACTTCTCGCGTTCTACAAGTATACCCTTTCCGTCTCCCTTAACTCCGTGGCAATGCGCACAGAAAATACCATAAAGCTTTGCCGCTTCCTCCAGGGTTACTTCATCCTTAGGGAAGTTTTCAGGCATCTTAAGGGTTTCCTTAGCAGAGTCATATCCTGCCTGATCTGGCGCATAAGCCGTATAGCTCATAAAACCTCTTGGCACGGTACCCTCTACAGGTTTCATTGCTGAGATATGCCCATCTTCACCTAAGGGTTGGTAAGTTTCAACTGCTGGCCCGCGATACATATCCGGCATATATTCCAGTCCGCGGGAATCATCAGCGCAAGAGGTTACAAGCACCAATCCTCCGATGGCAACAGCAACACTATGTACAATAGTTCTTTTTAGCATCAGTAGCTCCTATTTACTATTTTCATTAATCTCGATAGCTCCCGAACCACGTAATAGAGAAACCAATTCCTCCTTACTTCCTTTTGTACCAAGTTCAACCTCCATAAGGAATTTGTCATCAGTAGTTCTTGGATCAGGGTTCTGTGCTTTTCTTCCGGGGTACGTTCCATTACGTACAAAAAATGTCCACACCATTAAGTGAGCTGCAAAAAACACGGTAAGCTCAAACATAATCGGCACAAAAGCCGGTAAGTTTTCACCCCAGCTAAAACTGGGTTTACCACCAATGTTCATTGGCCAATCCACTATCATCATACCGTAGGTAAGTGATATGGCAGTTGCCAAACCAAGACATCCGTACATAAAAGCTGCAATAGCTATACGCGTACGCTTGAGGCCCATGGCGTGATCAAGTCCGTGTACCGGAAATGGAGAATACACCTCTTCGATGTGATATCCCTTTTCCTTCACTTGCTTTACGCCCGATAGTAGTACGTCATCGTCATCGTACAGGGCACTTATGATTACTTTATTCTCAGTGGTGTGCATCTTTCTCTTGCAATTTTTTATAGTTCTCCCCTGATGATTTCAAAATAGTCTTCAATTCTGCCTGAGCAATAACCGGGAAGCTACGGGCATAAAGAAGAAATAACACAAAGAAAAATCCGATAGTACCGATAAAAATTCCAATGTCTACAAATGTTGGTGAGAACATACTCCATGAAGAAGGAAGATAATCTCTATGCAGTGAGGTTACGATAATCACGAAACGCTCGAACCACATACCAATATTTACTACGATAGAAATAATAAAGGAGAAGATAAGACTTGTTCTCAATTTCTTAAACCACATAAACTGTGGGCTAAATACGTTACAAGTCATCATACTCCAGTATGCCCACCAGTAAGGTCCGGTTGCACGGTTTAGGAAAGCATACTGCTCGTATTCAACACCGGAGTACCACGCCATAAATAGCTCTGTGATATAGGCAACACCTACTATAGAACCTGTAAGCATGATAATGATGTTCATCATCTCAATATGACCAATGGTGATATAATCCTCCATTTTAAATACCTTCCTTACAATGATAAGGAGGGTGTTTACCATGGCAAATCCTGAGAAGATCGCTCCTGCCACAAAGTAAGGTGGGAAGATGGTGGTGTGCCAACCAGGAATTACAGAGGTGGCAAAATCCATAGATACAATAGTGTGTACAGAAAGCACAAGTGGTGTAGCTAATCCGGCAAGTACCAAAGATACTTCCTCAAAGCGCTGCCAGTGTTTGGCCTTTCCTCCCCAGCCAAAACTCAATATCTTATAGATATGCTGAGTTACAGGTCTCACGGCACGGTCGCGGATCATGGCAAAATCAGGTATTAACCCTACATACCAGAACACTACTGATACCGAGAAATATGTTGATATCGCAAAAACATCCCACAATAGTGGTGAGTTAAAGTTTACCCATAACGAACCCAACTGATTGGGAATTGGGAATACGAAATAGGCCAACCAAATACGACCCATGTGTATACCCGGGAAGAGTGCTGCCTGAATAACCGAGAAAATGGTCATTGCTTCCGCAGATCGGTTGATGGACATTCTCCACTTTTGACGGAATAATAAAAGTACTGCAGAGATAAGTGTACCTGCGTGACCAATACCTACCCACCACACAAAGTTGGTGATATCCCATGCCCAACCTACGGTTTTATTCAAACCCCAGGTTCCAATACCTACACCAATGGTGTAAAGAATACAACCTACCCCCCAAAGAAAGGCGATAAGTGCAAGGGAAAACACAATCCACCAGGCGCGTGGGGCCTTGGTTTCAACCGGACGGGCAACATCCACCGTAATATCGTGGTAGCTTTTGTCACCGATAATTAGTGGTTCTCTAATGGGAGCTTCGTAATGCATGCGTCTTCTTTATAATTTTTTAAGCTCTGTTTCTAACCTTAGTTTGATAAAAAATTGAAGGCTGAGTACCTACTTCCTCAAGAAGATGATACATCCTGCTGTCATTTTTAAGTGCAAATACAGCGCTCTCCTTATTATTTACATCGCCAAATTTAATGGCTCCTGAATCACAGGCATCCATACAGGCAGTTCTTATTTCACCATCCTTCAGCTTACGTCCTTCTTTCTTAGCCTCTAGTTTCCCGAGCTGGATACGCTGAATACAAAGTGAACATTTTTCCATAACACCACGAGACCTAACGGTAACGTCTGGGTTCAAAACCATACGTCCCAAGTCTTCATTCATGGCATAGTTTACATTAAACTCATCCTTACTGCCATCGTGATACTGGAACCAGTTAAACCTACGCACCTTATAAGGGCAGTTGTTAGCACAGTAACGGGTACCAATACAGCGGTTATAAGCCATGTGGTTAAGACCTTCGGCACTATGTGTTGTAGCTGCCACCGGACAAACCGTTTCACAAGGGGCGTGATTACAGTGCTGGCACATCACAGGCTGGAAGAAAACATCCGGACTCTCCGAAGGGTGCTCCATGGCCGCGAATTTCTCGATTCCACTTACGCCTTCTTCCTCGGCTACTTCCTCAGTCATGTCACTACTATAGTAGCGGTCAATTCTGATCCAGTGCATATCTCTCGATCTGCGCATTTCGTCCTTACCTACCACGGGCACATTGTTTTCACTTTGACAAGCGATAACACAGGCTCCACAACCATTACACAGGTTCAGGTCGATAGACATGTTCCACATTGGCCCTGCCTGATGATCAAAATCATCCCAAAGATTGGTTTCGGCTGCCGTTAGTGGTCCTTTATGTGTTTCAAATATGGTAATCTTATTCCATTCGCCAGCTGGCTTGTTCAGATAGGTATCAAGAACTGTTTCGTTCACAATCTTGCGTCCCATCATGGTATGAGCAAGCTGAATACAGGCGTATTCATGCTCAGTTTCGGTAGCAGTGATTTCAACAGAAGCAGTATGCTGACCATTAGGCATAACGGCAAAAGCGTTTTTACCAACACCTTCAGCGGCTCTGCCTATACCCTCGCGACCGTAGCCAACAGCTAAGCCCACAGAGCCTTTGGCTTGCCCGGGCTGAATAAACACCGGTACATTTTCGATTGATTTTCCATTAACGGTGATATTGGCCGTATGACCATTTAAGGCACCGTTGGAAACGTGCCAGTTCTTAATACCCAATTCAAGGGCATCAGAAGCGGACATAGTTAAGTAGTTATCCCAACCCACACGGGTAATAGGATCCGGAAATTCCTGTAACCAAGGGTTGTTTGCCAATTGACCAACACCCATTCCGGTTTTTTGATAAAATTCGATTTCAAAGCCGCTTCCGCTTTTCTTACTCAAACGACTTGCGGCAGCATTAAGATCAACCGATGAGGACATAGTTCCCATCGCATCGGAATCACCTCCGTCAAACAAATCCTTAACCTCGCTCACCAACCCGGCAACTAAACCGGCTGACTCAGTTTTTGCATTTACAGAATCGGCAGTAACACCATTAGTTACTACTGGTGCAGATCCATGAGATGAAAGCACACCATCATGAAGAGCCTTGCTCCATTCTGATCCGCCAAGTATCCCGGCACTCCAGTTATCAGTAAGGTAATTATAGTATGATTTTGAATTGCCAGACCATGTCAGCAGGCAATCTTCCATTTGTCTTGTATCAAATAAGGGACGGATGGTAGGTTGCATTACGCTATACTCTCCGTCTACCGGCATTGCATCACCCCAACTTTCAAGGCAATTGTGCTTAGCGCAAATGATGTTGGCCATCTTAGCCGTTTCATCCATCTTTTCGGTAAAGTACACTGTGGTACCTACCTTTTTCATTCCAGCTGCAAGTTTTTCGTTACCCGAAAGAACATAAGCCACATTAAGGTTATCCACCATCAATGTACCTACATTACCTGCATTCATATCAGCTATAAGCTGAGTCATGGCAGAATCACTACCCTTGCGGAAATGTGCCTTTTTAGAATAGCTTAAGGTTGTACCATCAGCTCCAAGTGCCTTGTTAATGGCAATTGTAATAGCCTCGATATCGGCATCATTGGTTCCTGAAACCACAAGTCCGTTTCTACCTGCCTTTTTAAGTTCAGCAGCAGCACTCTTAATTTCTTTATCAAGAGCGGTTTTACCCGTTGGAAGTGAGTTTCCGGTAATTTCGTTATATAGTGCAGTAAGCGCAGAGCCAATTTGAGATGGCTTGATCTTGTAACGCTTATCGGCCATAGCTCCGGTGTTGGTCATGTTTGACTCAAACTGGATGTGGCGCGACATATTTTTACCTGGGATTCTTCTTGAGGAGTAATCTCCATTCACACGTTGCCCCGTCCAGTCACCAAGAAAATCAGCACCAAAGCTTACGATTACATTGGCCTTCTTAAAGTTATAGGTTGGCAATGCTCTTGCTCCTGTGGCAGCTTCGATGGCATCAAGCTTTCCTGAATAGGAAAAACCATCATACATTACGTGTTTGAAGTTACTATTTTGAGTAGCAAACTCATTAATAAGCTTTTGGGAAGTTGGGCTGATTACGGTTGAAGTAAGCAACACTGATTGTTTCCCACTTCCTGCAGCACTTTCCAAAGCCTTTTTTACCGCGGCATCCACATCACTCCAGCTAGCAGCCTTGCCATCAATCATAGGAGACTGTACGCGGGTTGCATCATACAGATTCAATACAGAACCATGGATACGGGTATTGGCAGCACCATTAATGGTGGCCATTTTATTGTTTTCGATCTTGATAGGTCTTCCCTCTCTGGTTTTCACCAGAATGGAAGCGTAATCATGACCATCATAATAAGTAGTAGCGTAGTAATTGGCAATACCGGGAATAACCTCCTCGGGAGCCACTACATAAGGTATAGTTTCACTAATAGGTGATTCACAAGCAGCCAAAGTTGCAGCAGCAGTAGAAAAACCCATGTACTTCAAAAAGTCACGTCTTGTGGTGGATGAAGAATCTAACTTCTCCTTATCACCAAGAAACTCCTCAGTGGAAATCTCAGTAGGAAACTCATTCTGCTGTAGATTCTTAACGATATCAGAATCTCCCAACTCCTCAATTCCTTTCCAGTATTTCTTATTTTCAACCATTATAGTAGGGAAAGATTATTCTTAATTAATAGTGACATTTTCCACACTCCAAACCACCGATCATCTCTACAGTGATTTTCGCATCTGCACCAAACTTCTCCTTCAATTGCTCATGCATTTCAGAGTAGTACTCATTTGACTTCACATCCACCTCAGTTTCGCGGTGACAGTTAATACACCAGCTCATAGTAAGAGGTGAGTACTGATACACTTCCTCCATCTCCTCAACAGGACCATGGCAGGTTTGACAAGCCAAACCACCGGCAGTTACGTGCTGAGAGTGATTGAAATATGACAAATCAGGAAGATCATGAATACGAACCCATTTAATTGGCTTTTCCTCGTAATCCTCGATATACTTCATTTCGGCCGGATCAAAACCAACTGCAGCATAAATTTTAGCAATTTCCTCGGTTCCTGTGGTTGGCCCTTCATGAATATTCATGTGGCAGTTCATACACACATTTGCGGAGGGAACATTGGAAACCATACTCTTACGGGCACCGTAGTGACAGTAATTACAGTCGATTTTATTATCCCCTGCATGTAGCTTATGCGAAAATGCAATGGGCTGCTCCGGCTCGTAGTGTTCAGTAACGCCTATACTCATCAGAGCAATAAATAGCTCAGACAGAAGCACAACGGCTACCACTATGGTTAACAGAGCAACAATTTTAGGATTCTTTAAGGCTGTTCTTGTAATAATATTAGCCTCTTCAATAATGGTGTTTGCTTCCTCTCCCTTAACCTGCTTGAGGGTATTCTTAACCTTAGCCAAGAGAACAATCAGCAAAAGAAGTACAACACCCAGACCAATCAACAACATAGTATTGTCATCTCCGGCTGTATCCACAGGATGAGCTCCGGGAGTTTCAGCAGTTTGACCGGGAGCTACGGGAGGGTTTTCAGTATAAGCCAGAATATCTGCTATATCCTGATCAGACAGACCAGGAAAAGGAGTCATGGCTACACCATTATACTCTTCATAAATAGCGATGGCGTCCGCATCACCGGATGCGCGTAGGGCTGCATTGTCCCTGATCCATTGTTTTAACCACTCGGCATCCCTCCTTTCAGTAACTCCACCAAGGGCGGGTCCGATTGATTTTTTATCCAACTTGTGACAAGCAGCACAATTGGCATTGAATATAGACTTTCCATTTGCAGCATCTCCCTGAGCGGAGCCCACAAAAGCTGATAAAAGAAAAATTATGGAGAGTGCTAAGCGCGAAACTTGGTCGATTAAACGTTTTCTCATTGTCGGTGCCTAATAATATAGCGGGTCTTCTTCGGTGGGCAAATTTAAGACTTAAAGGCATTTTGCGAATATCCGCGTAAGAACCTTTTAAATTTATAATGGTTCTAAATAATCATGAGCTGTAATTTCACCTCCATTCAAAAGCTATAGTTTTGCATTTTAATAGGATACAAACATGAAAGGAAAATCAATCGCCCTTGCTTTATGCCTCAGCGGACTAAGTTTTACATGCTTTTCACAGGCAAAAAAGGCTGAAACATCTAAATTGAAGTTAACTGAGGAGCCTGGAATTTCGCAAATGCAGAAGAAATATGTTGAGCAAAACAAGGCCCAGCAACAATTGGATGGCTACCGTGTACAGGTATATAATGGCACTAAGCAGGAAACGCTAAAAACCAGATCAAAATTCATTAGTGTATTCCCAAATGTACCTGTTTATACGGTTTACGAATCTCCGGAATACAAGGTTCAAACCGGTGATTTCAGAACCAGGCTTGAAGCCGAGAAGTTTTTAAAGCAGGTGGTAAGTGAATTTGGAAGCGGCTTTGTTGTTAAAACAAAAATTAAGTTTCCCGCCCTTGTTACAAATACAGAAAACGAAGCACCAGAGTAGGTTTGCCGCACCTATTTTATACAATAAAGCCGCCCCAACAATGCCTGTTGGGGCGGCTTTTCATTTTTCAATTAAAGAGACTCTATCTACTTTTTGAACACCTTGGCTGTATGGATTACTCCATTGGTATTCACTTTAACAAAGTATATACCTGATGCATAAGCGCTCATATCCATCTGCATCTCGTCATTATCAATATCAAGGCTCTCAAGCACTCTTCCATTAATATCAACCAGAACAACTTCTCCTACTGTTTCCGATGTAAATGCAGGAATCACAACGTTTATCCAATCAGCCGTAGGATTAGGGTAAACCTTGGCAACTAGTTCAACAACCGCGGATTCTCTGGTGAAACCAGAAGATTTCTTAATCACCGGTGCTCCACCCTTATCCATATCCATTCTGAAGGAGAAACCACCTAAGTCAGGCTTGCTGGTTCTGTTGCGAATAGCAAGCACTATATCATTTGCACCTGGTTTAAGCACAGTATCCATATCAACGGTTCCTACATAATCAAAGGCATCTCCACCCATATGACCATTGTCAACGGTTCCATCACTTTTAAATAGTATGTCGTGATTGGCTGTTCTCCAGTTTTCCTTACCCATACCATCTTCTCTAACCAACAGATTTCCGTTAATAAACACTTCAACGTCATCGTCCATAAACATCCTTATTCTGGTGTTTACTCCGATATGATCTGTTAATTCAAAGGTTTTACGATAATAAGTAACCCCGCTTAGCGCAGAAATAACCTCAGAACCAGGAACAGTGTAAAGGTGAGTCCATGGGTATGGCTGACCAACCACCACAGGCAAGGTAAATGTGGCTGTAGCTGGTACAGAACCCACACCAGGCCATGGATAGCTATTTGAAGTAGCTGTTGTTACCACAGTACTTAACTTCCAGCTACTGTCAGAAACACAACTATCCAAAGCATCACAGTTACCAGTTTGGTATGAATAATCAAGATCCACTAACAATGAGAAGCCTCCTCTGTCGGTGCTCTTTGCATAGTTTCTCACAGCTACTGTAATCGTATTCATTCCCGGAGTAAACAAATCACTCAAATTTGAGAATGTAGTAAAGCTAAACCCTTCGCCTCCTGCATTAGGATTAACGACAGTACCATTGGCCATAAACATGGCATCAAAGGCAGGATTCTTAAAATTGAGGCCACCACCAGTGTACTGTGCTACCAGAAGCTGACCATTAATGTAAATTTCAGTATGATCATCAACAGTCATTTTAACTCTTGCTGCCATGTCATCATTACCATCAAGCATAAACTTCTTTTGGAAGTAAGTTACATCTCTGCCTGTTTCAATAACACGTGCACCGTCAACAGAATCAATAGATGGGAAGGAATATGGCTGACCTACCATCGCAGGGATGGTAAAGGAGGCATCGGCAGGTAATACTCCGCCAACTCCGGCCCAGTTTCCGCTTAGGTTTGTACCCGTTGTTACGCTGCTCATCATCCAGGATCCATCAGAAACTAAGTTTAAAGAACCGGCTACAACACAACCTGTGTCTACCACAGATGAATCTTTTACCGTAAGGTTAAAGAATTGCAGGGCCGAACCTGTAGCGTGGTGGTGAATATCCTGACCTTCTACCTGAATATTGAAATTAATTCCAACATCTCCACTAGTAGGAGTTCCTGAAAGAATACCACATCCATTACCTAAATCGGTAAAGGTTAACCATGCCGGTGCATTAAATACAAATATGTCTATACTATCACCATTGGCCGTGTCTTTATCCATTACTACAACTTTGTAATAGAAAAGGCTGTCCACATACACACAGGTATCAGGTGTGGAAGTGATTTTTGGAGCCGTGTTAATTAACTGCGATACTTCGTGAACCTCTTTTTCACCGTTTTGGTCTTCAGCCGTAAAGAACACATGACGATGACCCCAATCTGTTGGCCCCAAAATGTATTCAAACGTTCCGCTTGTAGGATTTGCCAAGGCTGAAGGAAGTGGTGTAAAAGATGCACCTGCATATAAAGGAATTTTATTCCCGTTCATATCTTTTCCTTCTACTTTGTTTATTACGACAGAATCATTAGGGTCTAGATCAGACGCTTGAACCATGTATTTGATGGTATCACCACATTCGTAAAACATATGCACCCCCTGAGCAGGTGTTGGTGGTACATCAAACTGCGGCTTTTGGCTTACAATGATGGAAACAGAAGTATTGCTCTGTACATTGTTATTATCCTCTGCAGTAAAGTTAATTACAGATGTACCAAGGTTTGCATTAGTAGGATACCAGCAAAAAACTGTACTATCCGGATTGCCACCGGCCGTAACAATGGGTGGTGTAAAAATGGCTCCAACAGGAACCCCCACCGCGTTAATGGTCACTATATCCCCAGGATCCATATCAAAGGCTTTCACTTTAAACTTAACACTATCACCAGGGCGAACGCTAAAAACTGTTCCACTGGCTGGTGTTACTGCATAATCAAAGGATGGAGGATTTGAAATATTTACAATTCTTATGATAAAATCAAGAACTGATTTAGCCCCATAAGGATCTTCAACAGTAACGGCTGCCTGATAAAGTTGACCAACTACTTTTCCAGTGGTAATAAATGTTGCGAGACCAGTTGGGGAAACCGAAAACCCAGGTGCAGGTGTATTTGCGGAGGTCTCAGCAGATGTTGCCAACCTGAAACTTAATGGATCTCCATCAGGATCGGTTGCTGGTATTTGAAAAGTGGCACCAGCCTGTCCCGTTTGCATATTTATAATTGGGGTCACTGTAGAGTTTGGACCATTATTCCCGTTACCAATGGTAACTACAGTTTCATTTCTGAAGTTTCCACTCGAGTTATTTTGCAAACCGTTAATCCTACAACAACTACTGTAGTAAAGAGTGTAAGAACCAGGTCCTGGAAATGTGATTCTAGTCTTATAGGTTCCAAAAAACCAGTCTTCAACCGTATTAATGGAGGTAACAGTAATGTAAATTACCCTAGATGATTGACCCGGAATTGCCAAAGTTGTGGTATTTACCGAATCTCCAACATTCGGATTTCCAAAAGAGCTAAAGGATCTCCGCCAAGACTGCTGAATAGTTACATCCACCGTATTGGCCATACCAGGCACTAATTGCCAGCTCATATTTCCGTAGCGATAATGAGTAGCGGAAGCCACCGTGCATAAAAGTAAAAACAGAGCCACGGCTCCGATTTTTAGTTTGTTACCAACATCTATAAATGTTGATGCTTTCTGTAAAGATAAATTCATGGGTTAAAGCTTTAGTTAAATTTTCTTCAATCTACTAACTATTATCAAAACTAGACTAACATGTCACCCTCTAAATAAGGAAGTTAATCGAAAAATAACGCGTTTTACCGATAACCCAAGAGAGACTATGCTTACAAAAGTGTCTTTTTAGAAGCCATTTAGAACCACAACTATCTATAAAACAAATGATTGCAGTTATAACTTAGCCTGTAATTTGCAAGGCGTGTCGAAATAAGAATTTTGGATTATAAAACCTTGGAAAACTGTCCAATAATGCCATCACATTTATCCGGTTTGTTCTGCCAAGCCCTAAAATTCCACCCGCCTTTTTTACACCAAAACTCTTCTTGCTTTTCCCTGTTAAGACAAAGGAAGAAGAAAAAATAATGAATCTACTTCCGGGGAAAGTACAGAAAAGATATAGCATTCATTTAAGTTATTTCGGCACCGTAAAAGGTGTTGACATAGTCAACTGCTGCCTCATCGAGGGGTAAAGAGTTTCACAACTTAGTGAAGAAAGAGCGCGACCAATAAACTCTTTTTTTCCAATGGGGGGACAATCTTAAACTGTAAGGAGAATCAGATTTTAAATATCTCCGGCAAGATAATTATAGTACAAAATAGAGTTGCATCCATCCGCAAAGGCCACAGTTAATCAAATCAGAAATAATCTTATTGAATGTAGCATACAAAATATGCTGGCCATTCACAGGAGGTAGTCCTAAACAAAAAGGCCGACTCATAATGAGCCGGCCCGATTCTATAATAAAAGCCTATCGATACTATAGTGTTTTCTTCACTTCCACTTCTTCAAATCCTTCAATGTTGTCTCCAACCTTGATATCGTTAAAGTTTTTGATGTTAAGTCCACACTCGTATCCTTTACTTACTTCTTTTACGTCATCCTTGTAGCGTTTAAGCGAACCAAGTTCACCCGTATAAACAACTACTCCGTCACGTATGATACGCACTTTGGTATTTCTATGGATGGTTCCATCCAATACATAACAACCTGCAATAGTTCCCACCTTAGTAATCTTAAAGGTTTCTCTTATTTCAAGGTTACATACAATCTTCTCTTTTACTTCAGGAGAAAGCATGCCTTCCATAGCGTCTCTAATCTCGTTGATAGCATCATAAATAATACTATACAACCTCACATCCACCTGTTCCTTCTCTGCCAGTTTACGTGCACTAGCTGAAGGACGCACCTGGAATCCAACGATAATGGCATCTGAAGCAGTAGCGAGTAATACATCTGACTCACTTATCTGACCAACGGCCTTGTGAATAATGTTTACCTGAATTTCGGCAGTGCTCAGTTTTTGTAATGAATCAGCCAACGCTTCAATAGAACCGTCCACATCACCTTTTACAATTACATTAAGCTCCTGGAAGTCTCCGATAGCCAGACGTCTTCCAATCTCTTCGAGAGTAAGATTCTTTTGGCTACGGGCACTTTGCTCACGCTGCAGTTGGGTACGTTTACTAGCAATGGATTTAGCTTCGCGCTCGTCATCCATAACCACAAAGGTATCACCTGCCTGAGGCGCTCCGTCTAAACCTAAAATACTTACTGGTTTAGCTGGTCCAACAGCTTCGAGGCGATGCCCACGCTCATCAAGCATAGCTCTAACCTTTCCACTGTATTGTCCTGCCAATACAAAATCACCAATCTTTAAAGTTCCATTTTGAACAAGGATGGTAGAAAGATATCCACGACCTTTATCCAAAGATGCCTCGACAACAGTACCACTTGAGTTACGGTCAGGGTTGGCCTTAAGATCCAGTAGTTCTGCTTCCAGCAATACTTTTTCAAGTAATTCGGGCACTCCGGCACCTGTTTTGGCCGATATATCCTGAGACTGAATCTTACCTCCCCAATCTTCAACCAAAAGGTTCATTTGGGCAAGTGATTCTTTTACTTTTTCGGGGTTTGCAGAAGGCCTATCCACTTTGTTTATCGCAAAAACGATAGGTACACCAGCCGCTTGTGCGTGGCTGATAGCTTCCTTAGTTTGAGGCATCACATCATCATCCGCTGCAATTACAATAATGGCAACATCAGTAACCTTGGCACCACGTGCCCTCATGGCGGTAAACGCCTCGTGACCCGGTGTATCCAGGAATGTTATATGCTGTCCTCCATCTAACTGAACAGAGTAAGCACCGATATGCTGTGTAATACCACCGGATTCTCCTGCAATTACATTTGCCTTACGAACATAATCAAGTAGTGATGTTTTACCATGATCTACGTGACCCATAACGGTAACGATTGGGGCTCTTGGCACCAAATCCTCTTCCGCATCCTGTTCAATTTCGATGGCATCGGTTACATCTGAGCTTACAAATTCAACTTCAAAGCCAAATTCCTCAGCAACAATCTGTAGAGTTTCACCATCCAGACGCTGGTTCATGGTAACCATCATGCCAAGAGACATACATGCCGAAATAACCTGCGTTACTCCCACATCCATCATATTGGCCAATTCACTTACGGTTACAAATTCAGTAACCTTAATGGTTTTGCTTTCTTCTTCCTGGCGGGCCTCATCCATTGCCACCTTATCTCTGCGATCCTGACGTTTTTCACGTCTAAGCTTAGATGACTTGGATTTTTTACCTCCACCGGTAAGTTTTTCAAGGGTTTCCTTGATCTGTTTTTGTACTTCCTCTTCGGTAAGCTCGCGCTTGGGTTCATTTCTGCGCCCGCGATTAGCTCCACCACCTCTGGCATCTCTTTTTGGGCCACCTCCTGCTGCAGGTTTTCCAGAAGCTCCACCCGGAGTATTTGTTTGGATACGCTTACGTTGTGGTTTACGCCTGCTGTCACCTTTTTTATCAGCGCTGCTGGCTACCTTTTTCTTGGGTCGTTCAAACTTGCTTAAGTCGATTTTGGCCCCAGTGAATTTTGGCCCTGAAAGTTTAGTGTACTTGGTTTCTATACTCCCACCGGTTTTTGTTTCCTCAGGAGTCTTAGGTGTTTCCACCTCAGCCTTGGCAGGTTTGGCTTCGGCCTCTACAGGCTTCGCTTCTTCCTTCTCCACTTTTTCCACAACCTCGGGGGCTTCCTCCACCTTTTCGGGAGTAGCAACTGGCTCCACAACCTCTTTTACCTCTTCTACGGGTACCGGTTTTTCGGCCTCAGCTACAACCTCAACTTTCTCTTCCTGCTTTACAGGCTCCTCTTTCGCCTCAACAGGCTCAGGAGCTACTTCTTCCACAGGCTTTTCAGCTACAGGTTTTTCAACAATGGGCTCCGGCTTGGGTTCTTCCTTAGGCTCAACCTTCGGAACATCTTCAACCACCGCCTTTTCTTCTACTTCAACGGCATCTTTCTTTACTGCAACTTTTTTAGGAGCGTCCAGATCGATTTTACCCACCATTTTAGGGCCACTAAGAGACGATTTGGCCTTGATCACCTCACTTGGAGCTGAATCACCGGATTTCTCTTCCAGTTCGGCTTTAATCTTTTCCTTCTCTTCCTTCTTCTGCTGGCTTACCTTTTCAGATTGCTCTTTCTTAGCCATATCAGGAGCAAACTTCTCCATTGCCAGTTGAATGAACTCAGGTTCAATTCTACTAGTGGGGCGTAGTTTTTCCTCAATACCCTTGGCTTCTAAAAACTCCATAAGAGTATTTACACCGGTATTGCACTCTTTCGCGAGCTGACTAAGTCTTAAAGACTTTCCTGCCATGTAATTCTATCTATTTTATTCTTCAAATTCCGATCTCAATATTCTGCGAACCTCTTCAATGGTTTCCTGCTCAAGATCAGTACGGGAAACAAGTTCATCAACTGTAAGATCCAATACACTTTTAGCTGTATCACACCCTTTAGCTTTTAATTCTGCAATAATCCACGCTTCAATTTCGTCTGAAAACTCGGTCAATTCCACGTCTTCATCCTCTTCCACGTCTCTATAAACATCTATCTCATAACCGGTAAGCTTACCCGCTAATTTGATATTCATTCCTCTTTTACCAATGGCTAAAGAAACCTGATCAGGTTTAAGGAAAACCTCCACCCTTTTGTTTTCTTCATCAATGTGCAAAGATGTAATCTTTGCCGGGCTTAAGGCTCTTTGGATGTATAACTGTGTGTTAACAGTATAATTAATTACATCGATATTTTCGTTACCCAGCTCCCTTACAATGCTATGAATCCGGCTACCCTTCATACCTACACAGGCACCAACGGGATCAATACGGTCATCATAACTTTCAACAGCAACCTTGGCTTTTTCACCCGGCTCTCTCACCAGGTCTTTCACCATAATCAATCCGTCAAACACTTCAGGAATTTCCTGTTCAAAAAGTTTTTCCAAAAACCTGTTACTGGTTCTTGAAAGAATAACAACCGGCTTGGTTCCCTTTAGGTCAACTGTTTTTACAACTGCCCTTACGGTATCACCCTTACGGTAATAGTCGCTGGGGATTTGCTGATCCTTAGGAAGCACAAGTTCATTTTGATCATCATCATAAATAATCACAGCACGAGGGCGCACATGGTGAACTTCACCTGTCATTATCTCACCCTCAAGATCCTTGTACTTCTTATATATGATGCTATTGTCATGCTCCTGTACCTTTTGAACAAGGTTTTGACGAAACGCCAAGATAAACCTTCTACCCTGATCTATAAGCTTCAATTCCTCCGAAACCTCTTCACCCACTTCAAAATCGGGTTCAATTTTCAGTGCTTCCGAAAGATCTATTTCGAGGTTATCATCTTCCACCATACCATCGGCTACAATGGTGCGGTTTCTCCAAATCTCAAGATCGCCTTTATCCGGGTTTACAATGATGTCGAAATTTTCGTCATCACCATACTTCTTTTTCAATTGGTTCCGAAGAGCATCTTCAATGATAGCCATTAAGGTTACCCTGTCAATATTCTTTTCTTCTTTAAAATCAGAAAAACTCTCTATTATCGCCTGATTTTCCATTTTCTCTTTGGATTAAAATCTTATTTCTAATCGTGTCTCTTTAATATCTTCCAAACTTATCCTTTCCTCACGCTTCACCACCATCTTTCCTTTTCCAATCTCCTTGGGTACGCGTTCCTTCCAGGTTAATGTCACATGACCATCTTCAAAATTAGCTAAGTCACCCTTAATAAGCTTACCATCATTCATGGTAACTTTTACCGGCCTACCTACGCTGGCCATATACTGCTGCTCAACAACAAAGGGATTTCCCAGCCCCGGAGAGGAAACCTCAATTCCGAAGTCCTCAACCTCACGGTCAAAATGAGCGTCAATACCTCTACTAATCCGTTCCAGTTGTTCGAGGGTAATTCCTTCAGGATGATCAGCACTAATGCTAATCTTATTATCCGAGCCCACTTTGAGATCTACCAGAAAGGCTCCCTCATCGTCAACGGCCTGCTGGGCCAGCATCTTTACCTTTTCAATGTCAATCATGTACTACTAATAAAAGAGGGGACTATGGGTCCCCTCTCTTTGAGGCTGCAAATATATATATTATTATTCAGCCAGCCACGCTATAGTCTGGCCAACATTTTTAATACCAGATTTTTAACCGCAACAGAGGCCTTTTCCCGAATATGAACAACATTAAAAAAAGCCGAAAGATTCATCTCAGATGGGTCTATCACTACAACCGGCACACCCTTTGGCACCTCATACAACAAGCCCGCGGCAGGATAAACATTCAGGGAGGTTCCTACTACAATAATAAAGTCAGTCCGCCTCACCAGCTCGGTAGCCCTGGGCATCATTGGCACCATTTCGCCAAACCACACCACATGAGGCCTCAACTGCGCACCCCTTTCACATAAATCACCCGGCTTTAGCTCCCACCCCTCCAAATCATACAAAAGATTTTCATCCACAGAACTCCTTACCTTCCTCAACTCTCCATGTAAGTGAAGAACGTTAGTAGAACCTGCACGCTCGTGCAGATCATCTATATTTTGAGTAATGATATGTGTATTGAAGTGTTTGCCAAGTTCCGCCAAATAAAGATGGGCATCATTTGGCTCAACCTCCAGCAGTTGTTTTCGCCTTTCGTTGTAAAACCTAAGAACTAAATCCCTGTTTTTATTCCATGCTTCGGGAGTGGCAACGTCATGAACATTGTACTCTTCCCAAAGCCCATCATTATCTCTAAAGGTTTTGATCCCACTTTCCTGGCTAACACCCGCTCCGGATAAGACCACTATTGTACTTTGATGAGAAATACTTCCCAAATTCGGAAAAATCATATTATTACCAAATTCCGCCAGCCGCTATCCCCTTATTCTATATTGCTCGTTATCCAAACTTTAAGAAAATATTATATGCAAACATCCTTTAAAGTATATATTTGGAGCGTGATTTGCAACCGACACTATTTTTATAGAACTAATGAGCGACAAAGTAAAAATTTTAATCGTAGATGACGAGCCACTGATTCGCGATGCCCTGGCTTTTAAATTAACGAAAGAGGGGTATGCTGTGGAAACAGCAGAGGATGGCGAAAAGGCTATCGAAAAAATCGACAACGAACAGTACGACATTGTCATCTCTGACGTAATGATGCCCTTTATCAGTGGGTTCGAGCTACTTAAAATCCTTAAGGAAAGAGGAACTCAGGCCCCTGTACTTTTACTCACATCGCTTAATTCAGAAAATGCGGTTTTAAAGGCTTTTGAGCTAGGTGCAGATGACTACATGACAAAGCCCTTTAGCCCCAAAGAATTATCCACCCGCATCAAGAAGTTGCTTAAGAAGAATGATTCCTAAATCGGGAATCATTCTTTCATTAAAAGAATACCATCCACGCCTCCGGAAAACGCCCCTGTATTTCGGAGAATGCCTGTTGCGCATCCCTGATATCATCATAACTACCATACACCAACCTGTAGGTCTGTAGATCCTCTATGTACATTAATTTAACATCAGGGTAACCGGACTTTACTGCCAACCTCTCTGCCTTTTCCTTTTCAGGCACACTACCGATAATCAATCGCCACATTTTTTTCCCTCCATTTACAGCCTTAGATGAATACTCTGGCTTAGATGCATTGGAGTCCTCCTGTGGCTCAGAGCCGGACTTCCCTATATAGGCTAAAGAATCAACCGCGCCATCCTGTTCATTGCTCAAACTGTCTTCCTTCATCTTTAGTCCGGAAATAGTATCGTTTACATCATCTTCAGAAAAGGGGTTTTTGATATTAAAATCGGTGTCGCAGGTGGCTATCACCGCCAACAGGCCCAATGGAATAATGTACATCCAAATCTTTCGTAATCCTTCCGGCATAACTAGGTTTGATATTAAGTCATTCAATATAAAAACACCCACACATCAACCGTACCAAGGATCAATTGCCCACAATTTATTTCCAATGGCACCCTAAAAAGTAATGTAGTGGTCTTAAAAGTTGTAAAAAACGAGAGCGCCTACCCGATTACTTCATCGCTCTTCTTTCCATAATTGCTTTTGTACTTATGGTATCCATGTCAAATGCTACGACCTCCCTCCTGATGTAGTTTATTATTTGGGAGATTTCCTCATCGGTAAGATAGCTCATGGGAGGCATTTCACCGTCATAGGTTTTGCCATTTACGGTGATTTCTCCGCTTAGCCCTCCAAGAATAACATCCACCATCCTTTCATCATTACCAACCCATGCAGTATCAGTAAGTGGAGGGTACATCCTAAAGAAACCCTTCCCCTTTTTCATGTGGCAACTTTGGCAATGCTCTTCATACAAGTCATCTCCATTTTTGGGATTTTGAAATCCTTCAAAACCCATAATTACAATTACACCAATAAGCAATACCGGTAAAAAATATACTTTTCCCATATGCAAAAATCTGATTAATTGCCGAAAATTAACTTTATAAAGCCATTAAGCAACCTTTTAACGAAGCTTTAAATTTAGCAGGGGTTGATTTTTTTTATTTTAGCGGCCTATTTAAATTAAGTGAGCAATTTACCCGATAAATTTACAAAGCGCAGGCTACGGTCTGCCTACCTTTCCGTGATCATCAGTATTTCGCTGGTGCTTTTCGTGTTAGGCATTTTTGGATTATTAATCATCAATGCTGCGGTGATCGCCAGGGAGGTTAAGGAAAACTTCGCAATAACCGTCCTCCTGAACAATGATGCCCCGGAGGTAGAGGTGCGGCAGTTTCAAAAAAGCCTGGAGCTTTCACCCTATGTAAAAAGTACAGAGTACATCTCAAAAGAGGAAGCAGCAGAAGAGCTAAAGAAAGATCTGGACGAAGAGTTTGTGGATTTTCTGGGCTACAACCCACTGCTCAATGGCATTGATATCCGACTGAATGCGGATTATGTAAATGAAGAGCAACTTACTGCCCTGGAAAAAGAATACTCCGAAAACGCTTTTGTAAGTGAGGTTGTTTACGACAAACCTCTCATCCAAATGATGAATGAAAATATTGAACGTATTGGTCTGTTTCTCTTGTTGGGAGGGATTTTACTGGCACTTATCGCCATCGCTTTAATAAACAGCTCCATTCGGCTGTCTATTTACTCCCGCAGGTTTTTAATCAAAACCATGCAATTGGTAGGGGCCACTAAATCCTTTATAAGGATGCCGTTTATATGGAGGAGCTTCAGGCACGGATTATATGGTGCTCTTATAGCCTGTTCTCTCATTGGAGTTTTATTGTATTATCTTACTTTAAAGGTTCCTGAATTTGGAGAGTTGCAGAGCATCTTGAAATTAAGTGTTTTATTTGCAGCGATTTTTGTGGGAGGCCTGTTGATTTCCATGAGCTGCACCTTTTTTGCATTGAGGAAATATTTGAAATTAACAACAGATCAATTATACTTTTGATTATGGAAAAGCAAACATTTGTGTTTGAAAGAAAAAACTATGTACTACTTATTGCAGGCATAGTGTTGATGATATTTGGATACCTTCTTATGATGGGTGGTGGAAGTGAGGACCCCAATGTTTTTAATCCTGAAATATTCTCAGCCCAGCGCATCATTATAGCCCCTATGTTTATCATAGCCGGCCTTGTTTTAGAAGTATTTGCCATCATGATCAAAGGAAAACCAAGTAATGGGTAGATTAGAATCACTATTTCTTGGAATTATCCAGGGCTTAACAGAATTTTTACCGGTGAGTAGCAGTGGTCACCTCGAAATGGCCAAGGCTATTTTTGGAGATGAAAGCCTGCCCGAAGAAAGTCTTTTGTTTACGGTAGTGGTGCACTTTGCCACTGCCATGGCAACAATTATTGTATTTAGGCATGAGGTGGCTCACCTGGTTAGCGGCTTGTTTAAGTTTAAGCAAAATGAGCAGTTTAAATTTAGTGTCAGCATCGTTATATCCATGATTCCAGCGGCCCTGGTAGGTCTCTTTTTTGAGGATTTTATTGAATCTCTTTTTGATGGACAAATCCTGCTTGTGGGTAGTATGCTACTTATTACCGGTGTACTCTTAATTTTTGCCAACAATGCCAAATCTGGCGATAAGGGTATAAATTATTTCAGAGCCATAATCATAGGTATTTCGCAGGCCATTGCCATTCTCCCCGGTATTAGCCGTAGCGGTGCAACCATCTCCACCAGTATTTTATTGGGAATGGATAAAGAAAGAGCCGCAAGGTTTTCCTTCCTTATGGTAGTACCATTAATTTTCGGAAAAATAGCCAAGGACATCCTTGATGGAGCCTTTGATGTAGAATACATCCAGCCTATGCACCTTATGCTTGGATTTGGAGGTGCCTTTATCACAGGTCTTTGGGCTTGTGCATGGATGATTGATATCGTAAAAAGAGCAAACCTTAATTTCTTTGCCCTCTATTGTTTTGTAATTGGCGCCCTCGCCATATTATCAACATTTGCTTTTGAGTACAACCTTAAAATCGGCTAAGTACTTTCTTGACGGGCAACTTCTCCTGATAGACAAACCTCTGGAGTGGACTTCTTTTGATGCTGTTAACAAAATCCGTTACACCATCCGTAAGGAGTTTAGCATCAAAAAAATAAAGGTGGGTCATGCCGGAACTTTGGATCCACTGGCTACGGGGCTACTTATTATCTGTACCGGAAGGTTTACAAAACAAATTAACGACTTTATGGGAATGCCCAAGGAATACACGGGCATAATAAAGTTAGGCGCCACTACACCCAGTTATGATTTGGAAACTGAGGTAGATGCTGCTTTTCCCGTAGATCACATAACTGATGAGCTGATTGAAGAAACACGCCTGAATTTTTTAGGTGAAATTGATCAGATACCTCCCGTTTTTTCGGCTATAAAAAAAGATGGACAAAAGGCCTATGAGGCTGCCCGTGCCGGAGAGGCCATTGAAATGAAAAGCCGGAGAATCACCATTTACAACCTGGAATTACAAAGGCTAAACGAAACAGATCTTGCCTTTAAGGTAAACTGTAGCAAAGGTACTTATATCCGTAGCCTGGCATTTGACATTGGCAAAACCCTAAACTCCGGTGCTCATCTCACCCAACTTCGCAGAACAAAAATCGGGGAATATGATGTTGAAAACGCCATCGGGGTGGATGAGTTTGTGAAGTCAATTATGGGCACTGAAGCCTAATCCATATACTTGCTATTCCACAACACCGAGTTAAAGTTTTTAACTCTGCTGAATCCATATAACAGAGTAAGCCCAGAAAAGGCAATAAACAGGTAGAGGAAAAAGATCACCCTAAGTGCTCCAGCACTTTGATCATAGGGCCCCATGTATACTGAGTCAGGTATTGCCATTACGATAGCCAATGCAAATAAGGCCACTGTGGCAATTAAGGATTTAAAACTGCGAAAAGGAAGTACCACCCATTTTCTAAAGGGGCTCAAATCATTTCCCCACTTGTGTATCAGGTAAAAACGATTATTCCCCAAAGGGATGAACAATAGTGGATCACTGTCTTTTTTCTGCAAATTAAACATGGGGGCCGGAGCCAGTATTTTGAATGATTTTAACTCTACAGCTTCACTTCGCTGCAGCATTTTTATCTTGGTGATAGCCTCGTAGGGTATCTCACCCTTAAAATGGCGACTATCCAAAAACCTGAGGCGGTATTCGGTACAAAGCCTTTTAATTTCGTCAATATGAAAAACCTTTTCGCAATCTATACACTGCCAGCTTAGATTATAAATTTCGCTTTCTGCGCCAAAAATTCGGTTTATTACAGTATCATCCAAATGATCCTGCTCCACCAACATTTTTTTAAACGCTCTAAGTGTGCTCTCTTCATCCTGTTTAGAATTTCTATTTCTCTCCGTAGTCAATGCCTTTTCTAAATTCACTCCATTCCACTTCATCATCTCTGTTTTAAAAAGTAAGGGTATATCTAAAGTAATAATAAAGTGTGAAATTTGCCACTTTACAAATTCGCATTAGCTATAATGAATGTAGAAGAACTAAGAGCATACTGCCTCGGAAAACCTGCAGTAACAGAGGGCTTCCCTTTTGGTGAAACCACTTTGGTTTTTAAGGTGATGGATAAAATGTATGCGCTGATGGCTATTGATGCCAACCCTCTTTCTATAAACCTGAAGTGCGATCCTGAAAAGGCTATAGAATACCGCGAACAATACCCGGCAGTAAAGCCCGGCTACCATATGAACAAGCAACACTGGAACACAGTTTATATTGATGGCTCAGTGAGTGATGAACTTATTTACCAGTGGGTAGATGACTCTTATAATCTTATTGTAGAAAAACTTCCCAAAGCTAAAAAGGACAAACTTACCCAATCATGAAAAGTGTTATTAAGTACTTTCTACAGGGGCTGCTCTATGTAGTGCCCATTTCAGTTACCATTTATGTTATTTGGGAGGTATTCACCCTTTTAGACGGACTCATCCCCATCGATATTCCGGGTTTGGGGATTTTACTAATCTTCGTATTTATTACAGTAATGGGCGTTATTGGCCGCCATCTTATTTCTGATACCATCGTTGACTTTTTTGAGGGTTACATAAAAAAGGCCACACTTATCAATGTGATCTACACTGCCGTTAAAGATTTACTAAAGGCCTTTGTTGGCGACAAAAAGAGCTTCAGCAAACCTGTAACTGTAAAGTTTACTGAAGATGGCACCATGCGCAGAGTGGGGTTTGTTACCAACGAAAACTTCAGGCACCTCAACGAAAACAACGACCTTATTACCGTTTACATCCCTCATTCCTACAACATTTCCGGCAACGTTTATCTGGTACCAGCACGCTATGTGGAGCCACTAAATGTAAATGCCTCTGACCTTATGAAATATGCCGTAAGTGGTGGTGTAACTGAAATAGAAGAAAACAAAGAGGAGGAGATTGCCTAAATTCGGCATCCTTAAATACCTCTGATGAAAAATTTTTACACTTTTTTACTTTGTCTTTTTGCCATGTCACTTGCTGCTGCTCCGGGAGACACCACCTGGGTTACTTCTCACAACAAAACCGACATGGTTTGGTACAAGACCTATAAGGATACGGCTTCATTTCCTGATGGAAGTAAAAAGTACCACAAAATATTGATGTATTACACCTTGGGCTGCGCCACAGGAGGCTGCAGCGATTGGGACTATACCACCCGTGTGATGCTGATGCATGCCACCGGAGAAATGGATTCTACCGTTTCTAAAATCGACACCATATCAACCTCTCCCTTGGTAGTTGACACTACCTGGAACGTATTTGAGGTAAAGGAGCCCTTTGAATTATCTCGTGTGATTACCCCTTACGGTGGAAGCCTTAACAATAACTGGACACATGACTTTGTGTATGATGTAACCGACTATGCACCTTTACTAAAAAATGATGTAGCCATACACGTGCAGTATCAAGGCTGGAGCAGTGGTTTTAGTGCTACCGTAAAATTTGCCTTTATTGAAGGCACACCTGCGCGTGAGGTAATAAAAGTGGAAAATCTTTACCACGGCAAAGGAGATTACCTGAACAGTACTGACTTTGAAAGCACCCATCTTCCCGCGCGCACTGTAGCTATTGATCCCGCTACAACGGGTTTGATGCTTGCTGTAAATTTCTCAGGACATGGCTTTGTAAACAGCCTAAACTGTGCCGAATT
This sequence comes from Owenweeksia sp., assembly GCA_048267305.1. GTDB lineage: Bacteria > Bacteroidota > Bacteroidia > Flavobacteriales > Schleiferiaceae > Owenweeksia. Next base: position 64,965 of record JBLWXT010000007.1, on the reverse strand, counting down.
TTGTGAAAAGGATTACTACGTAAACGTAAATGGAAACCGTGTTGCCACACAAGCCATATGGCGAGATGATTGCGGCCTAAACCCTATTTGGCCACAAGCCGGCACCTGGCTTTTTGACCGCGCTAACTGGTGCCCCGGTGATAAATCGCTGTTCAGACACCATGATCTCACTTCCAAACTGTCGGGAAATTCCTTGGACATAGACGTTGATATTGAGCCTTATTCCTACACTGTTCCATCGGGAGAAGTGCCAGCCGGATACAATTACTCGGTGCAGCTGTTTCAGTACAAGAGCCCGGCTTTTCAAAATGATGTGGAACTGCAAAGGATTATTGCACCTTCCAGCGAAGACGAATTTTCGCGTGTAAACCCGATTTGTGCAGGTGCAAAAGTGCGCATCAGAAACAAAGGAGCTAACCCACTTACTTCTTGTGAAATTGGCTACGGTATGGATGGTGGCGAATGGAAAATATTTAAATGGACGGGCAACCTTGGGTTTATGGAATCCGAAGTGGTTGAACTTCCCTTTATTGGCGCTGCCGATTGGATGAGCTATAAATCCAAAAAAGTATTTATTGCAGTGGCTGACATGCCCAACGGACAGGCCGATGAAAATGGCGTAAACAACTGGTATGACACTGAGATAAAACCTGCCAATGTATATCCTGCAGATATAAAAATAACCCTCCGCACCAATAATGCGGCCTCCGACACTCATTGGAAACTCACCCGCCTTGATGACAACATCGTGGTTGCCAGTGGCGATAACCTAACCAACAACACCAATTATATAGAAAACCTCAGCCTGCCAGCGGGATGCTACCTTATGCATTTACAAGATCGCAGTAAGGACGGCCTGGCATTTCAGTTTAACAATGCTGGATCCGGAACTTTCAGAATTCAAAATGACGGAGGATCGTTTTTTATAAAAACCTTTAACTCCAACTTTGGAACTGAGATTAAGGAATACTTTACCGTTGGCTATGGCATAGGTCTTAAAGAGCCCGAGTTAAAGAGTTTTGTGGATGTTTACCCAAATCCCGGAAACGGCATTATGAACCTCGATATAGCCTATCCTGGCAAAGCCGATGTACATCTTCAAGTTACAAGCCTTGATGGTAAAAAGGTATTTGAAAAAGAAACATCTCTTTTGGATGAATTGAAATCTACCCTTGACTTAAGCCATCTGCCGAAAGGCATGTACACCCTAAGTGTAAAAGTTGGAAATGATATCCAGATGAAAAAAGTGGTTATTCAATAGAATCTCTTCTCTTGTTTCTATCTCCCAGACTAAAAAGCATGGAGTTGATAATGGAGAGTACAAAACTGAAGAGCAGTGCCCACCAAAAGTTTCGGACGGCAAATCCGTCAACTAAGGCATCGGCTCCCATTATGAGCAAGGCATTTATCACAAACAGGAATAAACCGAATGTGAAAATGGTTGCAGGAAGGGTGAAAAATATCAACAAGGGTTTTAGGGTAACATTAAATATGGAAAGTACCAGCGCCACTAAAAGGGCTGATGTAAATCCTGTAAGAACTATGGCATCACCTAAAATCCAGGCCGTTACAAATACACCCAGGGTGCTTACTACTAGTTTTATGAGCCAGTTTGTCATTTCTTTTAAATTTATGGATTGAGGCAAAAACAATTCAAGATGTGGGTTGCCAATTTCCTTTAAGTAATGGATTACCAATAAGGTTCATCCGTATTTTCCTATAAAAGTTGCAATATTGCAGTGGTTAAATTAAAAACAATAATGAGAATAAAAGCCTTTTTGTTTCCGATGGCCATCGCGGCCACTTTGTTTTCCTGTAAAAACGAACCCGTAAAAGCGGAAGAAGAAACCACCAAAAAAGAAATGGTAGTAAAAGATGTACACACTAATGCCGACCCCAATAAGGCGGTAGTTACCCACCTAAACTGGGATGCCAATGTTGACTTTGACACCAAAAAAATAAGCGCCACAGCTACCTGGGATATAAAAACCTCAGAAGGTGCCAATGAAATTATTTTTGACACCTATGGATTAAAAATCCAAAACGTTGCCGTGGATGGTCAACCGGCCGAATACAGCCTTGGAGAATTTGACGAACACCTTGGCAAAGCCCTTACCATAAACCTTACGGAAGGTGCAAGGCAAGTGAGTATTACCTATGAAACCGGAGATAGCGCCCGCGCCTTACAGTGGCTGGATGCCGAGCAAACGGCTGGCAAAAAACTGCCATTTATGTTTACACAATCGCAAGCCATTTTAGCCCGTACCTGGGTTCCTACTCAGGATAGCCCAGGAATCCGCTTTACCTATGACGCCAAAGTGCAGGTGCCAAACACCATGATCGCTTTGATGAGTGCTGAAAACCCGCAAGAGAAAAACGAGAGTGGCAGCTATACTTTTAAAATGCCACAGCCCATTCCTTCTTACCTATTGGCATTGGCCGTTGGTGATGTGGAGTATGAGGCTCTTTCTGGCCGCACCGGTGTTTATGCCGAAGCTTCTCTATTGGATACCTCAGCGTACGAATTTGCAGATCTTGAAAAAATGGTTTTGGCTGCTGAAGGCCTATACGGTCCTTATGCCTGGGGTCGATATGACATTATCGTTCTTCCTCCATCTTTCCCATTCGGTGGAATGGAAAACCCACGCTTAACCTTTGCTACGCCTACTATCCTTGCGGGAGATCGCAGTCTGGTGGCTCTTGTAGCTCATGAGCTGGCGCACAGCTGGAGTGGCAACCTGGTTACCAATGCCACCTGGGACGACTTTTGGCTGAACGAAGGTTTTACCGTGTACTTTGAGCACCGCATTATGGAAGTGGTTTACGGCAAGGAATATTCTGAAATGTTGGCCAGCCTTACCCGTGCTGAGCTTTTTGAGGAAGCGGAATCCATGATGGAAGAAACGCCAAATGACACTAAACTGAAGCTAGAGCTGGCAGGTCGTAATCCGGACGATGGTGTTACCAGTATCCCTTACAACAAAGGATACTTCTTCCTTCGCCTTATTGAAGAGGAAGTAGGCCGTGAGAAATTTGATGCCTTCCTTAAAAATTACTTTGAAGAAAATAAATTTAAGGTGATGACCACCGAGCAGTTTATTGATTACTTAAAGGCAAATCTGCTTAGTGAGGAGCAGTATAAGAATCTAAAACTGAACCAGTGGATTTACGAAACAGGTATTCCTGATAACATCCCAACGGTTCAGTCTGACCGCTTTGCAAAGGTGGATTCAGCCCGCAATAATTTTATGGCAGATGGATCACTTCCCGCCAAGGAAGTAACCGCTGAGTGGAGCACCCACGAGTGGTTGCACTTCATTAACACTTTACCAGCAGAAATTACCAAAGAGCAATTGGCTAAACTGGATAAGGCTTACGGATTCACCAAATCGGGCAACAGCGAGATTTCTGCAGCCTGGTTTCAGCCAACCATTAAGGCTGGCTATGCAGCAGTATACCCAAAAGTGGAATCTTTCCTAACCAGTGTAGGTAGAAGAAAATTCCTAACCCCAACCTATAAGGCTTTAATTGAAAGTGGCAAAAAGGATATGGCTTTGAGTATTTATAAAAAAGCACGCCCTAACTACCATGCGGTAAGCCGCGAAACAATGGATGAACTATTGGGCTATGAGCCTTCTGAGATTTGAGATTTGAGATTTGAGATTTGAGATTTGAGATTTGAGAAATTTTCAAAAATCCGATTCTGTTAAATGCAGGATCGGATTTTTTTATACCTCAAATTTGACCAACATCCATCCATTACTTTTGCTTAAGGAGAAGCCTTAGCTGGCCTCGTCCTTTGAAATTATCATATTTCAAACTCATCGGCATATCGTATAAACAGACTTGTGCTTTATGTGGTTTTGTGCCCAGAAAACAATGTTCCCCCCTCCACATGCTATCTAAAAAACTTACGTTTGATTACATTTGAGTGAATTAGGCAACCCTATTCAAATGTCAACGTCTTAATACTACCCTAAAATGAAAAAGCTACTTACTAATATTAGCCTTATAGTCTTGCTAAGCCTTGCATTAGCTTCCTGTAAAGATGATGATGAAGCTTGCACTGAAGAGTTTAAATCCATAACAGTTATCATTCAAAATTTTGATGGAACCCCCGCCAGTTTTGAGGAATTGGTACTGATCAATCAAAACACAAATGATAGCACATACATCACCAACAATGGCGGGGATGAGTTTACATTGGTGGACGACAACACGGAACTGGGAGCTTCGGAAGAGTTTCTACTTCGTGGAATACAGGGTGGGATTTTGGTGCTAAGCGAACCCTACATCTTTGGACACGATGACTGCCATGTGATGAAAATTTCAGGCAAGAGCAAAATTACGTTGGACTAATAATGCCTCATTCTATTAAATTATGAAATCAATTTTTTCTTCGTTATTGCTTATTTGTAGCATCATCGCTGTTGCCCAGCCTCAAAACATTCTGATTAACGATAACTTTAGTCCCAACGAGCCAACTATTGTAATAGACCCAAAGAACCCTGCCGTGTTGCTGGCCGGGGCTAATATCGACAACTATTATCGCAGCACCGATACCGGCCGCACATGGACACATCTTCCAATTTATTCTACCCATGGAGTTTGGGGCGACCCCATGATTGCCGTGGACACCAACAGCAACTTCTACTTTTTCCACCTCTCCAATCCCATTTCCTCCGGTAATTGGATAGACCGCATAGTATGCCAAAAAACCACTGACACCGGCCTCACCTGGAGTGATGGAACCTATATGGGCCTTAACGGCACAAAAGCACAAGACAAACAATGGGCAGCCGTAAACCGAAAGAACAACCACATTTTTGTTACATGGACACAGTTTGACAAGTATGGTAGCGCAAACCCTCTTGACAGCAGCGTTATTCTCTTTTCAAAATCTACAGATGAAGGCGCAACATGGAGCCCCGCCAAGCGCATAAATAAAAAAGCAGGAGATTGTATTGACAGTGATGAAACCGTGGAAGGAGCCGTTCCTGCCATAGGCCCTAATGGAGAGGTATATGTAGCCTGGGCCGGTCCTGATGGTATTTTCTTTGACCGCTCACTGGACGAGGGTCAGACATGGCTTGCCAATGATATCCATGTAGACAGCATGCCTACCGGCTGGGATTACGAGATTTCAGGGATAAGCCGCGCCAATGGGCTGCCTGTTACCACTTGCGACCTTAGCGGTGGGCCCAACCACGGAACTATCTACATCAACTGGAGCGACCAACGGAATGGAAGCGGAGATACCGATGTATGGCTTGCAAAATCCACTGATGGTGGAGATACATGGTCGGCACCCATACGCGTAAATGATGACGCTCCCGGCCGCCAACAGTTCTTTACATGGATGGCCATAGACCAGGTTACGGGAGTATTGTGGTTTGTGTTTTACGACCGTAGAAATACCGTGGGTGATGCCACCGAAGTTTGGATGGCCCGTTCGCCTGATGGTGGAAAAACCTTTTCAAACTTTAAAATCAGTGAATCGCCATTTACACCCGTTAACAGCGTATTTTTTGGAGACTACACCAACCTGGCCGTACACAACAATATAGTGCGCCCTATCTGGACCAGACTTGATGCCGGAAAACTTTCCATACACACTGCATTGGTTGACGGCACCCCCGATGTTGGTTTGGAGGAGTTGACTTCACAATCACTAATTGAAACAGTAGAAACCTACCCCAACCCAGCAAACAACGAAACCTATGTTTCCTTTAAGCTGCACGAAAAAACGGAGGTAAACATCAGTATTTATGATAGCTATGGCCGCGCCATGGCTACTCCCTTAAAAGGACAAATGGATTATGGAAAGCACATTATTCCTATTCCCCTAAACACCTACCCTCCCGGTATATATTTTTACAATTTAGAGGCCGGTGCCCATAGCAAGAGTGGGAAGTTTGTGGTGGAGTGAAAACATCACACAACATATTACTTCTTCTCATTTTCCTTTGCGGAAGTTACTTGTTTGGGCAAGATACGACTAGCTGCATTTCCAAATTCGATACCGTACAACAAAGAGTAATATATACTCTAGTGGATAGTATGCCTCAGTTTCCGGGAGGAAATGATAGTCTTTGGAGTTTCATTGTAAAAAAATTAGAATACCCTCACCACCTTCCAAACAGCTTAAGGATTTATGTAGCATTTACTGTGGAGAACACTGGACAAACAACAAACCTTAGAATTTACAAAGGTGGCTATGAGCCAGCGGACAAGGAAGTTTTAAGGGTATTTAAGCAAATGTCAACATGGATACCAGGAAGTTGTGACGGAAAAGTTGTTCCTGTTCAAATGTTAATTCCTATTACCCTTAAGGTGCAAAAGTAGCTTTCCACCTTTTTTCGCTCAAACCTAAGCATTGTCGTTTTATTAAGTGTTACTGTTGATGTCTATTTTAAGCGGGACAGCCCCGAAGGGGCGCAATAGGCCAGCGAGTAGGCAAAGCCACTCGCCAATATAAAGGCCATTCGGTATAGCCCTGAAAGGGTGTAATCAATGGGAGTAAATGGACATAGTGCTCATTATTTTCAAATAACAATCTTGGCGCAGAAATAAACCGCCCCTTTAGGGCTTAAGCTCCATTACGTTATACCTATACCATCCCGCTACACGGGATGTTGACATAAAACGCCCCTTTAGGGCTACCTAATGGGCAAGCATTTTTACAATTTAGAAGTTGGAGCGCAGTGGAGGCATGCAAGTTTATTGTGGAGCGAATATTTCATTTGGCAGTTTGAGCCTAATAGTTACCCTCTACCCCACCTTCGCTCTACTCGCAAACTTTACCAACTGTGCCAGCTCCACGTACTCCAGCATTTTTTCATTGGTAGCTTCTAAAACAACCAGTGGTGCTTTATCGGCTTTGTAGGCTTCTACCCAACGGGAGGCACATAAACACCAGCGGTCTCCGGGTTTTAATCCTGCAAAGTTATATTGAGGCCGTGGCGTGGAAAGATCGTTGCCACTCTCTTTTGAAAATTGTAAAAACTCCTCGGTAAGCACTACGCAAACGGTGTGTACTCCCGCATCCTCAGGTCCTGTTTCGCAGCAGCCATCGCGGTAAAATCCCGTTAAGGGATCTTCGCTACAGCTGATAAGTGGTTCTCCAAATACATTTTTTGTCATGTGTGTTAATCCTTAAAAAAATTACTAAAACGTAAAAACGAGCAACTCTTGCTCCGCCCCAAAGTAAGACACTTCCTTCTGAATTCAGCCATGGGTTGCTAAAATTTGGTAGAAAGCTTTTTGCAAACGATAATTGAAGTGGAGCCGTTTAAAGTTAAATCCATACAAGCCCAAATATGATTCGTCACTTCCTGCCCTCCTTTCTGCTGCTAAGCTTAGTTTGCAGTTTTACAGCTGCCCAAACCCACTACATACATGTGTTTGTAGCCCTTTGTGATAATGAAAATCAGGGAATAGTTCCTGTGCCCGCCACACTTGGCAATGGTAAGGATGCCGCCAATAATCTTTATTGGGGAGCCGCTTACGGTGTAAAGTCCTATCTAAAATATAAAACCACCGACTGGAGGCTTATTAAAACCATAAAGCCCAATGACAGCCTTATTCTGGAAAGACTGGTGTTTAAACACGCTACTAAGGACGCCTACATTTTGGCCGATGCCTATGATGGCGAAAAAATAAAAACCTGCATTGAAGATTTCCTAAAAGCAGCTAATGGCCAAAACCCCGTCTCCATAAGGTTGGATTCCACTACTCACACGTTTGGTGGCCACTCAGATTTGGTAGCCTATATAGGCCATGACGGATTGATGGAGTTTTCTGTGGATATAAATTATGAACCGCAGCTCACAAAGCGTTTGGATGCCGTTATGCTGGCCTGCTACAGCAAAAGCTTCTTTAGTGCGGAAATAAAAAAATCATGTGCAAAACCATTGCTTTGGACTACTCATTTGATGGCTCCTGAAGCCTACACTTTAAAGGCTGCCATAGATGGTTGGCTGCTAAATGAATCTGCATCGCAGGTAGATGAGCGTGCAGCACAGGCCTACCACAAATATCAAAAATGTGGAATTACAAGTGCACGCAACCTATTTACCACAGGATTTTAATAACTTTAAGGGAAACTAGCAACCATGACAAAAACCAAATTCGAAAACACCCGCCTCATTGGTATTGCTCTCCCTGGCAAAACCACCAACAAAAACGCACAATCCAACATTGACTGCGGCAAGCTGTGGCAAACATTTGAGGCAGGTAGTTACTTCAACAAAATTCCCGGTAAAACCGGAAATAGCATTTATGCTGTTTATCACGACTATGATGGCGACCATACCCAGCCTTTCTCATATTTCATAGGCTGCCCTGTAGAAGCAGATACCGAAGTACCGGAAGGACTTTCCGAATTAAACATACCGGCAGGTGAATTTGAAAAAAACGTGGCTAAAGGCCCAATGCCAGCATGCCTCGGACAAGCCTGGCAAAAAATATGGAAATCTGAAATCCCCAGAGCCTACACCGTAGATTTTGAAGTTTATGACGACCGTAGTGCCGACTGGAACGATGCCGAGGTGGATATTTTTATCTCCGTAAAATAAAGCCCTAAAGCAACTTTAGGCTTTTGTTGTAGCTATCATCAAGGTATTGCTACCCACTATTCCATTAAATACTGTACACTTCATTCTTGGTGATAGCTGCGCAACAATGGCCTCCAGGGGTTTCTGCGAATCCAAATTCATACCCGCATTAAAGAGTATCTGTCCATTTTCATTCAGATGACTTACAATCCGATTCCAAAATTTCTCCTGATAAAATTCAGAAGGAACCCTGGTGTCCACAAACAGGTCTACTATTATAAGGTCATACTGATCCATACTTGAATTTAAATACTCAATGGCATTGACAACATGGATTTTGAGCCCATTGCCCTCGCTAATCTGAAATTCACTTTTTGCCAGGTTTACAACCACCTCATCCAGTTCAACTGCGATAATGGTGCCCGTGTATTTAAATTTATTCCTTAGTGATTGAATAACGCTGCCGCCCCCCATACCCAACAGCAATATTTTTGAAACTCCAGACAGATCCATCCTGGCCAGCCCAAACTCAAGCACCTTTTGTAGTGAACCATAGGAATAGTTGGCATTGGGGCTGTCCAACATTTTTTTACCATTAATCCAGCTTACCTCCAAGGTACCACTGATTGGAGATTTGATCCTGCTAGTAAATGGCCATAAATAGCTCAACCACTTTTTCATTGCGGAAAATTACAAATCTGAAAACACCATCGCCATTTTAATTGAAATTGGTTTTAAAAATCCAAAAAAAAATAAATTTAAGCTCGAACAGTTAGCTACACTCCTTGGTTAAGCATATAGCCCTGCAAACAAGGGTTTTTCATTTTAGATAGCTTTGTTTATTAGCTTAACTTTTGAAATGTAAAATAGCCATCATGAAAAAATTTTTTGAGGAAATTACAATAGACAAACCACGTACTGAGTTAGTGAAGCTTATTTCTACCATTGAACATTACCCCAAGTGGCAGCCAGATTTGGTGGAGTACAATACTTTCAAGGGAGTTCCATTAACGGCAGGTGCCAAAACCAAGTTGGTATATAGAGAAGGCCGCAATGACAATATCAAGCTTGTGGAAACCGTGGTAGAGAATAACCTCCCCGACAACATTAAATTTAAGCACTCTACTGAGGGGATAATTAGTTATCACAACCACATTTTCATTGACAATGGCGACACAACCACCTACAGAATGGAGTGTGAGTATGACTTTGACGGATTGATGAAGGTTCTGAGTATTTTTACAGCCGGCCATTTCCAAACTCAGGTTAAAAAATTTATGGAGAGCTTTAAAACCTTTGCTGAAAGCCAGTAGTATTCCTTTTTATTTTTATTCTACCCCAAACGACTATATGCACAAATCAATTGCGGTTTTCTTTTTTCTGCTGCTTGCCACATTGGCTTCCGCGCAAAATTATATAGATCTCGCAAAGCTTTACCACACCACATCTCCCAACAATAAATTTGACACTACCAACCAAACTTCAGGTATGACCGAGATGGGTGGTGAAATATTAGTGCCTGTTCCACTAAAAAATGGAAATGCGCTCATTTTTGGCTTTGCGTATGAGGAATCTAAACTTACACCAGGGCCACAATTAAAAGATCCTATAAAACTTTATTTAATAAACCCCAGGCTCGGGATAAACTGGAAGCACAATGAAAAGTGGGCAGGACAGTATATTTTGCTTCCGCAGATTTCATCAGATCTGGGAGGGAAACTGCAGGGACATGACTTTCAACTGGGCGCCATTGGTATTGTAAACTACAAGAAAAACGATAACCTAACCTATCGCTTTGGAGCATATTACAATGGGGCTCTTTACGGCCCGGGTACTTTTCTAATTGGTGGATTTTACTATCACAAGGCCGAATCGCGATGGACCTTTGATTTTATGTTGCCCATTTGGGCCGACATCAATTTTAACATAAATGATGTATTTAGCTTAGGGCTTAGGCAAGATGATATGTTACGCTCCTATTACCTCAACAACCCTGCTTTTACCAATGAGGACGAATATTTGGTGGAGCTTTCGCCCGATACCTACTTCTACCTGCAAACAGCCATTGCCAAAAATTACATTTTTCAGTTTAAAATTGGGCATTCTATTGGGCGTAGCTATGAGGTGTATAATGTTGGTGATAAAATTGATTTGGGCTTTTCAGGGATAAACTTTGGCGATAACCGCAACAAGCTAAGCACCGACTTTGCCGATGGCCTAATTTTTCAAATGCGCTTTCACTACCGCTTGTTTTTGGATGATTATAAAAACTCTAAGAGTTGAAGCAAAAGTGAAATTTGGTGAGTGCGTTTACCTCAACGCAGAGGCGGGGAGCTCGCAGAAATACGCAGAGTACTCTGCGATTTCTATGCGCCCTCTGCGGTGAAGAAAATCTAATCCATAAAATAAACCCGCTTCACTCTTTGCCCAATGCCCGTAAGCACCTCATAGGGTATGGTATCCATTTTTTGGGCCAACTCATAAATTGAAATAGTAGAACCAAAGATTTCCACTTCATCACCCACTTTCACATCACCATCGGTGATATCAATCATAACCATATCCATACATACGCGGCCAACCACAGGGTAGCGCTTAGCGCGAATAGCCACTTCACCAACGCCATTGCTCAGGCTACGCCTAAATCCATCAGCATAACCAATGGAAACCACGGCAATGCTTGTAGGCTTTTCAGCGATAAAGGTTCGTCCATAACTCACGCTATCACCAGCTTTCAAATGCTTGATTTGTGAAATGGTGGCACTTAGCGCACTTACAACTTTTAGGTGCTTTTCATCTGTAGGATTTGATGCCACACCGTAAAGTCCAATCCCCAGGCGAACCATATCAAAATGAGCCTCAGGAAACTGAGAAATACCGCTGCTGTTGCAGATGTGACGTAAAAAGCTGTATCCTAAATTCTCCCTTAAGCTTTCGGTCATTTTGCGAAACCGCTGGATTTGCTGTTGGGTAAAATCCCGCTGTGAAGGTTCATCTGAAGCCGCCAAATGCGAAAATGCGGAAACCACTTTCAGCTGTGGAGATTCAGACAACAAAGCTGTTAAATCATCTATCTGATCATCCATAAATCCCAGTCGGTTCATCCCTGTTTCCAACTTAATATGAATGGGCATTAGTACTGAGCTGCCCGAAGCCTTGAGTACGGTTATTAAATTCCGCAACTGCTCCAAACTGTAGATCTCCGGTTCTAATTTGTAGGCTATCAAATCCTCAAAAGAACTTATCTCAGGATTCAACACCAAGATAGGCAATGAGACACCGGCCTTCCTCAGCTCCACACCCTCATCGGCATAAGCCACACCGAGGTAATCCACTTTGTGGAACTCCAGCAGATTGGCCACCTCATACGAGCCACTGCCATACGAAAAGGCTTTTACCATAGCCATAATTCTGGTTTGCGGCCTTAGCAATGACCTGAAATAATTCAGGTTGTGCTCCATTCTGTTAAAATGGATATTGAGCACCGTTTCATGCGACTTTGCCTCAAGCCGGGCACTGATTTCCTCAAACTTAAAGGAGCGAGCGCCTTTTAATAGTATAGCACTATCCTTAAAGGAATATTTAAAGATATTTTGCAAAAAATCCTGAGTAGTATGATAAAAATCCTGAGGCGCTTTAAGCTTCAATACAGCTTCTCTCAAGCCTTCACCAATGGCAATTACCTGATCAAGCTCAAAGCGGTTTATCATTTCCTCCACCTTGCGGTTCAGCTGCAACAATGGAAGTCCACTTTGAAACATATCGCTCAGTATTAAAACCTTTTTGCGGTTTCGGCCCTGATTTTCGAGATAATGGAGTGCGATGCGCAATGACTCCAAATCTGAATTATAAACATCATTAATAATCAGATTTCCATTGGAACCCGATTTCATTTCGAGGCGCATTTCCACAGGCTGTAATTCTGAAAATGCCTGTTGCAAAACCTTATCATCCATTCCAAACTCCAGCGCCAGCCTCCAGCAATGCAAGGCATTTTCCTTTGAGGCGTCATCAATAAAGGGGATATAGGCCTCTACCACACGACCTTTAAACTCACCTTTAAAGAAGGTGCCATCCAAATCCGTTTCTGAATGGCTCACAAACAGAGCCGCCTCTTCACTTACAAAAGACCAGGATAGCAATTCAATGTTATGCTCCTGAGCAAAAGCTTCAATTTCCTCATCCAAAAAACCTTCGTCTTTCTGATAAACCAGTTTTCGGCTGTTTACAAACAACTTCAGCTTCTCCTCAATTTTCTGCTGATGATTCTTGAAATTCACATCATGTGCCGTTCCGATATTGGTGAATATTCCAATTTCCGGTTTTAGAATTTCCTCTAAAAGCGCCATTTCGCCCGGCCGACTTATACCTGCTTCAAAAACACCCACCTCATGGCGAGGTTGCAGTTCCCAAACAGAAAGTGGTACCCCTACTTGTGAATTATAACTTTTAGGGCTGCGGCATACCGCAAACTGCTTTTGGAGGATTTGGGCCAGCCACTCCTTTACAATCGTCTTTCCATTGCTGCCGGTAATGCCAATAATCCGTGCATTAGAATTTGCCCTTACTGAACGCGCCAGCTTTTGCAGAGCCGCAAGTGTATTAGGCACTACAAGGTAATTGGCTTTGGCACCCTTCTTTTTGGGCAATTCATTCACCACAAAATTTCGGATGCCCTTTTTTAATAATTCAGAAATATATTGATGGCCATCGTGGTTATTTCCGCGTAAAGCGAAGAACAGCACACCATCGGCAGATGAATATTGGCGGGAATCCAGCAGCAGTCTGTTTATACATGCCTTTTCATCATATAAATGAATTTGAGCTTCAATAATTTGCGCTATTTCACCAATAGTTTTCTCAGCCATTTTTCTTCATTGCTTCATTAAAAGCGGCCCTGCTCAATGGTTCGTACTCCTGCTTTTCGCCAAGCATTACCTGCTTTTCATCTGCCGTTTTGCGGTAAGAATAATGGGCCAGGTTTCCTGTACGTACACAAACGGCATGTACCTTAGTTACATATTCGGCAGTGGCCATAAGCCCCGGCATAGGGCCAAAGGGCTTTCCCTGAAAGTCCATATCAAGTCCGGCAATAATTACCCGCGAGCCACGGTTGGCCAGTTCATTACACACTTCTATAATTCCATCGTCAAAAAACTGAGCTTCATCAATACCAATAACATCCACACCATCGGCCAAAAGCAGAAGATTGGAGCTACTTTCCACTGGCGTACAGCGAATGGAGTTCATATCATGGCTCACCACATCCTCCTCCGAGTAACGGGTATCTACCAGTGGTTTAAAAATTTCAACAGTCTGCCTGGCAAACTGCGCACGTTTCATCCTGCGTATCAATTCTTCGGTTTTGCCGGAAAACATGGATCCGCAGATCACTTCCATCCATCCGGTGTGCTTATGTTGGTTTACAGGATTTTCGAGAAACATTTTTGTACGTAACTTGCTTTAAAGGAATAACAATAATTAGTTTAGCAACGGGTTTTTACGGAATTGCCAACCCATAAACTGAAAGCCCACAAAACTACTGAAAGATACCTATCCCTATGGAGCAACAAGTGAGAAACGAACTGGTGAAAATCTGTAATCAGATAATAAATGACAAGGAACTTCTGGAAATCGAGGATCAGCTATCTTCAGTTCAGACCTTGTATGAAAAACTACTGGTACTCAACTATATTTCTTCGCGAAAAGCCGCGCCCTTAAAGACAGCAGCCCCTCAACCTGAAGCAAAAGAAATAGTTACAGAAACATTGCCTGACAACCGGGAATCGTTACCCGAGAAGCCGATACTGGAAGAAAAACCTCCCGTAAAAGTAGAGCCAGTGGCCCGTGAGCCCGAGCCTATTCCACAGGTTATTGAGGAAACGCCACCTCCGGCACAGGAAAAACATGAGCCCCGCCAGCCCTATGCTACTCCGGAATTTGTGCGTGCCGAGGAGTCTAAGCCACAAGCTTCACCCATAAATGAAAGTCCGGTAGAAATACGTGAATTAGCTGATGATCGTACCCCGGAGCAGCTCCGTGAAAAATTTCAACCTAAGGAACCCAGCAGCCGACAAGCTTCTATTAATGAACGCTACGGCAGTGGATCCATTACCCTTGGGCTAAACGATCGCATTGCTTTTATGAATCATCTTTTTGATGGAAGTCAGGAAGACCTGAACCGTGTGCTTTCGCAGATCAATACTTTTGAAAGCCTTTCGGAGGCCGAAACCTTTATCCAGCAGATGGTAAAGCCCGATTACAACTGGGACCAAAAAGAAGAATTTGAAATGCGCTTTATGGATAGGGTAAGACAGAGGTTTGGGGAGTAATTGTGCAAACAACTAAATTAGTGATATGAAAGACTCTGAAAAAGATAACATCAAGAAAGAGCTAATAGAGTGGATTAAGCAAGTTGATGACTCCGAAACTCTTTCTATGGTTAAGGAAGTTCAAGAAAAGTACCTTAAAGCAGATTCCTACTCCGAGATTGAATTGGGGTACATTAAGGATATGCTAAACAAGAGCAATGAAGACATTCAGGAAGGTCGTGTAGTAGGAGTTGAAAAACTGAATGACCTATTTAATAAATGGAGGAGCGAAGCCTCGTAATTACATCAAGAGCCATTCTGGAACCTGAGTCCATTAAGGATTACATTCTGTCTGAATGGGGTATTCAAGGCCTCACTAATTTTCAGGAACGTCTATTTGAAGTATTGAGGTTTATTAGAAAAAATCCTGGCAGTTGCCAAATTTGGACTCATTCCCCTAACACTTATTCATCACAAAACGCTGGTGCTTTTTAGCTATGACGAAACCACTGTAAGAGTGAAAGCATTTTATGATGGTCGGATTGATCTTTTCAAGAAATAAACTCACCCCTCATAACCCAAACCTATCTTCCAATTTTATCCCTCTCATTTCTATCTAGAATGCTCTTACGATACTTACCTTTGCGGTAAAATTTACACAACAAATGGCTTACTCAAAGCGCGATATACAAGGAGCTTTACACTCTATCCCCACCGCAGATGGTAAATCCAATTTACTGGATGCAGGCCTGGTAAAAAACATACAGATTTTTGGAGACGAGGTGATTGTTGATGTTATCAGCACCTCGCCTACCCTGCAGTATAAGAAGAAACTTGAGGTTGACATTCTTAAAGCCATTCACCAACAGGTGGATGTAAAGGCTAAGATTAAGGTAAACCTTGAAGTAACAGAAGCTGCCAAGAACGAGGCTCAGCAAGCGAGCATGATTCGCGGGGCGGCTTTGCCAGGTGTTAAAAACATTATTGCCATAGCTTCCGGTAAGGGAGGTGTTGGTAAATCTACCGTTGCAGCAAACCTTGCAGTAAGCCTTGCTGAAAAAGGTTTTAAAGTAGGTTTAGTGGATGCCGATATTTATGGCCCATCTCAACCTATGATGTTTGATGTGCCTAATGTAAAGCCCGGTTCTATTACCGTTAATGGAAAAAGCATGATGGATCCCGTGGAAAGCTACGGAGTAAAAATGCTTTCCATTGGCTTTTTTGCCGGAACCAATCAGGCAGTGGTTTGGAGAGGCCCAATGGCATCTAAAGCACTAAACCAACTTATCCGTGATGCCCACTGGGGTGAATTGGACTTTATGTTGATTGACCTTCCTCCCGGCACCGGAGATATTCATCTGAGTGCCGTGCAGGCGGTGCCTATTACAGGAGCTGTGATTGTGAGTACCCCTCAAAATGTAGCTTTGGCAGATGCCCGTAAAGGCGTAGGTATGTTCCGTGTAGAAAATATCAATGTGCCTATTTTGGGTATGATAGAAAACATGTCCTACTTTACACCAGCCGAACTACCTGATAATAAATATTACATCTTTGGAAAGGAAGGCGTACAGCACTTGTGCAATGAATTGGATGTTCCCTTTTTAGGGGAAATTCCTTTGGTACAAAGTATTCGCGAAAGCGGGGATGTAGGCCGCCCGGCAGTGTTGCAGGAGGGCACACCGGTAAGCAAGGCTTTTGATGATGTAACCAAACGTATAGTGGAAGAACTGGTAAAACGCAATGAAGAAATGCCACCTACCGAAGTAACCCGCATTACCACCATGGCCGGATGTTCGGCTGTAAAAGAAAACGCCTGATTATGATAGCAGATAAAACAGCAACCATCGTGAAAATAAATGTGGCTTTGGATGAAATCCGCCCGTTTTTAAATTCGGATGGTGGCGACATTAGCTTTATTGAACTGGACGATGATGGCACGGTAAAAGTGCAACTTCATGGTGCTTGCACTGGTTGTTCGGTAAACCAGATGACGCTGAAAAGCGGAGTGGAAATGACCGTTAAAAAATATGCCCCGGAAGTAAGCCGTGTAGTTGAAATAGGAATGAGTAAGAAGGCGTAAAATGTCGCAAACAGAGGTTCTTAAAAAAGTTACCATCCACTTTGCAGGTGACTCAGGAGATGGTATTCAGTTGGCAGGAAGCCAGTTTACATTAACCACCGCTTTACAGGGAAATGACCTTAGTACCTTCCCCGATTTTCCCGCAGAGATACGCGCCCCGATAGGAACGGTGGCCGGTGTTTCGGGTTTTCAAATACATTTTGGAAGCGTGGAGATTGACACCCCCGGTGCCGAGCCGGATGTATTGGTAGCCATGAATGCCGCTGCTTTCAGTAAAAACTTCAGAAACCTTAGAAAGGGCGGAACCATCATTGCCGATGAAAGTGGCTTTGACAAAAAAAATCTGCGTTTGGCCAAAATGGATGAATCCATTAATCCGCTGGACCAAATAAATCATAACGACTATAAAGTTTATAGAATAGATGTTACCGGCCTCAACCGTACGGCTGTAGCCGATTTACCTCTAGGAAATAAAGAGAAGGATCAATCGCGGAACCTGTTTGTATTGGGCTTGGTATACTGGCTTTACAACCGCAGTTTGGAGCCAACCCTTAATTTCCTTTCGGAGAAGTTTAAGGCAAAGCCTGAAGTGCTGGAGGCGAATTTACGAGCTCTAAAAGCAGGTTATCACTATGGTGAAACCATTGAGGCTTCCACCAGATACACTATTGAAAAGGCTAAACTTGAACCGGGCGAATATCGCAACATTGTAGGTAATGAAGCCCTTGGCTTGGGATTAGTAGCCGCCTCTCAAAAATCAGGTTTGGAACTTTTTTTTGCCGGATATCCTATTACTCCTGCTTCTGATATTCTCCACTTTTTGGCGCGCCAGAAAAACTTTGGTGTAAAAACATTTCAGGCAGAAGATGAGATTGCGGCTGTTACAGCAGCTATAGGTGCCGCTTTTGGCGGAAGCCTTGCCATCACCGCTACCAGTGGTCCGGGTATGGCACTTAAAGGTGAGGCCCTCGGCTTAGCCATGATGCTGGAACTGCCCATGGTTATCGTAAACGTTCAGCGCGGTGGACCATCAACAGGTTTACCCACCAAAACAGAACAAGCTGATTTACTTCAGGCCCTATACGGGAGAAACGGAGAAGCGCCTATCCCTGTGATTGCAGCCAACTCTCCTTCCGACTGCTTTTTTGCAGCTATGGAGGCCTGCAAAATTGCAGTAGAACGAATGACTCCTGTCATTCTGCTTTCTGATGGTTATTTGGCCAATGGTGCCGAGCCATGGAAATTTCCCAAGGCTGCAGATTTACCGGAAATAAAACCACTTTTTGCAGAAGGGGAAAATTACCAACCTTACGCCCGAAATGAAAACGGAACCCGCCAATGGGCTATTCCGGGTATGGCCGAAAAAGAGCACCGTATGGGTGGCCTTGAAAAAGAAGACATTACCGGAAACGTAAGCTACAGCCCCGAAAACCATGAGAAGATGGTGAAAATACGAGCGGAGAAAGTGGCTAAAATTGCCAATACTTATGAGGCTCTTAAACTTATACAGGGCGAAAGCTCAGGCAAAGTTTTGGTAGTGGGTTGGGGAAGTACATTAGGCTCCAACAAAGTGGCTGTGCGCTGGGCGCGCGAGGAAGGTTTGTCCGTATCGCAACTGCACTTAAGGCACCTACTTCCTTTTGATGGCAACTTAGGCGAAATCATTAGCCAGTTTGAAACGATAATAGTTCCCGAGCTAAATAACGGCCAATTGGTAAAAATCCTGAAGCAGGAGTTTAAGGGCAACATCCACGGGTTAAATAAAATTCAGGGAATGCCTTTTAAAGCGAAGGAAATTTTGGAGGAGGTGAGGAGATATTGTTAGCATGACTATTAAATCAAGAAATACCTTATTCTTTGGAGTGATGTCCGGCTTCGGTATCTTAGGCACATTCATCGGTCTAAAGCTTTTTATAGAACTATCCTCGAGAGATTTAGCGCATGCAGAAAAAACGGTAGGTATTATTCAAGAATCTCAAATGATTGATTCAACGGTGGTAAATCACCCCTATTTTAAATACACAGATTCGGATTATTTAGGATTTAAATTGGAATCAGATTCTTTGGTCTATGCTCTCTATCATTTAAATCTTCCACTAAAGTCATTGGCTGAACAACTTAAACCTGGCGATGAAATGACCCTATATTACCATTTTGAACCCAACTTGAGAATTCAATCAATAGCTCAATTGGAGAAAGACCACAAAATCTTAGCAAGTTTTAATGAGAACAAATCCTATTTATCGAAATCATACATTGAAATTTTTGTAGTCGGATTGGTTTTTCTTGTTACTGGTTTGATATTTCTTAGAAAAACCATAAACAAATAACCTTTATCAAGTATCTGCTAAAAATATAACATGAACACAAACGGAACCATCACCCCCAAAGACCTCGCTACCGACCAGGATATACGCTGGTGCCCGGGCTGTGGTGATTATAGTATTTTAAAGCAAATGCAAACCGTATTGCCCGAGCTGGGCATTGCACGCGAAAACCTTGTTTTCATTTCGGGGATTGGGTGTAGCTCGCGCTTTCCGTATTATATGAATAGCTATGGAATGCACAGTATCCATGGCCGTGCACCTTCTGTGGCCAGCGGACTGAAAGCTGCCAACCCCAACCTCAGCGTGTGGGTAGTAACCGGTGATGGCGATGGACTTTCCATCGGTGGAAACCAGCTGATACACTTGTTGAGACGCAATTTTGACATCAACGTGCTTCTCTTCAATAATGAGATTTACGGACTAACCAAAGGACAATATTCGCCTACTTCTGAAATTGGCAAACACACCAAATCCAGTCCACTGGGAAGTATAGATCACCCTTTCAATCCATCGGCTTTGGCGCTTGGCGCGGATGCTACTTTTGTGGCCCGCAGCATGGATCGTGACCCTATCCACATGCGCGAAATACTAAGGCAGGCTCATCAACACAAGGGAACTTCCTTTGTAGAGATTTACCAAAACTGCAATGTCTTTAATGATGGTGCCTTTGAAAAATTCACAGATAAAAAACAAAAGGACTCCACCACTATAAAGTTGGAAGAAGGTAAGCCTATCACCTTTGAAGGGGGCCAAAAGGGAATACGACTTAACGGCCTGAAGCCCGAAATTGTAAACCTCAGCGAAGGCCATTCCGAAAACGATCTGTGGATTCACGACCCCAAAGACCCTACTAAGGCTCACCTTCTCAGCCGAATGTTTGGCGATGAAACCCCGCGTCCGTTTGGAGTGCTTTATCAGGAAGAGCGCTTTACCTATGAAGACGCCATGATGAACCAACTGGAGAAAGCAAAATCCATTCAGGGTGAACCTGATTTGGATAAGCTGATACGAGGGAAGAATAGTTGGGTTGTGGATTGATATTTCACGCAGATTTCGCAGATAGACGCAGATATCTCACTTTCCAGTAATGACTGAAAACGATATTTCATATTTGATCAGGGGAGTTGCCTTTGAGGTTTACAATGAACTTGGCCCTGGCCTACTTGAAAGTATTTATGAAGCAGCTATGTTCAATGTGTTATCAGAAAGAGGATTAAATGTTGTTCGGCAAGTACCTGTTCCGGTGATTTTCCGAGGCGAAGATTTAGGACAAGCACTGAAGCTCGATTTATTAGTAGAAGATAGGGTGATTATAGAACTAAAATCTGTTGAAGCGTTGGCACCGGTTCACCATAAACAACTTATGACTTACTTAAAGTTAACCGGGATAAAACTTGGCCTATTGATCAACTTCAATGAAGTGCCAATACAAATCAAGAGAATGGCAAACAACTTATAGCATCCATATTTCTCCAACAAACACTACTGAAAATCTGCGCTTATCTGCGAAATCTGCGTGCCCCAACCAAAAAGCCCCGCTCTCTATACAGAAAGCAGGGCCTCAATATTAAAATCTGTACATGATCTGCGAGATCAGCGTGAGAATGATTTACAAAATCAACATCGCATCACCATAACTCAAAAAGCGGTACTTCTCTTTTACAGCTTCCTTATAGGCCTTCATAATAAGATCATAACCACCATGGGCAGCTGTCATCATCATAAGGGTACTTTGTGGTGGGTGAAGATTTGTTATAAGCGCATCCGTAACCTCAAATTCATAAGGAGGAAAAATAAATTTATTTGTCCAACCCTCGCTTGCCTTAAGGTGGCCATCAGTGCTAACCGAACTCTCCATAGCACGCATGGAAGTAGTACCTACTGCACATACTTTCTTGCGGGCATCAATAGATTTATTTACGGCAGCTGCAGTTTCGGGATATACCCAATATTGCTCACTATCCATTTTGTGTTTGCTAAGATCTTCTACCTCAACGGGGCGGAAAGTTCCCAAACCAACATGCAGGGTAAGCTCAGCGAAGTTTACACCTTTAATTTCAGCACGCTTCATTAGCTGCTTACTAAAGTGCAGACTAGCCACAGGGGCAGCTACAGCTCCTTCCTTCTTTGCAAAAATAGACTGGTAACGGTCTATATCTTCTTCATCCGGCTCACGGCCGATGTATTTTGGGATTGGGGTTTCGCCAAGCTCAGCAAGCTTTGCACGGAACTCCTCATAGCTTCCATCATACAAAAAGCGAAGGGTACGACCACGAGAGGTGGTATTATCAATAACCTCTGCAACAAGGCTATCATCCTCTCCAAAATAAAGTTTGTTACCAATACGGATTTTACGAGCCGGATCTACAAGCACATCCCAAAGGCGGCTTTCGGTATTCAGTTCGCGAAGCAGGAAAACCTCGATACGGGCACCGGTTTTTTCCTTGTTGCCATACATACGGGCAGGGAAAACCTTGGTATTGTTCAACACCATAATATCACCTTCGTCAAAATAATCCAGAATATCATGGAACATGCGATGTTCAAAAGTTCCGGTTTTGCGGTGCACCACCAAAAGGCGGCTATCGTCACGATGTGTGGTGGGTCTGTCAGCTATAAGCTCTTTTGGGAGGGTATAGGTGAAGTGGGAAAGTTTCATCTTCATAGCTTACGGGCTTTGAAATTTTAGTTAAAAACATTGATAAAAATGGCGGCAAAAGTAATGTAAAAAATCGTATAAAAGGCGATTTTGTTTTGAAGGAAGGCAAGGATCCAGCCCAATTGCCCGAAAAAACTCAATGGTTATCAAAGAAATAAATCCCATATCCCGTGCACTTTAAAGTGCCTTGAGAACTAGTAAACCCTTATTCTTCTACCAACCTAAAAATCACCGGCCGGCAAGGAGCCGCATCATTTTCAAAGGCTGCCGTTTGGAGATTCAGTAAATACAGGCCTTCAGCTACGTCAGCAGGAATGCGAAGCAATTCACTAATAGTGGCATCCATCCTTGGGTTTTGCGGATAATTCCAAAAGGCATGGTGAGCCAACAGTTTGCCCTCATCCTCTTCCCTGTCTACTGAAGGTAAATCAACTAAAAAATGCTTGATGCCAAAATCACGCACATACGCCAAAAGCTCTGGCTCAAAATAGGGAGCGTTGGTATTGGAGAAATCATGGCCGGGGCTGTAATCGCCAGTTCGCACAATCAAAGCATCCAAACCATCCCAATTTATACTCTTCTGTTTAAGCTCTTCCAGGGTTATTATCTCATCACCATTTTTCCCTTGCGGGGAAAGATGAATCACATGTGCTATAAGGTGGTGTTGCTTTAGGTGAGTATTCACACTTTCCTTTTCAGGAGAAATATGACCTACCGTTTCGGTGTGGCTTCCATTACCATGGGGATTGAATTTGATATTGAAGAAATTAACGGGCGAGCCTTCCTTCACGCTACCTACCCAGCCATCGCGCTCCACAGGCGAAATATCCACATCATCCGCTCCCCAGGCTTTCAGCTCCTCACCGGGTTTACCTAATACTGAGGATAGGTCAATGCCTTTGGAGAGATCAGTGGTATAGGTTTTAAGGGCGTGGGTGAGGCTTATTTTCATGGAAAGCAAATTTTTGAGAAACGCGAAGTTCGTAAAGTTGAAGCAACAACCTTCCTGTATGTTTATTCAAACACTTTTTACTGGATGTTTTTGATATCTTTTTCACCGCCAAGGCGCAAAGATTTCGCAAAGCACTCCGCGTTGAGGTAATTAAATACCCGACACAACTTCACCTCTTGTCAATTTTACAAAGCTTTTATTCTACACATAAAACAACCCGGCAGCTATACCATCACTAAAAAAGCGCTGAGCCGGAGGAATGAGGAGATTATCTCCTTCCTGCTCTAACTTCCCTTGTTTCATTAGGGATGCCGCTTCCTTCATCAGGTGTTTGGAGAAATCCACGCCAAACTGAGCGTCAATCTCATTTATGTCAATCCCTTCCTTGCGCCTAAGTGAAGTCATTACGGTTTCGTTAAAGCGATCAGCTATAGAGAGGGTTTCCTTTTCAAAGTTTAACTCCTCATCCTTAAGTGAGCTGATGTAAATGGCATTATTGGAAACATTCCATTGGCGACTATTGCCATCAAACGAATGAGCGGACGGACCCAGACCAAGATAGTGCGCGCCCTTCCAATAGGAGGAATTGTGCACCGCTCTATGACCGGGCTTAGCGAAGTTGGATATTTCATAATGTTCGTAACCTGCATCCTGCAAAATTTTACTGAGGAAGTAAAAATTGCGCTCGGCAATAACATCATCCACAGGCGGCACTTTGCCTTTTTTAATCCAGTTTTCCAACACAGTTTCCTTTTCTACCGTAAGGGCATAAGCCGAAATATGAGGAACGTTAAGCTCCAATGCCTGCTGAAGTTGTTTTTCCCAATGAGCTTCATCACGGCCCGGCACACCATATATCATATCAATGGTGAGGTTATCAAAACCAAACTCCCGCGCACGGGCCACACACTGCCTGGATTGCTCCGCAGTATGGGTGCGGTTCATAAACTTAAGGTCGTACTCATCAAAGGTTTGTATCCCTATGGAAAGCCGGTTAACGGGAGACATAGAAAGCTCTTCAAGCTTTTCATCCGTAAGATCATCTGGATTAGCTTCCAGCGTTACTTCGGCATTTTTGGCAATAGTAAAGTGGTTTCCTATTTCCTCAAAAATCTGAAACAGCTCATCTTGCGAAAGCAATGATGGCGTGCCACCTCCAAAATAAATAGTGTCAATTTCGGGGGTATCGAGATAATCTTTGCGCAGGGCAATTTCCTTACAAATGGCATTTACCACCTCTCCTTTTCGTGCAAGCGAAGTGGAAAAGTGAAAATCACAATAAGTACAGGCCCTTCGGCAAAATGGTATGTGGATATATATTCCGGGCACAGGCTATGATTTTTAACAGTTTAGCCCATTTGGGCTTACGGAATTGCTTTTCGCAATGAAATTCTAAATGTAGTTCCTTTTCCTAATTCGGATGAAGCTACGTAAATCTTTCCGTTGTGGTAGTCTTCAATAATGCGTTTTGCTAAACTAAGGCCTAATCCCCATCCACGACTTTTGGTAGTATAACCCGGCCTGAATACTGTTTTCTGCTTGTTTACCGGTATGCCCTTGCCACTATCGCGCACTTCCACTCTTACAAATTTTCCGTGTTCGGTGATGGAAACATCTATGTCGCCCTTGGCTTCCAGTGCATCCATCGCATTGCGAATAAGATTTTCGATAACCCACTCATAAAGTGGCTTATTGAGCATTACCTTCAAATCCGTTATACCTTCCGCTGGACTAAAGGTGATATTGATTTTACGAGGACTCCGCGCTTTTAGGTAAGAAACGGCCTCATCGGTTATTTCTTCAATATTCTGTTCGGTGATAGAAGGTTTGGATCCAATTTTAGAAAAACGATCGGTAATGGTATTGAGGCGATTGATGTCCTTTTCCATTTCCTCCACCATTTCAGCATCCACATCCTTAGCACGCAAAAGCTCTAACCAGCCCATCAGGGAGCTTAGCGGAGTTCCTATCTGGTGAGCCGTTTCCTTGGCCAATCCATTCCACACACGGTTTTGCTCACTTCTACGGGCATTGCTAAAGGCGATGTAGGCAATTATGATAAACAGTGAAATAACGCAAAGCAACACCATGGGGTAATAGCGTAGTTTGGTAAGGAGTGTAGAGTTTTGATAGTAGAGGTATTGGATATCCCCATTGCCAATATCCACCTGAAGGGGCTCTGCCTCACGGCTCATTTCCGCAATTTTTTCCTCTATCCATTTGGGATCTTCCTGTCGCTTTTCATCCACATTATTGGCACCCATCAGGTTTCCTTCTTCATCCGTAAGAATAATTGGGATAGTGGTATTAGATCGGATAATATCCTGCTCCAATGAAATATCCGTGGTTTCACCGGCATCAAGTATGTTTTGAAGGGCTTTGGCAAACTGTTCCACTTTATCAACTTCCTGCTTACGCAGTTCGTCTAAAAAACTTTCAGTGTACCACAAAGTGGCAGCGCCAATGAGCACTGCAAAGAGAAAAAGCAAAAACTTCCAGAGGTTTTTTCTACCGTAAAAATCCATAGGGGAACTAAATTGTGTATGCTAAACAAATATAGACGCTAAATATTGTAAGACTAATATGTGAAATAAGGCTAATTGACAATCGTTAGTTTTAAGCTTAAATAAGCGGATTGTTTAGTTATTTTTGCCTCCTTTAATTTATAGATTAATCCCAAACAGCACCTTTGTCTGACGCCATAGTAGTAATACCAACCTACAACGAAAAGGAAAACATCGAAGCCATACTCAGAAGGGTTTTTGCGCTTGCGCACAAACCTGACGGCCGCGAGTTTGACGTACTCATTGTTGATGACGGTTCGCCAGATGGCACAGCCGACATTGTAAAGCGGCTCCAAAAGGAGTTTCCGGGCGTGCTGCATATGCTCGAAAGGAAAGGCAAACAGGGATTGGGAACCGCCTATCTTGATGGGTTTAGATGGGGAAAAGAACATCATTATCAATACTTTTTTGAGATGGATGCTGATTTCTCACATAACCCTGATGACTTGCTAAGGCTGTATAAAACCTGTGCGGAAGATGGCTATGATGTAGCTATTGGTTCGCGCTACATTAAGGGGGTAAATGTGGTAAACTGGCCTATGAGCCGGGTGCTGCTCAGTTATTTTGCCTCGCGCTATGTGCGTATAATTTTACGTATCCCCGTAGAGGATACTACGGCAGGGTTTATGTGCTATCGCAGGGCGGTATTAGAAAGAATCAACTTTAAGAGTATAAAGTTTGTGGGCTATGCTTTTCAGATAGAAATGAAATATGTAGCCTTTAAACTCGGGTTTAAGATTAAAGAGATACCCGTAATTTTTACAGATCGAACAGCTGGCAACTCAAAAATGTCCAACAACATTATCCGCGAAGCGGTGTTTGGCGTTTTACAACTAAAGATGCGCAATATCCTTAAGCGATATAAATAATCTTAAATGACGGTATGAAGAGGATCCTGATTAAAAATGCCAGGATAGTAAATGAGAATAAGATCTTTGAAGGTGACCTTTTAATTGAGGATAACCGCATAGCAAAGATTGATCAGAACCTGAGCCAGGTGCATAGCGACACCACACTTATTGATGCCGAAGGGAAATTTTTAATTCCCGGAGCTATTGACGACCAGGTACACTTTCGTGAGCCCGGCCTAACTCATAAAGGAGATATTGCCAGCGAATCTCGCGCAGCTGTAGCAGGTGGCATTACATCCTATATTGAGCAACCCAATACAAAGCCGCCAGCAGTTACCCTGGAGGAGCTGGAGAAAAAATACGACCTTGCCCAAAGCAGATCTGTGGCCAACTACGCCTTCAATCTTGGTGCTACCAATGATAATATTGAGGAAATAAAAAAGGCAGATCCCAAAAAAATTCCCGGGGTTAAGGTTTTTATGGGCAGCAGCACCGGTAATATGCTGGTAGATGAAAGAGAGGCATTAGACCGGATTTTCAGCGAAAGCCCATTAATGGTGGTTACTCATTGTGAGGATGAGGAAACTATTTCATTCAACTTTGAGCAGTATAAAGAACGCTACGGTGAAGATATTCCCATTGAGTTTCACCCAGAGATAAGAAGCCGTGAAGCTTGCTTTAAATCTACGAGCCTGGCTATTGAATTGGCCAAAAAACACGGCACTCGTCTTCACGTATACCATATTTCCACAGCAGAGGAAGCCGCTCTTTTTAGCACTAAGCCTTTAGAAGAGAAGAAAATTACTGCCGAGGTTTGTGTTCATCATCTTTGGTTTTCCGCTGAAGATTATACCAAATTGGGCACGCTTATTAAATGGAACCCGGCCGTAAAGGAAATAAGTGATCGCGATGCCCTGTGGAAAGCCCTGAAGGAAGGAAGGCTTGACGTGATAGCCACTGACCATGCTCCCCACACTTTAGAGGAAAAGAAAAATGTATATACCAAAGCCCCAAGTGGTGGCCCATTGGTACAGCATGCCTTACCCGCTATGATGGAGTTTGTGCGCGATGAGGAAATCAGCATGGAAATGCTGGTAACTAAAATGTGCCATAATCCCGCCAAAATCTTTAACATTAAGGATCGTGGCTTTATTCGCGAAGGCTATTTTGCTGATTTAGTACTTCTTGACCCATCAAGACCATGGAAGGTAAATAGCGACAATATTTTGGCCAAGTGTGGCTGGTCGCCTTTTGAAGGTGTTACTTTCCGGGCAAGAATTACACACACTTTTGTAAACGGCCAATTGGTTTATGATAACGGCAAGGTGAACGACAGCAAAAAAGGAATGCGCCTTGAGTTCGATCGTTAAAATCCTGGTTTTTCTTGTTTTGCTTTCTTCCTGCGCTGGGGAAGGTAATCTTGACGTGCCCGATGACGTAATTCCACGCGACAGCATGGTAAGTGCCCTTATGGACATGCACCTTATTGAAGGTGCCAAGGTTGGCCAGAAGATGATGGGCGATACAGTAAAGATCAACACCTATTACGCCAAGCTGTACCAAAAATACGGGGTTACCAAAAAGCAGTTTGAAAAGAGTTTTCAGTTTTATTCGGAGCACCCTGACGCGATGAATAAAATGTATCAGGAAGTAATTGAGCGGCTTAATAAAATTCAGAAGGAACCACAACGGACACCACTAATAGAATCAACTGACAGCATTAATGACACTCCCCCAGACACTGTACCTTTAGGCAAATCCTTTATGCAGTCGATGAAAACGAGATTAGATAGTAGTAAGAAGGAGGTCGTTAATTGAGGCTCGTCCCGTTTGGAATTTGCTTTACACAATGTTACCTACTTTTTTCTAATGGAAGTAGTTGCACCATAATTCTCCCATTCATTTTTTCCATTTCTCAGTTCTGCCATTTTTCTTTAGTCGGGTCATAGTTTTTTGGGAAATACTTCATTTTCTTTTCAGCTTGTTCCCAATAGGAACCCTGCTCTACATTGAATAAAGTACTTTCTATTAGTCTAACGAGTTGATACGGCATTGTGTTCTCAGAACTATTTATCCCATTTGGCAAATGAAGTTTTACTGCGGAGTCATTGATTATTATTTGAATATCTACATAAGGATAGTGCAACCAATTACTTTCAGGAATTGAATCTCGGAATAGTTGTGCTTTATTTGTCTGATAGAATTCAAATAAGCGATCATCTCGATACATGCCAATCATATCCCATGTATTCGGCTTGAAAATTCCATTTTCATTTACCAATCTAACTTCAAGTTCTTCTTCTTCCCAAAAAATGTAATAGCTACTTTGAGCCATTCCGTGCTTTTTATGGTAAACAAGGATTTTCTCCACTCCAATTTCCTGTAAGGAATCTGCAAAATTTTCAGTCTCGCTAATCGAATTAAGGTATGGCATCGGATATTTAGGCTGCCGTCCTATGGAACAACTTATTAGTGTCAAGGATATCAGCCCGATTAATAGTTTCATATTATTCTTAGGAGTGCTCATCCCTTTTATAAAAAGAAGCAAAGTCGGCAATAGTCTCTTCCACCGGCCTAAACTCAAAGCCCAGCTTTTCTTTCACTTTGGTATTGTCGTAGTAATTCATTTGATGGGCTGTGTGAGCCGTTTCTTTGGTAACCATGGGCTTGCTACCAAATAATCTACTTCTAAATACTTCCAGTCGCCATACTATTTCACCCATCCAGGGCTTAGCGTGTATGGAAGGCGGTTTTACTCCCAGGCTTTTGGCAATTAAATCAAATATGTTGCGGTAGGATTTATTCTCAGAAACCAATACAAAGCGTTGAGAAGAGATATTGCTCTCCATAAACATATACATGGCTTTGGCTACATCGCGGGCATCTACATAGGCATTGATACCATTGGTATAATACTTGAATCCCTTGGCCACTCTCCCAAAAAGGGCTGCACTGCCTTCATCCCACTTACCGGGGCCCAAAATAATACTAGGGTTCACAATTACCGCATTCAGCCCTTCCTCGGTTCCGCGCCACACTTCAAGTTCAGAAAGATATTTACTCTTGGCGTAAGCCGAATTCTGCTTACTCTCCACCCATTCGGTCTTTTCGCTTATAAGCTCACCTTGCTTTTGACGCCCCAAAGCGGCTACACTACTTACATGTACCAGCTTCTTCACTCCTTTTTCAAGGGAAATATTTACCACGTTGGCCGTGATTTGTTGATTGATCTCAATAAGCCTGTCGGCATCCTGCGGAGCAAAGGATACCAGAGCGGCACAGTGATACACCATATCCATTCCCTCCACAGCCTCAGATAGGCGAAAAACATCCATCAAATCGGCCTCCACCCAGTTGATCAGGGCAAAGTGTTTTTCAACATCATCAGTATAATAGGAGAATATTTTTTTGACCTGATCAAGATCTGACCCTTCGCGAAAAAGGGCGTTTACAGGATTTCCTTTTGAGGTGAGCTCAAAAAGTAAATGCGCACCTAACATTCCTGTGCCACCAGTAACTAAAATCGTTTGCTCCAAGCCGGTTATTAATCTTTGATTAGGATGGGCGAAGTTATACTTTTGCCTGCCAAGCTTGAAATAAATCCCCAAATGACAAAAAACTTTGTAGAAGAACTACGCTGGCGCGGAATGCTTCATGACGTAATGCCCGGAACCGAAGAATTACTTCAAAAGGAAATGGGCACGGCCTATGTGGGTATTGACCCCACTGCCGATTCACTACACATTGGTCACCTTGTAGGGGTAATGATTTTGAAACACTTTCAACTTTGCGGACACCGGCCCATTGCTCTTGTAGGAGGTGCCACGGGTATGATTGGTGATCCATCAGGAAAATCAAAAGAGCGCAATCTGCTTACCGAAGAAGCCCTTCGTCATAATCAGGAATGCATAAAAAATCAGCTTGCACGTTTTCTCGATTTTCATTCAGATGAAAAAAATGCAGCACTGCTTGTAAATAACTATGACTGGATGAAGGAAATTTCCTTTCTTGATTTCATCCGGGATATTGGTAAGCATATCACCGTAAATTACATGATGAGCAAAGAATCTGTAAAGAAGAGGCTGAGCAGCGAATCTACAGACGGTATGTCCTTTACGGAGTTTACCTATCAGTTGGTGCAGGGCTACGATTTTTTACACCTTTACAGGGAACACAACTGTAAACTGCAGTTTGGCGGGTCAGACCAATGGGGAAACATCACCACCGGAACGGAGCTTATTCGCAGAAAGGATTCCGGCAGTGCCTATGCCCTTACATGCCCGCTTATTACCAAAGCCGATGGAACTAAATTTGGAAAAACTGAAAGTGGAAACATCTGGCTTGACCGAAAACTTACCAGCCCTTATAAATTTTACCAGTTTTGGCTCAACACCTCTGATGAGGATGCTGAGAAATACATCAAAATATTCACATTACTTGGTCAGCAGGAAATTGAAGAATTGATTGCCACACATCGTGAAGCTCCGCACCAAAGACAATTACAAAGCAAGCTTGCTGAAGAATTAACCATTATGGTACACTCCAAGGAAGACTTGGAAAACGCCATTAATGCCTCAAACATTCTTTTTGGTAAATCCACAGATGAGGACCTCAGAAGAATTGATACTGAAACTCTTTTAGACATTTTTGCTGGAGTTCCTCAATTTGTAATCTCTAAAAATGACCTCTCATCGGGGATTCCTGTAGTGGAGTTTGTAGCGGAAAAAACGGGCATATTCGCCTCAAAGGGCGAAGCCCGAAAAATGATTCAGGCCAATGGTTTTAGTATTAACAAAACCAAAGTAAACCTGGAAAAGCTTGTAGGCACTGATGATCTTGTAAGTAATGAGCTCATCCTTTGCCAAAAGGGTAAGAAGAATTACTTCCTTGTAAAAGTGGAATAAGGCCTACGAACAATTTTGGTTTTCAGGGTTTTATTGAGCAGTATTAATTCTAATAGTTTTCCTTGACCGACAACACTACCATCAATACTGAGAACCTTGTGCCTGAGTTTAAAAAGGGAAACAAAGCAGCTCTTAGTTTTATCTATGATGCCTACTCTGGTGCGCTATACGGCATCCTGCTAAAGATGACGCGCGATGAGGAACTCAGTCAGGATTTACTGCAGGAAACCTTTATTAAAATCTGGAAAAATCATCAAAAGTATGATTCGGATAAGGGTACCCTTTATACATGGATGCTAAACCTCACCCGCAACAACTGCATAGATTACCTGCGCTCTAAGCGAAATAAAAACCAGCAACAAAACCAGGAGCTCGACAGTATCGTATATGGACTTGAAAGCAGCAGTGGCTTTAATCCCGATCATATAGGAGTAAAAGACATGCTGAATCAACTTCCTGCCGAGCAAAAACAGATTATTAACCTTTCGTATTTCGAAGGCTTTACTCAGAAAGAGATTTCTGAAGAGTTTGACATCCCCCTGGGAACTGTGAAGAGCAGGGCCAAGGCAGCCATGGATAAACTGCGCAAGATCATGTCTGCAAATTGAGTTTCTATTACGTGAAGCAAGAAGAATTGAATATAGGCGAATACATAGAATCAGGAGTTTTAGAAATCTACGTGCTAGGGATGATAAGTCCTGAAGAAAAGGCCGAGGTTGAGGCTATGGCCGCAAAACATCCTGAAGTTAAAAAAGCTATCCTGGAGCTTGAAGAAGTCATGGGTGAGGTGGCTCTTTCGGCAAGTATAACTCCCCCACCATCCTTGAAAGAGAATATTTTAGCCTCAGCCTTTGCTGCTGCAGTGGGCGAAAAAAAGCCAATAGTTAAGTCTCTTCCAAAAAACAGTGAAGCCGACCACCATCAAAAACCAAAATCTTCCTTTGCCTTTCTTGCTATTGCAGCAACTGTAGTTTTATTGGTGAGCTTAGGTGTAAACCTAAAAATGTATCAAACCCTTCAAAATGTAAAAGAGGATCTTTATGATACAGAAATGAGAGTGGTGGAACTTGAAAGTGATAATCAGGTTATGGTGGCTAATTACAGGAAAGTAGAGCAAAATCTTGCGGTGCTGCGCGATCCCAATACATCCATTTTTGTAATGAAGGGCGTAAAAGGTCGCGATCCGAATTACAGGGCCAACATTTACTGGAACTCCACCACCAAAACTGTATATCTGGATGTTAAATCCTTACCTCAGGCGCCAAGTGGAAAGCAGTATCAGCTATGGGCACTAAAAAACGGAAAGCCTATTGACATGGGTGTGTTTAACGCCTTAGACACTGAGAAGATTTTGCTTGAGATGGGATCCGTTCCCGGAGCTGATGCATTTGCCGTTACACTTGAAGTTAGCGGTGGCGCAACATCCCCCACTTTAGAGGAAATGTACGTTTACGGTACGATAGTTCAATCTTAAAGCCCCATAAAGGTGTAGAGGATTTCATCCTGAACCAGCTCCGCCTGATCCGCTGTGGGCTTATAAAAATATATGGCTTTATAAGAGCCATCTTCCCAGGTAGATTTGAGTTTTGAAGCAACCACTGTTTGATCGTTGGTTATTACAGCATAGGGATTACCGGCACCTCTAAACACCACAATCACCCTGAAATTTTTATCCTCAGAAAGTGTTTTATTCTCTTCCCGCAAGGCATAAGCTGTAAGATCTTCAAATCTGCGCTCCTCAAATTTATACTCCCTGAAAAAACTGGTAAAACCATCCTCCTTTACCGATCTTGATTTTTCCGCCAAAAGGGCACTAATAATATCTTCAGGACGGGTATCATCCTTAATTTTTGTTTTAAAGATGTAGCCCTCAATTATCGCCCTAAAGCGATCTTTACCCCTGTAAACCTTTACAATCTCACCTTCCTTTACCTTTACTTCCGCGAGGGTCTTTCCTATTTCAACACCTTCCTTATCAGTGAGGGCGGCATCAGTGACTATCACTTTCTTATCAACCACCAGGGCGGGATCTACATATATTTCCTTTCGGATTTTAAACCAGCCATCCTCAGGATCATAGGTAAATATGGATTGTTCAGAATTGAGTTCAAATATGGCCTCACCCTGAATTTTATCCAAAACCTTAGTATCATCCTCCAAAAACTGGGCATTGCCAACCATCATACAAAGGCTACACAGGGCAGTAATAAAGTATCTCATATCCGTTATAAATTATATTACCATAAGGTTACAGCCGCGAATGTCGGCATTATCAAAACGTCCCATTACTTCAAAACTTGTATCTTCATGTAAACGGCCCAAATCCTGAGATTCAATAAATGCACAGCTATCAATATTGGCCAGATCTATTATGTTTATTCCACCTGTTTTACCAGCCTTAGCGTATGAAAAGGGATCATCGGTTTCCCTAATCAACACCTTCATCCAATTGGGGGTTGTAAACCTTCCGCTTCCGCGGGAATAGGCTTGCGACATCAACTCCGTCATACCGTACTCTGAGTGAATTTCACTTACCCCAAACCCGGTGCTCAACACCTGATGCAGTTCCTGCCTTATCATTTCCTTTCTGCGGCCCTTCATTCCGCCTGTTTCCATCACCACCAGGTCGTTTTTTGGCAATTTAAAGCCTTCCACAAAATCAAGCAAGGCAAAGCTCACACCCAAAAGCAAGGTTTTTTTTCCCGCCTCAATCTTCTTTAAAAGGATAGAATGAAGCTCATCGAGATTGTTGAGATAAAAGCCGCTATCCGCATCATCGCTCTGTTCAATCATTCGCTCCGCCATATATATAAGTGAAGAGCCGGTACGCTCCAGATATGAGGGCAACAAGGCTAAGACGCAGTATTCGCTGATGGGACCATACACAGTTTCAAATCCTACTTTACAGCTCGCTTCATAGAGATTGAGGTCATCCACAAAATGCTTACTGCTAAACTCACCTGTAGTACCCGAACTGGTAAATACCTGTTTGGGTGTAAATGATCCGGACTTTATCTGATGTGTTTTAAAAAAGGAAATCGGGAGAAATGGAATTTCCAGAATATCATGGATATCCTCCGGATTGATATTAAGAGCATTCAGGTAACTTTTATACACCTGATTTTCATTACTCTGAAAATGGAAAAGCTCCAAAGCCAGGCTGTTAAAGTCAGAGGCCCTGGCGATGCTAAAAATCTTACTTTTGAAATATTGCTTACTACCCAACGTTTATCGCTAAAAGCGCGTATTATTTATAGATGAAATTTCGATTTTCAAAATTATCAATCTCCTTTTTCAGCATTTTACTTTTTGTTCAATGCGGAAAAGATGCCGACAAATTTAATGTGATACCACACGTAGAGTGGCGTGGACATGAAATTGAAATTATTGGTGATCCTTCCGACAATCGTAAAAACATCATTTTAAAAATATATTTCACAGACAGAGACGGAGATATTGGCCTGCCTCAGAGTGAGATACCTGCGGATTCATGCAACACCAAAAATTACAGCCTCTTTATAAAATACTTTGAAAAAGTGGGCGGTAGCTTTAGGGAAATATCTCCTGCCGATACCTGCCAGCCATTTCACAACCACCTCCCCTATCTTACTCCTGACGGGCAAAATAAGGTGTTGGAGGGTGAAATAAACGCTGCCTTCAGCTACCTGGCCTTTCCCAAAAATCCAGGTGTAGACTCCGTAAAGTTTGAAGTTTACATAAAAGATCGGGCAAACCACATCAGTAATATTGCCACTTCACCTGCCATTTTTATTCCTCAATAACCAATTCCCCATCTTTCTTCAGAGATTCGGTTACGCTCAGGGCGTGATCACCAATGCGCTCCATTCCTGCAATAAGATCGCTGTAATAAACTCCACTTCTAATCTGAAATTTACCAGACTCCACCTTCTTTATATACTCCTTTCTTAGCTTTAAATAGTGTCCGTCAATATTCAGCTCCAATTCTTCTGCTGCCAAAAACTTCACATCGCGCTCATTTGCCTTGAGATTATTTACCATCAAATCAAGAGAGCTAATAATCATCTCCGAAAAGGCCATAATCCTATCGCGCATTTCCTGAGTAAAGTAGGCACGCTTCTTTTTTCTGGCAGAAAGATTAATACTCAACTCAAGGTAAATATCTCCGATGCGCTCTAAATGGTGAGCAACACTAAGCATTGACCGCACCCTGATTGTGGCTTCAGAGCTCAGTTCACCTCTGGAGGCCTTGCTCAGGTAGGTGGATATTTCCATCTCCATCCGATCGGTCATATCTTCATACTTAGCTATTTGCTCATGGTATACCTTTAATTTCTTTTCATCCATTTCGGTTACCAAAAGTGGAATGTATTTGTAGGCGCGCTTCACTATTTCGGCCTCCCTAACCAATTCCTTATGTGCCTCCAGGATTGATAATTCCGGAGTTTCCATCATACCACCACCAATATAATCAAGGCTGAAAACCTCATCTTCACCACCCTTGGAAGGCACCATACGGATAACCACCTTGGCTATAAAACCTACGAAGCCTATAAGCATCAATACATTTAAAATATTGAACATAGTGTGGAAAAGCGCCAAAGCCTTTGGGATTGCCGATACCTGCAAAAAGGGATCCTCCTGAAAGAAGTACACACTTGTAGCAGCCACAGCCTGCAGGAAAAAGGGAAAGACGAGTACCATCCACACCACTCCAAATACGTTGAAAATAAAGTGTGCCCGGGCAGCTCGCTTGGCATGCACATTACCAATTAAAGCCGCCAGGTTTGCGGTAATGGTGGTACCAATGTTCTCACCCATAACAATAGCTGCGGCCAGTTCAAAGGGAATCCAGCCTTCGCTGGTCATTACCAATGTAAGAGCCATGGCTGCACTCGAGGATTGGACGATAATCGTTAATAGTGTACCGATAAATATAAATCCTATTAAAATTAAAAACTTTAGGAAATAGCCACTTCCGGTATAATCGATATTTTTAATAAAGCCCAGCAACTCCTCATTTTGCAAACCACCAACTGCCTCCTTCATAAAATTAAGCCCGAGAAACAATATGGCAAAGCCCAATAATACCTCTCCCCAAAGCTTTAACTTTTCGCGGGAGCTAAACATCATGGGGAAACCAACAGCAATAATGGGAAGTGCCATGGAGGCAATGCTAAACTTACCCAAGCCTAAATAGGAAATAAGCCATCCGGTAACCGTGGTACCGATATTGGCACCCATAATCACCCCAATGGATTCGATAAGCGTAATAAGACCTGCGTTAACAAAACTCACCACCATTACTGTAGTAGCTGATGATGACTGCACCATCATGGTAATAAGCAAACCCGTGGCCACACCAAAAAATCTATTTGAAGTCATGGCCCCCAAAATTTCGCGAAGCTTGGTACCCGCAACTTTTTGAATGGAATCACTCATCACCTTCATACCAAAGATGAAAAGACCAAGGGCCCCAATGAGGGTAAGAAAATCAACTACTCCAAAATCCATAATACCGGCTTGTTTAATGAAAAAAAGGGATACTTGTTTTAGTAAGTATCCCTTTTAATATTTGAGCTAAAACTTTGCGAAAGTATACTATCTAACTATAATCTTGCGAGTGGTTTTAGCGCCATCCACTTCTACAGAGATGATGTAAGTACCAACACTAAGATTAGATGTTTCAATTTCTATAAGCTTATCATCAGTTGCTACAAAACGCACTACAGCACCTGTAATGTTTGTTATAATAACTTTAGCAGGAGCATTATTTTCTCTTTCAATAAATACTGCATTGCTTACCGGGTTAGGATATACAGATATAACCGGACCTGCAATCTCTTTCAAGGAAACGTTGACAATGATGTCAGCGCTATCTCTTGGGAAAATCTGGTAACCATCATTGGCCGGACTGCCAAATGAAAACTGTGATCCCGCTCCATACACATCAAAAACACCTGAAGTTGGCAACGGCATGTTAAACAAGTCAATGTCGTTATCAATACGCATAATGAAGGTATCTGTTCCGTTGGTAATATCAACATTAAAACCTGTACCTGCACCTGGAGTCCACTGTGCGGTATCCACAAAATTCCATCCGCTTAAGTGAATAAATTCACCTTCGGTAGATTCATCAAGTACAGAAACAGTGGTTGCTGTTTTTATAGCAACACCGGTTTTTAATACTTCTATAGAATCCACATCCAATTCAGTTAATCCTCTAAACTGAGCAATCTCACCAATAATCCTGATAGAATCTCCGCGAGTTACTGTATAACCACTAACATCATCAAAGTTAAACACATTCACACCTCCTGTGTTGTCATAAATATAAAAGCTATGACCGTTGTTACCGTCAAAGTCTTCAGTATAAACAACACCGGACAAAACCACCTTATTACCCAACTCTACAGGCACCAGTGAAGCATCAACCGTGGTAGCCGCATCAATAGTCATTTCGTTTATTGGAATGATGTCGTTGGTGTCACGTGGGAAAATCTGGTAACCATCTCCCGGAGGGGTAGCTGTAGAAAACTGGCTTCCTGCACCTATCACGGTAAACAAACCTGTGGGCGCTGGTTGTCCAAAAAGGTTAACATCATTGTCAACACGCATGATAAAGGTATCCACACCGTTGGTGATATTCACATTAAAACCTGAACCGGAATTAGTCCACTGTGCAGGATCTACTAGTTTCACATAATCCATTTGAATCAACTCACCTTCGGTGGTTTCATCCAACATACTTACTATGGCAGGGCGATCAATAGCTACACCTGTTTTAAGTACGGCAATAGAATCCACTACTAATTCAGTAAGTCCTCTATATTGATCTATCACTCCAATCACACGTATAGAATCACCACGAGTAACAGTATAGTTACTTACATCATTAAAATTGAAAACGTTTATACCACCTGTAGCATCTTGCATGTAGAAGCTAAGGCCAGCGTTACCGTCAAAATCTCCGGTATAAACCACACCGTGAGTAATAAATTTAATTCCTATGGAATCGGGAACCAAAGTAGTGGGATCTACAGATGAAATTGTTGCGATATCAGCAGTTCTGAAATCATTGTCTACAACCTCAAAAATCATTGCATTTGAAGTACCAATGGCCATACCTGCAGAAACAGCGGTAATAGCCACAAAAAGAGTTTCGTTTCCTTCAATTACTGCGTCATCAGTAATATTTACAGTAAAGCTTACAGTATCCTGATTAGCTAAAACCGGTAATTGAAGTACGCCAGATAGAAGATTTGGCAGAGGGTTTATAGAACCATCAGCTGGTAAGGTTATACCTGAACCAAGAGCAAAGGTTAAGTCAACGGTTTGCGCGGTAGTTGGAGCCGGGCTTATTAAAACATTTACCTGAACAGAACCGGCACTTTCAAGTGCATTTATGTTGGTAAGGGCAAAGTCAACAGTAGGAACAACAGGTGCCACAGGAGAATAGGTTCCGATTGGACAAGGAGGCGCAGCAGCTGCGTTGGTAGCTACATTGTCATAAACATTAATACCACCAAACGTCCAGTTGGCAAGCACAAAGTTGCTGCTGTCAGGACCGGTGTTGTGTTTTCTGTAAGCCCAGCTGTCAAGGTAATCCCAGGCGGTACCACTACCATCAACATTGATATCACCAAAAACGTCAATCACAATACCGTTATTGAAAAGCTCCACGGCATCATCTCCGTTAATGGCCATAGACCCACTGATAAAATCAGCCGAAAAGCCAAAGAAGGTATGGAAATGAGTAGAGTCGGTAGACACATAAATATAGTCTCCCTGAGTTACAGAAATCGCAGGAAACTGAAATTCAACGCTATCTGAACCACCACCATTATTGGCTGATCCGATACCGTAGGTACTAAGGTCAGCGATATTTTTAAGAGCATATATCTCTACACCCTTTGGGTTGCCACCGGTTAAGGGACCATCATAAACAGCAGTAAGTAGCAAATCTCTTTCTACAGGAGTTACAGTAATGGTACCCGCCATATTTGGTGAGTGTGGATCACATTGGTAGCTGTAATTTCCGGCTACTGTAAAAGTGTGTGAGAACGTCCAGCTGGACCCTACGGTAGTTGGGCCAAAAGAAGCAGGATTAGCAGGGAAAGTAGCAATAGAACCATTAACGTTGTGGCTACCACTGGTTACAGTCCAAACCACGGTATCACCCTGCACAATGGTAAGGGCACTTGGCGTGAAGGCAAAATTGGCCACATTCACATTGTGCACAGTGGCACTTGCTGTGAGGCTCAGCAAACCGCTAAATGCAGCCAGAATGAATAATTTTAATTTCATGTCTATAGGATTTTAATTTGCTGCAAAAGTACCAAATAGATTCTCTAATGACAGAGGCCAAAGTTAAGCCAATGTTAAATGAAAAATCCCCTAAATCAATATGACTTAGGGGATTGTATCTTAATGATAATAAGTGCTTTATTTGAACTTGTAGCTGTATCCTATTGAAAATGCAGTACCAGGAGTGTATTGACTAAAAATAGCATCCTGAGCTTCATAACCCACATAAAAACTTTCTCTTACATCATTTAAAATATTACTGGCTTTTATACTCACTGAAGATCTTGAATCCTTACCGAAAGATTTACTCAGGGTTAGATTCAACGAGTGAAACTCCTGGGCGTAAACATCCGGGAAGATTCCACCACCTACAACTTCCAGAGTTGGCCCCTTAACGTTGTAAAATAAGCCAACGCTAAAATTTTTCTCCACATCATCGTACTGTAAACCTCCGTTTATGATATAAGGTGCCTGACCGGCCATTGCCCTGGTAGACTTAATGGTTTCTCCTTCTTTTTCATAAGCCTTGCGAGCCGTAAACTCCACATCCGTCATGTTAATTTGGGAATACACCACAGTAATATTAGTGGAAAAGCTTAGCTTATCCAGAGTAGAGCTTATTACACCAAGGTTTTTACGGAATTCAAACTCACCTCCAAACACTTGTCCATCACCAACATTTCTTGGCTGAAACTCGGGATTGGTTTGCCCTGTGGGAATACGAACCAATTCGATAGGATCATTAAATAATTTAACAAAGGCACTTACCGAAATAAGTTCGCCCCTCTCTCCAAAGATTTCGTATCTAAAATCAAAATTATTAACCCTGGTGCTAATCAACTCACCACTCCATACATTATTATTGGCCGTATCATTATAAGGCAACAACCCTCCGTTATAGGTACGATTGGTTACTGGATCCAGGATTTGTGCAAAGGAAAGCTCCTTAAATGAAGGCCTTGCAATTGAACGGAAGTAAGAAAATCGCAAATTCTGATTTTCATTTACGGCAAAAATGATATTGGCTGAAGGGAAAAGATCAAGGGCATCCAAAACCACCTCATTATCCAAAACATTGCCCGAAGGGTCATTTCTAGCACCTAACTGATCTCTACCCGTATGTTTTTGAATGTAGTATTCTGCACGCAATCCAACAATGGTTTTAAAGCGTGATGTTGGAGAAAATTCAAAAGAGGTATACGCTCCGAAACTATTTACATTTGACGAATACTCATTAGGGTTTGGCTCTCCATTGGTGGAGTTTTGTGATTGATAATACAACTGCCCCGCAGAATAAACATTTGAATCAAGTAATACATGATTAGGGTCTCCATCATATCTATAGCCCGAACCAGTAGATTGCAGGTCAAAAGACAAAATTTGATAATCACGCATTTTGAAAAGATGACTGGCGCCAAACTTCAGCTTGCTATCCCTTCCATAAGATTTCATATTTAAGGTAAAGTCTATATTTTCAACGGTGTTTACCTCATCGAGATATCGCCATATTCTACTTGGATTACCCCCCTGACCAGCACTAAAAATTGAATCACCACTTTGAAGGGTAAAGGCAGTTCTTCTAAGGTCTGGCTCTGTAATATTGGATAAGGTTGGCGACAATTTCCACTCAATATCCCATTTTCCTTCCTGAAGGTGATGATCTCCGGAGAGCATGGCATTGGTAAGTGCGCGCTGGCTATAAGTAAGATTATTGGCATAAGCCTGATAGCCAGACTGTCCGATAATATCATCAGAGTTTAACACATAAAATTGTGAAGCTGTGGATTCGCCATTTTGCAAATGCATCAGGGTAAATCTATATTTTGATTTGTACGTTTTAAAGGCAAGACCGGCAAGACCACCAAGCAGTACGTTATTTTCACCTAAACTTCCCTTTTGGATGGTTGCGGCATCATTGTCGTAAATGGTGGATGATCCGTTGCGGAAATACTCACCATAAACTATATCATCATAAAAACGCGTAGAATTTTTGTAGGTAGCCGAAAAGATATATCCAAATTTATTCCCGCTTTCCAATACTTTTTGATTTCCGGCTGATACCCCTAGGTCAAAATCCATAAAACTGTTTTGCTTTATAGCTCCAAGAGTGGAATTAAAGCTCCTGTTAAATGCACTAACCTCTTCTGTAGTACCCGAAAAAAATGGGTTTGGGGATGGTGAGCTTTTACCGGCCTCTGATAATTCGCGTGCGCCATTGTCAAAACCCAGAAAATCGGTATTACCGCCATCATAGGTAATATAATCCGAATTAAAATGCATTGAAGGGTTATATCCCAAACCCCCTGATACGGTAAAAACCTCCCTTTCCGGAAATGATTTTGTTTCGATATTAACCAGTCCACCGCTAAAATCGGCAGGTAATTCGGCCACTCCGGTTTTTAAAACCGTCATATTACTCATAAGATTGGTAGGGAAAATATCTATTTGGATGGCATTTCGATCCGGATCAAGACCAGGGATATCCACACCATTTAACATCGTTTTGGTATAACGATCACCCAATCCTCTTACATAAACATATTTACCTCCTTCCACAGAAACACCGGTAACCCGCTTTGCGGCATCACCAGCATCAGAATCACCCGTTTTGCGGAGCTTAGCA
Source organism: Owenweeksia sp. (assembly GCA_048267305.1). GTDB lineage: Bacteria > Bacteroidota > Bacteroidia > Flavobacteriales > Schleiferiaceae > Owenweeksia. The sequence continues at coordinate 22,853 of JBLWXT010000007.1, read as the reverse complement.
GAAGAAATTCCATCAATAACATTTGGAGATTTCTTTTTCTCCACAAGTATGGCCTGCTCCGAATTACGAGTAGCCTCAGCAGTAATTACCACTTCCCCCAGCTGGCTCGATGATAATTCCAGTGTTACCGGATCAATTATCGTAACCTCACCTGCCTTAACCACTACATCAGTAATGCTAACAGTGTTTAACCCGATAAATGACAACTCCAAAACATAGGCGCCCGGGTCGGCCTGTATTTCAAATTTCCCATCAAAATCAGTTGTGGTGCCGATCAGTGTACCTTTTAAAACGACATTACCGGCAAACAGAGGCTCACCGGTTTCACCATCCAGCACGGTTCCTCTAATAGTTCCCTTTTGTGAAAATACTGAGAGACCACTTAAAAGAATAATGGCAAGTGAAACTGCTCGGATTAATGATTGTGACATTACGATAATAAGTTTGATAATTAATTTGAAGTATATCTTCTATAAAACTAAAACAGAAAAAAGCTTGCTTTAACGAAATCATTAAAGCAAGCCATTAGAATTATGTAGGATTTAGAAAACTAAAATCCTGATTATTGAACACCAATTTGAGAAAGGGTTCCTGATTTGCTGGCCCAGGTCCATGCAAAAGCACTCACATCAGCACCAACAGTTTTACCACCACTGCTTACAGCAGTTACAGCAGAAGGAATAGTAGCTCCTGGCTCAAAAAGATCTGCCAAGGTTCTGCCGGCAGGAAGAAGAATCTCAAGACCGGAAGTAGTACCGCTCATATCTCCACCAAAAGAAGCAAAAGGCTTTAGCTCTTCATCCTCTTCAGTAGTAGCAGGATCATCAGCTATATAACCATAATTTGCGTCTAAACCGAAGAAATACACATTCTGAACAGCAGCATTAGTACCTCCGTCCCAGTCGATAAGACTGTGAATATCGCTTCCTGCGTAAACTGTACCGTTAGTAAAAACGTGTGTTCCTGTAGCTGACTTACCACCTTCAGGTCCATCAAGTTCAAAAGCAGAACCACCACGAGGAGTTACAATTACAAAGTTGTCACATGTACCAATCCAATCCTGATCAGTATCAAGACCATCATCAGCACAGTTCCAGATCAACACGTTAGAAACAGCTACTTCACCACCAAAGAATTCGATACCATCATCCTGATTAGCAACAATTTCTATATTGCTGATTTTTGTACCAGAACCAACACCACCTAAAGTAAGACCGTTGATTTCGTTACCAGCACCGATATTGGCACCACCATGACGAATAGATACATAAGAAAATTCTCCTGAGCTATGAGTAGGCTCGGTACCACCATAAAGACCGTTTTGATCAGAAGTTGGAATACCTTCGATTTGTACAGAAGCACTTGAAGCAGCGATAGGAGCTTTTCCAAGGATAATCACACCTCCCCAAAGACCATTATTCTCAGGACTAAGATTAGGACTGTTAAACTCTCCTGATTTGATATCATCAGCCACGGTAGTGAAAATGATAGGAGCATCAGCTCTACCGTTTGCCATTATCTTACCTTCACGTGAAATAAGAAGAGCAGAAGCAAAACTACCAGCACCGGGATTAGCCTTAATAACGGTTCCGGGCTCAATAGTAAGAGTTGCACCACCGGCAACGGTTACACGACCATCAAGGCGATAAACCTTGTCAGCAGTCCAGGTTTCATCAGCAGTGATTACACCACTTTTAATTACCTGAGATGTAGGCGTCTCAACTGTTGGCTTCACCTCATCTTCACAAGACGTAAGTGCAAAAACAGCCGCTGCACCGAAAAGCAACATTGATTTCAATTTTTTCATCGGAAATTTTGTTTTTTAGATTTGCGGCAAAGGTGAGTACATCATGTTAAGTCATTGTTAACCGAAGTTCAACCTTTCAACAAGTGAATTTTTGTCTCAACAAACTTCTTCACCCCTTCAGATTAAGCTCTTGCACAAAGAAAAAGTCTTATTATTACGTGTATATTAAATAACCTGTAGTACTATTAAACTATTGTTAAGCCCGTCAGCCGTGGTGATATATAGTTAATTTTGCCGCAAAATCCAGCTTATGAACAATAGCGACTTTACCTTACTATTAGTTGATGATGAACCCGACATTCTTGAATTTGTAGGGTACAATTTAAAGAAGGAAGGCTACAAAGTACTCACCGCCAACAACGGTGCCGAGGGCCTTAAAGTAGCTAAAAAGGAAAAGCCACAGCTTATACTATTGGATGTAATGATGCCGGGAATGGATGGCATTGAAACTTGTGATCAGTTAAGGAAGGTTCCGGATTTAGAAAACACACTCATTGCCTTCTTAACCGCCCGTGGCGAGGATTACAGCCAGGTTGCTGGTTTTGATGCCGGTGCTGACGACTACATTACAAAGCCCATAAAACCAAAAGTACTTATAAGCAGGATAAAGGCCTTGCTTAGGCGCTATGGACAAAGCCAAAAATCAGAAGATGAATCTCTGCTCGAATTTGGTGACCTTACCATTGATCTTGAAAAGTATCAGGTAAGGTTGAATGAAGATAAACTCGACCTTCCCCGAAAGGAGTTTGAACTCCTTACGCTCCTTACCTCCAGCCCCGGAAAGGTTTTTCACAGGGATGAAATTCTGGATAAGATCTGGGGAAATGAGGTGATCGTTGGTGGCCGTACTATTGATGTGCATATCCGTAAGCTCCGGGAAAAAATTGGAGACAGCTACATCAAAACCGTAAAAGGTGTAGGCTATAAATTTGAATCATAGCTACCTTTAGCTCCAAAATACATTTTATGCGCTTCGACAGGCCTAAGATATTAGCCATGGCCGTAGCCACTTTATTGTGGGCTATTGTGCTACTTGCCGCTTCATTGTCTTTCTATTTCGGAAATATCAAAGTCAACTGGGGCTTTACTATTCTGCTCTCCGTTCTACTTGCGTTTGTTGCCTATTTTATCATCCGCTTTTCTGTTAAAAACTTCATCTACAATAAGGTGAAAATCATTTACAAAAACATTCACGACCTCAAAATAGGAAGTGAAAGTGATGAGGATGACGTAGTTAGAAGCACTGACCTTGATATGGTAACACGGGAGGTGTCAGAATGGGCCAATCAGCGCAAAAACGAAATTCAGGTTTTAGAAGAACGCGAAAACTTTAGAAGAGAATTCATAGGTAATATCTCTCATGAGCTAAAAACCCCCATCTTTAATATTCAGGGATACCTGCTTACACTCCTGGATGGCGCCCTTGATGATCCCGAAATAAACCGTAAATTTCTTAAGCGCGCCAACAAATCGGTAGACCGTATGATTAATATGGTAAATGATTTGGAAATGATAAGCAATCTCGAATCCAACAGGGTACAGCTTACCTATTCCGACTTTAACATTGTGCTTTTGGTTAAAGAGGTTATGGAGCTATTGGAAGATAAGGCACGGGAAAACAAAACAACCCTCACCTTTAAAAAGGAGTACGACAAGCCTATAAAAGTACGGGCTGACCGCGCCAAAATAGAGCAGGTGCTAATAAACCTTATGACCAACGCCATTAAGTATGGTAAGGAAAATGGTAAAGTTGAAATTCGATTTTACGATATGCACAATCAGGTGCTCACCGAAATTGCTGATGATGGCGTAGGTATTCCTCAAGAGGACATACCACGCGTGTTTGAGCGCTTTTACCGGGTAGACAAAAGCCGCTCAAGAGATGCCGGGGGTACCGGCCTTGGCCTATCCATTGTAAAGCACATTATGGAAGTACACAAGCAAACCATTAATGCCCGCAGCAGCGAAAATTCAGGTTCCACTTTTTCGTTTACCCTCAAAAAGGCCAAATAGATTCTCCCAATTGGTGGGCTTATTCCGCTCCCTTTTAAATCCTTTGTATTCCCTGGCTTTCGCCAGATCTTCATCCAAGTTGATATAGTCTTGTGCGGTGTAACCAAAGCGCCCTTTATGTAATTGGTAGCGCGCCAAATATTCCTGCTCCGGTTGGCCGGGAGTTGGAATCAATAGCGCCTGGTTCCCCAAAAAGTAATAATCCATTATGGAACTGTAGCCCGATCGGCTAATTACCATCTCCGAAGTCAAAATTGCCGCCTTTACCTGTGCTGCATTAGCCAACTCAATCACATCAATATTAGTAGCCTGCAAAAGTTTATCACCATTTTCGGTTCCCCGGATAAATAAAAACCGGCCTTCACGGGATTCAAGCTCCTCCCAGAGTTTTTTCTCCAGCAGCGTACGTTGTGGTTCAGGGCCGCTTAAGATTATAGCTAAGTCATATTCCTTTTTAGGATGCACAATGCCTTCTTCATCCATAAATTGAGACTGTGGCCCTATGAACCGAACAGGAACTTTGGGCGTAAGCTTATGGGTTAATTCTCCCGAAAGGTTATGCTCACCCCCAGAATCAGGTACCCAACATTCGGTAAAACGATTAATAAAAAGATGATGCAACCGGGAAGCCCAATGGGTATTGAAGGGCATCATAATATGAAGTTGGTGTGTAATGTAAACCGATGGCACAACTTTACTGTACCACCCTAAACGGTTATCCGAAATAATCCCACAAGGCTTATATCGCTTTATCAGCTTATTTAAACTCAACCTTTCCTTACGGGAAACCAAAGCTACCCTTGGCAATTGAAGTGCAAGTTTAAAAAGCTGAACACTGCCCTTGCCATACTTAATGTTGTAGCCGGGCAGTTCATGCGTTTCTGCATCCGGAAATACTTCCTTAAGATATTTCAAAGCCTGCCCATCAGATGCTAAAACCACCTCAAAGCCATTCTGCCGCAAGGCTTTAATAATAGAAACAGAGCGTGTGGCGTGGCCCAAGCCCCAGTTCAGCACTCCGTATAAAACAACTCCTTTGCCCGATTCTTCCATTGTGGCGGCAAATATGCGAAATGTGTAGATAGACCATAGCAGATAGTCAATAGACCAAGGTTGGTGGCAATATTGATTTTTGTACTGTGGACTGCAGACCGTGGACTTTAAACTACGAACTACCAGTAATCAACTTTCCTACCTACTTTTGCCGAATGGCGAGAAAGAAATTAGAGCGATTTAAGGACAATGCGAGTTTCCCCCACGTTTTAGAACCGAAGCGTGAAGATGTATTAAAGCAGTTTCACTTAAAAGGTAAGTGGAATGAGTTTTTCAAAAACGACAACCCCATTGTATTGGAGTTGGGCTGTGGTAAAGGGGAATACACCGTAGCGCTTGCTCAAAAATATCCTGACAAAAACTTTATTGGTGTTGATGTGAAAGGTGCCCGCATTTGGTATGGTGCTACCGAGGTACAGGAAAAGAACATGACTAATGCCGCATTTCTTCGTACCCAAATAGAACTGATTGACCAATTGTTTGCGGAAAATGAAGTCTCTGAAATCTGGATCACATTCCCCGATCCGCAGATAAAATACAAGCGCCTAAAACACAGGATGACCAATCCTGAGTTTTTGAAACTTTACGCCAGCGTGCTAAAGCAGGATGGTGTGGTTCACCTGAAAACAGACAGCGAGTTTCTGCACGGCTATACACATGGGGTTCTCCAAATTTTAGGATACCCGGTGCATCGTGCCTATCACGATATTGACCTTCAACTTTACGATAAAACGGATATGCTCCATACGGTAAAAACGTATTACGAGGGTTTATTCAGAGGTAAAGGCAAGGCTATTACCTACATCAAATTTGGAGTTCATGGCCGATGAAAACTTCTTTGAGCGAGTTTATGCCGTTGCCCGTCTTATCCCTTACGGGAGAGTAACCAGCTATGGCGCCATTGCAAAATTTATAGGAGCTGCCCGCAGTGCCCGCATGGTGGGCTATGCCATGAATGGCTCCATTGAAAGAGAAGATATTGCGGCACATAGAGTGGTAAACCGCAATGGCCTCCTTACAGGAAAGGATCATTTTGGCGGAAGCCGTATAATGGAACAACTACTGCAAAGCGAAGGCGTGGAAGTAGAAAACAACCAAATAAAGCATTTTAAAACCCTATTTTGGGATCCCTCGGAAGAGCTAAACCGCGAAGACTTTTTACAATGAATGGCAAACTATACATAGTGCCCACTCCCATTGGCAACCTTAGGGACATCACCTACAGGGCGATTGAAGTGCTAAATGATGCCGATGTAATATTAGCGGAAGACACACGCACCAGCGGAAAGCTGCTAAAGCACTATAATATTGATACCCACCTTCGTCCCTACCACATGCATAATGAGCATAAAGCCCTTGGTGGACTTGTAGATGAATTGAAGAATGGTCGCCAGATGGCACTGATTACGGATGCCGGTACTCCTGCCATTTCCGACCCCGGTTTCCTTTTGGTAAGAGAAGCTATCCGTGAGGGTGTACCTGTTGAAACCTTACCGGGAGCCACGGCCTTTGTGCCTGCTTTGGTAAACTCTGGTTTACCGGCACACAATTTTACTTTTGAGGGATTTTTACCTGTTAAAAAAGGAAGACAAACCAGGCTTACCGAACTTCAAACCGAAACCCGAACCATGATTTTTTACGAATCGCCTTATCGGATTGTAAAAACCATGACCGACTTTGGAAAGTACTTTGGTGAGGATCGCCCGGCCTCCATCTCTCGTGAAATCAGTAAGATGTTTGAAGAAACCGTTAGAGGAACTGTTACAGAATTAGCACAGCATTTTACTGATCATCCGCCAAAAGGTGAGTTTGTGGTTTGTGTGGGAGGAGCCGAACCATCAGTCAAAAAAAATCCTCACTAAGGAGGATTTCTATTTTATCAATTGTGTAGCATTCTAGCTACCCTACCAGATACTCTTACTACTTTAAACATGCATTATTTCCGCTTCCTTACGCTCAATCACACTATCTACTAGTTTTACGTGTTTGTCGGTAGCTTCCTGAACTTCGCCTTCGGCACTTTTGATGATATCTTCTGAAATGCCATCCAGTTTCTTAATCTCATCATTGGCTTCCTTACGGGCGTTACGAATCGCAATCCGCGCTTCTTCTGCCTCGTGCTTGGCACTTTTTACCAAATCCTTCCTGCGGTCTTCGGTAAGCACGGGGATGTTAATCATAATTTGCTCGCCATTATTTTGAGGATTAAGCCCAAGATTGGAGTTCAAAATGGCTTTCTCAATTTCAGGAATCATGGTTTTTTCCCATGGCTGAACTGATAATGTGCGGGCATCAGGAGTATTGATATTGGCCACCTGAGCCAAAGGAGTTTGGCTTCCGTAATAATCCACGCGTATACCATCCAACATACTTGGGTTGGCACGCCCGGCACGGATTTTCAACAACTGTTTTTCAAGGTGTGCAATAGAGGCCTTCATTTGATCTACGGCACTCTCAAGTATAATGTCAATATCTTCCATCTCTGAAGATTAATTAGTTAAAATTTAGTTTTGAACCAGTGTTCCCACTGTTTCCCCGGTTACAATCTTATGTAGATTTCCAGGCTTATTCATATCAAATACAAGTATAGGGAGAGCATTTTCTTTACTCAGTGTAAAAGCCGTCATATCCATAACGTTCAACTCCTTCTCGTAAACTTCCTTAAAGGTAAGGTTATCGTACTTCACGGCATTTTTGTCCTTTTCAGGATCTGCACTGTAAATACCATCCACGCGAGTTCCCTTTAAGATTACATCGGCATCCACTTCAATTGCGCGAAGCGTGGCTGCTGTATCTGTAGTGAAATAAGGATTACCTGTACCTCCACCAAAAATAACAACCCTGCCTTTTTCAAGGTGGCGAGTGGCTCTTCTTCTGATAAATGGCTCTGCAATTTTATCCATTTCAATGGCACTCTGCAAACGGGTTTTTACACCCATTTCCTCCAGCGCTGATTGTAATGCCAAACCATTTATTACCGTTGCCAACATCCCCATGTTATCTGCCTGCGTGCGATCCATTCCTTCGCTGGCACCTTTTAATCCACGGAAGATGTTTCCTCCACCTATAACAACCGCCATTTCCACACCCAACTCTACTACAGACTTTATTTCCGCAGCATACTCCTTCAGCCTCTCTCCGTTGATGCCGTAATCCTGATCGCCCATTAAGGCTTCACCACTTAGCTTCAGGAGGATTCTTTTGTACTTCATAGTAAAAGTGTTCTGGAAATTTTGGCAAATATAGTTGCATCAATCCAAACGAGCGAAACTTGCACCCCCTCTTATTACACATATGGTGATGTATTATTGGCTATAAATACAAGGTGTCCTTAAAGAATATACTTGCTACATTTGTTTGCATTTCAACCCACAATTAAATTCCCCCTTTGAAATACCATATTTTTTTAGTGTTTGCGATTACTGGCCTGTGTCTTCAGGCTCAGAAAGGCGTTTATGTTGACGCTGGGTTTGTGGATGCCTTTAACAACCGAACCATTTATATTGACAATGAAGCAATAGCTGGCTACCAGTCATACGGCTATAGGGCAGGGCTGTTTTACAACCATCCCATTAATAAATTAGATCTCAGGCTAGGAGCGGGTATAAAACAGCTTTTCTTTTCCGGAAGATACCAATCCAGCGATTTTTCAGGAAATGCCAGTAAGCTTACGGCCAATCTTGGCGGCATCTACAATATAAATACCCTCTGGAAAGTGGGAATGGCCCTTGAAATGGAAAACAACCGTGACTTTAAAGACTTCAGAGCACAAACCTCTGACTTGTTTAGATACAACGCCCGTATTTTAGTAAACTATAAGATTTCGGAGAATATTTTTCTGAGCCTCGACTACAGCAAGGCCCTTTCGCCCTATTCAGATTATTATCTATTTACAAATCCTACCGATCAGGTAGCCATTGGTGTTAATTATAAATTACCGTGGTTATGAAACTTAAGCTCTTTCCTCTTATAGCCTTGATTACTGTGTTTGGATGCAGTAAAGTGGAAGTTGAAAACGAACAGATCCCCTCAATAACGGGATTGACACCACAAAACATCATTACGGATTTACCGGTTGTTAACGTTACTGCTGATTCACTCCAATTCCACAAAATGGTGGTAAGCCCAACGGCCAAGAAGTTGGTTGAGGCACAACTTAGCTACTGGGATGAAAACCGTAAGGAAGTATTTTCCAATGAAATGGCTATAATGGAAATAAAAGGCAAATCATCAGCCTATAACCCAATGAAGTCTTTGGGATTTAGATTTAAAACGCCACTTGATAACGATACTTATAAGGTTTTACAACCTGCAAAAATTCTGGAAGGACATAGCCTTAAGTCTTTTGATGCCTTGCGATTCAGAAATTCAGGAAATGACTTTGGGCAGACGATGCTAAAGGATATCTGCTATACCCAGCTGGCCATAAATGCCGATGTTGACTTTGAGCTTATGTACTACCGCCAGTGCCATATTTTTGTGAATGGAGGATATTATGGCCTCGTAAATCTCCGGACGGAAAACAACATTTATGGCATGACCGGGCTCAATGAAGTGGATAGTACTGAAATTTCCCTCATGAAAATTGATGTAGACAATGGAAACCTGGAATGGGATGAGGGCGCCCCGGAAATGGCCAATACCTTTATTAAAGCCCTTGCCGGGCAGGATGCCGCTACCCTCTGGAGCATAGTTGATGAAAGCAGTTTTATTGACTACATATTGTTTCAAGACTATGCCGGCAACTTTGACTGGCCGCATAACAATGCACGTATGTATTCCGCAAAGGGTGCTCCCTTTCGTTTTATTTTATATGATTTAGACTTTACCGCCTTCAACAATAAAAACCCGATTTTGCCAGAAATGGAATATCGCAGCGATGACCTTAGCAAGCTATACAGGGAAATGCGAAAAAATACCGGCTTTGATGAACGCCTTAAACATCGCCAAAAAGAGCTTTATAAAAAACTAACGCCTGATGCCTTCTATCAAATTGTTGAAAGAAACACCAAGATTATAGAAGATGAAATCCCATATTTTTTAGCTAAATACAAGAGGCCCCAAAGTATCTTACAATGGCGTAGAAACCTGGATTTAATGAGGCGCGAATTTAGAATGAGAGATAAAAGTATCCGCGATAAATATGACTTATAGAATCTGCTTCATATTAATAATGGGTGTATTTTACAATACACTGCTTGCGCAGGATAAACCCAGGCAAGAAGCCACTGAGGTTTGGCTCGGAGCCACACTAAAGATGAAGCTCAATAAAAAGATCAGGCTGGACCTGGAGCAGCAACTACGCCTGGAAGACCATGAAAGTGGTTTTGACCAAACCTTTACTGAGCTTGGCCTGCGCTATAAAATCACCGACAACTTTAATATTAAGGGCCAATACCGCTATGCCTTTACCGATGATGAACACAATGAAAGCCGATGGTCCATTGACCTTGGATACACCCATGATATAAACAACTTTCCGCTGGATATTGGCTATCGCCTCAGAGTTCAGGATGAAAAAGTAGACTGGACAGGAGAAAAGAAAACCTACATCCGCCAAAGGGTTACCCTGGATTACAATCTTAGCAAATTGATGGATCCCGCTTTTGAGTACGAGTGGTTTTATAAGTTTAATGACGACCATGAATTCCGAAGAAACCGCTTTACACTCAGCCTGCAATGGAAATTAAACAAACATTCAGAACTTGTAACCTTCGCCCGGATGGAAGACGAGTACAACGTCAAAAACCCTGACCGCACCTACATAATGGGCATCGGATATTCGTATGATTTGGATTTCAGGAAGAAGAAAAAGAAAAAGAAGTAGGTCACAAAAACAAAACCCCATTATGCAGCTGCATAATGGGGTTTTCTATATTAAGAATTTTGAAGTTATTAAACTCCCAATCCAACTCTTTTAAAAGAAGTAATGGTCAAACCTTTCTTTACGGAATCCAAATACTTGGTTACGTTCAGTTTTCCATCACGGATATAATCCTGCTCCAATAGGGTACTTTCCTTAAAGAATTTGTTAAGACGGCCCTGAGCAATCTTATCCAACATTTCTTCAGGCTTACCTTCCTGGCGGGCAAGGTCCTTACCTACTTCAAGCTCACGCTCAATAACGTCTGCAGGAACCTCATCACGGTTAAGCGATACCGGATTCATGGCAGCAGCCTGCATGGCTACGTTTCTACCAGCTTCCGCAGCTTCTTCGTTCATACCTACCAAGGTAGCCAATTTGTTACCTGCGTGGATATATTCAGCTACAAAAGGAGCTTCGATGGTTTCGTAACCACCAATTTCCAATTTCTCACCAATCACACCAGTTTGCTCGGTCAATTTTTCTTCGATGGTCATCCCATCAATAGATTCCTTAAGCAATGCCTCTGAAGTGGCGGGTTTAGCCTCAAGGGCCTTGTCCAAAATCTTTTGAGTAAGCGCGATAAAGTCTTCGTTCTTGGCTACGAAATCAGTTTCGCAGTTAAGGCTTACAACAGCACCAAAAGTGTTATCGGCAGTAGTACCAGCCAAAACACATCCTTCAGTAGCTTCGCGGTCGGCACGCTTTGCAGCAACCTTCTGTCCTTGCTTACGCAGAACATCAACCGCTTTTTCAAAATCACCGTCTGCCTCTACAAGAGCTTTCTTGCAATCCATCATTCCGGCTCCGGTTTGTTTTCTCAATTTATTTACGTCTGCTGCAGTAATATTAGCCATGGCTGTAAATGTTTGTTGTTTTTATTAAAAATTAAAAGGGACAAAAATTGCTTTTCATCCCTTCATTATAGTCAAACTATTGTAAAATAATCTTAAAGAGATCTCTTAGTCTTCAGAAGAAGAATCATCATCAGAAGCTTCTACAGCTTCTTTCTTTTTGGCCACCTTCTTAATCTTTTCCTGAGAAGCTTTTTCCTTATCGGCTTTTCTTTCGCTAAGGCCACCTTTAATGGCTTCAGTTACCCTTCTCACCAAAACTTCAATAGAACGAGTAGCATCATCATTACCAGGAATGGCGAAATCTACTTCATGTGGATCAGAGTTAGTGTCTACAATTGCGAAGGTTGGTATTCCCAATTTCTTGGCTTCAGCTACAGCAATGTGCTCTTTATTGATATCAACAATAAAGAGAGCTGCCGGCAAACGGGTCATATCAGAGATAGATCCCAATTGCTTTTCGAGCTTCAACCTTTGACGGTCCACTTGCAATCTTTCCTTTTTAGAAAGAGTGTTGAAAGTACCATCTTCCTTCATCTTGTCGATAGACTGCATCTTTTTAACCGCCTTACGGATGGTTATAAAGTTGGTAAGCATACCTCCCGGCCAACGCTCGGTAATGTAAGGCATGTTGATACCACCAGCATTTTCTGCGATGATGTCTTTTGCTTGTTTTTTGGTAGCTACATACATAATCTTACGACCGGAAGCTGCAATCTTAGCCATTGCCTCACAGGCGATGTTAAGTTTAGCTTCTGTTTTGTAAAGATCAATGATGTGAATACCATTGCGCTCCATAAAAATGTAGGGAGCCATACCTGGATTCCACTTACGGGTAAGGTGTCCAAAGTGTACACCTGCATCCAGCATTTCCTTGATGTTCTGATCTGCCATCTTAAACTAGTTGTTTACGTTCACTGATACAACTTGGAGGTGGTCACCCGGATATTGACTACCTGAGAAATGTGCCCTCCAAATTTGGATACTAAACGGTTTATAAAAATATTAACGCTTGCTAAATTGAAATTTCTTACGGGCTTTCTTCTGACCGAATTTCTTGCGTTCCACCATACGTGGATCACGAGTCATCAGTCCATCAGCCTTAAGCATTGGCTTGTAATCAGCATTGATTTCAACCAAAGCTCTTGAGATACCCAAACGGATAGCCTCAGCCTGACCTGTGATACCGCCACCTTCTACATTTACCATAACATCATACTGACCTGTGGTTTCAGTAAGAGCAAAAGCTTGCTCCAACTTGTAGTGTAGGGTTGGGGTATTGAAGTAATCCTTAAAATTCTTCTTGTTTATGGTGATTTCACCGCTTCCTTCTTTCAGGAATACACGCGCTACGGAAGTTTTTCTCCTTCCAATGGTGTGAGTTACTGCCATCTTATCGATTATATAATGTTGTTAAGATCTATTTGCTCTGGCTTCTGAGCTACCTGCTTGTAGTCAGTACCTTCATTTACACTAAGGTTGCGAAAAAGATCACGTCCAAGTCTGTTTTTTGGCAACATACCACGGATAGCGTTTTCTACAATCTTATTGGGTTGCTTTTTCAACAATTCAGCTGGAGTACTAAAACGCTGACCACCTGGAAAACCAGTGTGTCTTACGTATTCTTTCTCTTCGGCCTTGTTTCCGCTAAGCACAATTTTACTTGCATTAATCACAACTACATTATCTCCACAATCTACGTGAGGAGTAAAATCAGGCTTATGCTTACCACGAAGAAGGAAAGCCACTTTTGAGGCTAATCTTCCTAAAGTTTGGCCTTCGGCATCTACCAACACCCATTTCTTATCTACGGTTTGGCTGTTTGCCGATACAGTTTTATAGCTAATTGTATTCACAACTGTTTTATTTTTAATCTGTTAGGATCACTATTGACCCTTCTCTAAAAAGGGGCTGCAAACTTACAATTAAAAATATTTATCTGCCAAACAAATTCACCCTAATTTATTGATACTCTATGGTAGTGCATACTACCACAACCCTCAGGATGTAACTTTAGTGACGTGAGTTAACTTCTTGAATACTTAACTTTGTAGTCCCCTTTTTAAAAATTACTATGAAAAAATTTTTGCTACTTGTATTATCCATAGGGCTTTCAACGTCCTTATGGTCTCAAAATATTATTCCCTGCTATACCGATGAGCATGTTCATGAGCTTACTCAGGAACACCCCGAACTTGCTGCCGAATACGAACAAAAAAGACAGGAAATATTTGACTATGCTGCCAGCCATCTTCCTTCAAAGGAAAAAACAGAAGCCGCTATATTAACCATTCCCGTTGTATTTCATGTAATATATAATACACCTTATGACAATATTGCAAAATCACAAATACTTGATGCCCTGAGAATACTCAATGAAGATTTCCGAAGACAGAATGCTGACGCAGTGAACCTTCGTACCATTTTTCAAAGTGTGGGAGCCGACATTGAAGTGGAATTTGTATTGGCCAAGAAAGATCAAAATGGAAACTGCACGGATGGTATAACCAGAATGCAATCCTCCCTGTCTGTGATGGCTAGCCCCAGAGATCAAATTAAAGAACTTGTTCAATGGGATCCGGAAAACTATTTAAATATTTGGGTGGTAAACAGTATTTCAAGCAGCAGCTCCACTACCGGTACTGTATTAGGATATGCAAACTTTCCATGGATGTCTGCCGCCACTGATGGTATCGTAATTCGCCATGATGCTTTGGGCACCATCGGCACCGCTGCTTTTGACGGCCGCACCCTTTCTCATGAAATCGGACATTACCTGGGCCTGCTGCACACTTTCCAAAGCGGATGCACAACAGGTGATGGTGTTGCAGACACCCCTCCTGTGGCATCGGCAAGTTATGGATGTAATCTCAACAAAAACAGTTGTAGCAACGATTCTCCGGATTTACCTGACATGATTGAAAATTTTATGGACTATAGTGACGGTGCCTGCCAAAACACCTTCACCAATGGACAAAAGGCTGTAATGACTTCCATCCTTAACAGCAGTAGGTACAGACAAAACCTGGTTTCTGCAAATAATCTTATTGCCACAGGTATCACCAATCCTCCGGCCTGCCTTGCAAAGGCCGACTTCAAAATTGCCAAGGAGGCAATTTGTGAAGGTGAAACCCTAAGTTTTACAGATGAAACTGGAGGTGGTGAGCCCACAAGCTACACATGGACCTTCGCGGGAGGAACGCCCTCTACATCTTCTGATCAAAACCCTATGGTAACTTACAGTCAGCCTGGAGTGTATGATGTTTCCCTAACCGTAACTAATGCTGCAGGATCAACTACCAAAACCATAAAAAAAGCCGTTGCCGTAAAACCTATATGGACTCCGTATCAGGCGGAATGGAAGGAAGACTTTGAAACCTCAGAGCTTATAAACACCGATGTAACGATTGCCACCACCTACGACAGCACTAAATTCAAAATCACAAATACCGCTGCAAGCTCAGGTGCTCATTCCTTAATTTTAGATAACTTCAACTCTGAGGAGCCGCTGGATTTGGATTACATGATAAGTCCTAATATTCAAACCATCTTCGGGAAGGATATAACACTATCCTTTGATTATGCTTATGCGCAAATTGTGGGTAACGAGCTGGACCGACTAAGGGTATACATTTCTACCGATTGCGGTGATAGCTGGACAATCTTAAGATCATTTGTAGGCCCTACCCTAAAAACCACAACCAATCCTGTAACCACAGCCTATGTGCCCGCCTTTAATGATTGGAGAACTTCAACCATTAACCTCAATGGCTATTCTGACAAAGGACCTATCCTACTAAAATGGGAATTTAAAGCCGCTGGCGGCAATAACCTTTATATTGACAACATCAATGTTACCGCATCCAACATTGGTCTTTCAGAAAACCCTGCCGGCTCGGCCATAGAGTTTTATCCAAACCCTGCCAGCAACAGGGTTACCATCAACTTCAACAGTACCCTAAACAAGGATGCTGACATTGTAATCACCGATATCAACGGCAAACAACTGTTGAAAAGCGTAGCCCGTAAGGGAGCTACCACCCACACCATTGGCAATTTAAATTTACCCTCAGGTGTTTATATGGTAGCCTTCAATTTCGAAAATCAAAGGGTATTAAAAAAACTGGTAGTGGAATGAAGAATATAGCGCTGACCGTTGCTCTGCTATGTGTATTTAAACTGGGAGCTCAGGAAACCGGTACTTTAAAAATCTTTCTTTCCCCACCTCCGGAAACAATCATCATTGACGATGCAGAGCTGGAATTCGGAAATACGGTTGACTTAAAGCCTGGAAAATATTTCCTGAAAGCCTGGGCACCCAACAAAATGTTGCTAGACACCATAGTGGAGGTAAAAGCCGGACAGGTTACCTCATTTTTCTACAATTTTCTCCCATCCAAGGATTATCTTCTCCAGAGAAACATTCTGGGAGATTATAAGGTAGAAAGAGGAAAAAAATTGGCCACTCCGATTTTAACCACAAGTCTGATAGCCGGAGCTTTGGTTTTTACACACATCAAAGGCAACTCCATAAGAGAGGAAGCACTGGCCGGTTATGACAACTATCAATTCGCCAGCACAAAAATCGATGAGAAGGCCGCTGAATATACCGCGCTCCAAAAAAAATACAGGGGATATGTAACGGCATACTACATAGAATGGGGGGCGTTGGCAGTTAGTTCTTACTACTTGTATAAAGGCATAAAATGGGCCCGAAAAAACAAGGCCCCGATATTTGATTCACCCAAAAACCCTCTGGTATTAAGCGGGATTGGAGTAAACAGAGACTCATTTGGAAATTATGTGCTTGGAATGACCTTTAATTTAGGACGATGAAAAAATTAATTCTATTTGGCTTAACCGCCATACTGCTCGTTGCATGCATGAAGCATGATGTATTAAAGCAGGATGCTACAGGAAATTTTCGCGAAAGCGAATTTTATACCAGTGGCCAGTTTCAATTTGATTTTGATATAGTTGTTTCCAATATAGTAATTACCTCCTCCGGCAACCCTGGTCAGCTATTATGCAGACCTGCATTTGATATATCCGTTGCCGAAAACTTTATCACAAAGTTGGAAAATGACTGGAACGGATCGTACAAGCTAATAGTAACAGACTCAAAGCCCTTTGCAACACCCTTTATTTTTAACACTACAAACCTGCACCAACCCTACAGTGTAAGTCTGTCGGCCATATCCTGCAGCCAGCCCAATTACTTTGATGTAAGGCTGGAGTTGATTTCTCCAAGCACAACGGTTGTAGCATCGGTTGAGAAGCGCTTTGAAATAACGCCTTAATGGGCCTCCAGCCAGTTTGCCCCCTGGCCAAATTCCACAATTAAGGGTACCTTGGTTTCAATGGCCTCTTCCATGGCTTTTTTAATGATGGGCTTCACACTTTCTATTTCGCCTTTAGGCGCATCAAAAACCAGTTCATCATGCACCTGCAGCATCATTTTGGTTTCAAAGGACTGCAGCTTTGCGTAGATGTCAATCATCGCCAGTTTAATAATATCGGCAGCCGTGCCCTGTATAGGCGCATTTACCGCATTGCGCTCAGCATGTCCGCGTACCACGGCATTTCTCGAATTGATATCCTTTAAAAATCGTTTGCGCCCCAGCAGGGTGGTTACAAAGCCGTTTTTACGTGCAAACTCCTTTTGGCTCTCTATGTAGTCTCTGATTCCGGGATAGGTTTGAAAGTACGACTTGATAATGTCGCTGGCCTCACCTCTGCTTAGGGTGGTTTGCTGGCTAAGGCCAAATGCACTCACTCCATAGATAATCCCAAAATTCACCGTTTTCGCATTGCTACGTTGTTCACGGGTTACTTGGTCCAAATCAACACCAAACACCCTGGCCGCTGTTGATTTATGGATATCCTCATTATTGATAAAGGCTTCCATCATGGTTTTATCGCCACTCAACTCCGCAATCAGGCGCAATTCTATTTGAGAATAATCCGCAGCCAAAATCAGGTGATCAGCATTTCTTGGGATAAACGCTTTGCGTACCTCCTGCCCCCTGGGGGTGCGTATAGGAATATTTTGGAGGTTGGGATTATTGGAACTTAAACGCCCGGTAGCAGCCACCGCCTGATTAAAACTGGTATGTACGCGCCCCGTAACTTTACTCACCATGGTTGGCAAGGCATCCACATAAGTGGATTTGAGTTTTACCAATTGGCGATAATCCATGATTTTTTGGGCAATCTCATGCTCTTTGGCCAATTCCACTAAAATATCTTCACCGGTAGAAAACTGCCCGCTTTTGGTTTTTTTAGGTTTATCCACCAGTTTCATTTTTCCGAAAAGAATTTCGCCCAATTGCTTTGGCGAGGCAATATTAAAGGGCTCTCCGGCAATCTCAATTATCTCCTTATCCAGGCGTTCAATGTCCTGCTCCAATTCCTTGGAGAGTTTGGCCAAAGCCTCTGTATCCAAATTAATCCCTTCCAACTCCATATCCGAAAGCACAGGAATAAGCGGTACTTCAATATTTTCAAATACCGATTTGGTTTCTATTCGATCCAACTCAGGTTCAAAAACCTGTTTTAACCTGAAAGTGATATCAGCATCTTCACCAGCATACTCAGCCACCTCAGCTGGGGCAACATCTCGCATATTACCCTGTGTTTTGCCCTTCTTCCCTATAAGGGTTTCAATACTCACTGGGCGATAATTGAGGTAGGTTTCGGCCAGCACATCCATATTGTGGCGCATATCAGGCTGAATAAGGTAATGGGCCAACATGGTATCAAAAAGCTTCCCTTTTATTGAAACGCCATATTTCTTGAGTACCGAAATATCGTATTTCAGGTTTTGCCCGATTTTCTCAATTTCCTCATTTTCAAAAAACGGCATAAATTCATTTACAATGGCCTGTTCCTCACCTTGAGGTGTGCTTACGTAATATGCCATTCCGGGAGCATAGCTAAATGCAATACCCACCAGTTCAGCCTCCGCAGCCTCCAGTGAGGTAGTTTCAGTATCAAAGCATACCGAAGTCTGCTTCATCAGGTTTTGCAAGAGCAACTTTCTCTCTTTAGGATGATCCACCAATTGATAAAGGTGATCCGCAGTTTCAATGCTTTGATAAGCGGAAGGAGAATCCGTTGCCGCAGCAGCCATTTCCTCCACCTGCCCAAAAAGATCGGTTTGAGAGTTTCCACTTGCTGCCGCTACAGCCGTGGTTTTTTGTATTTCATCCCCGGTTACTCTCTTCAGTAAAGTTCTAAACTCCAATTCCGAGAAAAGCTCCTTTATAGCCTCCTCATTTGGCTCTTCATGTATAAATACCTCTGCATCAAAATCAATGGGAACATCACAAATAATACGGGCCAATCTCTTACTGAGTTTGGCCTGTTCCTCGTTATCACGAATTTTCTCGCCAAGCTTGCCTTTTATCTCATCGGCACTTTCATACATGGCTTCCATACTGCCGTATTGATTGAGCAGCTTGGTAGCAGTTTTTGGCCCTACCCCTGGTATTCCGGGAATATTATCTGCAACATCACCCATCATCCCCAAATAATCAATCACCTGCTCTACACGCTCAACCCCAAATTTTTTCTGAACCTCCTCTACCCCCCAAATTTCGGGTGGATTGCCGGCACGTCCGGGGCGATACATTTTAATTTTATCGGTTATCACCTGAGCAAAATCCTTGTCGGGCGTCATCATAAAAACCTCAAAACCTTCCTTAGCCGCCTGTTGCGCCAGCGTACAAATCACATCATCTGCCTCAAAGCCATCCACACCCAAAAATGGAATATTGAAGGCCTCCATCATCCTCTTGATGTAGGGTATAGCCACTTTTATTCCCTCAGGAGTTTCCTCTCTATGGGCCTTGTACTCTGCAAATTCCTCATGCCTGAAAGTGGCCACTGGCGTATCATATACTACCGCAATGTGCGATGGCTTTTGTTTTTCGAGCACCTCCAGCAAAGTGGTGGTAAAACCAAAAATGGCAGAAGTGTCCAGTCCTTTGCTGGTAACTCTTGGGTTTGAGATAAATGCAAAATAAGCCCGATAAATCAGGGCATAGGCATCCAGCAGGAAAAGTTTCTTTGGGTTTTCAGACATTTGGGAATTCTTTTTGAGAGCCGTAAAAGTAATGAGTTTAAATCGGGAACAAACGGCTCAAATCCAATATCTGAATGAACACAACAACTATTATTGTCCGCCTTGCCATCTTCATCCTTATCCTTTTTCTTATCGATCTTTATGCCTTTCAGGCGTTTAAAACCACGTTTCGCGAAAACTCCCCTTTTAGGGTAGCCTACTGGATTTTCTCAGGTTTGGTTTGGATTTCGCTAGTTGTTGCCTTCACCACACTCAATCGCCAGGAGGGTTTCAATCATATGTTTATGTACCTGATGGCATTTATGATTCTTTCGCTGGTGCCCAAACTTATTGTTACCATCTTTATGTTGGTGGAGGATATTCTTCGCCTGCTCACCGGAGGCGTTCAATCCATTTCCGCTTCTGGTGGAGATACATTTTTGCCGAGCCGGAGAAAGTTTGTGAGCCAAACCGCTTTAATTCTTGCGGCCATTCCTTTTGTAGGCGTAATCCACGGAGTATGGAAAGGGCGATACAATTTTAGAGTGATCCGCAAAACACTGGAGTTTGCAGGCCTTCCGGCAGAATTTGATGGATTGACCATAACTCAGATTTCGGATATCCATTCTGGCAGTTTTGATAACACCGAAAAAATACAATACGCGGTTGACCTCATCAATGAGCAACAATCCGACCTCCTCCTCTTTACAGGAGATTTAGTAAACAACCGGGCTGATGAAATGGAGCCCTGGGTAGATACATTTTCTCAACTAAAAGCCTCGATGGGTAAATTCTCCATTTTGGGCAACCATGATTATGGCGATTATGTATCGTGGGATTCTCCCCATGCCAAGGCCGAAAACATGGAACAGCTTTACATTATGCACGAGCGTATTGGCTTTCGCCTGATGCGAAATGAAAACCTGAAGTTGGAGCGAAATGGTACCACCATAGACCTTGTAGGAGTGGAAAACTGGGGACTTGGATTTGCTCAGCATGGCGATCTTACCAAAGCCACCCAAAATTTGGAAAAGGACTCCTTTAAAATTTTAATGTCTCACGATCCTTCTCATTACGATCAGGAAGTAAAAACCTTTAACAAAAAAATTGACCTTACCCTAAGTGGTCATACGCACGGCATGCAATTCGGGATTGAAATTCCGGGGTTTTTAAAGTGGAGCCCGGTTTCATTACGCTACCCTAAGTGGGCTGGGTTGTATGAAGAAATGGGTCGCAAGCTGTATGTAAATCGTGGTTTTGGCTTTTTGGCTTTCCCCGGAAGGGTGGGTATATGGCCAGAAATTACTGTGTTTACGCTGAAGCGAGCGGAAAGCGTTTAGTCTACAGTCCATAGCCTTTAGACCACAGAGATTTGGAGGGCACTGAGGACGGTAAGCAGGGTCTATTTGAACCACATAGCCACATAGGACACAAAAAAAAATCTTACTGAATTTGCATTCCCACAATATGTAGCTATCCCCCTTGAGGGGGAGAAGGGGGTGACAAGTCTCTATTTCAAAAACTACACATTCTCCAACATTTCCTTCACCATATCCTCTAAAGAGTAGTCTGGTTTCCAGCCCCAGTCCTGTTGGGCAACGGAGTCGTCAATGCTTTGGGGCCAGCCCAGAGCAATGTTGTTTCGGCTATCCACATTGTAGGTAATCTCAAAATCAGGAATATGCTTTTTGATGGCTTCGGCCAATTGTTTTGGAGTAAAGCTAAAAGCCGCTAAATTGTAGGAAGCGCAAAGCTTCACCTGATCTGCAGGAGCTTCCATAATACCAATAGTAGCTTTAATGGCATCGGGCATATACATCATAGGCAGGGCAGTGTCTTCCGCTAAATAGCACTCGTATTTACCAGTTTTTTTTGCTTTATGAAAAATGTCTACGGCATAATCCGTGGTACCACCTCCCGGCTCAGTTTTATAGGAAATTAATCCCGGATAACGAAGCCCACGAACGTCACAACCATATTTTTTATGATAGTAATCGCACCAAAGCTCACCGGTAAGTTTACTGATGCCATATACCGTTCCGGGATCCATTACGGTATGCTGTGGGGTATCGGTTTTAGGGGTGGTTGGCCCAAAGGCCGCAATAGAGCTTGGCCAGTACAGTTTGTTGAATTTCTTTTCGCGAAGCATTTCCAGGGTATGAAAAAGGCTCTGCATATTCAAATCCCAGCCCTTCATAGGTACCTTTTCCGCTGTAGCGGAAAGCATGGCTACCAAGTGGTATATCTGAGTAATTTTGTGTTTGGCAACAACCTCTTCCAAACGGTTGCGATCCATAGCATCCACCACCTCAAAGGGGCCCGATTCCAAAATATGGGCAGATGGCTCCTTTAGGTCTGAGGCCACCACATTATCACCACCGTATTTTTTGCGGAGGGTTTCCACTAAGTCTGTTCCTATCTGGCCCGAAGAGCCAAGTACCAAAATCTTTTCTTGCATGCTGAACGCTAATTTTTGGGCAAATATAAGGGATGGGCAAAGCTTATTGGGAAAAGTAAATGGTGCCGACCGTGCCATTTGTGATTAGCATCGGGTAATCATTATCTTTCAACATTGTAAAAATCAAACCTCCGGATAATGCCATTTATACAAGTACACAGCCCATTCCGCCTTTTTACTTTTACTACGCTTATTTTGGTAATTGGAAGCTTCAATTGTAAAGCCCAGTATTTTGATACTCTTGAAGTGGTACCTGGGAATCCTACAATACTTGACACTCTTAAATTAAATAGAGAGTTTACGATTTACTCCATAGGAACCAAAGTCAGTGATACGCTTTATAGGGCTTCTGATACTATATATTTAATTAGTTGTTTTAGGAAGGGTTTACAACCTTCATCCAAGACTTTCAGAGATACATTTGAAATTGGAGCACTTCCGTCTGGCAACTACTATGTAAAGGCCATCTCCTATTACTCTTTTTCTCCAACTGGTTGTGTACCTATTGATACTGTCAAAAAATTAATAGCATTTAGCTAAGTACATGACAAAAAACTAAACACATTGATTTTGTTTGGTTTAAACGGGTTTAGCAGGATTTCTGCCAAATACTCCAATCCGTATTTCACAAGGCTTTTTGCCCTCCTGCCATGTTTTTTCACTTTGATCTGTTTTACCTTATCGTTCAGGTAAATCCCTGTTTTATAGGCCCAGGTGTAGGCCAACATCACAATGGCCAA
>JBLWXT010000006.1:0-194633 GCA_048267305.1 Owenweeksia sp. | reverse complement strand
TCCCATTCCGAACAGAGTAGTTAAGCCCACCCGCGCAGATGGTACTGGAGTAATATCCGGGAGAGTATGTCGTTGCCAATTTTAAAAGCCCCTTCACTTCGTGGAGGGGCTTTTTTTATTTGTTTCTTTGGCTCAAATTTTGCCAATCCACAATCGATGATATTTTTTCAGCGAAAACTTTGCTTTTTATTATTTGCAACTTGCAGTTGTATTGGGCTGAAAGCCCAAATTGGTCCAGCTACTATTAAGGCAGAAACGCCTGTGTTTAGCCATCAATACACCTTTATTGATGATCCCAACTATTACTTCATTGATACTAGCTTTAATTCATTGCATTGGTATCATCAAGGTAATGCAAGAGGGCAGGATAACTTTGATTACTCCGTGCTTGGAAGCATGGGGAATCCCATAAATAGATTAACATTACCTGGGCACAGGGATATTTGGGATTATTATTCACTTGGGGCTTACGATTCCTACTTTCAAAAGAAACAAAATCTACCGTTCTATTATTCTCGGTCTCCGATAACTGAGGCTAACTATTGGATGGGCTATGATCGTGGCCAGAGCTTTAACATCTATCACACACAAAATATCAATAAGGAGTGGAATGTACTGCTTAACTACAATCGCCTAAATGACTTAGGTTTTTATGCTCATAACCGTAACATAAAATCCAGATTTTTGGCAAATACATCCTATAAAAATGAAAAGGTGGGGTATGAGGCTAAGGCCTATTACATTGCTGAAAAAATGCTCACAGAGGAAAATGGAGGCTTAGAAAATGATAGTACTTTATCGGAAGCAGGTGCCAGGGTTTTATTGAACGTAAACCTGCTTAGTGACTCGAGGATATTAAGGAGGAAAGAATTTTATATAGATCAAAATTATGCTTTGAATAAGCTTTTTAGGATGAGTAAGCCAGATTCTCTGATTTTGGATACTGTTGACTTAAAGGATCAGGAGCCAAAGGGTAAGATAGCTATTGGCCATAGTTTTAAATACACCTTGATGTCAAATGCCTATTCAGGCAGTGCAAGTGATGGCTTTTACGATAACTACTTCACTGAGGCTACAGGAGATTACGTTGATAGCAGCGGTTATACGAGTTATGCGAATACCTTCTACATCTTAACACAGCTTGGCCGCTCTACAAGGTTTGATTTAAAGGCAGGGGTAAGGAATCTTATTACAGAGTACGGAGGTGAGGGTTATCGCTTTACATCCGGGAACTGGGGTTTTACTGGCGAACTTGGAGGTCAGGTAGCCGAAAGAGTAAATGTCTCTGCTGCCTTCGATTACATCCTTACAGGAAATTTAAAGGAGTCTTTTGATTTTGACGCTCAGGGGAATTTAAAGTTATTCGATTGGCTAAGGGCATTTGGTGGATACCAGCTTTCGTCAAAGTATCCTGATTTTTTTGAGAGTGTATATTATTCCAATAATTATATCTGGGAGAATAATTTCAAAAAGGAGCTTGTAAATAAAGTGAATTACGGAATTGGCTGGGGGAAGGGAAATCAGCTGGAGCTGACAAACTACATTGTAAACGACTATGTGTATTTTGATGCCAACGTACAACCTACACAATCCGATGAGGCTATAAATGTATTTAGGGCAAAGCTTATTCAAAACTTCACTATTTGGAACTTTGTACATCAGGATAACCAAATATATTATCAAACGGTAGGTGGAAATGCGGCAGCCATGCCCTTGCCAGAACTAGTATCCCGCAACTCTCTTTATTTTGAGTTTTATCTTTTTAAGAATGTATTGAAATGTTTGGTTGGGGCCGAGATGAAGTATTTCTCAGCGTATAACTCACCATCATACGATCCGGCAACGGGGAGATTTTACAATGCCAATGAAAGAGAAATAGGTAATTATCCTTTAATAGACGCCTTTGCAAATTTTGAACTCAGAAGTGCGCGCATTTTTGTGAAATATGAACACATTAATGAGGGCCTAAACGGATATCAATATTTTGCCGCTCCCAACTACGCTTTCCCCGACAGGGTGTTAAGAATAGGTATTACCTGGAGGTTTTTTAACTAGGTCTTCTGTTTTTGCTTTTTAGCGGCAGGAAACAAAATGTTGTTTAGAATCAAGCGGTAGCCCGGTGAATTAGGATACAATTCTAATTCTGTTTTAGGATCTCCCACACGGTGCTGATAATCTTCAGGATCATGACCTCCATAAAATGTCCAGGTGCCTTTGCCCAATTCACCATGAATATAGCGAGCCTCGTCAGCTGATTTTAGCTCTCCCATAATAAGGACATCCGATTTTATTAAACTCTTGCGAAAGGCTGTGGTTTGTCCCATAAAGCCTTTTACTATTTGAGTATGATTTTGGCAAAGCATAGTTGGTACCACATCCCACTTGGCGGAAAATTCAAAAAGGCTGAAATAATCCTTGGCTGCTTCTACCTTGCGGGTTTCGGTAACATCAATATCGGAGAATTCATAACGGTTAGGATCCTGAACAAGGGTGAAGTTCTTAAATGCTAAGGTTTGCTGGTAATCAATTTTATTTTGATAGTTAGGCTCTGCCGGGTCGCCATCAAACATGGGCTCACAAATATCCACACCCGCTGCTGCGAGAGAAATATCATAACTATCAGTTGCGGAGCACATGGCAAACAAGAAGCCCCCTCCCACAAGGTATTCCTTGATTTTTTGGGCTACGGCCAGTTTTTGCTCACTTACCTTATTGAAGCCCATACGGGCCGCTTCACTCTCAGCCTCCTTTTTTTGTTGAATATACCAGGGGGCATTTCTGAAAGCATAGTAAAACTTACCATATTGGCCGGTAAAGTCTTCATGGTGGAGGTGTAGCCAATCATAACGGGGAAGTAAGTCATCCAGCACCTCCTGATCATAAATAAGATCATAGGGAATCTCAGCATAGGTGAGTACCAATGTTACGGCATCATCCCAGGGCATATTGGTTTTGGGAGAGTACACTGCTATTTTCGGTACTTTTTGCAGCTTCACCACTTCCATGTTTACTGCCGGACTACTTATCTGTCTTTTAATTTCTATGGCCTGAGCATCTGAAATAACCTCAAAGGAAACGTTTCGAATTTGACACTCAATCTTGAAGGACTCATCGTATGGAAGTAAAAAACTACCTCCGCGGTAATTGAGCAGCCACTCCATTTCAACATCTTTTTCCAACACCCAGTATGCAATTCCATAAGCCTTTAGGTGATTGGTTTGCCCCTCTTCGTCCATTGGTATTAAAAGCTGGTTGGCTTTTATCCCGATGGAAAAAATAATAAGCAGGGCTAAAGAAAGTAGTCTAAAATGGATCTTCGTCATAATTATCGTCTTGATCTAAAAAGCTGCCGGTATTCATTTTGGATTCCAGCACAATGGGTTCGAAGTTATCATTTTCCTCAAGGTCAGAGAATTTCGCCAATTTACCCTGGAACCTCAATCTAACATTTTCCAAGCCACCATTACGGTGTTTGGCTATAATAAACTCAGCCTGTCCTTCAGATGGCGAGCCATCTTCCCATTCTGTTATTTCATAATATTCAGGACGGTAAATAAACGATACAATATCCGCATCCTGCTCAATTGCACCCGATTCACGAAGATCGGAAAGTAAAGGACGCTTGTTACCACCCCTTGTTTCAACGGCACGGCTAAGCTGCGATAGTGCAATTACCGGTATGGCAAGTTCCTTGGCAATACTTTTTAACGAACGGGAAATAGTACTGATTTCTTGTTCACGGTTTCCACTTCCCTTGCCTTGACCTCCAACGGTCATCAACTGCAAGTAATCAATTACAATGAGTTTAACTCCGTGTTGGGCTACCAGCCTGCGGCATTTGGCTCTAAGGTCAAATACACTCAGGGCCGGGGTGTCATCAATAAACAGGGGCGCCTTTTCCAGGTTTTTAACCTTGGTAAGCAGCTGTTGCCACTCATGGTCATCAAGGCTGCCTTTTCTTAATTTTTCTGACGACAGACCTGTTTCACTGGAAATAAGACGTGTAATCAACTGTACGGAGGACATCTCCAGAGAGAATACCGCCACAGGCCTGTTGTGATCTACAGCCATATTTCGGGCCATGGATAGCACAAAGGCTGTTTTACCCATACCCGGACGAGCAGCCAGAATAACCAAATCGGAAGATTGCCAGCCTGATGTTACCCTATCCACTTTAGTGAAACCGGAAGGAACACCACTTAAGCCCTCTTGCTTAGATATCTCCTGAATTTTATGAATTGCCTCCTTAATAAGATCACTGGCCGATTCGTAATTCTTTACAATATTACCATGGGCTACTTCAAACAGATCCTGTTCTGCCTGATCCAGCAAATCAAATACATCGGTAGATTCATCAAAGGCCTTAGTGATGATATCACCGGCCACACGAATCATTTCGCGCTGTATAAACTTTTGTACAATAATACGAGCATGGAACTCCGAGTGAGCAGCAGAGGAAACCTTCTGGCTAAGTTGTATTAGATAATACTCTCCACCTACGGAATCAAGTTCTCCATTTTTGCGTAAAAGATTGGCCACCGTAAGAATATCTACAGGTTGGCTATCGCCAAAAAGGGTTTTTACAGCACCATATATAAGTTTATGCTCTTCTTTGTAAAAACTTTCGGGACTAAGAATATCAATAACCTGATTAATGGCAGAGTTATCAATAAGTATGGCACCTAAAATGGCTTCTTCAAACTCTACAGCTTGTGGTGGTATGCGACCTTTTTCAAGTTCAATAACTTTTCGCTTCTGTCGTTTGAAACCCGTTGAAGGTTGATTTTCTGTGTTTTCCATCTAAAAGGCTATCCCGTGTTGCTATTTAAGAAAAGGGCATCAAATTTAATACCTTGAGCTAAGCATGAAACGTTTACAAACACTTATTTATTCACTATTTGGACTAATCTTTCTGGCTACTTCATCTTGCCAAAAGGAGAATGATGTGTATCCCAGAGTGGAGATAAAATTCCCTCTAAGTGGTGGAAGCTACGACTTTAGGGATACTCTGTTGCTGAGCGTGGATGTTACAAAAAGTGATGGCCATATTTCTATCAATTTAATGGATGGAGCAACGGTAATACCTATCGCTAACCACCTTGTTTATCAGCAGGGAAGTGTACGTGAGTACGAGTTGTACTTTACTGATAGATACCTGGAAAGCGGGAAGTATGAAATACGTGTACTTGCCTTTAACGGAGAAAACAGGAGTAGTGATTTTAGTGAATTAAGATACACCGAGTTGCCTTTGAGGTTTAAGGGTTTTTTAGCCCTTTCGGGAGATGGGAGTAGCGCCACCATCGCCAGTTACGATAGTATTGGAGATATTCGGGACATTCAATTGAATGGAGATTATCCTTATCTGGCGTTTAATTCCTTTCAGCAATTCATTACCACAGCACCTATACGTTCTGGTAAACTTACCGGGTTTTCATTTAAAAATCTAACACCGATTTTTACAGTAAACAATCCGGTTAACCCTGGCCTCCGCCAATACGAACAGGCTTTTAGTCACGATAAATTTATTTATGTTTTGGAAAACAAGGGCAGAATAAGGGCATATAATGCAGATGGCTCTATCGGCAGATCCTACAATGTTTCTTCGGGCTATGTTCCCCAAAGAGCTTGTATTGCTGAGCCTGGTTTTTTGCTTTCAGCGCAGGAGGATGGCAAGAATACATTTAAACTGTTTTTGATGAATCCCCAGAATGGATCTATTCAAAAGCAGATAAGTATATCAGGCAGGGTGGCGGATATTGCGTATGCAGGCCAAAATACTTTTGTGCTTACATACCCCAAAAATGGGGATGCGGTAATAGGAAGCTATAACACGCTTGCGAATCAATTTACGGAGTATGGCCGAATATCAGGAGCCACGCCTTTATCCTTGTTGCGGATTTCGGATAATGAGTTTCTGATTTCCACGGAAAACAAAATATTTAGATTTAATCCGCACTTACCTCAAATACCTTCCGTACTTTATAGCTTTGCTGCCGCGGATATGGAATATGATGCCTTGAGTGGTGATACATATTTTGCCAATGGAAAGAACGTGTTGATTTCCGCAAAGGGACAGTCGCCTTATGTGGTAATGGCAGCTAATGATACCATCCGTCAAATAGAACTAGTATATAACAAATGATGAAAAACTTACTTTTTAGTACCCTTTCTGTAATGCTGTTTTCCCTTTCGCTGGAAGCTCAGAATTTAGCTGTAGTTGATGATACCTTAAATTTCCCAGCCACAACTGAGCTAACGGCCAGTACGCTTCCTCTGAAGGTGTACAATTCCAACTTTTCTGCAATGGAAGTTTTGGACATAGATTTTTTTAAAATATATGGAGACGCACCTTTTACATTGAGTGATACCGCTTTTACTGTGCAGCCGGGAGATACACATACGGTGCAGGTAAGCTTTTTGCCGGAGCACAATATTTTTCATGAAATGGCTCTGGTTGTTAAAACCAATTCAGGATTTGGGCATATTCCCGTAGTGCTGATGGGGCAGGGAACTTACTCCAATGCCTACTACAGCACTTCTGAGAATAAAAGTGAAGCCGCATTAAAGGCAGCCCTGAAGGCCCGTATAGGGCAGGGTTATACTTCGCTGGGTTATAATACAGCCCGCGATAATATGTTTATGACGATTGATAATAAAAAGACCAACGGACAGGCGGCTTCTGTAAATACATTAGAGTGCATTTATACAGGTACCGTTATTACGGGATATGCCAATCGCAGTGCAGCGCAAAATGGAAGTCCGCAATTTAATACTGAGCATACTTATCCGCAGGGCAAGTTTAATAGCAATGAGCCGATGAAAAGTGATATTCATCATTTATACCCAACCACTAACTCCAGTAATAGTCAGCGAGGTAATGATCCTTTTGGGGTAGTGAGCAGCCCTAGTTGGAACCAGGGAGGATCTAAAAGTGGTGGTGGGAAATTTGAACCGCGCGATGCACAGAAAGGTGCAACTGCCCGTTCCATGATGTACTTTGTATTGAGATATCAGGACTATAGCAGCTTCTTTCAAAGTCAGGAAGGGATTTTAAGAAGCTGGCACAACCAATTTCCTCCTACCCCAACTGACGAAAAGCGGAATGATGACATTGCTGCCGTACAGGGAAACCGAAATCCCTTTGTGGATTATCCTCAGTTTGCTGAGCGTATCACTTCTTTAGTTACAAATGCCGCGCCTGCTGCTGTAAAAAACCTTTACGTTTCTGATGATACCATAAAACTGGCTCAGGGCACTGCTAGCTATACCTATGATTATGTGGTGTACAATGATGGGAATCAGCCTTTGAATCTTACAAATTTCAGCCTTAGCGATGCTAGCTTAGGCTTTGTGGGAGGAAACCCGGGGAGTATAGCCCTGGCACCGCAGGCTGAAAAGGCCATTACTATTTCCTTTAACTCCTCGGTGGTTTTTCCGGCTACCTTAGATTTTGATGTGGATATTTCAGGAACAACATCAGTGAGTACGCCCATAGCATCCGGGCGGTCTATTGGTTTAAGAGAGTTAAATAAAGCGGCTTTATATGTTTACCCAAACCCGGTAAATGATTATCTCACGATAAACATCAGCACTCAGGATGTGGAAAGAGTTTGGATTTCAAATGTTGCTGGTGCTGCTAAGGAAGTATATCTAAATGATAATGCCCAAATAGATTTAAGCAAGGAGCCAGCTGGTTTTTACCTGCTTTCTGTTATGGGTAAATCGGGTGAAATTGGCAGAACCAAGATTGTGGTTTACTAGTAAAACAATCGATTTTTAACTAAAAAAGGGGATTCAAAATATTTTGAATCCCCTTTTTTATATAGTGTATCTGAGTGCTTATTCTTTATAGGCTCCCATCTTGCTAAACTTATTAATTCTGCTTGAAACCAGCTTTTCGCTATCAATGGCTTCAAGTTTTTCAAGGTGCTTTAATATTTCAGATTTTACAATCTGAAACATCTCATCAGGATTGGTATGGGCGCCACCTGCGGGTTCCTTGATAATACCGTCAATAAGCTTGTTTTTCAGCATGTCATCAGCGGTAAGTTTAAGGGCAGCAGCAGCTTGCTCTTTATAGTCCCAGGTGCGCCACAAAATGGTGGAGCAGTTTTCAGGAGATATTACCGAGTACCATGAGTTTTCAAGCATCAGTACTTTATCGCCAATACCAATGCCCAATGCACCTCCGGAGGCACCTTCACCAATAACGATACAAATAACAGGAACAGTAAGAGTTGCCATTTCCAGCAGGTTGCGGGCAATGGCTTCGCCTTGTCCACGTTCCTCAGCTTCCAGCCCGGGGAAAGCTCCCGGAGTATCAATAAGAGTTACAATAGGTCGGTTAAATTTTTCCGCCATTTTCATAAGGCGTAAAGCCTTGCGATACCCTTCGGGGTTGGCCATGCCAAAGTTGCGATACTGGCGCATCTTGGTGTTTACACCTTTTTGCTGACCAATAAACATCATTGATTTACCATTAAGCTTACCCCATCCGCCAACCATGGCTTTGTCGTCCTTTACACCACGGTCGCCATGTAATTCCAAAAAGTTACCATCCGTCATTGCCTGTATGTAGGCCAAGGTGTATGGTCGCTGTGGATGGCGGCTCAGCTGTACGCGCTGCCATGGCGTTAAGTGCTTGTAAATATCCTTTCGGGTATTGGCTAGTTTTTTCTCAATCTCCTTGATGGTTTTCCCCATGTCCACCTGAGTTTCATTCTCCAGGTTTTTGGTTTTCTCCAATTGCTCTTCCAGCTCTTGTATCGGCTGTTCAAAGTCCAGATAATCCATATAATGTTTTTCAGAAAATGAGGCGCAAGGTAAGCAGTTTGCAAATAGGACAGTTCGCTGATCGCAAAAAATCAGTTTCTTGTGTTGGAGTTTATAGTCTCTAACTTCCTCTTTCTTCTTCTCTTTATAAAAGCATCCAACACCACAGTAGAAAGTATAATGGCCGCACCTACATAAAAATAGGGGTTCATTTTTTCGCTGTCGCCAAAAATGAGCAGGGCGAGTAGAATGCCATAAACAGGCTCTAAATTCGTGGTAAGCAGCACGGTGTAGGAGGAGAGATGTTTCATCACAGCCACAGATTCAATAAACGCATAAGCCGTACAAATGCTTCCGAGCACAATTAAATAAACCCAATCCATTCCGCTTAAAGCGAATTGAGAAAGTTGCATGCCACCAGTGATAATACTGTAAATACCATATACGGATATGGCCAGCCAACCACCAAGCATTTCTAAAAAGGTAATGCGAAAAGGCGTGTTTCCCTTTACCAGTTTGCTATTGAGTACCGAAAAACAAGCTGCTAAAAAAGCACTGATAAGGCCCACGATAATGCCGGCTGTATAGTCGCCCTCAAATCTGAAGATGAGATACAGGCCTCCCACTACCATTAGTCCGAGTACAATTTCTATAATATCAATTTTTCTGCGATATACTATGGGCTCAATTAGGGATCCAAAAAATGCTCCTGTGGACACACAAGCCAGCGTTACGGACACGTTGGAGATTTTGATGGAGTGGAAGAAGGTAATCCAGTGGGCGGCTATTAGTACTCCGGCCAATATTATTTTCCAGGCCTGTTTATCAATGTTGAAATCTGTTCGTTTAGTGGCAATAAGGTAGAGGAAAATAAATCCGGCCGCCATCCACATCCGGTGCCAAACCAAAGGAATGGCATCAATACTGATCAGGGCGCCAAGTATGGCTGTAAAACCCCAAATTAGTACTACCAAGTGTAGTTTAAAATAGGAAGAAGTATTACTTGGGTGCAATGTAATAGAGGTAAATAGCTATAAACGAAAACACAATATTGGGCAGCCAAACGGCCATAAGTGGCGAGAAGTTACCAAGGGTGGCAAAGGTGGTGCTAATCTGCATAAAGAAGATATAGGCCACACAGGCCGCCAAACCAATGGCAATGTTTAATCCCAGTCCACCACGTGTTTTCTTAGATGCAATGCTCACCCCTATAAGTACCAGAATGTAGGTGGAAACCGGCCATGATGTACGCTTATACTTTTCAATAAGGTAGTAGTTCATGTTTTCTGAACCACGAATTCGCTCGGCTTCAATAAACTCATTAAGTTCAGGCGTAGGCATCATTTCTATGGTATAGAGCTTTGGTACAATCTCATCGGCTTTAAAGTCAAAAACCGTATCTATTGTGCGGCCCGAAGTCAAATGCTCATCGCCATTTTCGTCAATAGTTCTTACTACATAGTTGTCCAGAATCCATTTTCCGGTAGTTGTGTCGAGCCTTATGAAATCGGATTTGAGCTTACTTATGAGGTTGTTATTTTTAAATACCTCATAAGTGAAATGGTAGCCCGATTGACGATCGCCATTATAGTTTTCAAAGTAAATAATATGGCCTTCTTTTATCTGACGGTGAATATTTTTAAAGCGGTCATCCGTCTCCCGATCTATATAGGTTTTTTGAAACTTGAGCCTTGTAACATTGGTTTTTGGAATAATGTAGTGGCCGAGGCCGTAACTAATACTGGCCAAAATGGTAGCCGCAATAAAGTAGGGCCACATCATACGCCTAAAGCTTACCCCACCCGTGAGTATGGCTACAATCTCCGTGTTGGCGGTCATCCTGGATGTAAAGAAGATGGTGGCGATAAACACAATCATGGAGCTGAAAAGGTTGCCATAATACACCACAAAGTTTACGTAGTAGTCCAGTAGTATCTCTTTGGCAGAGGCCCCTTTGGTAATAAAGTTGTCAATCTTTTCAGAGATATCAAATACAATGGCAATGGCCAAAATGAGGGTAATCACCAGGAAGAAAGTCCCCAGAAATTTAACGATGATATATCTGTCAATGATTTTCAGCACTGCTTATAGCCTGTTATCCAATTTGGGCACCATTTGATTTTTCCAGGTGGTAAAGGTGCCATCTATAATTCTTTCACGTGCTTCGTTTACCAGCCATAGGTAAAAACGAAGATTGTGCAGTGAGGCAATTTGCCTGCCAAGATATTCATTGGCCATAAAGAGGTGGCGTAAATAGGCCTTGCTATAATCACTATCTACAAATGAAGTTCCGTTGGCGTCAAGCGGAGAGAAATCATCTTCCCACTTTTTATTTTTTATGTTGATAATTCCCTCGCTGGTAAATATCATTCCGTTGCGGCCATTGCGGGTAGGCATTACGCAGTCAAACATATCCACGCCAAGGGCAATGTTTTCTAAAATATTGGCAGGTGTACCCACGCCCATCAGGTAGCGGGGTTTTTCCTTTGGCAGGATATCGCACACCAATTCACTCATGGCATACATTTCATCATGGGGCTCTCCTACTGAAAGGCCACCAATGGCATATCCGGCACATTCGTGCGAGGCAATGGTTTCTGCAGAAATCTTTCGAAGGTCGTTATAAGTAGAGCCCTGAACAATTGGGAAGAGCGATTGCTCATGTCCGTAAAGCGGCTCGTTCTGATCCATCCAGTCTATACACCGTTGTAGCCAGCGGTGGGTCATCTCCATACTGTTTTTAGCATATTCATAAGTGCTGGGGTAGGGTGGGCACTCATCAAAAGCCATCACAATATCAGCACCTATAGATTGCTGTATTTCCATTGATTTCTCTGGTGTAAAGAAATGCCGGGAGCCATCGATATGCGATTGAAATTTCACGCCTTCTTCAGTGATTTTTCGGTTGGCAGCAAGGCTGTACACCTGATATCCGCCACTATCGGTAAGTATGGGCCCATCCCAGCCCATAAATTTATGCAGGCCACCGGCACCGTTTAGTATGGTGGTGCCAGGGCGCAAATACAAATGATAGGTGTTGCCCAGTATAATTTGTGCTTTTACGTCTTCGCGCAGTTCTTTTTGGTGCACCGCCTTTACGGAGGCCACAGTACCTACAGGCATAAAAATGGGAGTTTTTATTTCTCCACGTGAAGTGTGCAATGTGCCGGCACGGGCTTTACTTCCGGCATCCTGGGCTTCTAAATCAAAGTGCATTTACCAATATTTTCTTTTGGTGGAATAAGCTTTTAACCCACCAGTTTTCAGCGGGCAAAAGTAAGGCTTAGGGCAATGATTTTAGACTTTACCTTTGGCGAGTGAATTTCCTCCTCTACATATGGGCTATAGCCACTATTTACCTTTTGGTATTTTATCTCTATTTTCATTGGCGACTGGTATTTTATAAACCCAAGCCACCAAAGCCATTTGGCAAAGCTGTGAGCGTGGTGATTTGCGCGCGGAATGAGGCGAACAACCTTCGTAGCAATCTCCCCAAAATACTTTCGCAAAAAAATGTGGTTTTTGAGGTGTTGGTGGTAAATGATCGCAGCACCGATAATTCTGCAGAGGTATTGAAGCGATTTAAAATGCAGTATCCAAACCTTACGGTGATTGAAAATAGCGGAGATTCCAATTCCACAGGCAAAAAGCCGGCATTGCTTTTAGGTTTGGAATTGGCCAAACACGATTATTTTATTTTAACCGATGCCGATTGTGAACCTAAAAGTGATCAGTGGCTGGCCACCATGGCTTCGGGCTTTAATACAAAGGATTTGATTTTAGGAGTGAGTCCGTATAATTTTCAGGCTTCTATAGCGGGTAAACTTACCCAATGGGAAACCTTGCTTACGGCCCAGCACTACCTTTCGTTTGCCTTGGCGGGAATACCCTTTATGGGCGTTGGGCGAAATATGGGCTACACCCGCGAGCTTTTTGAGGCCTCGGATAAATTTCAGTCGCACCTTCATATTCCTTCCGGTGATGATGATCTTTTTGTTTCGCAAATGGCCACATCCAAAAATTCAGGCATTGAATTGCAGGAGGAGAGCTTTACTTGGTCTGATGGGCCAAAGGATTTTGAAACATGGTGGCGCCAAAAGAGGAGACATCTTTCCACTTCGTCTTCCTATAAAGCCGTGCCCTCCATTTTGCTGGGCTCCTTTGGGCTGGCCCAATTAATTTTTTATACTGCCATTGTCCCTGCATTTATATATAGTGTCATTCAACCTAACGAAACAGTTTTTCACCTTATTTGGATTTTAATCCTGGCAAAGTTTGCTGTACAGGCTATAAGTATTCGAAGCCTTTCCGGGCGATTAAACCAAAAGTCCAAACTTGGCTTTTTTCCATTATGGGAGTTTTTAGTGGTTGTATTTTTGGCAATTATTCATATTCAAAATAAACTGGCCGGAAGGCCCAAATCATGGAGCTGATTAAAAAATATTTCCCCAACCTTACAGAAGACCAATTGCAGAAGTTTGCTCAGCTAGAGCCATTGTATCGCGATTGGAATGAGAAGATCAATGTAATCTCCCGTAAGGATATGGACCAGTTTTATGAGCGCCATGTGCTGCACTCTTTGGCAATAGCTAAAGTGGCACCGTTTGAATTTGGAACCAAAATATTGGATGTAGGCACGGGTGGTGGTTTTCCAGGCATTCCATTGGCTATTATGTTTCCCGATTGCAAATTCACTTTGGTGGATTCTATTGGCAAAAAGATAACCGTGGTAAAAGAAGTGAAGGAAGCCCTGGGTTTAAAAAACCTTGTAGCCTATCACGACAGGGCAGAGAATTTAAAGGGGCAATACGATCAGGTGGTTTCTAGAGCTGTAACGCAAATGCCCAAATTTATGAGCTGGGTAAAAGGGAAGGTTACCCAAACGCCTAAAAAGGCCTTGGTAAAACACGGTATATGGTATCTTAAGGGCGGTGATCTTACGGAAGAGCTTGCGGGTTTGAATCATCCCAAAATCTATGATCTTCAAACCATTTTTGAAGAGGAATTTTTTGAAACCAAAAAGGTGGTTTATATAAGGCCATAATAGGCTTTATCTTTCAAATGGATTTTGAAACCTTGGAATTTCAGACGAAATAGAGTCATCAGATAGGGTTTCTAAAAATGCTTTTAAATCTTCCATTTCTGCTTCAGTCCAGTTTTTATCTACAAAACCAAATTCGTGCATTACAGGGTCAATGTTTTTGCTGTTTTGATGAATGCCGGAATTGTAGAATTCAATAAGATCATTTAGCTGTTCAACACTTCCGTCATGCATATAGGGAAATGTCCATTCCATGTTTCGTACCGATGGAATTTTGAATTTGCCTTTATCCTGTTCTTTCCCGGTTTCGTTAAATCTCCCTGGGTCGGCACTATGCTCCTGGTTTAGGCCATTGTTTTTAAACTGAGAGGCTTCATCGCCAAAAGCACCCATCAAAAATCCTGTTTCTTCTGCCCCATGGCAATGCTGGCAATTACCACCTCTAATCCCACTTGGCGGAAAATCCATTGTAAACATTTCAAAGCCTTTGTTTTTTGAGCCTTTGCCCCATTCTTCAACAAATGGATTATTAATATCTCCGGTCATTCGTTTCACCCTGTCAAACTCGCTGTTGGATGCAACTATGGTGCGCTCAAATTGAGCAAGGGCTTTGGCAATTCTGTTGGAAGTGATGTTTTTGTCGCCAAAGGCGGCTGTAAACATCTCGGGGTATATGCTATCAGTTGTCAGTCTCGATAAAACGGTTGGTAAATCCGTTGCCATTTCGTTAAAATCCTGAATAGGGTGGAGGGATTGCTCTTCCAAGGTTTTTACCCTTCCATCCCAAAAGAAAAACTGCTGCCATGCGAGGTTAAATAGCGGCATTGCATTTCTTGTTCCCTTGCGGCCATCCACACCACTTGAAATTGGAGTGGGGTCAGAAAAGTGAAAATCGGGCTTATGGCAACTGGCGCAGGAAATTTTTAGATCAGCAGAGAGTCGTTTGTCAAAAAAGAGGTATCGGCCTAGTTCAATACCTTCTATAGTTAAAGGGTTGTCTGCAGGTAAAATGGGGGTTGGAAAACCTTTCGGATTTACCCAGTTGTAGGGTGTTCCAAAGCTTTTTGGTTTTTTTTCAGGTTTATCGGCAATACATCTACTGGTAATGGCAATCAGTATAAATACAGTTATTACAAGGATTGGTGAAATTATACGAATGCGCATGGCAGATCTATCTGATTATCTCAAGAATGGATCTTCAAAGGCGGGGTCGAAACGTAGATTGTTATCCGTTAAGGTGAGTAAAAATGCCTTTAGGTCTTCTTTTTGAGATTGAGTCCATTTTTTATCGGCCCCTCCGTTTTTAGTCATGTTGGGATCAATGTTGGGGCTGTTTTCGTGGATTCCTGAATTGTAGAATTCAATCAGTTCCATAACAGGATCAATACCTACAACTTTAGAGGCAATGCTGCCATCGTGCATATAAGGAAATGACCACTCCATATTGCGAACACTTGGAATCTTGAACTTGCCCTCATCTTGCGGAAGCCTGGTTACTTCCATTCGGCCTTTATCAGCGGGGTAAGTAGCCTTAAGGCCATTATTTTTAAATTGATTGTCTACGCCAAAAGCACCCATTAAAAAGCCTGTTTCCACAGCGCCATGGCAATGAAAGCAATCACCGCCACGCGCACCATTAGGGGTAAAGTCGCTGCTAAACATTAAGTAGCCTTTATTAGGATCTCCAGGAACACTCTCGTCATCAAAAAATTGTGCATTTAAGTCTCCACTCAATCTTTTTACTCTATCAAACTCACTGTCTGCTGAAATAATGGTTCTTTCGTATTGAGCCAATGCTTTGGCAATTCGGTCTGCAGTAATTTTTTTATCGCCAAAAGCAGCTTTAAACATATTGGGGTAGGCGGTGTCAGTTTCAAGTCGTGCAATTACGGTAGGTAAATCTGTGGCCATTTCCACCGGATCTTGAATAGGGTGGAGGGATTGTTCTTCCAGGGAATTGGTACGTCCATCCCAAAAGAAAAACTCTTGCCAGGCTAAGTTGAAAAGTACCATAGCATTTCTGCGTCCTGTTTTTCCATCCACACCTGTTGAGATAGAGTCAGGATCGGCAAAGAAAAAAGCTTGATTGTGACAGCTGGAGCATGATATGGTTTGATCAGCCGAAAGGCGTTTGTCAAAAAACAAGTGATGGCCCAGATCAACGCCCTCCACCGTCATTGGGTTGTCTGCCGGGAATTTAGGCTGAGGAAATCCACTTGGGGTGACCCAATTATAGGGAGTGGCAGAAAACTCCGGAACAGAGGGAGCAGGGTCAGGCTTGCAACGGCTTAAAATTGCCACCAAGGCCAAAATGCTTAACAGTACAGGGAGGGTGAATTTTTTCATAACTTCTTACACAATAGTACAAATTCCGTGCAAGAGATTATGTAACTAATGTCACAAAGCTCTATTCGGCTTTGTGTTTGGCGTAGTTCTCCCATTTATCGATGAGGTCTTTCATGTCCTGCGGCAATTCCGAGTCAAAACTCATAAATTCACCTGTTTTGGGATGAGTGAAACCAAGTGTTTTGGCATGTAGAGCCTGACGAGGACAAACCGCAAAACAGTTTTGTACAAACTGTTTGTATTTGGTAAAGGTGGTACCCTTCAAAATGGTGTCACCACCGTATTCCTTATCGTTAAAAAGGGTGTGGCCAATATGCTTCATGTGCACACGGATCTGGTGTGTACGGCCAGTTTCCAGCCTGCATTCCACCAAAGTGGCATAACCCAGGCGTTTTAAAACCTTGTAATGAGTAATGGCGTGCTTGCCCTCTTCCTCATCTTCATATACCACAAATATTTTGCGGTTTTTCTTGCTACGGCCGATGTTGCCAACTATAGTGCCTTCGTCTTCCTGAATATCACCCCAAACCAAAGCCTGATAGGTACGTTTGGTGGTACGATCAAAAAACTGACGAGCTATATGAGCCATGGAATATTCATTCTTGGCAATCACCATAATACCGCTGGTATCTCTGTCAAGACGATGAACAAGACCGGGCCTCGTTTCGTCCATACCTGGTAAATTTTTAAAATGGTAAATAAGTCCGTTTACCAAAGTGCCGTCATAGTTTCCATAACCGGGATGAACAACAATGCCGGGCTGCTTATTCAATACAATTACATCATCATCCTCATAATGTATGTGCAAGGGGATATCCTGTGGTATGAGTTCGATTTCACGAGGAGGGTACGCTAATACAACCTGAACTACATCGCCAGGCTTTACCTTGTAATTACTCTTTACGGGCTTTCCATTTACATGGATATTGCCGGCATCAGATGCCTGTTGAATTTTATTTCTAGAAGTATTTCTAAGTAAGTTGTTGATATACTTATCTGCGCGTAGCGGCTTTTGGCCCTTATCTGCCTCAAATCGGTGGTGCTCAAAAAGTTCTTCGTTATCCTGTTCCTCTTCAGGACTCTCGTTTTCTTCCCTCATTATCTTTTTACCAAAATCTTTTTCACCAAAGGTGTTTTTTTGCCCGATGGATCTTCAATGCGCAGGAGGTAAACTCCTGAGTTAATATTATTGCCGAATCTTATTTCAGAATCTAGCATTCCGGTTTGTATCAGTTGGCCCGATAGGTTGGTGATTAGGTATGTCAAACCGCTGTGATCTTCATTTGATTCAATTCGGATATAATCACTGGCCGGGTTTGGGAAAATACCCAATTCCAAAGTTTGTGGATTTACCTCTGCCACAGCCAGGTCAATAGGCTGATAGCGCAAATAGGGGCGCATCATCAAATTTCCCTCTTGAAAGGATTCGTAAAGATTGGATTTTGTGCCAAAATACACCTTTGTGGATTTTACCGTATTTACATCAAAACCAATAGGCATGCGTACGTTGGTTTTTTGTCGAAGACCAATAAACACGGGGCCTGTTACCCAAACGGCTTTATCTAATTGGTAAGGTAACATAAAATCGGTAGAGGTATATCGAGGGGTGTAAAGCGAATCGGTTTCGTAAATCAGGTCTCCCGGAAGGTTATTGTCATTTTTGTAAATAACAATGGAAAACTGATTTTGCTCAATATCATATTCTGAGGGAAGAAAATAGAGGTACAATCCCAAAAGACTGTCGGCCTGGGCAATGTCGTACTTCGCAATTACAAATCCACCTCGGTTATCCCGAATTTGGTAGGCGCGCTCAGCAGAGCCATCATCCAGGGCATAATAGTTTTTAAAAACCTGGTTTCGGATAATAGTATCGTTGGGGCCCTTGCTGGCTACAGAAGTACCGGTATAAGTTGCCAATGCCTTGATTTCAAATTCTGCAGTAGGAGGGTTTGGCAACGCAAAGCTGTTGATTGGGCAGTCGAATAAAGTTTCCACATTTGGATTGTGACTGTTGTCTTTTGTGGCATCACCAGTATTATTAGAAGCAAGCGTATTTCCAAATGCCGAAATTTCATAAATACACAGGTTCAGGTTTAATGATTGACCCGGAGAAATATTTCTTTGGTAATAATGGAATAATGTTGATTTGTTTTCAATGGGGGCTAAAGCATTGTAATGAAACCACGGCACGGATTCAAATGTTTTTAAGAGGCTGGTGTGAGGTCTTGTAAAGGCGGGGTCAGTGAATGGTCCGTCTTTTTTTGTTCTTTGGTCAGCTAGTCGCACATAGTCCAGGTTCCATGTGTCAAAAGCACCGGCCCTGGCACCATAGGCAGTAAACCTGAATTTAAAGCCATCCCGTAAATGCTGAGGTTTTGTAACAGGGACCATCACTTGAGTAAAGCCTGTGGAGTCCACTCCAAATACACCCCACACTCTGTTCCAGGTTTTGGTTTGTGGGCTGTAAAATTTTAAGTTAAAGGAATCTATGGGTTCGGGTCTTTCGCCCAAACCACCTGCCTGCCAAAAAAAGGAGAGGTAAGTGGAGTCAATGGTATTGCTGAGGTCAATGGCACGGGAGGTAAGCACATCTGCGCTATCGGTGCCCAACCTTGTAATGTCGTAAGGCAGTCCATCCTTGTTGAGTCCATCAAAAGTAGCTACACCTAAAGTGGGTGGAGCTTGTCCGTAAGTTTGGTTTACATACACATTGGCATCTTCCCAAAGGGCAGTGTCGGGGTAATGTTGATTGTAGCTGAAATCATCAAAAAAGGGAAGGGTTATACTGGCCGTGGTTTTCTTTTTAACCTTAGCAGGAGAATAAGTTTGCGGGCGGGCGGTAACCGGGCCAAGTTCTTCTACAGGCTGTGCAAATACATTTCCCGCAAGGAAAATGAGTCCAAGAACTAATAGGGTGCTAGTATGCCGTTGTATCATTACTAATAAGGGTGGAATCTACAAATTCGGGTTGGGTGTACTGTAACGAGTCATTCGGGATTTTGGTATAATCATCGGTAAGCCAAATATCTACCTCTGCACCAATATTTACATTTGGTTTTAAACTCGGGTTTGGATATTGCTTGTACACCAGGGCTATAGAGGTATCTTTTAAATCGGGATCATAACCAACGGAGCCAATGTTTAATGAAGCAGCCATTATTTTGGCGGTAGCCTTCTCCAAAGTTAAAAACCGCAGGTAGGGCATGGTAATGCGTGTGTCTCCAAGGCCTTGCCCCAGTACAAGCTCCACAACGGTGCCCTTGTCAAACTTCTCACGTTCCTTTACGGAGCGGCCATTCACTTTAATATCTACCACCACATCCTTACCGATATAGGGCACATAGGTAAGTTCGCCAACCACAAAACCTTTAGACTCCAAATCGTAAATAGCCCTGCGCTTGGTTTTTTCAAGCATCATTGGCATTTCAATTCTGCGGGGCTTATCCGGGTTTATGGTAAGCTTAATTACCCGGCCCTGCTTTACCAGCGATCCTGCTAAAGGATATTGATCAATAACACTGCCGCGTGGGTAGTTTGAGTTAAACTCAGAAGTGTCTAATATCTCAGCTGCCAAATCCTGAGTTTCCAGTTTTTTTATGGCTTCTTCATAAGAAAGGCGAGCCAAAGCAGGAACTTTTACATTATCGCCATGGCGGGTATAGCTGGCAAGCCATGCGTTAACTCCCCAAAAAATAAGAGCACAAGCAATAATGGCTACCACAAGGTTGGCCCAGAAAGTTTTGGATTTGAGGAAACGAATAATTTTCATGCGTATGTCAATAATTTCGGCTAGGCATCAGTAGTCTCACTTTCGTGGAAATTCCTGAATTTCAAAAATCGGTCAAATATACAGCCTTCCCAACAGAGCTAAACGGTGCGCAGGAAACGTATGGTATCCACTTTGTCGGCATAATCCCAAAGGGCGGGCATCTGTGTGGTGCCCAGCGGAATGTTGTTTTCCACTTTCTCAGAATTAGACACTATACATTGCAGGTCGGTTTCCAATTCACCCAGCTTTTTGTTGAGGTCATCCAAAGATTGATACGTTTCGGTGTACAGTACTGCGGCCGGAGCATGCAGGGCTTCATTTTCCTTTAAGATGATAAAGCCATTTTCTAAAAATGCCTGTTGCTCCAA
This sequence comes from Owenweeksia sp., assembly GCA_048267305.1. GTDB lineage: Bacteria > Bacteroidota > Bacteroidia > Flavobacteriales > Schleiferiaceae > Owenweeksia. Next base: position 174,337 of record JBLWXT010000006.1, on the reverse strand, counting down.
TAGGTAAATGGCGCGGTTGTAATCAAAGTTGTTACCGTATTTATTATTGTGGATGATCTGGTTGAAGTCGAAAAATGCCTTGAAAATCCTATCCTTATCATAGCCTTCCGGCAGATAGAGTTTGGAGACGTTACGGCATCCCAATCCAAAATACCGGAATACATCATCCCCAAGCTTCTTTAGCTCCTCCTCGCTTTCATCTCCCGTAAGGACAGCTACTGACGATCGGTTTTTACGAATAACATTTGGGTACTTGGCGAAGTAATAGTCAAAATAGCGGGATGAATTATTGCTGCCGGTGGCAATAACTGCGTCAAACTCCTTGAGCTGACCAGTAGCAAACTCCATTCGTTCGGCAAAGCCTCTTTCAATGGCTACCAGTACCTGGGCCAAAAAAGGCAGAAGTTTATCATCATCAGTAGAGGGCTTGGCCAGTACTTTATGGCCCGACATCAATACTGAAAGAAAATCATGAAAGCCCACCATTGGGATGTTTCCGGCCATAATTAAAGCTATGGATTTGCTGCCATCATTCTCAAAATGATCTGCTGAATAGCGCTCAACCCAGGTTTGGAGATTTTCGCGAGTAAGCGCCTTGCTCCATTGCTCCATGGCAAATTCTACATTGGGCTGTGTAAACCAGTTGTTATAAATACCGGCTTGCTGAATTACCGTTCTAAAATTTTCAAGGAAAAACGTATTGAGTTTTTTCAGATCCTCATCTTTACTTTCTTCTTTGTATTGGCCAATAAATCTGCCCAATGTTTCAAATGCCGAAATCCGTGCGGCCACATCCAACATACCCCTATCTATTTATTAAATTTGCGCAAAAGTAAGAATCAATTATGGCTATCAAGATAACAGACGAATGTATTAATTGTGGGGCTTGTGAGCCCGAGTGTCCAAACAATGCAATATATGAGGGAGCCCAGGAGTGGCGCTTTAGTGAAGGTACAGGCCTTAAGGGTAAGGTGGTGCCAAAAAGTGGCGGAACCTATGATGCCGATGAGCCTCAGGAGCCCGTGGATTATGATGTTTACTTTATTGTTTCTGATAAGTGTACAGAATGTGTTGGTTTCCACGAAACACCACAGTGTGCCGAAGTATGTCCTGTAGATTGTTGTGTACCTGATGAAGATCATGTGGAGAGTAAGGAATCCCTTTTAGAGAAAAAGGAGTTTCTGCACGTATAGTGCTTATACTGGCACGGCATTTTCTTCGTTTCAGGCCCATGAGGTATTCTCTTCTTTTAGTACTGTTTATTTCGTCCGCAGCCATTTTTGGCCAGTCTACTGATGTGGAGAAAGAACTGGCCGAAACCGGACGGAAGATTTTGGTGCATGCCGAGTACAGGGAGAGAAAGCTCGCCAATCAAAAATTTCTGGAACAACTCGAGGCTTATATAGCTACCGAAAAGGGATTTAATGATCCGCTCGCGGCCGTTACCAATATGGTTCGCCTTTCGGTAGATGATGAAGTGCGCATATTTACCTGGCAAATGCCAGACAGTACTTATAGCTATGTACGATTTGGTCTTGTGGTGGCAAGCACTCGCAAGGGCTTTGTGGTAACTCGTTTGGAGGATGCTACCAAAAACATCAGTCAGCCGGAGTTTAAAATATTGAAGGCCGATGAATGGTATGGCGCTATTTACTACAAGCTAATTCCTGTAAAGAAGGGGCGGAATGTGATGTATACCCTTTTGGGTTTTGCACCGGGTAATGATATCAATCAAAAAATAATAGATGTGCTCCAGGTGGATGGCCGTGGTCGTCCCAAATTTGGTTCGCGGATATTTAAGATTGACCACTTTATGGACAAAACCCTACGCAAACCGCCCATGCGTCTTATACTAAGTTATGGTGGAGATTATGCTGCTTCCGTACGGTGGAATGACGAAAAGGAGATGATTATTATGGATCACCTTTCGCCACCTGATGACAGGCTTAAAGGTGTTTATCGCATGTATGGCCCCGATATGAGCTATGATGGTTTGGTGTGGGATGATGATTGGTGGAATTTAGAAACGGAGGTGAAATTCAATAGTGGTCAGGATATAAAAATTGTTCCGCCCAATAAACCAACCGACTTGCCTGGTAAGAAGCCAGCAACGGCAACAGAGCCGGATGGGGGCTAGGTTTTATACATTTGGCAGAGTCACCAGTTTTAGCGATTTTTAAAAGAAATTTGGAGTATGACCACCTTAGATAATTTAAGAAATAGGCTGATTGACCGAATATTGGTCACCAGAAATGAAAAGCTACTTGCAGCCATAGAAAGTATTTTTACTTCAACAGAAAAAGAGGAGCCCCTACTTCTCTCGTCCGAGCAAATTGAAATGCTCTTGATGAGTGAAAAGGACATTGAAAATGGGGATTTGATTTTGTAAACGTTTAATCAAAGTAAGTTTTAATGGATCAAAAATATATTGCTACAATTATAGGTTTGATTTTCTCCGCAGCTTGCTTTTTCGCCACATTCACTTTTGCTATTCCCGTTTTTATTTTACTTCCAGTTTCAGGTGCACTTGAAGGGATGTTAACCAAAGTTATGGGCGATACAAGTTACTCTGCTATTGGCACGGCTATGATATTTGTTCTGTTAGCGTTTTTTCTTTTCACATCATTAACCTACTATTTATCATTGAGATATCAGATTATAAAGAAGCAGTGTTTCAATAAGAATCACCTGTTATTATTTTTTGGTATTAATCTTTTTATCATTCATCCTCTGTTTTTTTATCTATATGCTTCCAGGGATTGGAGTTTCGCCAGAGATGGGCAGTTTGTTTTCGGAGCTATAGAAACCTTTCCCGTTAGCAGTTTAGTTTTCTTTTTCTTGGGATGGTCAATTGATGCTATGAAAAACAAAATGATGCAAAACATGGTCATTGATTAAACAATATTGGAACTTGAACATTAACCCCTTCTTAACCGCCTATCCCATGCTAAATTCTTAATTTTGAATCCATTTTTAGAAATACCTTACAGCCAAATATGAAGACACACAATTTCTCTGCAGGTCCCTGCATCCTTCCCCCAGAAGTATTACGCAAAGCGGCTGATGCCGTAGTAAACTTTGACAATCTTAATCTTTCACTTTTAGAAATCAGTCACCGTAGCAAAAGTTTTGTTGCCGTAATGGACAAAGCCGTGGCTCTGGTTAAAGATTTAATGAATGTGCCGGCAGGCTATTCAGTAATTTTTCTACAAGGTGGTGCCAGCCTCGAGTTTGTAATGGTAGCTATGAACCTCATGAAAAATGAAGGTGGAAAAGCTGCTTATTTGGATACCGGTACCTGGAGCAGCAAAGCCATAAAAGAAGCCCAAAGATGGGGCGATGTTACCGTGGTGGCCAGCTCTAAAGACAAAAACTACAACTACATTCCCAAGGGTTTTGATATCCCAAGTGGAATGGATTACTTCCATTGTACTTCAAACAATACCATTTACGGAACACAGATTAAAGAATTTCCAAAAACGGATAACCTGATGGTTTGCGATATGTCTTCTGACATTATGAGCCGCAGGGTGAATGTGGAGGATTTTGACCTGATTTATGCCGGGGCTCAGAAAAACCTTGGGCCAGCAGGTGCTACCGTGGTTATTGTAAAAGACGAAATATTAGGTAAAACCGGACGTAACCTTCCTGCTTACCTAGATTATAGTGTGCATATCGCAAAGGATTCCATGTTTAACACTCCTCCTGTGTTTCCCGTGTATGTTACCATGCTGATGCTGGATTGGCTGAAGGAAAATGGTGGCGTGGACTGGATCGCTGAGGTGAATAAGCAAAAGGCTGCTGTGCTTTACAATGAAATTGATCGTAACCCATTATTTGTTGGCACTGCCGAAGTGGAAGACCGTTCTAATATGAATGTATGCTTCTTGTTGAAAGATGAAAGCATGGGGGCTGCTTTTGACAAAATGTGGAAAGACGCTGGCATTAGCGGAATTAATGGCCACAGAGATGTAGGCGGTTACAGAGCCAGTATTTACAATGCCCTTCCGCTGGAAAGCGCCAAAATACTTGTAGATGTAATGAAAGAGTTTGAGCGCACCCTAGGCTAATCGGCCATTCTCAATATTTTTAATAAAAATTTTAGAAAACTAAAATGAAAGTACTCGCAAACGATGGCATTTCAGCATCAGGAAAACTAAAACTGGAAGAAGCCGGATTTGAAGTGGATCTTACCTCAGTAGCTCAGGAGCAATTGGGGAATTATATAAAGGAAAATGGAGTGAGCGCCCTTTTGGTGCGCAGTGCCACAACCGTTCGTAAAGAACTTATGGACGAACTTAACGGTCAGCTAAAGCTTATTGGCCGCGGTGGCGTTGGTATGGATAATATTGATGTGGACTATGCCCGCTCTAAGGGGATCCACGTAATTAACACCCCAGCTGCCAGCAGCCGTTCGGTAGCCGAGTTGGTATTTGCCCACCTTTTTGGGATGGTACGTTTTCTTTTCGACTCTAACCAAAAGATGCCTTTGGAAGGGGATACCAAGTTTAAGGAGTTGAAGAAAAACTATGGTGCCGGTAGCGAGCTAAAAGGTAAAACCCTTGGTATTGTAGGTTTTGGACGTATTGGCCGCGAAGTAGCCCGCATGGCCTATGGCCTGGGGATGAATATTGTGGTGAATGATAATAATACAGATCCTGTGGATCTTGATATTTCTTTTGCTGATGGCCAAAAGCTTACCACCAAAATTACTCCGGTAAGTTTGGAAGAGCTTTTGAAAACTTCAGATTTTGTAACTGTTCATGTTTCCGGTGCTGGTAAAGCCCTTATCGGGAAAAAGCAAATTGAAATGATGAAAGACCGTGCTGGTATTGTAAATACAGCGCGCGGTGGAGTAGTTGACGAAGAAGCGCTTTTAGAAGCACTTGATAGCGGAAAACTGGGTTACGCAGCCTTGGATGTTTTTGTAAACGAACCAAAGCCGGCTATGCAAATTCTCATGAGCCCTTACACATCTTTGTCTCCGCACATTGGTGCCGCTACTTTAGAAGCACAAGATCGTATTGGTGAAGAACTGGCTGAGCAGATTATTGACTTATTGAAGTAAGAGGATAGCTTTTAGTCTATAGCTAATAGTCCATAGTCCACAGAAGGTGGATTTGATAATTAAAATTGAAACCCGTGGTGAGAGCTGCGGGTTTTTTAGTTTTTGAGCGAACCACCCCACCCAGGCTTTTGGGAAACCAGCATTTTTACGCCCCTCCTTAACCAAGAAGGGGAGAGAGGTCGAGGCTTTTTAGAAACCTTGCGGTTAGCTAATGCCTCTGTCACACTGAGCGACAGTCGAAGTGCAAGCCTGAGCTTCCGTTTTTATTGGATAAAATATGTGGTATCGTTATTAAAATAAAGTTTAAATGCTCGCATAGCCGAATGTTCTATGAATTCAACCTTCCCGCTGACTTCAAAATTTTCCATTTGTGCGGGTAAAATGAAATGTCCTAGAGTGTGCGAGTCCTTGAAATCAACATTAACCGGGGCATCAATGGACACTACGTATTTATTCTGATTAAGGCAAAAATTTGAGGTTAGGTTGATCAGGGTTGAATCTCCAAACCTCATAAAAATTGGTTTAATCGTCAAAGGTTCCCAACCGCAAAAGTTAGGGTCGGTTGTTATTGCCATCCTTTGCAGCCATTTATTCAGATGGCTCAAGACTGAATTTTTGAGGAGCAAAGAATCCTTATTACCGTTATTCTCTAGCATCAGATCCTTTGGGCGCTTTTGTATAAATAAAGTGTCGCTAATGCGTTTGAGTTCAGCTCTTGTTGCGCTGTTAAAATCGACAGTCCCTTCAGTAATCCCCTTACAGATAGAATAATAAACCTCTGTAACCTTTAGCCATTTTAAAGCTCTGTCTGGGTTTTCGGTAGCTCTTGATTTTATTAATAGTATCCTATAATCAATCACCTCCTCCAAAGCCTCATTCGATTCCCTTAACTGCTTTTGGTATTTCTCAATTTCCTCTTGATTAGAGCAACTGCAAAAGAATAAGGCTAGGGCTGAAAGAAAAAGAAGGCTTCGCATAGTTTGGGGTTTGAAATGAAACGACCAAAATAGGTTTTAAGGTATTGCGAACCACCCCATTCATGTTTTTGGAAAACCAGCATTTGTAACCGCTCCTCCTTAACCAAGGAGGGGAGATCGGGTTGGGCCTTAAAAGAAAATATGAAATCCCACGTTTGGTAAAATTGACTTAAACAACTTACCTATGAAAAAGCTGGCCTTGCTGTTCGTTATTTTCCCCCTCTTGTGGGGTTGTGAAAGAGATAGTGGTTTTGGATATCAAGGGGATTTGGATTTAGAACCCAGACCTGAAGAAGGAATAGTGGTGAATTTTGAGGAAAGTGAAAGCCCAAGCCCAATAACTCAACGGCAAATTTCGCCACCAGCCAAGGCTGAGGAAATTCAACAATCAGATAAAAAGCTCATAAAGAAGGGCGAAATGACAATTGAGGTAAAGGAGTTGAAATCCTCGAAAAAGAAAATGGATGAAATGGTGAAATCCCTTGGAGGCTATTATGACAATGAGAATTACCAGGAGGAATACAGATCACTAACGTATGATCTTAAAATCAGAATCCCCGTTAATCAGTTTGATAAGTTGATAAGCTCACTGGAAGGTGGTTTTGATAAAATTCTGGATAAGAATGTTTCCACTGTTGATGTTACCAGCCGGTACGTGGATTTGGAAAGTCGCCTTACCAGCAAACGTGTTTCTTTAGATCGCTACAGAGCTATCCTGAAAAGCGCCAAAACCATAAAGGAGATTTTGGAGGTGGAAGAATACATCCGGAAAATAGAGGAGGAGATTGAAAGCACCATGGTTCAACTGAAACAACTCAGTGGCCAAACTTCGTATAGCACGCTCTCGGTAAGTTTAACACAGCCGGTAAAAGTTGAGGTAATTGTGGAAGATGGTCCCGGATTTTGGTCAAAGGCCGGTACTTCTGTAGTTAGCGGCTGGCATGGCCTGGAAAGCTTTGTGCTGATACTGCTTAGAGTGTGGCCGGTTTTGATATTAATTGCAGGACTAGTAGTGGCACTAAAGTGGTTTAGAGGAAAGTAAGTGAATTTCTGGAACAGATGCAGTGAACGAGAGTTCAACTAATCTTCCTCCGGCACATCCTTAAAAAGCTCGGCAAGATTAATGGTTATTTCAGGGAAATCTCGTGGAGAAAGGGTTTGTCCCTCTGTTACTGGTTGTTGGGTTTCGTAAAGGCCTTTTTCATTAAGCAGGTTTACAATTATTAATCGCTCCGAAACGGAAATCATCCAATATTCCCGCACACCGTATTCCTGATAAAGCTCAAATTTTAGGGTAGCATCCTTCTTGCGCGTACCTGGTGAAAGTATTTCCACTACAAAATCGGGGGCACCTATACAGCCGCGTCTATGGATTTTTGAAGGGTCACAATTAATGAAAATATCAGGCTCTACAATATTTGTAGTTTTCTTCCAGTCTTCACCGGGATGTATGAGGTAAACATCAAATGGTGCTAGCCATATCCGGCATCCATTTTTCAATTTGGCTGTTTTTACCATTTGTTCATGTAGGTCACCTAATACAATCTGGTGGCCAGAAACAGGACTCGGAGACATTCTATAAATTTTGCCCCGTATCAGTTCCAAAAGTTCCTCAGTCCTCCAAGTAATGTAATCGGCAGCAGTATAGATACCACCATAGCTAAAGTCGGGTTCCTTTACATCCGGTTCATAACCCTCTATTTTCTCGTTATAGCTCATACTCAAATTTAGGGAATTTAGCTTTTGACTTAATGATAGACTTCAATCAATAACCCATACCAACAACGTCACCCCCTCCATTCCACCATTCACCGACCTTTCCATTCCCTTTTACCGCAATAGGTTTTTGCAGCTCTAGATGTACCCATACTTTTGAGTCATCAATAAAAGAATAACCTAATACCAAAATAAGATGACTACAGAAATGAGAAATAACCGCAGTAGAAAAGGGATAACCACCGGAATAATAATTTTAGGAATAGGATTGGTTTGGCTGCTTCGCAGAATGGGGATATTTTTTCCCGATTGGTTAGTTCAATGGTATATGATACCAGTAGCAATTGGAGTGGCCATTGGTTTGGGTAGCAAGTTTAAAAACCCGGCTTCATGGATTTTAATTGCCGTTGGTGGATTTTTCTTCGTTGAAGATGTTTTTAACCTAAGCATTAATCTCAGAAGATATTTCGGACCTATAGTGGTAATCGCCATTGGCCTTATCGTTCTGCTTCGCCCTCGAAAAAAAAAATCTTATCACATAAATACTGATCCTGATAAAGGAGGAGCCTTTAGTGAAGAGCGCGAAAGGGGATATGACTACAAGGGTTTTACTGCCGATAATTCACATAAAATAGATAGTGTATCCATTTTTAACGGACTAAAAAAGAGAGTACAATCCAAGCAGTTTAGAGGTGGCGAATCCGTTACCGTGTTTGGTGGAACAGAGATAAACCTACTTGATGCCGATTTTGAAGGAACCATTAACCTGGAAGTAGTGGTAGTGTTTGGAGGAATGAAATTGATTGTACCCCCAAATTGGGAGGTTCGCAATGATGTTTCCGGAATACTGGGCGGAGTGGAAGACAAGCGCTCTTCAGCAGTGCAGGTGGTGCCGGATGATAAAATACTTGTACTTACGGGGATAGTGATATTTGGCGGATTAGACATCGTAAATTACTAGAGAGATGGAATTGTTCAACTCCAGGCTTCTTTTTGAAATTGATATAGAAGGAGCTGCCCAAAAGCAATACAGCGAAGAATTATATCTGGTAAAAGCCTCAAATGAGTTTGAGGCTTTTCACCAATGCCAAACCAAAGGCCAGACGGAAAGTGAAACCTTTAAAAACAAATTTGGACGAAACGTAAAGTGGAAATTTGTTGGGGTGGTGGATCTGGTAAAACTCAACATAAATCAAAGAATTATTCAACTGGACTCCAAAACCATTGAACCCGATTCACCAAGGGAGTATTTAAATGGATTGCGCGATAAGTTTGATAAAATCCTGCAGTCTTATCTTTATCCGGTTCCAAACTAAAACCTGATGGTTCTAAACCCACTTATATACGGCCAAAACCGCTGGTATTTTTTAATCACTCTCATTAGCCTGTGCAGTTTGCAGGCCTTTGGAGTGGTTTATTATTACGATATGCCCCTAACTCCGGCCATAATGGATGCGGTTTTTAGTTGGCTGGGGCTGGGGTCCTTGCTGTTTTTTGTAGCAAACACCTTGTCCTATTACCATCCCTCTCGTGGTAAGGGAGTTTTGGTTATTCTCACCTCCCTGTTTTTAGCCTATATCTGGCTTTGGTTATCATCTGTGGTAATCATAGGTATCACCCGTTCTGCGGATTATGAAGGCTTTGTGCAGCATACCCAACTCTATAGGTTTACCGTGGCCTTGCTCGTTTTAATAGGCACAACCACCTGTTGCCTTATTTGGTATCGCCTGGGCGAGAAGGAAGATGAGCAGCGCAGAAAGGAGGAGACGGATAGAATGTCTAAGGAGGCGGAGCTTTTTAAACTTCGGCAGCAGTTGCAGCCTCACTTTTTGTTTAATAGCCTAAACTCCATAAACTCTTTAATAGGAACCCGGCAAGAGGAGGCCCGAACCATGGTACAGCAGCTGTCAGATTTTTTGCGGGGAACGCTAAAGCGGGAAGATCAAAAATTTATCACTTTACAGGAGGAGCTCGATTATTTAAAACTTTACCTGGATATAGAACAAGTGCGCTTTGGTCATCGCCTAAAGGTGGAAATGGCTTGTGCCGATGATTTATTGACATGGAAGTTGCCTCCATTGATTTTACAACCTGTGCTGGAAAATGCCATTAAGTTTGGACTGTATGGCACAACGGGAAGCCTGGTGATTGATTTTAAATGTGAGGTTTCCGACAATTTGCTTTTACTCACTATTGTAAATCCTTTTGATCCGGATATGCAGCCCCCGGGAGGTACGGGATTCGGACTTCGCTCTGTAAAAAGGAGGTTGTACCTGTTGTTTGCCCGAACAGATTTACTGCAAGCCGAGGCTCATGAAAACCATTACACAGTAACCATTAAAATTCCAAAACTCAATGATTAAGGTAATATTAATAGATGATGAACCACTGGCATGTGATCTGGTGCAAGAGTACTTAGCGGCCTATCCGCAAATTGAAGTTGTAGCTCGCTGCCACGATGGATTTGAAGGTATGAAGGCCATTAATGAACATAAGCCCGATCTTATACTTCTGGATATTCAAATGCCAAAAATCACAGGTTTTGAAATGTTGGAGTTGCTGGATGAGCCGCCTGCCGTGATTTTTGCCACGGCCTTTGATGAGTTTGCCATAAAAGCCTTTGAAAGCAATGCTGTGGATTATCTCCTTAAACCATTTTCAAAAGATCGTTTTGATAAGGCGATACAGAAATTTTTGGAGAACAATGAGCCGGCTCAAGGCAATGTGCAAAAAGTGGTGGAAGAGGCCACGCAAGCCAAAAATCAAAATCGAGTGGTAATTAAGGATGGCAGCAAAATCCGCATTATCCCCATAAAGGAAATTGTGCGCCTGGAGGCGGATGACGACTATGTGAAGATTTTTACCGAGCAGGGAAACTTTATGAAAAAGAAAACCCTCACTCATTTTGAAAACACGCTTAGCGAGGATTCATTTGTTCGCGTGCATCGCTCACATCTTATCAATATCTCCCACATTACCCGCATTGATCCGTATGAAAAAAACAGCCATGTAGCTTTATTGAAGGATGGTAGTAAAATACCCGTTAGCCGCAATGGTTTTCAGGTGTTGAAGGCCGTGCTTAACTTGTGAAGTTGTACGCAAAATAACACTTAGCGACTTTGCGTGAATTTATCGCTGCTTCTGTGCCGATATAATCCCCATCTTCAAATTCTCCATAAGTTGTAAAGAGCGTTTAATACGCGTGTCAACCGTTTTGGCAGAAATGATGAAATGCAGGAAGTTTCTCTTCATTCCAGGCTTTAGCTCCATAAAGGCCCTTTTCCCCTCCGGGTCCTGATTCATTAGCTCAGCAAATTCCTCGGGCACTTCAAATCCAAATTCTGTGCGATCCACTTCCAATACTAAAGGCAGTTCTGTACCGGGCTCTACCCTGGCATCCTTCAATGTTGATTTCCCCAGCGAAATAAACGTCTCTCCGTTTTTATTGCGTTTCAATGCGCGATGCACTTTCACTCCATTTTCAAAATGTACAATCACCCGTAGCATATTGCTGTCGCCCAATATGGCATTGGCAATCTCCTGTGGGATGTCCATCTGCGGATAATGATACATACCCTTGTCTATAACGGGAGCTAAGTAGGCGATGAATTTTTGGGTTTTCTCCATTCTGGATTTTCTATTGGAATAACAACGAAAGTAAGCGGGTTTTTAAGAATAAAAAGAGAAAGGGCCGTCTCAGTAAAACCGAGACAGCCCAAATCAACACAAAATCAAATAGTAATTATTTGCTAACCGTTCCTGCCGGAAAATTGCTGCTTACCTGATTGGTCATGTTATATGTAACATGGTCAGCTGCGGTGGCCGAAATCATATGAACCAAAGGTTTAAAGGCAAAAGGCATAGGTGAGTTGTCTGGCTGAGGCTCAATAGAGATAACCGCAGTTGCACCGCTTAAGTCTGTAGGGAAAGTGTGTGGAGCTGGTGCATTGGTTACGAAATCTTCACCAGGAAAGGGAGGTCCTGAAGCATCGCTTCCGCTAAATGGCGCAGCATCATCGGCCATGGCTACATCTGTAAAACGACCAGTGGAAATAGGGGTTCCGTGAAGTACCACCCAACCTTCATAAGCCCATCCGGCTGGTAAAGTTGGCAGATTAAGTCCTTGAGCAGGTGATCCACCGCTGATGTCCAAAAACCAGATTCCACTTTTTTCATCTGTAGTGTCGGTGGTGGTTGGTGTGGCTAAAATATACTTGCCAGCAGCTGTGTTAAAATCGGCAGCCAATGCAGCTGGGTGGTTTACGTTTACCGTAGCATTGTTTCCTGAAAAAGAACCTCCCGCAATTTTAATAGCGCTTGGTGCAGGATCTGTATCTGGAAAGGGTTCAATGGAAAGCACATAATCGGTGGCGGCATCAAGGTTGGACTGGCTTACCTCAAAACTGGTTTGAGATGGTACTCCGGCACTGTTCACGGTAAAGAGTCCTGTACTCACAGGGCTTCCATTTACAATGATCCATCCTTCGTAACGCTCATCTGCGCTAAGCTCGGCAAGGTTGGCGATATTCATTTTTAAGCTGCCATTGGTTGAGGTGTTTCCGTTGTCATCTTCGTCATCACAGGCCACTGTAGTGGACATTAGGGCTGCAATAGCCCAAATCATTGATTTTTTCATATTCTTAGGTATTTGTGTTTTTTAATACCCTCCAAAAGTCCCTGTAAAGAATCACGGAAGTATCACAGAAGAGTAAAGGTTTGGTGATAAATGGTTTAAAATCTAAATGCCCATCCGTTAATCTTGTATTTTGGTAACTCCAAAATTTCCTCAATGAATGTATCCGGTAGCTGTAAAAACCATTTCCTTTTAATTTCATTGATGTTGTCATTAATGTCAATTGGGCAAAATACCAAGCAATTCAAAAGGGTAAATCGTGATGATTCTAAAATGACCCTGGAAGAAAAGGTGAAGTACTGGAACTCTACCGGGATTGATTCCTCTAAAATCGGTTTGCCAATTCCTTTGTTCACCGCTACTGGATTTGATGGCAAACCTTTCAGTAGCGATACTACAAAGAAGGTAGCCATCTATAATTTTTGGTTTACTTCATGCTCGCCTTGTGTGGCTGAAATACCTATGTTTAATCAACTGGTAAAAGAGTATAGCGAAAGAGTAGACTTTATTGCCATCACTTATGAGGAGCCCGAATATGCCGAAAAGTTCTTTGAAAACCACCCATTTTTGTTTCAGCAGTATCGAATGGAAAAGGTGGATATCCGAAACCTTACGAATAGTGGTTACCCGCTAACTATATTGGTGGTAGATGGTATGATTGTTTTATGGAAATCAGGCGGTGCCGTGCCCTCATCAATGTTTGATTTATTAATGAAGAATCAGTTTGAACATTTTTCTTCACTTATAGAGGAAGGCCTAAAATAAACGGAGAGTTCCTATGCCGCGGGCAGCACCATTTTAAAGGAAGTATCACCATCAACTTTACTGGCAACCGTAATATTGGCTTCGTGGATATCAACGATTTTTTTAACAATTGCCAGGCCTAATCCTGAGCCGTCTATTCCGTGCTTTTCCTTGTCCAGCATGAAGTAGCGGTCAAATATGTACGGCAACTGATCTTTAGGTATTCCCTTGCCGGTATTGGTTATGGCTACTTCCAGTTTGTTGTTTTTTAAACTAGCCTTTATGGCTACTTCTCCGTTTTCTGGAGTGTACTTCAGGGCGTTGTCCATTAGGTTTTGGATGGCACGTTGCATCAATGCGATGTCCGCATTTACCATGGCCTCAGCTGCAAATTCCGTTTTTAGGCGTATTCCCTTTTCATCGGCTTTAAGCTGATATTGCTGAGCAGTGTCCTGCAAAAGTTCATTAAAGTTAAATCGCTCTTTCTGCAGTTTTACCTGTTTTGCTTCCAGTTTACTCAGCTCAAAAAGATCAGCCACCAGTTTGTTTAGCTTTTCACTGCTTTTAAAGATAATTCCCAAATACTTTTTCTGCTCCTCCGGGCTAAGTTTATCGCCCTTTATCATCATAGTTTCTATGTAGCCCTGTATTACCGACATTGGGCTGCGTAAGTCGTGCGATACATTGGCAATCAACTCTCGCCTCAACTTGTCCACCTCCTTAAGCTCTTCAATGTTTTTAAGAATGGTATCTGCCATGTGGTTAAAAGTCTCCGATAAATCCGCCAGCTCTCCACTTTTCTGTACCGGAATTCGTGCCTGATAATCGCCTTCCTCAAACCTTTTTACCGTTTGCATTACCGTTCTCAAATTCCGCGTAAGCATGGCAATCAATACTATACCCAAACCAAATGCTGCAAGAAGGGTGATGATAAAAGTTTGGGTGCCTAGTTTCATAAAGTAACTGGTGGAAAGGGCCCCGGCAATATTTTCATATTCTTCGCTGGCCAGCACCATATACACATAGCCTTGTAATGCATCGGTAGAATCGTGAACCTCACTGGCCGAAAAAATGGTTTGTTCACCGGGAGTACGTGGATCGTCACCCAAAACGTAGGTTTTGCTACTATCGGCCAAAAACTGCTTTATAGGAGCCAGGTCAAGGTTTTTTAGGCGAACCTTTTTATCAAGTACCACATACTTCAATATGTTTCCTGAGGGATCAAGCAGATATACTTCCAGCGATGGATTCACGGCCATCATGGAGTGCATTATTTTCCCCACGGCTTCGGCATTCACCTCTCCATTTACAAAAGGATTTACCTCTTTCAGCATTTCACGGGCCACATCGGCATTTAGCCGCTGTGTGGTTTCCTGGTAATATTTTCGGGCACTATAGGTGGTGATGGAAACGTAAGCAATTCCCAATAAAATAAGGATAAGAAGTAATGCACCGGATAGTCGCCACAAAAGGCTTTTTCTAAAACTTGACTTTTTCATGACAACTAAATTTCATCGTTAAAACGGTAACCAATGCCCCAGGTGGTAAGTATGTATTTGGGATTGCTGAGGTCGGTTTCAATTTTCGAACGAAGCCGATTTATATGAGAGTTCACCGTGTGCTCGTATCCACTAAATTCATATCCCCATACGGTAGAAAGCAATTGATCGCGGTCAAAACTGCGTCCTGGGTTTTCGGCCATAAGGCAAAGCAGGTCAAACTCTTTTGGGGTAAGATCAATACGGTCGCCACCGCGGCTTACCTTTCGTTTGGTAAGGTCTATGAGTAAATCCCCGTGCTGAATTTCCGCTTTCGCGGAGGTGTCATTGCCTTTGGTTTTTTGTATTTCCTGTCTTCGCAGGATGGCTTTTACGCGAGCTATAAATTCACGGATTCCAAAGGGCTTGGTGAGGTAATCATCTGCCCCGGATTCCAATCCCAGTACTTTGTCAAACTCCTCCGCTTTAGCGGTAAGCATAAGTATGGGAGTGAAATTTTCAAGTGCACGGAGCTTTTGACAAATGGCGAGGCCATCCATGCCAGGCAACATTAAATCCAAAACTATGAGATCAAAGCTCTTGGAGTGGGCCGTTTCAAACCCCTGTTTACCATTCATTTCCTGACTTACCTCACAGTCCAAATCCCTAAGGTGAAGACTCACTAATTCAATGATATCCGGATCGTCCTCTATTACCAAAACTTTTTTCATGAAGGAATTTTTAAGCGTGCGTGAAGTTAGGGGGTATTTATCACGAAAATATCACAGAGCATTTTGATGATTCGCCTTACACCTTTTTGTATTTTCCCTGCCGAATAAAACTAAAAATAAAAATGAAAAAAGCGCTTTTTAGCATTTTAATGGTAGTGGGTATTGTTGGTTCCGTTGCTTCTCAGGTCTATGTAGATAGGAAAATCTTAGGAAAGAAAGATTATTCAAGTAAAGTGACAATCATTCCAATGTCAAGCAAAATACCAAATGAAATACGCTCAAAGTACGAAGAGGTCTTTGAGAAGTATTGGAAGATTTCGGATTTTAAAATTGTGGATTTTGAGGAGTACGCCAAGTACGAAGGGGATGAAGAGTATACATTCTTTGATCCGGTACACACAATATTGGAGTCTTCTAATGGCGAGTCGCATGAACTTAAATTTCTCTATTACGGCTGGGCCCAGTCTACAAGGAAAGGGCAAGGACTGGTAAAAGAGCATTTTGGATTTATTAGTCTATATATGAATATTCAACTTTTCGGCATAATAAACGAAACGCCTATAAGTACAATCAGTCTCTATGATTATGTTTATGCTGACAAGTTTGATGAGATACTTAACCTTAGTCCCGGATTGTTAAAGCTATATATTGAGGTACTTCAAAATGATCTTGAAAACCTAAAGACTCCTAGGGAAGATGAATTTGTAGATAAGCAGGAAGTAGTTAAACTAAAAAATGCAACTTTAAATGTTCCGCATTTTGCAACCCAAGATGTTAATTCCTATACTGGAAAACGTTCGGAAACGGTTCCAGAAAAACTATTTAAAGATTATGAGTACTCTTATAAAATTTTGGATATGGGTGCGTTAAGTGAAATGATCCTAAAATCTACTGACCCCATTTATATATTACTATATGGTAGAGATTTTGCCGGAGATTACATTGGGGTTTTTGACGCATCCAAGGGAAGGGTGCTTTACAATATGGATGATGCCGTCTCTTATACCTCGCACTTAAAATCTAAAGACATTAAAAAAATAGCAAAAGCAGTTTCCAAATAGTACAAACTCCTAGGAAATGTAGCTAGAATACCTGATTCACTCCACAATTCTTCCCGTTCATTCCTTTTAATTTTAGTGGCTTTAAAGGTTAGTTCAGTTTTGCTCCGTAAAATGAACTAAAACCAAAGTGCCTTATGAAAGCCAAAATCTTTTTCTTAGGATTTATTCTAAGTCTGTCCGCAGCAACATTTGCCCAGCAGCTTACCCAAAACATAAGGGGGCGGGTGATTGACAAGCAAAGCGAAACTCCGCTGCCGGGAGTAAACGTATATATAGTTGGCGAAAGTAGCCTTGGCACCACTACCGATGGCGAGGGTTACTATCTGTTGGAAAAAGTGCCTGTACAGCGGGTAACCATTGCTTTTAGCTTTATCGGTTATCAGCCCGTTACCATGCAAAACATTGAGTTGAGCAGCTCTAAGGAGCTGGTACTTAATGTGCCCATGCTTGAAAGCACTGAGCAACTGGCCGAAGTTGTAGTGAAAGCCAATGACAAGCCCGAGCGCGTAAATAATGAGCGGGTAAATGTTTCGGGTCGTACATTTTCTATTGAAGAAAGTACTCGCTTTGCTGGCTCTGTGCAAGATGTATCGCGTATGGCGAGCAACTTTGCGGGTGTGCAGCGTACCAATGATGCCAATAACGACATCGTAATCCGAGGTAACTCGCCTATAGGATTGATTTGGCGATTGGAGGGAATAGATATCCCCAACCCCAACCACTTTGGTGGATTGGGGGCTACTGGTGGTCCGGTAAGTATGCTCAATAATAATGTGCTGGCCAATTCTGATTTCCTTACGGGAGCTTTTCCAAGCGAGTATGGTGATGGTATTTCGGGCGTTTTTGATTTAAGGATGCGCAATGGAAATTATGAGAAACATGAATTTTTGGCGCAAATTGGATGGAACGGCTTTGAGCTGGGTGCAGAAGGACCACTGAGTCGTGAAAGCAAATCCTCTTACCTCATTAACTACCGCTATTCCACACTGGGTGTAATGTCTGCGATAGGTGTTGATTTTGGCACAGGTACTGCCGTTCCCAATTATCAGGATTTGAATTTGAAACTTCATTTCCCCAGTAGCAAACGCGGAACCATTGATGTATTTGCCCTTGGCGGGATGAGTTCCATAGAGTTTTTGGATAGTAAGAATGAGGAGGATGAAGACGGAGGTTTTTACAGCGATGAGCAGGATTTGTACAATGATGTGAAAACCGGAGTGATAGGGGCCTCACATCAATACTTTTATAATAAAGACACCTACAGTAAATTTTCGCTTGCGCTTACCTCCATTGGTAATTACACTAAAGTGGATACGCTCAACGAAACCCGTGATCAATTGTCACCAGTCTATCGCCAGGAGTTCAGGGAAGACAATATTCAGTTTAGTGGATTCGTAAACCGGAAGTTTAACGTTCGGAATGTGATCCGCCTGGGGGCCTTTGTTACCTATAAAAACTACAACCTTTTGGATAGCACTTATGACGGAGGTATAAATACTTTCCGCACGCTCCGCAATCAGCAATCTACTGATATGCTGTATCAGCCTTATCTGAATTGGCAGCATCGTTTTACCGATAAACTGGAAATGAATATGGGGCTTCATTCTATGATTTTGGCTTCGAGCGGTAACTATTCCATGGAGCCACGGTTTGGTTTAAGCTATAAAGTTAGTGATGCCCAAAGTGTGAATTTTGGGTACGGCTTACATAGCCAAATCCCCAATGTGGCTATACTGTATGATCAGATTTTATTGCCTGATGGTAGCTACATTACACCCAATAAAGATTTAGATTTTACTAAAAGCCACCACTTTGTTTTGGGTTACGATCGTATGCTGAAAAACAGGATGCACTTTAAAGCCGAAACCTACTATCAATATGTTTATGATGCAGTGGTGCAGCAGGAGCCTACTTCGTTTTCCAGTCTCAATGCCGGTGGGTTCAACTTTGCTGCGCCTGATTCTGTGGAGAATGGAGGTGTTGGTTACAACTATGGCTTAGATCTCACTTTTGAAAAATTTATGGACAAGGGCTTCTACTTCCTTTCCACGCTTTCACTTTATGAGAGCAAGTACCAGGGTAGTGATGAGGTTTGGCGAAACACAGCTTTCAATGGCAATTATGTGTTTAACCTCCTTGGCGGGAAGGAGTTTGTACTCGGTAAGAAAAAACAGAAAAAGAAGAAACGCAAAACCATCACGCTTGACGGTAAAATGACTTATGCCGGTGGACAGCGCTACACGCCAATAGACCTTCAGCAATCTATTGCAGATAATGAAGCGGTTTATGATACGGATAATGCCTTCGGTGCTCAATTCGATCCTTATTTTAGAATGGATTTACGGATTGGCTATAAGATTTCCGGCAAATCAGTAACGCAGGAATTGGCTCTTGATATTCAAAACTTCACCAATAAGCAGAATGCCTTTGGTGTGGATTTCAATAAATCTACCCAAGAGGTGGAAACGACTTTTCAGTTGGGTATTATGCCGATGGTTCTTTACAGAGTAACATTTTAATGGCAGTGGCGATGTTGTATAGTTTCACTCACTTTAAGGTAAAGGCGTGGTGGCTGATCCCGCTTTTTCAGTGGCACGGCATGTTGTCTACATTTCAGTATAAAAAGGCCAGAGGCCTGGTGGATGTGAAAATCTGGAATGAAAAGGGGCGTGTGTTCTATGTTTTATCGTGCTGGCAAAGCAGAGAGGATATGCTGGCCTATCGAAATCGAGGGGCGCATTTAAATGCGATGAAGGCTACTAAAAAACTGGGTGAGGCAGATTCAATTAGCTTTATGGCTTACTCAGAACCTAGTTTGGAATATTGTAAATCCTTGCTTCATTCCCCAAGTGGAGCATTAAAATCAGTTAATTTGCTAGGATGAGAAATTTTACCAAATGGGATGTTTTGGCGGTATTGGTAATTGCCTTTGTACCAAGCCTTATTGAATGGACTCGACATTTTCTGCTCAGCCTTCCGATGGAAGGTGATGCTCATCCCGTGGTGTATTTCTGCATGGGTATTACCTATTCTTTAATGGTTACCTCTAGCCTGTATTTTGGCTGTCTGGCAATAATGTACTACCTCAATGAAAAATTGCCTTGGGGAGCCAATGTGGCTAAAAGGCTCATTTTTGAGGTGGTTTTGATGATTTCGTATGCAACCGTGGCTCAGGTTTTAATTTTACTGTTGTTCGGTCAACTTTCTATTTATGACCACATTAATGCGGATTTTAAGTTTTATGTTGAAAATGTGTTTTTTGGAAACACAATTACCATCGTTGTAATAGCTCTGGTTGAGGGCGTTTACTTTTTCAGGAGGTGGAAGGAAAGTCTGTTGCTGGCAGAAAAAATGAAAAGTGAAAACATGGCCAGCCAGCTGAATTCGCTCAAAACCCAGTTAGACCCCCACTTTCTGTTTAATAGCCTCAATGTGCTTTCATCCCTTATTAAAAAGGATATCGAGAAGGCAGAGCTTTTTATTGAGGACTTTGCCAAAGTGTATAGATATGTACTTGATGTAAAGGACGAAATGGTGGTAATGCTCAATCAGGAGCTTAAGTTTTTAGAAGCCTATGCCAACCTCCAAAGGATTCGGTTTGGTGATGCCCTGATGGTAAGTGTTCAATTAAATCCCCGGGCTATGATTTTGTATTTACCTCCACTATGCGTGCAGGAGTTGGTGAGTAATGCTGTTAAGCACAACGAGGTTTCTAGGGAAAGGCCTCTTAAAATTGAAATTTTCAATCAGGGTGATACCTTGGTGGTGCGTAATAATTTGCAACGCAGGGATGAGCATGTGGATTCTACTGGAGTAGGGCTCGAAAATATTAAAAAACGCTATTCACTGTTAAGTGATAAGCAGCCTGTCTTTGAAGTTGCTGAGGATTGTTTTGTGGCTAAAATTCCATTGCTTGAAATTGAGGATTGATGAGTGTTAAATACGTTATCATAGAGGATGAATCTTTAGCCGCTGAGCGTTTGCATGAGCTCATCCAAAAGCAAAGACCACGGTGGAAACTGGTTGCTGTAATTCCTTCGGTCCGCAAGGCTGTGCAGGAATTAGAAACTCTGGATTGTGATTTGATATTTCTGGATGTACACCTTTCGGATGGAAATTCCTTTTCCATCTTCGAGCAAATCAGGCCTAAAATGCCCATCATCTTTACCACTGCTTATGACCAATATGCGCTTAAGGCTTTTCAGCTTAATAGTATTGATTATGTGTTGAAGCCGGTTTCTGAGAAAGACTTAACCCGTGCACTGGATAAATTTGATCAGCGGATCCTTCATGATGAAAATAAACCCGACTGGGAAAAGCTTCTGCAAGATCTAAAACCAAATTATAAGGAACGTTTTATGGTTAGTACCGGGGAGCGAATTAAGAGCCTTTCGGTAGATGATATCGGTTTCTTTTTTGCACAAGGCAAGCACACTTTTATTACCGATAAGGGAGGACGGCAATATATGATTGATCAAACCATTTCTCGCCTAAGCGAAATTTTAAACCCTAAAAAATTCTTCCAAATCAACCGTCAGTACATCATTTGCTTTGATTGTATTGACGAAATGATTCCTTATTCCAAAAGCCGGTTGAAATTGAATACCTCTCCGGCTACACCAGGCGAGGCCATTGTGAGTGTAGATAAAGCTCCGAAATTTAAGGCTTGGCTGGAAGGGGAGTAATTGGGGGCTAAACGAGCCTTAGGTCAAATCGCAAGTCTTTAACATCTTCTACAATAATTCCATTAAATTCGGGGTGATTAGGGTTAATCAAAAAATTAGATTCAAAGGGGTTTACTGCACTCGGTACTTGAAGTAAGGGGGTAAGCCTGCTCTGCAGCCAACGGTCTCCTTTTTCTACGGTTAATGGTGAAAACGGGTAGTTTTTCCACTCTGGGTCAAGGTCTTCCTCTCTCAGTTTTTCAATATGAAGATGATCGGGGATGTGCAGGATGTTAAGCGCAAAGGGTTTCTTAAGCCATTCAGGTTCGGCATTGGCCATAGTTTCCAGCATAGCCAGCGATATTGTGCCAGCGCAATAAATTACCGGGTTCCCAACACTGTTCCACCGTCCACCATACAGCCTGGCCCCGGTTCCGCTGAGGTCGTAAGCATGATTTGGAGTGGTGATTCGATATAGCTTCATGAAGCTACGCCCCACTCAAGGCGACCAAGCACTTTCATTACTTCATTAAAACCTTCGTAGGTATCGAGGTAATCAAGCGGGCGTTGATTACCCAAAGCGATAACATTACTGCGCAACCAATTGGTGACATTTTGGGTGCCACCTCCTAAAATATAATCAGCCTTTTCGTAAAGATCATTGAGCATTAGGAGCTTTTCTGAAACCATTGATGGGAGCATTTGATCAGGGGAGTAGCGCTGCATAGTACGTGCAGAAATCTGTAAAATAGTACTGAGCTCTTGCTGGTTTAATTTAGAATCTTTTAGAAAATAACTTAACGAACTGAGAGGGAGGCCTCTACGTATAAGTTTTATACGTGATTGACTTCCATAGGTGGCCTGAGGCTCATTTACCATATCCATCCCTCCCAAATGGGTGTAGGTGTTATTTCCATATTTTAGTGGGCTTTCACTCATCATTGCGACATCTGCCAACAAATGTACGAATTTTGTCTTGGGTTTTCTAAATTCGCGCCCAAAATTTTTTAAACTTTCTCTGGTTTTGCTACAATGGGTTGCAGTAAGTTAAGGGCTTGTTCTACCGTTTTTACATCGCCAAAGCTTAGGTATAATTTGTTGTTGCGTTCTTTCATCTGGGCTTTGGGCTGATCCTTCAAAAACTGTAACACTCTGGTAAATTTCTCGCTTTGAAAGTAGGGTGAATTCTGATCTGAAAGAAAATAACCAATCAGCCTTTCTTGCTTTAAAACGATTTTATCAAAACCTACTTCCTTGCCCAACCATCTTAAGCGCATAGAGCTTAGTAGCTCGTAAACTTCCTTTGGAGCAGGGCCAAAACGATCCACCAGTTCCTGTTCAAATTCATAAAGTTTATCGGGAGAATCCAGCGAGTCCAGGGCTTGATAAAGCCTAAGGCGCTCTTCTACCTTGTTTACGTAGGTATCCGGAATCAGAATTTCCAGATCGGTGTCGAGAAGGGTTTCCTTTACAAAATCCTTTTTATTTTGGTCGTCTTCATACAGGTCTTTAAACTCTGTTTCCTTTAGTTCATCTATGGCCTCTGCCAGAATTTTTTGGTAGGTATCAAAGCCAATGTCGGAGATAAATCCACTTTGATCACCACCCAGTAAATCACCACTGCCACGGATTTCCAAATCGCGCATGGCAATGTGAAAGCCACTACCCAAATCACTGAATTGCTCAATGGCAGTAAGTCTTTTTCGGGCTTCTTCCGTAAGTGTACTCATTGGTGGCGCTATAAGCTTACAGAAGGCTTTTTTATTGCTTCTCCCCACACGGCCGCGCATCTGGTGTAAATCGCTGAGGCCAATGTGGTGGGCATTGTTTATAATAATAGTGTTGGCATTTGGTACATCCAGCCCATTTTCAATAATGCTGGTGGCAATCAAAACATCAAAGTGGCCATCAATAAACCTAAGCATTAAGTCTTCAAGTTTCTTGCCTTCCATCTGTCCATGGCCAATCCCAATTTTAGCATCGGGCACCATACGGCTGATCATGCCGGCAACTTCCTTAATATTTTCAACTCTGTTGTGGATGAAGAAAACCTGACCACCTCTGCTCATTTCGTACATAATGGCATCGCGTACCATCTCTTCACTAAAAGGTACCACCTGGGTTTCTATAGGGTGGCGGTTTGGTGGTGGAGTATTCATCACGCTAAGATCTCTGGCTGCCATTAGGCTAAACTGAAGCGTACGCGGAATGGGCGTGGCTGTTAAAGTGAGTGTGTCAACATTGGTTTTTAGGTTCTTTAGCTTGTCTTTTACGCTTACACCAAACTTCTGCTCTTCATCAATAATCAAAAGGCCAAGCTCTTTAAACTTTACATCCTTACCCACCAGGCGATGGGTTCCAATCAAAATGTCTAAAGTTCCATCCTCCAGCTTTTTGAGGGTTTCCGTTTGTTGCTTTTTAGTTTTAAATCGGTTGATGTAATCAACGTTGCAAGGCAAATCCTTTAACCTTTCGGAGAAGGTTTTAAAATGCTGAAAAGCCAAAATTGTGGTAGGAACAAGCACGGCAACCTGCTTACTGTCATTTACGGCTTTAAAAGCTGCGCGAACGGCTATCTCGGTTTTTCCAAAACCTACATCTCCACATATTAGTCTGTCCATTGGTATGGGAGCTTCCATGTCCTTTTTAACATCAGCAGTGGCAGTTATTTGATCGGGAGTATCCTCATAAATAAAAGAGGCCTCCAACTCATGCTGCAAGTAAGTGTCTGGTGAAAACTGAAAACCCTTATTGGCCTTGCGTTGAGCATACAGCTTAATAAGGTCAAACGCCACTTCTTTTACTCGTTTTTTGGTTTTGGCCTTGGTTTTGGCCCAGGCACCCGAACCCAGTTTGTGAGTGGTGGGCGTGGTGCCTTCCTTCCCGTTATAACGGGCAATTTTGTGTAATGAGTGAATGCTGATGTACAATACATCACCGCCATTATATACAAGTTTAATTGCCTCCTGGAGTTTGCCGTTTACGTCAATTTTTTGAAGACCTCCAAACTCTCCTATACCATGGTCGATGTGGGTTACATAATCGCCCATTTGTAGACTTGTAAGCTCCTTTAAGGTAATAGCCTGCTTTTTTTCGTAACCCGTTTTTAGCTTAAATTTTTGATAGCGCTCAAAAATCTGATGGTCGGTGTAAACCGCCTTTTTGCCTTGTGGATCAATAAAGCCTTCGTGCAGGGTGTGCACTATGGGCTGAAAATCCACCTCATGGCCAATGTCTTCAAAAATGGCATAGAAGCGCTCCACCTGTTTGGTGTTAAGGCACAACAAATAATTCTTCCAGCCCGCCTCGGTATTCTTTTTAAAATCCTCTACCAGTAGTTCAAACTTTTTGTTGAAAGAGGGTTGGGGTTTTGCGTCAAATTCAAATACGCGATTGGGTTTAAAATATGTGTCGTTTCCCCATTCTACGGTGGCAAAGCCCTGAAGCGTTTTTTTAAATGCAGCTCCGCTAATGAAGAGTTCATCCGGTTGCGCGTGCTTTAAAGTTTCATTCAGTTCCTTAAAAGCCTCCTCGGCCTTGCCAAAAAGCTCATCCAGCCTATTTGCCGCCAGGGGAATACTCTTGGCCCAAACCACCATGCCGTCTGAGATGTAATCGAAAAAGCTTTCCCGCTTTTCCAGCATCACCTTATTCTCCACATTGGGTATCAGGCTTAGCTTTTTTACTTTGTCAATACTCAGCTGGGTTTCAATGTCAAAGGTTCGGATGCTCTCCACTTCATCACCAAAAAACTCAACACGATAGGGCTGATCATGTGAAAAAGAGAAAACATCCACTATACCACCACGTACCGAAAACTGACCTGGCTCCACTACAAAGTCCACTCTTTCAAAGTGATACTCAAAAAGAGTTTCGTTAAGGAAGTCGATGCTGAGGTTGTCATTTTCCTTTACAGAAAAGGTGTTTGCATTCAGCTGCTTTCGGGTGATTACCTTTTCAAATAGGGCGTCCGGGTAGCTTACGATTAATGCCGGCTTTTTACGGCTGTTTATACGGTTCAGCACTTCTGCGCGAAGCAGCACATTGGCATTATCCGTTTCTTCTACCTGATAAGGCCTGCGGTAGGAACCGGGATAAAAGAATACATCCTTCTCGTTGGTAATGCGCTCCAGGTCATTCAGAAAATAAGCAGCCTCCTCCTTGTCATTCATAATAAACAAATGCGGACGCCCGGAATGCAGAAAGCTGGCACCGGCCACCAATGAGGTAAATGAAGCCGTAATGCTCTTAAGCTGTAGCTTGTGAAATTGGTTGTTTCGAAGTTCTTCAGCTATTCCGCGAAAGCGGTCATCTAAAAGATACGAATTGATAAAGTCGGTTGCAGTATCTGCCATGGGTATAAACAGCTAAGCCACGCCATTAGGCGTGGTGATAAATTTTAGCAAATATAACAGGAGACATTTTAAATAGCGGGTACATACTTTTTACTGGTCATAGATGAATTTTATGCCAAATAAAATATTGGATTAAACCTTTTCTGCTGGCTGGCATCAAACCCCGATACTCATACTTTAAACGGGGTTGCCCATATCTTTTGAAAAAAATAATTCTACTAATTGCCGTTTGTTTTTCCGTAGTTCTTACAGGTCAAACCTTTACTGTTTCAGGATCTGTTATAGATAGCATAAATAGCGAATTTTTGGTGGGAGCCAATGTTATTCTGGAAAATCCCAGAACCGAAAAGGCATTTGGCGTGGTTGCAGATGTGAATGGAAATTTCAGCATTCCAAATGTAACTGCAGGATTCTATAAGCTTAAAGTGAGTTTTATAGGCTATAAAGTACTGATGCGCAATATGAGAGTAACGGAAAGCATGAATATAGGCCAGCTAAAACTACAGGTAGATCAAACCTTGCTGGATGAGGCGCAGGTAGTGGCTATACAGGAACGGGTAAGGCAAATAGGCGATACCACACAATACAATGCGGATGCCTACAAGGTGAACCCCGATGCCAGTGCCCAGGATTTGATAACCAAAATGCCTGGTGTGGTGATACAAGATGGTAAAGTGCAGGCGCAAGGGGAGGAAGTGAAAAAAGTGTTGGTTGATGGTAAGGAGTTCTTTTCAAATGATCCCACCCTCGCACTACAATCTCTTCCTGCTGAAATAATTGATAAGATACAGGTGTACGATCAAAAAAGTGAACAGTCACAATTTACCGGTTTTGATGATGGAAATTCGCTAAAGACGATTAACATTATGACCAAGGCGGGAAAGAATAATGGGCAGTTTGGTAAGATGTACGCGGGCTACGGAACGGATGATCGATATAATGGAGGGCTAAATCTCAATTACTTTAAGGGTGCCCGGAGGATTTCGCTTTTGGGAAATTTTAATAACATCAATAAACAGAACTTTTCTACTGAAGATATTATCGGGGCTATTGGGACTTCCAGCGGAAGGCGTGGTGGCTTTAGAGGTGGTGGTGGTAGCAGTGTTGATGATTTTTTAATTGGCCAGCAAAACGGAATTGTTTCTACCAATGCCTTTGGGATAAACTATGTGGATGAATGGGGGAAGAAGCTAAAGGTAAGTGGTAACTATTTTTTCAATCAAACCAAAAATAACAGCCAGTCATTAGTGAATAGAGAATACTTCTCGGACGCGCTGTTTGATCAGGAGTATTCAGAAAATGACAGCACGGAAAGCAATAACCTGGGCCACCGCATTAACATGCGCATGGAATATACCCTGAATGATAAAAACTCCTTTGTGTTTACTCCCAAATTGAGTTTTCAGAATTATGAAAGTTACAGCCAGCTTTCGGGCTCGACCTTTAATGCCGGGCAGCTCCTTAATTCCACCAATAGTGTTGAAAGCGTGAATAGCAGCGGCTATAACCTTTCGGGGAATTTACTGTGGCGCCACAAGTTTGAAAAACCTATGCGAACGCTATCTATAAACCTGAGCTCGGGGGCTGATGGTAAGGATGGAAAAACCAATGTAAGTGCTGAAAATTACTTTTCAGCAAATGACTCTGTCTGGGATCAAAATCAACAAACGGATTTGAATACCACAGGTTATAATTACGGTGCCAATATCAGGTATACCGAACCTTTAGGAAAGGGAATGGTAATGTTGGATTATTCCCCGAGCACTACTTTTTCAGCATCGGATAAAAACACCTATTTGCGGGATACAGCGCTGGAATACTCCATTTTGGACCCTACCCTTAGCAGTGTGTTTACAAGCACTTACAACACCCAGCAGGTTGGGGTGGGATATAATTTAAGGTCAAGAGAGCAAAATTTTATGGTTAGGTTATCCTACCAAAATGCACAGCTTACGGCAGATCAGCAATATCCGTTGGAGTATGACCTGAGCCGAAGTTTTAACACCCTGCTTCCAATGGCTATGTATCGCAAAAAAATCAGTGATTCGTCAAATGTCAGGGTGTTTTACAGGAGTAATGCCAGCGCACCTTCTGTGAGTCAACTACAAGATGTAATAGACAACTCAAATCAGCTGCAGCTTACTTCTGGTAATCCAGATCTCAATCAGGAGGTTCGCCACTTTGTGGTGGGAAACTATTCGCTTACGGCACCCAAAAAATCGCGTACCTTTTTCCTTTTTCTATTGGGAGAACACAAACAAAACTACATAGGCAATTCAACCCTGATAGCGCAAAAGGATACCAGTATAAATGGCTATTCACTTGCCGCAGGATCGCAGTTTACCAAACCTGTAAATCTTGATGGTTACTTCAGCAGCCGTTCTACCTTGGCCTATGGTTTTCCCTTAACAGAAATTAAAAGTAACCTGAATCTTAACCTGGGAGGAGGTTATACCAGTGCTCCGGGTTTGATAAACGATGAAACCAACTATGCTCGTACCACCAACCTAAATGGAGGAGCAGTTTTAGGAAGTAACATCAGTGAGAAAATAGATTTTACCTTAAGCTACAATGGAAGCTATAACCTCGTTAGTAATACCTTGAATCTGGCTACTGACAATAACTACTTCAATCATACAGCCTCAGTAAAAATCAACTGGATTTTAGGTAAAGGATTGGTGTTTAACACAGATATCAGCAATACCTATTATGCGGGGCTTTCCAACGGTATTGATCAAAACTACCTATTGTGGAATGCCTACCTGGGCTATAAGTTTTTGAAGAATGATGCCGCAGAGCTAAAGCTTAGTGTATTTGATATTTTGGGGCAAAACACCAATATCTCCAGAACCATTACAGAGACTTATCTGGAAGATGTGCAGACCACGGTTTTACAACAGTATCTGATGCTCACCTTTACTTACACCCTTAGGAACTTCAAGGCTCAGGAGCCTTCTGCTGAGGAAAAGGAACACCAAAGGATGAGGGAGATGTTGGGGCCGCCACCTGGAGGGGGAGGAAGACCGCCCGGTGAGTAATCACTTTTCCGGTGTTTCCGGATACCTGGCTAAAAAGTCGTCAATTACCTGAAATACGGGAGTGTCATCCTCAAGTACTTTTTCAAAGTTTTTACGGCTGGCATATAGCAATCGTCTGGCTGCATTGATATCGTTTTGGGCAATGTAATAGCGGGCCAGATGGAAGTAAATATTGCCTAGTATTTCATATTCACCTTTATGGTCTTCAATTTTTTGATTGAGAATGGGGAAGAGCAGGCTATCTGAATTATGCTGAACGTAAACATTCATCAATTCTCCCATCATTGCAGGATTTGCGGGGTCTAGCTCAAAAAACTGAGCGGCACTAACGGAGGCATCTTTGTTAAGTTTTAACTCTAGCTGTACGTCTAAGAGCTGAGCAAGCGTATAGTAGTTTCCGGCTTGTGTTTTATCACTGAGTTTTAAGTATTTCAAAGCGTTTTCCAAATCACCGGTAGTTTTGTAAAGCACACCTGTAACCCTTGCAGCATCTGCCTTTAAGGCTGGCGACTTATATAGTTTTATGGCTTTTTCGGCATAGCTAATTCCTTTTCGGGCGCTATCCACATACAGGTAGCAAATGGCCAAATTGTATTGAGATGTAGGATAGGCAGTGTCCCGGGCGATGGAGTTTTTATAAGCCGCAATGGCCTCGCTATACCTTTCCATTCCCGTAAGGTAAAAACCAATATTGTAGTAGGTGAGAAAGTCTCCTTCGCCATTATCAGCAGCTTCCTTACTGTAGTCGTACATTTTTTTCAGCAGCTCTTCACTTGTCATTATCCAGTTTTCTCCATACTTCAGGTATACCTCATAGTAGAATTTACCCAGAGTCTTATGAAGAGCATAATTTTTTGGATACTGTTTTATCAGGGTATCCAGAATCTCCTGTATGGGCAAAAGGTATAAGGTGAATGTTTGCCCTTCATTGTTGATTCGTGCGTCCATCAAATCTTCACCCTCCTCCAAATCCTTAAAGGCAAAAGTTTGATGCATGATGGTGGTTACAAAATAATCCATGGCCATATCGGCCTTTTTTAGCACAATGGCTGGCTTTAGGTTAGCCGGATCTTTAGCTTCCAAAAGGGCATAGGCAGAGGCATATTGTTTTTTGGCAATAAGCTTGTCGGCTTTTTTAATTGTTTTGTTTTGAGATAAGCCAGTGCTGATGACAAACAGTATTAATAGTATGCTTAAATAGTTTTTCATTTAAGAAATTTTTGCGGGGACAAGATAGGCCTATTGCGGTTTTTGGAAAATTTTTTAAAAGTCAATCAGTAGCCTTCTATCGTGCTCGATTATTCTTGGCATCATGCCGTACACTCTTTCAATATTCTCTGAAGTCAAAACATGAGCTTGCTTTCCCCGGGCAATTAAGTGGCCATGCTTTAGCAGGACGAGATTGTCTGCAAAACGCGCGGCCAGATTGAGGTCGTGAAGAACGCCAATAACAGTGAGCGGATATTTTTTTAGAAAATCAACAATCAAATTCAGGAAGTCGTACTGGAATTTTATGTCGAGGTAAGTAAGGGGCTCATCCAGGAAAAGGACTTTGGGCTCGTCATCATCGGGCCAAATTTGCGCCATTATACGGGCAAACTGAACACGCTGTTTTTCGCCTCCACTTAAAGTGGTATAATCGCGATCCGCCAAATTTTCTATTTCAAAAAGAGTGATGGTAAGGCTTGTGATTTCCTTATCGGCCGTGGTTGGCCTGCTGCTAAAATGTGGGTAGCGCCCCATCATCACCACTTCATTTACCGTAAGGGGAAAGGCAAAATCCACACTTTGTGAAAGCACGGCTCTGAAGCGCGCAAGGTGTCCCACTTTGTAAGAAGTCAGTTTGTGAGCATCATAAAAAACAGTTCCTGAACTTGGCTTTTGTTGTCCGCTTAGCAGTTTCACTAAAGTGGATTTTCCGGCTCCATTGGGACCAAGAATAAGATGCAGTTTTCCGGTTTCCAGTTTTAGCGAAAGCGGATGTAGCAAAGTTTTATTGCCGATTTGTAAGCTGAGGTTTTCAGTAGTAATCATCAGAAATAGAATTTGCCTTTTCGTAATAAAAAGATGAAAACAGGAACGCCAACTACTGAGGTTACAATCCCAATGGGCAATTCCGCAGGACGCAGGCTCATGCGCGCAATCAGGTCTGCCAGCGTAACTAAAATTCCGCCAAGGAGTATGCTATTTAAAAGTAGGTAGCGATTATCCGAACCACCCATTATCCGAAGGATGTGTGGCACAATGAGGCCCACAAAACTTATAACTCCCGTAAAGGCCGTTGCCACGGAAACAATGATAACGTTGATGGTCAGTACTTCCAGTTTTAGGCGTTTGATGTTTACGCCAATAAGTTGAGCCTCGTCTTCACCCATCATCAGTGCATTGAGTGATTTGGTATAGCGCAGTCCTAATAAAACACATACAAGCGTGCTTACCCCAACTATGAAAACCGAATGCCAGTTGGCCCCTGAAATAGTTCCCAGATTCCAAAAGGTGATGGAGCGTGCCTGAGGGTCGCGGGCGATGTAGGAGAGAAAACCAATTCCACTAAGGAATAGCGCATTGATGGCAATACCCGTAAGGAGCAAACCTACAATGGAAGCAGGGGAGCGAAACGATCCGCTGAGCACAAAAACCAAATAAGTGGCGGTAATTCCACCAAGGCAAGCCGCAATGGGTAATGCCCATTCACCAGTATTAAAACTCAAAACTGAACGAAGTACAAAATACATAGAAGCTCCAAAAGCCGCTCCGCTGCTGGTTCCTACAAGTCCTGGTTCTACAATGGGATTGCGGTAAAGGGCCTGCATCAAAACGCCTCCCACGGCCAAACTCGCTCCGGTAATTACGCAAAGTAAAACTCGTGGAAGGCGCAATTCCGCAAAAATCCGAGCATTCAGACTGACTGCCTCGCCAGAGAAAAGTTGGGTAAATCCCGCTTGTATTTCTCCCCAAGTCAAATTGATGGCGCCAAAACGCATGGAGAGGAAAATGGAGAGGAGGAGAGTAAATGCGAGTGAGATTGGTATGAGTTTGTGCTTTTGTATCAATGTCTTGAACTTTTGAATTTTGCCTGGGTGGGTTTTAGTGTGGAGAGACCTGCCAGGTCTAAATCACGTTTTGTGAATCAACTTTTGAAGAACCTGTACATTTTCCCCTGTACGTGGGCCGATGTAAATTAGGTCGTGTTCTTCCACTCGATAAATGCGCCCGTTTTTGGCGGCATTGGTTCCGGCAACTCCCGGTAGTTCTTCAATTTTTTGCTGTGTGCCCAATCGGTCGTAGCCAAAGTCGGTAAGCAAAATCACATCAGGATTAGCTTTTGCGATAAGCTCTGGAGAAGAAAGATGGCGCATGCCTCTCTCTCCATCGATGGCCATTTTGCCTCCGGCCCATTCTATCATTTTTCCGGCAGTGCTGTTTTTGGTTACCGTGAGGTAAATGTTGGAGGCCCTTCCAAAATGGATGATAACAACACTGGGTGTGTCTGTGTAGGATTTTGCGGATTCTAAAGCTTTGGCCATGTCGGCTTCTAGCTTGATGCAAAGTTTTTCTGCCTTTTCTTCTTTATGAAAATAAGTCCCCATTTCGCGTATCAGCTCTTCGGTTCCCCGAATGGTGTGGTCATATTCGCCAAAGGTTTTCATGGGGGTTTTCAGGCTCTCCAATTGCCTTAGCACATGTTCCGGCCCAATGTTATTATTATGGATAATCAAATCCGGTTTCATGCTGAGGATGCCTTCCGCGCTAAGCGCACGATGATAGCCCACAGTGGTGAGCTCCTTTATTTCGGGTGGGTAGGTGCTGGAAAGATCTACAGCCACAAGGTTTTTTTCCGCGTTAAGCGCAAAAATTATTTCATTGTATTGCTTGGCGAGGCAAACGATGCGTGGGGGCTCGTCTTTTGATTTTTCTTCAGAAGTATTGTTTGTTGTTTCTTCATTGGCAAATCGTCCGCAGCTGCTAAAAAGTAGAGTGGAGATACCAAGAAGGAGAAATGCTTTTTTCATGCTTTTTAAAAGTTTTATGGACTCTGTGAAACTCAGCGTTCTCTGTGCCTCTGCGTTGAGGTGATTTACTTCAACGCAGAGGCGCAAAGACCGCAAAGAATCGCGGAGGTTTATTTAATGGGTGTTGTTTTTAAAAAACATACTTCAAATTAACCCCAGCGTAATAGTTGATCTCAAAAGGTGCTGGCAGATACGCATCAGCCAATTGATTCACAAAAGTCATGTAGTAATACTGCGTGCCGGTGATGTTATTCGCACCAGCAAAAACTTCTATATCCAGGTGCTTGCCCAAAGTTTTGCGGTAACCCAATTTGGCGTTAAGCAAACCAAAAGCCTCGGTCATGTTTGCGCCATCAGAGGTGATAGGCATCGCATCTTTGTAGTTGTAATTCACGTTTCCGTAAATGCCATATCGTGTATTGAAATCCACACCCAGATTGAAGGTTACTGGCGAAACTCCCGCCACTGCATTTCCATCATAAATTTCAGTTACGGCTTCTGTTTGACCTCCTGGTACGATGGAGTAGGAGAAGTTGTCGTAAGTAAAATCACTATAGGTAAAGTTTGCCCATGGGCGTACCACACTAAAAATCGCAGTGTTGGATTGGAAAGCAGTGTATTTCAATAGCACTTCCAAACCTTTGTTGTCCTGACCGCCACCGTTGGCAATGTAGGTGTAGTCTGTGGTTACACTATCCAACGGTACAGCAATTGAAGTCATTTTGTTGGTAAATCGGGCGTCAAACAAAGCCACTTCGTATTGAAGGCGTCCATCCATCAGGTTTCCTTTGGTGCCAATTTCAAACTGATCACCTTCTTCAGGTTTCAAGCCGGTGTTAAGTTCTCCAGTTTTTCCAATCACAATATTAGAGCCCACCGGAGCCTTGTATCCTTTGCTATAGGAAGCGTACGCGGATACGTTCTCGTTAAACACCTTGTTTAGCGCAAAATGGGGCGATAGCATGTTTTCGTACCTGGCTTCATAATGGGTAAGGAAGGTGCTGCCAGCATTGTAGATTCTATTGTCCAAAGTGATGCTCATATTGCTCACACCAACTCCTGCGGTAAGTGAAAATCCTTTTGGTATGGCCAAAGTCCACTCGGTAAAGTAGGAGTAGGTAGCCGTGTTGGAAATCTGATTACTACGCATGGCGCCAATAATGTTGTAACCATCAGTGTCATTTGGGTTTTCCCCCATACCATAGCTCAGCGGCTGTGCTTTTTGCTGCTGTGCTTCAATTCCGGCAATTCCGCTTAGGCGGAAATTTGAATTGAGTTTGTAATTAAAATCCAAAGTAGAACGAATCCCATAGTTTACCGGGTGGTTGTCATTCCAGCCACCGGCAGAGCTTGAGTTCATTTCGGCCCCTGAGCCAAATATGGTAGTGGTGTTGGCAATGTGCTCACTAAAGGTGTAGTTGTGGCTTAATCCCGCTCTAAAGCGAATCACCTCAGAGTGTGCGTTGTTTTTAATGTAACGATCATTTCCGCTGTAGTCAAAATCATTGTACTCATCAATGGTAAGCTCACCACCGCGCTCATCATAGCTATTGCTGTAGCCAAAATAGGTGGTGATTTTTTGCTTGTCCGATGGGCGAAATTCACCTACCATATTCACAAAGTCTTTTAGGGAAGTCGTATGATTCATAAATCCATCAGCCTCTTGATGACCATAGTTTAGCATAAGGGATGAACGCTCACCAGCTGTTTGAAAACTAGTTGTGTATCGTCTTACGCCATAATCTCCAAACAGCACATTTTGACCAACTGAGGTACGGCCAGGCTCTGGCTTTTTGGTTTCAAGATTTACCACACCCGCAATGGCCAGTCCGTACAAAGTCCCTGATGGGCCTTTGGTAACTTCCACATCGCCAATTGAGGCAAAGTCGATATCGTCCATCACGGTGATTCCCTCAGCATCTGTTACTGGAATTCCGTTGAGGTATACCTTAGAGCCTTGCGAATCAAAGTTGTTGCTGGCACCTTTAAAACCCACGCCATTTCCATAGCCTCGTATATTGAATTGCTGACCTGAAGCCACCGCTCTGCGCGACATATATACACCCGGAACATTGGCATTGATGGCATCATCCATAAAAAGGCCGTTGCCGCGATTGATCTCTTTGGCATTAAGCTTTACAATGGAAGCAGGCTGATTGATCAACTCTTTATTGGAGTTTGAAGTAGCTGTGATTTGTACTTCGTCCAATTTGTTTTTGGAAGGACTAAGATTGATGCGAAGTAATTTACTGCAATCAGAAATTTGCATTTCAGAAGTTTCGTAGCCTATAAAGCTGATGGTGATTTTTTCGCTGCAAGCAAGCGAGAATTCTCCATTAGTGTTGGTGGCCGTTCCTTCGTTGTTTGAGCTAACGATGGAAGTGCCTGCCAGGGGAGCGTTGGTGTTGGCATCATACACCACACCTTTGAGTTGTTGCTGAGCCATTACTGCAAAAGGCAGCATTAACACCAGCGAAAATATAATTCGTTTCATTCTGTATTTTTTAAAATTTTATTGAAAATGGAGAGCACAGCCCAACCGGCTCCAATAGGGAATTCCCTGAAGCTCTCATTCTGGTTAAGGTTAGAATTCTGGTATTTAGCCTATGAAACGAGGAGGGGGAGAGTCGGGAAGTTTTACCCAGGTTAGAACTTTAAAAGTGTAGGGCAGGGGAATAATAACAATGGATGAATAAAGTGGTGGGATTGAAATGCTGTGGGATGCCAAATAGTGTGAGCTGAGGGAGGAGGTGATTTTTTGTTGAGATCTGCTTTGATGATCGTTCCATCGTTTTTTCACCAACTTATCGAGTTTGGCAAAAAGTAAAGTTTCCTGATTATCATTTATACATTCAAGGAAGAGGCTATCAGCGGTGCTTTCTTGATGCACCACATCATACATTTGATTTTCAAAACGAAATTCATGATCGTTGTGCCAATGTATTTTTGGGTTGGATTTCGAAAATCGAAAGTGCACCATTTCTCCTTTGGGCACACCTTGTTTTATTTGAGATTTTATTTCCCTGCGTATTTGTGAACGCTGAATATGGAATAGGAGCTGGCCGCCTGAAAACTGAAAGATCAGGATGAGCGTAAGAAATATGGCTCCTATTATTTTATTCATCAAGAAGAAGGCTGGTGAAAACACTGTAATAGATTGCGAATGCGGTAAACCAAGTGATGTTTGGTTTTGGGATACTCCTTTTATAAGGCTTCAACTGCTATATCTAGCTGAGGGCCGCAATTTTTAGGGAGCAATGCAAAAGAAAAAGCCGCGATTTTTCTGTAGTGGACTTTGTCGAAGGAGGTGAAATCGCCAGGGAATTCGCAAAGGTGCCTCCATGTCCTTTGGAAGGGTGTGGCGTCAAAATTTGATTTGAAGAAAGATAAGTGCTTTCTTCATTTTCGGTAAGTTCCTCAGCTAAAAGATCAAGCCGATGATTGGATTTTTGTTCGCCAGAACTGTTACAGTTTGTCTCTGATGATGTTGGAGAGATGTTGTTTTGAACGGAATGAGCGGTAGAAACCTGTGGCCTTCCAAACTGACCTAAACAGGCAACAATTAGGAGGTAAGCAAAAATCAGGAGAATGTTAAACCGTTCTTTCATAAAAATCAGGTGCGAAATTAAGGGATAGCCTGTAATAATAATACTTCCCTAAATTATTTCGCTTGTTTGCGCAGCAGTGTGCTGCTGGCCTGGGCCTGAGGTAAAATTAATATGTCGGCCAAATTTACGTGGGCAGGGCGGGTGGCCATAAATAGAATTAAATCTGCCAGGTCCTGAGGTTGCAGGGCATCATAACCTTCATACACGGTTTTTGATCTTTCTGCATCACCTTTAAAGCGAACCATTGAAAATTCGGTTTCCACTAAGCCTGGTGCTATTTGCGAAACTTTAATGTTGTGCTTGTTGAGGTCTATTCGCATGCCGCTGTTTATGGCATCCACCGCAGATTTAGAAGCACAATACACATTGCCATTGGGATAAACCTCCCGCCCGGCAATAGATCCGATATTTATGATGTGCCCGGATTGCTCCTCAATCATTAATGGAATTATGGCTTTTGAAACATACAACAGCCCTTTCACATTGATGTCAATCATGGCATCCCAATCTTCAATAGAGCCATCTTCAATGCTGGATAGCCCATGTGCATTACCCGCATTATTAAGTAAGAGGTCAATTTTTTTCCAGTTTTCCGGTAAGGAGTTTATGGTGCTGAAAACAGATTCTTTATCACGTACATCAAAGCTCAGGGTGGTTACTTCGGTTGTGGCCGATAGTTCCTTTTTGAGTTCCGCCAATCGGTCTTCCCTGCGCCCGCAGGCGATAATTCGATAACCGTTGTTGCCTAATAATTGCGCTGTAGCGCGACCGATACCTGAAGTTGCTCCGGTGATGAATGCTGTTTTCATCTATTAAAATTTAGGTTGCGAATATCTCAAATTAAAAAAGAGCCCTCCAAAATTGAAGGACTCTCATTTTAAGTAAAAACAAATCACCAGAAATTTATATAGTTAATGCGCCAATATCCATAGTTTAGATACGCGCTGACCTCCTTTTATAAAGTGTACCACATAGGTGGCAGGCGGTAAATGCTGGAAGTTGGCAGAAATCTGAGTAGGGTTGTCCATCGCTATTTCGGCCACGGTTTGGCCGTTCATATTGGTAACAGTTATAAAGTTCAGATTATCCGGAGATTGAATGTTGAGCTCCCCACTGCTGGGGTTGGGGTACATGGAAATGCTATCTGAGGGCAACACGGCTCCACTTGTATCTTGAACATGGCATCTTAGTCCGTAACAGCTGATCCAGTAAATATCTTCGGTTGTAAATGTCCTTCGGCAACCTGCTTTATCTATTAGAGGCTGTTTAGCCATAACCACACATTCCTCTAATGTGGTCATTTCTTCGGTAAATAAAATACTAATGGTTTTGGTCTTGCCATTTTCGATTTTCACATCTTTATAAATTTCAGTTGTAAAGCCAAGGTAGGTGGCTTCTACGGTGTAGGTTCCTTCATCAATTGGGGAAATTATAAACAGGCCATCAATATTTGAGGTGCCACCTGCTACTATCCGGTTGTCGGTGTCTTTTACAATCACATTGGCAAAGGGTATTGTTTCTCCATTAGTAACGTTCACTGCGAGGCCTCTTAAAACTCCGCTCTGCTGTTGTGCTACAAGTGTTGTGCTGCCAAATAGCAGTAAGTAAATGAGGATAAATTTCAGTGCTTTCATGTTTAGATGTTTTTATGATTAATACTGTAGTTGAGGTGATTCGGATTTTAAAAAGGGAACCGGTTTTCAGCCGATTCCCTTCCTTTCCTAAAATCAACCAATCAACATGAAAAAAAAGTTTAGTGTACTACTATTATTTGTTCGGTTTCCCATTTGCCACCCCATTCAAACCTTAGGAAATAGGTTCCATCGGGGTAGGCGGATAAATCCAGCAATAGCCCCTGGCTTTTCTCTACCAGGGTTTTTGATACAATCTTACCTCGCAGGTCGGTAAGGAATATTTCCTTTACTTTTTTGCTGAACTCCACTTTTACAGGTCCTGCGGTTGGATTTGGATATACCCTCCATTCAAAATCGCTTTGGGTTACGGAGTCCAATTTGGAGCTAAGGTCTAAAGCGTTAATCTTTGGTGTTGTAGTGTCTTTTTTTGCATTATCTAAGGACTGAGGGCCACACTTTGGAGCGAAGGTGAATTGGTGAATAAGCCTTACCATAAGATCGTTTAGTAGCTCAACGGTATATGAGTCTGTACTGGGTTCGATGTGTGGATTTCCAACACCGCTGTCATCAGTAAGAAAAGTGTAGGTGCCATTTGTGGCAAGGGCGATTGATCGCAGTAAATATTCAGTGCTTTTGTCAATCCCACTGGAGGCTATCGGTATTATCCGAATTCCTTTTTCAGCCGCACGGGCAATCAAATCATGTATTTTCTGTAATTTATTTTCATCATGGTGGGGAGGTGCATCCAATACCAAAAAGAGTATTCTCGATATGGCCTCATCTCTCCAGTTCAGATCATTTATGGCCACACTCAATGCTTCTATTACCGCCTCAGGATAATCACCACCTCCACCTGCAGACTGGTTTTTGATAAAGCTTACTGTATTTTCAATTTTGTCGGAGAACTCACTTTTGCGAGTTACATATTCATCACCACGATCTCTGTAAAAAACACTGCTCAACCGGATGTCGGCATGGTTTAAAGTTCCTTTCACCCTTTCTATTACGTCATTTAGTTCAGCTTTCAGGTAAGCAATTTCATCGCCCATTGAGCCTGTGGCATCCACTACAAATGAAATGTCTACAGCATTGGGGATTTCGCAATCTCCCTTTACCACCAGTAGGTTCAGGCCTTTATTAAAAGGCAGGGGTTTGTTGATGATGTACTCCTCTCCCCTGAAGGATATTGCTATTTCACACTTTTCATTTGTTGTTTCCCGATTAAAAGGGTTCAACCAAAGTTCTGCCTTGCCGGTATTATCTGTGCGGGCCACCCATAGTACCTTACCGGATTTGGTTTTTAAAAATACCGGGGCATTTACGGCAGGGCTTCCACTTGCGAAGGTGAGTTGTATAGCATAGCGCTGGGTGGGATCTATCTCCCAATGTGTTTTATGACTTTGCAGTTCATCTTCCGAAAGGTCTTCCCACAAGGTCCATTTACTAAAATCATTGATTTCTCCAGCTGTGAGTATTCGGGTGGAAACATCATTATCCACAGCTTCTACCACTTTTTCTTCGGAGGTTTCAACATCAAATTCGATGTGTGAAGGGGAGGTGAAATTAATATGGTATTCAGAAAATGGATGCGACTGATCTCCATACATCGCTGGTAGTCCTCCCATTATTATTTCTGTAGACTCTATAGCGCATTGAGGAATTCTTGCCGTGCCTCTCATCTTTACACCGTTAATATAAAAGATGGTGCCTTCTGACCTGGAGCCACGTACGTTAATAGATCCAGAAGCGCTGAAGGTAGCATCGGCAACAGTGGCAATAACGTCTTTTGGTTCCCGTATGGGACTTGGGGTATGGGCAGAGCTTCCGTCATCAAATGAATAAACCTTGCTTGATTTGCTTTTATTGATAAGGGGGGCACTGTACAATACCGTTACCTCTTCCAGTTCATTGGAGGCTTCGCGAAGTTTAAAATCCTTGTGGGTGGCAACGTTTGCGGTAATATTGATTTTTTCGAGTTTAATGGTTGTATAACCTAAAACCGAAACTTCCACATTGTAGATTCCCGGGCTAATCGGGTTAATATTATATAATCCATCAAAATCAGTAGTGCCTCCGGCTATTACTTCGCCAGTCAGGTGTTTAATTACAATATTTACAAATGGAACACCTTCTCCTGTTTTTTGGTCAGTGATGGTTCCTCGTAATGAACCGGGGCGTTGTTGTGCGTGTAGGGGCGGAGCAATAAGGCATAGCAGTATCAGGCCGTTTAACAGCAATTGTAGCATCTTCATGATAGCAGAATTTTAGTTATTGAAATGGGAATCTCCCCAACGGAAAGCAGCAGGCCTGCTAGCTTTTTGGTGATGCATCGGTAGCGACACATCTAATAAGTTCCTTTGATTTAATAGAGCTCACTGCTCCGGAATGGTTGCTTAGTTAATCCGGAATTTTAATGAAGGCCGTAAAAAAGAGTAGTCCTAAGTTCCTTCTTGTGTAAACTTCAGGATGGTGGAAATTCCTATGGCAGCTCCAAAGAGTGCCATGGTTTTTATGATTTTACCAATAACCACCCATTCGTATTCCGGATCGGGCAGGGGTTGTGTTTTCAGGCTCAGGGCAATGGCTGCGTCCAGCTGTGTTTTGTATGAAGCAGGTACTCTGTAAAGTATAACCGTACAGTGATAGCAGGATTGCATAAAGGAGGGATAGCTTTCCGTAACGATATTGGCAAAGTTGGCATTGGCACTGCAGGCTTCGCGGGTAATAATCTTAATGGCATCGGCTTTATCACACATCCATGAGTACTCCAGAAAGGGTGCTTCTCCCAACCTCAGTTTACCCACTTCTATTAGCGGAATATCACCTACATCTGCCAGTGTAGCTACTTGCACATTGCATGTGCTTGCATCCTTTTCCTCCATAGGGTAATAGCCCGCACGGTTTCGTGTAAAACCGCAAGAAGTGAGCGAGGCTATAGCTAAAATGAGAAATGTGGTACGCCAGTTCATGTTATGGGAGTCTTGGCGTTAAAGATACTCAGAGCTAAAGATTAAGTTTAAAAATAAATTGGGAAAATTAGTTTTTAAACTCCTCCATAAAGGCTTCGGCTTTCTCTACCATTTTGTTGCTTCCGCAGAAAAACGGCACGCGCTGGTGAAGTTCCTGAGGGTCTAAATCCATAATGCGTCTGTAGCCATCCGAGGCCTTGCCACCTGCTTGTTCCATAAGGTAAGCCATAGGGTTACACTCGTACAAAAGGCGCAGTTTTCCATTAGGCGCAGTGGTTCCTCTTGGGTAAATGTAGATTCCGCCCTTTAAAAGGTTACGGTGAAAATCAGCTACAAGTGAGCCAATATAGCGGGAGGTAAATGGGCGGTTGGTAGCTGTGTCCAGCTCCTGGCACCACTTAATGTATTTTTTTACCCCTTGCGGGAAGTGCACATAATTGCCCTCATTGATGGAGTAAATTTTACCATCATCAGGTATTTGCATTTTTGGGTGCGACAGGAAAAATGAACCTATACCCGGATCATAAGTAAATCCGTTTACGCCATTACCCGTGGTAAATACCAACATGGTTGACGTTCCAAAAATCAAGTAGCCGGCAGCCACTTGTTTGTTTCCTGGTTGAAGAAAATCCTCTAAAACTGCAGGGGTTCCCGGCTCACTGATTCTTCTGTAAATACTGAAAATAGTACCTACGGAAACGTTTACATCAATATTGGAAGAACCGTCAAGTGGGTCAATCAACACCACATATTTGGCATCCTTGTGAATGTCCTCGTTAAACGATACAAAGTCGTCCATTTCCTCAGAACCGATACCACATATTTCACCACGGCTTCTAAGGGTGCTTATGAAAAGATCATTGGCAAGTACATCAAGTTTCTGCTGATCTTCGCCCTGCACATTTTCATTACCGGCAGCACCAAGGATATTGGCTAGCCCTGCTTTGTTTATCTCCTGATTTACCATTTTGCCCGCGAGCCTGATGCTGCTTAAAAGCGCACTTAGTTCGCCTTTGGCGTATGGAAAATCTTTTTGGTTTTTGATGATAAACTCACCGAGGGTGCTATGTCTTTGCATTTTGAGAGGTGTTTTGAAGATGGCAAATGTAGAATGCTCAGTTGATATAAGTGGCTTAGCTAGCGGATTTTTAGATGTAAGGCCTCGATT
This sequence comes from Owenweeksia sp., assembly GCA_048267305.1. Classification (GTDB taxonomy): domain Bacteria; phylum Bacteroidota; class Bacteroidia; order Flavobacteriales; family Schleiferiaceae; genus Owenweeksia. The sequence continues at coordinate 132,480 of JBLWXT010000006.1, read as the reverse complement.
ATACGTTAGGCAGTTAGTGCGAAAATAGGGTGGGGTCTTGCTGGTATCGTACAAAAATATACACTCCGCCAACTATCATGGATATGATCATCATTCCAATAAACCAAAAGAAGAAGACAACAATGGTTTTAAGAAGTACTAATACGGGCCGCTGCTGAAAAGTGGAGATATATACATAGGTCAAATATCCTATGGACAGTAAGCCACTTATTAACCTGAACCCAATAGGCAGATCCTTGAGAAAGAATTGAAGTGGTAGTGTAACAATGCCAATGGCCACTACTTGTCCATAAGCAAAGGATTGCATTACAAGATGCTCGGCATAATTGTATTTGGCTGAGCGAAACAGCAGCTTGGTGCCTAATGCCAAAAATGGGATGGAAAAGGCTATAATCAGGTTCATGTGCATGTTGATGAACTCTGTAACTCCTTGCTGTAATGCGTTTACTTTTTGCCCGGAGGCCTGGCTAACGCTTTGTTGGATATCCTCGTACAAGCCTGTGCTTAACATTAAAAAGGTTTGGATGGTAAGCAAAATAATGGCAAACCTGAAGGGGTGCATGTACTTTAGCCTGTTGCCGGACAGGTAGTCGTCAAAAACCTTTTTAGGGTTTATCATCATCATTTTGAGGGTAAACCACAGGCCCTTTTCAACATTAAATACCGAAGCCCAAAACTGGCTAAGACTGGTGCGTATTGTGATTCGGTCGTGCAAAACTTTTTGGCCGCAGTTTGGACAATAGGCATTACTGAGGCTTTCTCCGCAGTTTTTACAGGTGCTTTCAGTAAGTTCCTCCATGGTTGAATATTAATAGGCTAGCGAATGTAGTGAAAACGAACCCTTATAAGCTGACTATAAAACCATTGTTATGGAACCGTTTCGTTGAGGTCAATTATTCAAGTCAGGAAGGTTTGGGGCTGTAAATCAGAGGCAAATCCCTAATTTCGCGGCCGCTTTAAAAACAGTATAATGATATCAGTAAACGCCATAGGGGTAGAGTTTAACGGGGAAACACTTTTTAAGGATGTATCCTTCGTGGTAAACGAAAATGATAAGATTGCCCTTATGGGTAAAAATGGTGCAGGGAAATCTACCATGATGAAGATTATTGCTGGTGTGGCCAAGCCCAATACGGGCAATGTGCATTGCCCAAAGGATGCCGTGGTGGCCTATTTGCCACAGCACCTGCTTACTGAGGATGACTGTACTGTATTTGAAGAAGCAGCCAAGGCTTTTAAAAGCATTTTTGAAATGCGGGACGAAATGGAGAAGCTTAATAGTGAGCTCGAAACCCGCACCGATTATGAGTCTGATGCCTACATGAAGATTATTGAAAGGGTAACGGAACTTGGCGAAAAATACTATTCCATCGAAAGCTCTAACTATGATAAGGAGGTGGAAACGGCACTAATCGGTCTTGGTTTTACAAGAGAGGATTTCACCCGCCAAACCAAGGAGTTTAGTGGTGGCTGGAGAATGCGTATTGAGCTGGCAAAAATCCTTTTGCAGAAACCTGACTTGGTTTTACTGGATGAGCCTACAAACCATATTGATATAGAATCTGTAGTGTGGCTGGAGGATTTTTTGGTAAACAAGGCTAAAGGTGTAGTGGTGATTTCTCACGATAAAACCTTTATCGACAATATTACCAACCGCACCATTGAGGTGGCCATGGGCCGCATTTATGACTACAAAGCCAACTATAGCCACTACCTGCAATTGCGAGAGGAAAGACGTGCTCATCAAATAAAAGCCTATACCGAGCAGCAACGGTTTATTGCTGACAACAGAGCCTTTATTGAGCGATTTAAGGGAACCTACTCCAAAACCAATCAGGTAAACTCACGCGAGAAAATGCTGGAGAAACTGGATATTATTGAAATTGACGAAGTGGACAACTCCGCTTTGAATTTGCGTTTTCCTCCCTGTCAGCGCTCAGGTGATTATCCGGTTATAGCCAAGGATCTAACCAAAGCCTATGGCGATCATGTGGTGTTTAATGATGCCAATATGACCATCTCCAGAGGGGAGAAGGTGTGCTTTGTGGGACGAAATGGAGAAGGAAAATCAACCATGATAAAAGCTATCATGGGCGAAATTGATTTTGAAGGACAATGTGATTTAGGACACAATGCCAAGGTGGGCTATTTTGCCCAAAACCAGGCTTCACTGCTCGATCCCAACCTTACAGTGTTTCAAACTGTAGATGCTATTGCCAAAGGTGATATCCGCACTCAAATAAAAAATATCCTCGGTGGTTTTATGTTTTCGGGCGATATGATAGATAAGAAAGTGGCCTTTTTATCAGGTGGAGAAAAAACCCGCCTGGCCATGGTGAAGCTTTTGCTGGAGCCTGTAAATGTTCTTATTCTGGATGAGCCTACCAACCACCTGGATTTAAAATCCAAGGATGTATTGAAACAGGCTCTATTAGCTTTTGACGGCACTCTGATTTTGGTGTCTCACGACAGGGATTTCCTTTTGGGCTTATCTCAAAAAGTATTTGAATTTAAGAATAAGCGTGTTATTGAGCACTTTGAAAGTGTGGATGAATTCCTGGAAAGAAACAAAATTCAGAACCTCAAGCAGATTGAGCTGATTAGCTAGGGAATAGAATATTTTCAATTCCCGCGAAGGATTTCCAGAGAGGTGTTGTCTAATGGATAAATAACTACAGTTTATCCATGAAAAAAATGACTCTTACAGTATTGGCTTCGCTGATACTTCTGAACGTACAGGCTCAGAGTTTTTACAATTTAAGTACCATTCAAACCATTAAAATAACCTTTGCGCAAAGCAACTGGGATGCACTGTTGGATGCCGAGAAAGCCGGGGCTGATGGCTACATTATGGCTCAGAGCGTGGAAGTGAACGGTGTTTTGTTTGACAGCGTAGGCGTAAAATACAAGGGCAACAGCACCTACAATGCCAATCAAACCAAAAATCCATTTCATATTGAGCTTGATACTTATAAGGAACATATCTATGAAAATTACACTGATATAAAACTCAGTAACGTTTACAACGATCCCTCCTTTGTTCGCGAGGTTTTATCCTATCAAATACTTAGGCAGTATATGGATGCACCTCTTTCCAACTACGCCAATGTGTATGTAAACGGAAACCTTATTGGTCTTTACAGTAACTCAGAAGCCGTGAGCAAAAAGTTTGTACAAAGCCGATACTATTCAAAAAACAATACCCGGGTAAAGTGTAATCCTCCTGCAGGAGCTGGGCCCGGCACTAATGATTATCCTAACCTGGTTTACTTAGGTCAGGATAGCACCAGCTATTATGATGCTTATGAAATGAAGTCTGACGCGGGTTGGAAAGAGCTGATTAATCTTTGTGACACCCTTCAAAACAACATTGCTAGCATAGAGGAAATTTTAGATGTGGATCGCGTTTTATGGATGTTGGCCTTTGATAATGTTTTAGTGAACTTAGATAGCTATATTGGTGCTTTTGCCCAAAATTACTACCTGTATAGAGATGACAACAAACGCTTTGTACCTACAGTTTGGGATTTGAATGAGTCATTCGGACGTTTTTCAATGACAGGTTCCGGGAGTTTGAACAGCACTACGGACAAACAACAAATGAGTCACCTGCTGCATAGTAATGATGCCAATTACCCATTGATTAAGCAATTGCTAAGTGTGCCTATGTACAAGCGCATGTATCTGGCCCATTGCAAAACAATACTTACCGAAAACTTTAGCAACAACAGCTATTATACTACCGGCCAAACCCTGCAGACTTTGATAAGCTCTGCAGTGCAGGCAGATCCAAACAAGTTTTACACGTTTGCCAATTTTCAGAGTAATATAAATTCTGATGTTACCAGTGGAGGTGGCCCACAGGCGAGTTCTGCTCCCGGTATTACCAACCTTATGAATGGACGAAGTACGTATTTGTTGTCGCAAAGTGATTTTACTGCTACTGAGCCAATAATTTCATCAGTTACTCCGTCCAATCAAACTCCATTGCTAAATGAAACTATCAGCATTACAGCTGCTATTGCTAATGAAAATGATGTTTACCTGGGATACAGAACTGCGGTTACACTGCCTTTTACCCGTGTGCAAATGTTGGATGACGGAATGCATAATGATGGAGCTGCAGGAGATGGTGTGTATGGAGCGGATTTAACAGTTTCTACTTCTGAGGTGCAGTATTATATCTATGCTGAAAACAGCACTATTGGAAAATTTTCTCCCGTAAGGGCAGAGCATGAGTACCATAGCATTGCAGCCGTTGCCGCAATAAACGAGTTGGTTATTAATGAGTTTATGGCCGATAACGATAATGTTATTACCGATCAAAACGGAGATTATGAGGATTGGATTGAGATTTACAATACTACTTCCGACAGTATCTTTTTAGGAGATTACTACCTTACTGACGATGCCTCAGATCCTACTCAGTTTGCTTTGCCAGCCGAGTATATTGCGGCCGGAGGCTTTAAGTTGATTTGGGCTTCTAAAGACATTACTAAAGGAACCGATCATGCCAATTTTGCGCTTGGCAAAAGCGGAGAAGAAATTGGGCTTTATAAAAAAAATGGTACTTCCGTAGATACTATCGACTACATTTTATTTGGCGCACAAAACACAGATGAATCCTATGGTCGTTCTTACGATGCATCCCCAACCTGGGTGGTGTTTACTACCTCCACACCTAATGCAAGCAATGGAACTATAGGTATTGAAGAGTTTGCCAAAACAGGTTTGCAGGTGTATCCAAACCCCTATCAGGATAAAGTGGTAATTGACAACCCTACGGAAGTTGAGGCCACAATTACTATTTACTCGGTTTTGGGGCAGAAGCTTAACAGCTTTGTGATTCAACCATTTCAATCTGTGGAATTAGAGGATAACTACTCCGCAGGGATGAGACTATATTATTTTGAAACTAAAAATAGCAAAGAGGTAGTCCGTGTAGTTAAACGGTAAACTGAATTGGGTTTTATTTTGGTTTTTAGTTGAGCGAGAAACCGTCTGAAAAGTGATTTTCAGGCGGTTTTTTTTGTCTACCCTAAACCGTCCCCCCCCCTTCACGCCCCTCAAGGGGGATTTGGGCCGGTGAGTTTTTGCGGTCAAAAGGATTGCAGGAAGGCCTATTTGTACCTATTCTCATTATGGTAGGGAGAAGTGCCTTCGCAAAGGACTCCTCCCCTTGAGGAGGGCAGGGGGTAACCAAAAGCAATGTAAGTAGGTTTGTTTGTATCTATACTCATTATAGTGCCGAGAAGTACCCTCGCGGAGGACTCCCCCCTTGAGGGGGGCGCAGGGGGGTGATTCTCTGGTGACATGGCAAAGGGGGTGATTTACTGTGGACTATCGACTATAAGCTATTCGCTAAACCTTACTTTTGCGCCTCATTTTTTTAAATAAATAACTACCCATGCAACTTACAGAGGGACAATTTTTGATCTCAGGGGTAAACGCGCTGGACTTGTGCCGCGAGTATGACACTCCCCTTTATGTATATGATACCGCTAAAATGGAAATGCAGTATAAACGCCTTTCCAAAGCTTTTAAGGGTAGTAAACATAAGATCAATTATGCCTGTAAGGCCCTCAGTAATATTAATGTGTTGCGGTTTTTTAAAAGCCTCGGTAGTGGCCTCGATACGGTTTCCATTCAGGAGGTGCAGCTTGGCCTGAAAGCCGGGTTTGAGCCACATGATATTATCTACACGCCCAACGGGGTTTCCTTTGATGAAATCAAAAAAGCAGTTGAACTTGGCGTTCGTATCAACATAGACAACCTAAGCATATTAGAGCAGTTTGGCGCCCTTTACGGGAATAAATACCCGGTGTGTGTTCGACTAAATCCACACATTATGGCGGGCGGGAATATCAAAATCTCTACAGGTCATATCGATTCAAAATTTGGAATCAGTATTCACCAAACGCGCCACTTGGAGCGCCTTGTAAAAAGCCTCAACATTAATGTGGAAGGTGTGCATATGCACACCGGTAGCGATATTCTGGATGTGGATACCTTCCTGAAGGGAGCAGAGTTGCTGCTTGATGTGGCGCGTGATTTCCCGGATTTGAAATACATTGATTTTGGTAGCGGATTTAAAGTGGCCTATAAGCCTAATGACATCTCTACTGATGTAGAAGAGTTGGGTAAAAAGATGACCAAAATGTTCAACGACTTTTGCAAGGAATATGGTCGTGAGCTGGAAATTGAATTTGAACCAGGAAAATTTTTGGTGAGTGAATCGGGCTACTTTTTCTGTAAAGTAAATGTGGTGAAACAAACCACCGCCACAGTATTTGCTGGTGTTGATACAGGAATGAATCACCTGATTCGCCCTATGTTTTACGATGCCTACCACCATATTGAAAATATAAGCAACCCTACAGGCCGAACCCGTGTGTACACGGTTGTGGGCTATATCTGCGAAACGGACACCTTTGCCAGCGATCGTCAGATTACGGAGATTGCAGAAGGTGATATTCTGGCCTTTAGAAATGCCGGTGCCTATTGCTTTACCATGGCCAATAACTACAACAGCCGCTATAAGCCCGCTGAGGTTTTAATACACAAAGGCAAAGCTCATTTGATTACAAAAAGACAGACGTTAGAGGATGTGCTTAGGAATCAGGTAGAGGTGGAGTTGTAAGTAAGTAGTCGGGAATATATAGTTGGGAGCCCGAAAGCGGAAAAACCTAACAATAAGACAGTAAACCTGAGCTGGTGTGGATTTGTAAAACCACATGGCTCAGGTTTTTTTTATGATTCGCTTTAAGTTATTGAGAAAGGAAGCGCCCGGATTGAAAATCCGCGTAAACGGGGTTGTTGAGAACTGAATAAATCTAACGATAAGGCAATAATTCTGAGCTGACAGGGATTTGTAATTATAAGTGAAAGAACCCTTTATTAAGGTTTTAAAATATCTTGTTCTATTCAGGACTTCAACCTCAGATTACTACAAAATTTGTAATTAATGCAAGTTCAATTTGTGCAGATACCCATGTTTCGAACACTATTGATTTGTAAATCCGTGTTGAGCATATGACTTTGCCTAAATCCTCGTTTTTTTTTTAAACAAGCAACACCCGTATTTCAAATCCGAGGTGAGTTGCAGGAGGGAGATTGGTTAAATACTTGTTTTATTTAGTTACGAGTATTTTCTTTAATTGAAATAAATTATTTTCCGAAGTTATTTTTATTAGATACACGCCTGGTTGGTAGTTGTCTACATTAATTATCGCTGTTTGAACATGTGAAGAATTTATGAATACATTTTTACCGATCATATTGTAGATTTCAATTGTTTTTATTTTATCTGTAGATATAATTGTTATGCTGTTTGTTGCAGGGTTTGGATAAACATTAAATAGATTACTGCCTAGTTCTTTAATTGAAGTTGTCGTTGAAATATCTCGGACAGCTCTGACAAAATTATTTACATATTGAATATCCCCTTGTGGACCGTGATAACTTGGATAAGTATTGTTCCCTATTTCTTTTGGATCGTTTCTTTGAGCTCCAGCACCATGCGTATCATATATCGTAGGGACATTGTTTGGCGGGAAGGACATTTGGCCTTGAGCTTCTCCAAAGCATATATAAACAGCATCAGTATATGGCGCAGGCCCATCTTGTAAAGGAGAGCTTGTCCAGTAGGCCCCATAATTAGGATTTCCATCAGGATTGTTAAATGAAGTACACGAAAACAAAGGGTCTATGGCCGGAGAATTTGTTGTTTGGGGTGAGCGAGAATAATCTAGAATGCTATGTAATTCTTTAGCATTAGGTAGTCGCCAATCAGAATGACTCGCTAGTGACAGGTTTTCACAATACGAGAGGGCGTTTTGCCAATCACGGGGATTTCCATCATCTGCTTGTTGCCACATCAACCCAGTTGCATTGTCTGTGATTGTACCATCTCCGTTATCTACAAAATTATTTAGTCCATAAACTGTATTTCCTCTTACCATTCTAAAGTACATAGTATTTGGGATGTTATTTTGAGGCTTGTATTTAGGATATGCTTTGAGGCGTCCATCCACAAAATTATATCCAAACACTGCTGTGTCTCCCGTCATTATTATCCCAACATACTGTGTGCAAGACCATGTTTGAGCATCAATTTCCCTCTCACCAATTGAATTGTCTCCAATAGGCTGATTAAAGTAATTTGTATCTATAAACATAAATACAGAGTTATCTCCAAAGCATCTTCCTGTAAAACTGGCTAGAGAATATAATTCTTTGATCGTAGGCACTCGCCAGTCCGTATAACCTCCAAGATTGGAGTTGGATGCTTTTGAAAAAGAAGAGTCATAGGTAATTTTAGTACCCATATCCTTTTCCCACATTAAGCCGGTTACATTGTCGGTGATGGTTCCATCGCCATTGTCGGTATACGAAGGTTGATTGCCTGAGTACTGAGCGTCTTGCCCATAAAATGCTTGCCCAATTGTGGGTGCAGGGATAATAGAATTGTTGTTGTAAAAGTCGCTAACATCGGTATCTACAATTGGATATGTTTGACAAAAAGCAATGTTATATATGCTGGAAATTAGTGTTAACAGAATGATTTTGATTGACATGTTTTAATTATTTCGTTCAACATCATTCAATCAGACTCATTACTTTATTAAGGGTTTAATTGACTCATTTTTATTGTAGCTAACTCTAGTTGAATGCCATTGCGTTTAGCCTCTCTGAATTTTTAAGTCCTGAAATCCCTCCAGGAAGCGCTATAAATCTGGTGGATTTTGCGTGTAAGTGAGGCCTTTCAAAAAGGAATTTATATCCCCTAAAATCCTAATTTCTGATAAAACCCTTATCAACAAGCTTTTTAAGCAAGCCCACTAAATCCTGTTTTACTTACTTTGAAGCAGTTAAAATGTACATCTTCATAATTAAAGAAAAATGTAAACCCAATGGCAACAATCCGTAAAGGCACTGAAAAAGACATTCCGGCTCTGATGGGCCTCATTCGCGATTTAGCGGAATTTGAAAAAGCTCCCGAAAAGGTGATAAACAACGAAAGCCGCTTGCTGGAAGACTGGCAAACCCACAATGCCTTTGACTTTTTAGTGGCTGAAGTAGATGGAGCTGTTATTGGCATTTCCCTTTACTACCCGCGCTATTCCACTTGGAATGGGCGCTGTTTTTATTTAGAGGATTTATATGTAAAGCCAGAACTTCGCGGTGCAGGCATTGGTTTGGCACTGTTAAATGCCACTGCCGGAGAAGCCCGAAAAGCCGGTGCCGATCGACTGGATTGGCAGGTGCTGGACTGGAATCTAGATGCTGTTCGTTTTTACGAGCGCATTGGTGCCAACATAGAAAGGGAGTGGTGGAACTGTAAGTGGGATTTGAAGTAGGCGCGTATCCTGCATCAAATCTTTGTGAGTTATGCGCCTTTGTGTTTAAAAAGCTTAGAAAAATAAAACATCATAGAGACATAGGCATCTAGTTATAGGTAAAAACAGCCCTTTGAAACTCATTTCAAGGGGCTGTTTTCTTTGATTACCCAGTCAAATATCGGGAGTAGGTTGCTGTTAACCCTTAATTCTTGCACTTTAACGATAAGTAAGTTGCAAATACTGAGCGTGCATATAAATTCGCACTATGATAAAATGAGCGAATTGATAGTATAGTAACTTAAAAATCAAACAATTGAAAACGACATTATTCAACATTAGAATGGCTTTCGCCATAACCGTATTAATTAGCACACAAAGCTGCCAGAAGGAAAACTCCCAAGGTCAGTTTTTGGATAATAGTGCAGCTACTGAGCTCAGTGAGTTGACAGTTGATCAGAGTTTTAACTGGTCATCGTCTTTAAAGGGTAGCTTAAGTGTATCAGTTATCTCCAAAGATAAATTGTATATGGAAGGACAGCCTGTGCAGATTGTAAACAAAAGTGGGGTGGTAATGGATCAGGCCTTTGTGAAAAATGGCCTTGCTGATTTTTACATTCACCTTCCACAATCCACAGAAGCATATGTTTATTATCCTGCCACTGGTGATTATTCAAGATTGAAACACACAGGCAACTTTACCCTGGAGTTGACATCATTGGATGAGATTCTTGCCGGTAGTAAAAAAACCGCGCTTAATAGCAGGAAATCAACAACAACGGCCGGAGTAAACCTTTTGGCAAATAGCGCATTTAACCAACAGGCTAATGTAGTTACCGATTTGACGTTTAGCTACAATCAGCCTGGTGCCATTGATGGGAAATGGCATCTAAGTAGTGCTGCCTATGAACTTAATACTAACTTGGTCTTAAACGATACCGTATTGAAGCTAAACCTTGACGGTAATTCAATATTTTGGGGACAAACTATAAACGTAGTGGCAGGCAGCCCTTTTACCATTAGTTCTTTATGGCAAAATTTTAATACAAGAATTGTGATAAGCTTCTTTGATGCTTCTGATAATTTTATCGGCTATTCTTATCCCTCTGTGTTTGGACTTACTGTTGGAGGTCAACACTCAGGTACAGTGCCATCCAATGCGGTAAAAGCACTAGTATGGTCATCAGGTGCTCAAAACAGTTATGTAGATGATGTGGTATTTATAAGCACTTCCACCGTAAGTGATGCTGATGGAGATGGAGTTGCAGATAACCTGGATCAGTTCCCCAACGATCCTGACAGGGCTTATCAATCCAGTTTTCCAACTATTGGGAATCAGTTTTTGGCTTTTGAAGACTTATGGCCGGCTATGGGTGATTTTGACTTCAACGATCTGGTTGTTAAAAATAGTATCGTTTATACCAGAAATGCCAATAACTACCTTGTTGATGCAACCATTACCATTGATTTAAATGCTGTGGGTGCCGGTATAAAAAATGGAATGGGACTATTGCTTAAAAACACCAACAAGCAGGAGTTTAATGCTAATATTATATCAGGAATTTCAGGAAATGCTACTGCTAATCAAAGTTTGACAAATGGAATTGTGATTTTTAGTGATGTCTTTGCTGCTCAAAGTACTTATTATACCAATACAGGTACGGGAAATGATGCCACGCCTGAGCAGTTTCAGTTTACAATAACATTTGTGCCTAATACAGTAACAAACGTTCTTCCAGATTTTTATATCTTCCGAAGAGATGATATGTCTCATGAGATTCATTTAGACGGATTCTCGGCTACTTCTGTGGCTAATAGTAGCTTGCTGAATACAGTAGATGATTTTAATGGTACTTATAATACCGAAAGTGGACTTCCATGGGCCATTGAAATTGTAACGGCACCTGGTTTTACGTTCAGACATCCATTAGAAAAAACAGATATTCTGGAGTCTTATCCACAGTTTCAACTTTGGGCAACTACCAAAGGAGCCGTAAATCTTCTTTGGTTTGAAAATCCTGTAAGCTCAAAGGTTTATTAGATTGAGTTTTGTTTAAAAAAAGAAGCCCCTTGAAATTTGATTTCAAGGGGCTTTTATTATTTAGAAACAGAGCGTTTAACTCTTTTTAAAATCCTCAAAACTCATAAAGCTCAGTTTTGGTATTTCGTTTTTATCCAAATACTGATTCATACTTTTTATTTGCTTTTCGTGGATGGCGTGCATGCCGTTCCAGGCCTCTTGCATTTCTGCTTTAAGCACAGCCAAGTTGTCCAGTTCTGCCTGAGTAGGGGCGTCATATCGGTTGGCCACTTTGGCATACAGGTCCAATATGTTTTCCCGCAACTCATTCTCAGCACGCCCTACATAATTGTCTCCGGTGGTTACCACCAAATCCTTTTTAAAGTCGTTAAGGGCATCGATCACCGCCTGGGTTACTTTTTTAGAATCTGGTTTTTCCTTCTGTACTTTTTCAGCCAGCATTATGGTTTCGTCAATCTCATAAACCAAATAAGCCAATTGCTCCGTCATGTCATAAAGCTCCTTGGATACTTTATAATTCAGCTTACGCTCTTCGTCTGTTACCAGAGATGAGGTATCGGTTACCAAGGTGATTGTGGTTTCAAAAGTTTCCTTTCCTTTTTTGAGCACAGCCTTATAAGTACCAGCCGGAACGCGAAGTGACGTAAACCCACCATAAGAAATGGATTTGCCCCTGGCCACTTTTGGCTGCTTGCTGGTGTAATACCAGGTTACGGCATTTACTCCTTTTGATTTTCCGGGAGATAGCTCACTTAACAAATTGCCATCCATATCCTGTATTTCCATGGTCATCTTTCCGAAGATGTGACGCTTTTTCAGATAATAGGGAATGGTGGCAAATGTGGAAGGGTTGGGGCCTACAAATTGTGTTTCTGTACTGGCTCCACCAAAACCACTTTCTTCCATCATCATGTTGTCCTTCACTTCAAAAAAGTGAACATCCTTTACCAATACCTCAGGGGTAATTTGGCGAAGAATGGCAACATCATCAATAATGATAATACCACGGCCGTGTGTGCCAGCTACCAGGCTGCCCGAAGCCTTATTTTGCGTTAGGTAATGTACTGCTGTGGCGGGAAAGTTTTGGGTAAATTTCTTCCATGATTTTCCTCCATCAATGGAAATGTACAGGCCAAGTTCAGTTCCTAAAAACAACAAGTTTGGATTTTCAAAGTCTTCCTGAAAGCTGCGGGCAAACCCTTCGATTTCGGGAGTTACCAATGACGTCCAGGTTTTTCCATAATCTGTGGTTTTATAAACATAGGTGTTCATGTCGTTTTTGGTGTGCCCATCAAACACTGCATAGGCTGTAGCCTTGCTGAAATTACTCGGCTCAATATGATAAACCCAGGTATTGGCAGGGAGGCCTTTTATATTTTTAACGGTATTTGTCCACTTCTTACCTCCATTGGTTGTTACCTGCACATTGCCATCATCTGTACCCACCCAAAGTATGTTTTCATCCAGGGGAGATTCTGCAATCGTGAAAATGGTGGTGTGGTTTTCAGCTCCGGAGTTATCTGCCGAAAGGCCACCCGATTGGGCTTGTTGCTGTTTGTTTTTGTCATTAGTGGTGAGGTCGGGAGAGATCTTCTTCCAGGTATCGCCCATATCGTCACTCATGTGTACAAACTGGCTGCCGATATACAATCTATCTGGCTTGTGATTACTGGTGCTAATCGGAGCGTTCCAGTTAAATCGCAGTTTGGGATCACCCTCCACTTTAAGTGGCTGTACTGTTTTTTGCTGATTCTTCTTTATGTCATATCGCCACACATTTTCGGCCCCCTGCATTTCGGAGTAAATAATGTCTTTGGTAGGATGCTTTAAAACGCGGAATCCATCACCGTATCCAATACGGTTCCAGTCGCGGGCTTCCACACCTCCGGGTGAGCTTGAGGGGCCATACCACGAGCCATTGTCCTGCAAACCGCCATACACATTAAAGGGCGTGGCCTCATCCACATCTACATGATAAAACTGTGATACAGGAAGATTTTCTATCATTTCCATGGTGGTACCTCCATTCCATGAGCGATACACACCACCATCTGTTCCGGCATACAATCTGTCTGAATCCTTGATGTCAAACAGGATGTCGTGTATGTCGGCATGCATGTTGCCCAGATTTCTAAAAGTCTTACCGCCATCTCGACTTATTGAACCTCGCAGACCACCTTTCACCACTACGTCCGGGTCTTTGGGGTCAACTACAATTCTGGAAAAGTAAAATGGACGTACCACCAACTCAAAGTCATTGCTAAGGTGTTTCCAGCTTTTGCCGGCATCGTCTGAGCGGTAAAGTCCTTTGTTTGCATCCTTTTCAGATTCAACTGTAGCGTATAAAATATTGGAGTTGGAAGGTGCCACAGCAAAAGCAATCCTTCCCAGTTTCCCGGAAGGGAAGCCATTGTGGATTTTATTCCACGTTTTACCTGAATCCGTTGATTTGTACAATGCACTTTTTTCGCCACCAGAGTTAAATGACCAAGCCGTGCGCCTGAATTGCCACATGGAGGCGTAAAGTGTAGCTGGGTTGTTTGGGTCCATCACCAAGTCGGCCGCGCCTGTGCCCTGGTCTATGTAAAATATTTTACTCCAGGTTTTGCCGCCATCAGTTGATTTGTAAACTCCACGGTCCTCACTATCGCCCCACAGGGCACCAAGCACGCCCACATAAATCTCATCGCTGTTTTTGGGGTTTATTTCTATACTGCTGATGCGATCAGCATTGTCAAAGCCTTCAATCTTCGTCCAGGCATTTCCGCCATCCACGGTACGGTACAGGCCTTTTCCAGCGGAGGTGCTATTACGGGTCCATACTTCGCCAGTTCCCACCCAAACTGTTTCGGGGTTTGAAGGATCTACAGCCACACAGCCGATGGATTGCGGATAGTCGTCAAAAATGGAACTTAGCGTGGCGCCACCGTCATTGGTTTTCCACACACCACCGCCAGCTGTGCCCACATAAAATATGCGGGAGTCGGTGGGATGGGCTTCCAGGTCGGTAATTCGCCCACTCATAAGTGCCGGGCCAATTTGGCGAGCTTTCAAGTCACCAAATAATTCTTTTCCCGAGAGGTTCGGGACTGCATCCGGACCTTGTGCAAAACAAAGGCTGGCCACAGCTAATAGAAGGGCTGTGAGGTTATAGTTTTTCTTCATTTTGGGTTGTTTATTTACTCTTCTGTAATTTCTACTTCCACAGGGAAAGCAAATCGGCTTTTGTCAACTTCGGGATTGATAATAATTTCTTTAACAACAAGGGGCTGAGAGCCTCCGCCCTTTATTCCCTGAGAAATGGAGAATGGAAAATAAAGGCCATCCACTTCCTGATAGTCACTAAAAAGGGTTTGCGAAATAATACCTTTTTGTGGACCAACCTTAACCTCACTTTCTTGTGCTATCAGTATATTGGTTTCCTTATCAAAATAGTAATAATCAATATTTTCAACCTCTTTACCTTCTATAGAGAGTGGTTTTTTGGTGAGTTTAATTTTATGGGTTTCCACACCATCCATGGTTTCTGATCCTACCAGCTCGGCTGTATAGCCTTTCTTCTTGTAATTCAAAAGGGCATCCGGAAAATCCTGGGTTTGCTGCTTGGTTATTATAAGCATTTCACCATCCGCCTTTTCTGGTTTCATAGTTTGGAAGTTGGTGCTCCACAGTACTTCACCATCAAAGGCGCTCTGTACTATTTCCTTACCCTGAAGGTTGATGGAAATCAGCTGCTCTCCACTTTTCAATTGGGTTACTTCTACAGGAATTTCCATCCCGCCCTGATTTACTGAGCCTTTCATGGTCATTCCGGTTACTTTCTCCCAGGCAGCTTCACCTCCTGTTACTTCGTGATAGCCCTTTATAATTTCATCGGCCGTTTGTGCCTGAGCTGAAAAGCACCCTAAAACAAGAGTGGTAATTAATATGCTAAGTTTTTTCATATTGACTTTTTAAAAATGGTTTAGTGGTAAATTTATCTATTTAAAGGGTTAGTCTTAAACTATCGGCCATATATTCAATGGAAATGCCACTAACATTAAAAATTGAGAATGAGCATTTTGCCCGATCTTCAAAATTGTCAGGTGTGCGGTTTTGTACACCTGACTGTTCGTTTATGAACGCTTATTACTAATAATGAAGAGGTTTGGAGTATGTGCTATTTGGTAAATAACAGCTCCTTCAGGCGCTCGCAGGATTTTGTAGAGAAGGGTTTTGTGATGTAGTCAACCACCTGTGGAAACTCCCTGGCCTTATTGATGTCTTCGGGAGCTATGCTTGACGTAACCATGGCTACGCTCAATCGGGGTGAAAAATGTTGGTTTGTGGTTTTCTCGAGAAACTGCCACCCATTCATCCCGGGCATGTTGATGTCCAGCAAAATTAAGTACTCAGTATCCGGATCGGTATCGTTAATGATAAAGTCCAAAGCAGATTTGCCATCACTAAAAGTATGGGGATCGGTGGATATTCCACTGTTTTTGATGAGCAGGCAATGCATCATTGTAAAAATCATGTCGTCATCTACAATAAGTACCTTCATTTTAATACCTGAGTTCTATCTTTTCCTTATCAATTTTCGAAACAATACTCCTAATTACGCCATCCATCTCGTTGGCCGAGTCCTTAATATGGCCCAATATAGTTTTTTCTTCAATTTCTTTAAAGGTGGACATTTCCAGGAGATTGACAAGTCCCATGATTCGGGAGAGTGGAGCCCTGACTTCGTGAGATTGTTGCCATGTAATTTCCTTGAGCTTTTTGTTTTGAGCTTCAATTTCCTGAAGGTTTTTCACGAAATCGGTAATGTCATGCATGGCCCCAATGATCCGTTTTAAGTCTCCGTTTTCATTTCTAACCACATAGGCCTTATCTTCAAAGTGCCTGTAGGTGTTATCTGCACATCTGAACCTGTACTTTAGGGTGATGTGAGAGCCGCTTTTTTTCAACGCCTTAAAGGCTGTCATTACTTTTTCTACATCATTGGGATGAATTCTTTCCGGCCACCAGTTGGAGTATTGTATCCTTTCTGAAAGGGGGTATCCTAAAATTGTGTTGATTCCCTCATTATAAGTTGTAATGTCTGTGGAAACGTCATGATCCCAAATAATATCCTTTGTTGCTTTTGCTGCTAAATTGTAGCGCTCGTTTGAAAGATTTGTGGCTTCCCGGGCTTTCCAGCCTTCCATAAGGGCTCCCAGTACATGGGCGGCCCGCTCAATATATTTAAGGTCATGCTCGGTAGGCGTTTTTACGGTTTTGTGATAGGTTGCAAAACTGCCAACCACAATGCCACTGCGTAATTTTATGGGGATGGACCAGCAGGCTTTTAGCTGGTGTTTTTTGGCCAGTTCAGCATAATCCCTCCACAAGGGATCTGTGGAAATGTCACTTACAATAACGTTAGTGCCAAGGTACATGGCGGTGCCACATGATCCTGTTCTTGGCCCAATGCGATGTCCGTTCAGTTCATCACAATATTCCTTGGGCAGGTTTGGAGCTGCAACGTGATGAGTTGCCCTATGATCGTCAAGTTCTAATATGCTGCAATGAGCGTCAGGGATTATACTCTCCATTCTTAGCGCTACTTCATTAAAAAGATCATCCGTGCTCATATTGGCACGGGCGTTTAATGCATAAATATCCTTTTCAAAAGAAATAATTCTTTCATGAAACTTTTGAGCAGAGATATCTCGCATAGCACCCTGCAGATCGTATAATTCTCCGTTTTTACGCCTTACAAAAAAGCTGTCCAGGATGTCGGCATAATTACCATCAGCTTTAAGGAATCTGTATTCGAGACTGCCCTGTTGGCTTTTCTCGTCATTCAAAAAGGCTGCAAGTTTTTTCTCTACTTGATCGAGGTCGTCAGGATGAATCTTTTCTTTCCAAAACTCCCTTTCCATGGACATGGCCGCTAGTTTATGACCAAATATTGATTTGTAAGCTGTACCAGCTATCGTTGTTAGTCGGTGCTGGAAGTTATGAGTATAAATAACATCATTGCTAATCCTGGCTACATTTTCATATCTCTCAGCACTTTCCTGGATTTTAAGCTGATTTTCAAAATCCGCAGTTACATCCCTGCCATTTATTACCAGCCCGTTTATACCGGGTTCATTGCTAAGATTGATTACCGTTGAGCTAATCCACCTCCATTGGCCTGATGCATTTCTGATGCGAACCAGAGGCATTTTGATTCGTTTTGAGGTGTGGTGGGTGGTTTGAAATTTATTCGCAAATTTTTCAACATCCTCATTGTGAATATAGCCCAGTAAATTTTCTCCAAGCAGTTGTTTTATTTTGTGCCCCAAAACAACCTCTGTACTGGGGGTTATATATTGTAACTGCGCTTCCTTATTTAAAATACCCACTAAATCAGCGCTGTATTTAAGGAGTGATTTTAGGCGATTTTTAGTAAGAACAAGGGCTTTTTTAGCATTTGTGCTTTCTGTTATATCCGTAGCTAAAATCAGGCGGGCTTTGTTGCCATCTACGTTTAGGGCTGCACTTTTTATTTCAACATAAAAAAACTCTCCACCTTTCTTAAGGTGTCTGGAGTAGTTCTTAAACTCTGTATTTCCTTTTTTGCGCTCTTCTATAGCTTCAAACAACTTGTGTAGATCTTCTTCGGGCCTCAGCTCCTTGATAGAGAGTTTTAGAAAATCTTCTCGGGTGTAACCATATAGCTTTAATGCGGTTTCATTTACATTGATGATGCTAAGGTCCTCTTCTTTGTAAATCAGCATGGGCTGAGGGCTCTGCTCAAAGAGGTGCATATAATTTGAAACCGTTTGATTTAATAAACGGTTTAAATGAAAAGCCTTGTGGGAAGATGCTATAGCCATCCTTAATAAGGGAAGGCTTAGGTCGTTAATATTGATGAAACCTGTTAGCCCCAGTTCTATTGCTTCCTTTTGCAGCTCATCATTATCTCCTTCGGTAAAAATAACAGAAGGGCTGATATTAGTGAGATATAAAACCTCATTGCAAAATACCCGTTTATCTTCACTACCCTTAGGGGCCATAATTAGAATAAGGCTATTGGAACCCTGTAACGCACAAGTTTTAATGTCTCTCAGGTTTTGAATTGATTCTCCTTTATAAGCGGGGAGAATATTTTCAAGAAGCAGGGATATGTTATCTGAAAATGTTTTGGTAAACCCTACGAAATAGGTTTTGTTTTTGGCTGAGGTGGACATGGTAAATGAGTCAAAAAGAGTAGATTTCCTTACAAAAATCGGAATGTATAGTATGATAATATACGAACGATTTTTGACAATGCAGTTTGTTTACAAAGGACGTTTGCTTATGTGATATTGATTGTCCTAAATTAAAAATATTTCAACACTTAACATTGGATTTATGTACTTGTAAATC
This sequence comes from Owenweeksia sp., assembly GCA_048267305.1. Lineage (GTDB taxonomy): Bacteria > Bacteroidota > Bacteroidia > Flavobacteriales > Schleiferiaceae > Owenweeksia. The sequence goes on along the minus strand of JBLWXT010000006.1, from coordinate 113,721 downwards.
AATGTTGTATGATTTCTTACGATGATTGTGTTTTACAAATATAATTCTCAAGTCAGAGTGAGTGCCCATAAGGCAGCGTGAAAATACATGAGGATACACAACTTTGTGGTTTTATAACCTAACTATTTAACAGGAGTAAAAGGTGTAATAGTTATACCACTAAATGAATTTCCTGCTTCTGAGGGTGGGTTTAATTGTTGGGTGAGTAACAACCAATCTTTTAATTAATTAGGCCGTGTGGGAGTATTTTGTAAAACTGTAAATTGAGGAGCGCGCACCGTACAGGTTTGTGGGGAAATTGCCGGCTTGTTATTAAAGACGAACAAGCGTTACAATCTATTTTTCGTTTGGAATCATTCCCATGGTTTTCGCAAATTTTAAATTTTGTGAGGTAATTTCCTTGCCACTACCTTCGCCTGCCTAAATCAAGTGATAGCAACAGATGAAAATTTTCAAATTTGGGGGTGCTTCCATTAAGGATGCGGAAAGTGTAAAAAACGTGGCTAATGTGCTGGCCCATTATCCTGGTGAGGAGATACTTATAGTGGTTTCTGCTATGGGAAAAACCACTAATGCCCTTGAAAATCTTGTTCATTCATTTATAAATAAGAAGGGAGACACCAAGGAGTTGATTGATGAAGTGCGAAAGGCACATTTTACGATTATCAACAATCTTTTTCCTGCAGATGAGCACCGTGTGCACAATGATGTGGAAATTCTCTTCATGCAGCTGGAGCTGATTTGCGAGGGGGAGCCAACCAATGGCTTTAACCAGATTTACGATCAGATCGTATCCTTTGGTGAATTGGTTTCCACTAAAATTATTTCCAGTTATCTCAATAGTTCAGGCTATCAGAATAAGTGGCTGGATGCCCGCAGGTTAATCCGTACCGATCAAAATTTCAGGTTTGCGCGGGTTGATTGGAATTTCACACAACGCCTGGTTAAGGAAACCATACTTCCGGGTAATAGATACGTAATCCAGGGTTTTATAGGATCTGATGATGGTTTAAATCCCACTACGCTGGGGCGTGAGGGATCCGATTATACAGCCTCGGTTTTGGCCTATGTGCTTGATGCCGATGAGGTGGTTATCTGGAAAGATGTTCCCGGAGTGCTTAATGGAGACCCCAAGGTTTTTGATAATGTTGAGTTGTTAAGGGAAATAAGCTATCGTGAGGCTATTGAGCTTGCCTATTATGGCGCTTCGGTAATACACCCTAAAACCATTCAGCCACTGCAGAAAAAGGGTATTCCCTTAAGAGTTAAGTCTTTTATGAATCCTGCTGAGGAGGGAACCATTATCCGCAATGGATCGGACTTAAACCCGTTGTTGCCCTGTTTTATCAAAAAGGACAATCAAATTTTGATAACCATATCCACTCGTGATTTGGCGTTTATAGTAGAAGATCACCTGAGTAAAATTTACAAATTGCTGCATCAGTTTGGTACGCGTGTTAACATGTCGCAAAATACCGCGGTAAGTTCTTCGTTTTGCATCAACAATGATCCCATAACCACACCAAAGCTGATTGAAGAACTAAAGAAGGATTTCGACACTTCGTACAACGAAAATGTAAATCTGTACAGTGTAAGGAATTACAACGATGCCGCACGTGAGCGTGTGATGAAAAGTGGTGAAGTGCTTTTAGAACAGGTGAGTAGGAATACTTATCAGGTGGTAACCGCATAGGCATTCATTTTTAGTTAGCTTTATACCAAACAAAACCGTTAATGAGCCTTGTAGATAAGAAGGATGTAGCACGAATAGTGAAGCTTGACCGAATAGGTATGACCGCTTTAGCCAAGCCAATAATGGACATTTTGCGGTTATCTGATGTAAATAAGGCCTATGATAAGTTTGCCGAGTTACATGGGGTGGAGTTTATTGACGCCATTCTGAAGGAATTTCATGCAGAGTTTGACTATTTTGAAGATGAGCTAAGACGTATTCCCAAGGAAGGGCCTTTCATTACGATCTCCAATCATCCACTTGGCGCTCTCGATGGCATTATTCTTATAAAGCTTGTGAGCCAGGTGCGGCCCGATTTTAAGGTTATGGGCAACTTTCTTTTGGAGAAGGTGGAGCCTCTGAAGGATATGTTTTTTTATGTAAACCCCTTTGATAATAAAGAGTATTACAATAGCTACAGTGGAGTGAAGGATTCTCTTCACTATGTGGAAAAACAGCATCCATTGGGGATTTTCCCTGCAGGACAGGTTAGTACCTATCAGTTTGATGAAGGTAAGATCAGCGACCGGCCCTGGACGGAATCTTCGATGAAAACCATAAAAAGGGCGCAGGTGCCTGTTATCCCTATTTACTTTGAAGCACGTAATACCAACATGTTTTACCTGCTCTCAATGCTTCACTCAAGTTTGCGAACGGCCAAGTTGCCGTCTGAGCTGCTTAAGCAAAAAAATAAATCCATTCGTATACGCATCGGAAAGCAGATATCTGTAAAAGAGCAAAACGGATATGAAACTATAGAACACTATACGGCCTTTTTGCGCCAGCGTACTTATTTGCTAAAGGAGGCGCTTTCTCCCGGTAAGCGATTGTTTTCGTTGCGAAGGCCCGAAAAGCAGGAGCCTGTTATTGATCCGGTAAATCCGGCCCTGATACTGGCAGAGATTAAAAAGCTGCGTAAAAGCAAAGGCTTTCTGTTTGATGAAAAGCATTACTCAATGTTTGTGGCCCGCTCCGAGGTTATTCCCAACGTATTGGAAGAAGTAGGCCGGCTGCGCGAGATTACCTTTAGGGAAGTGGGAGAAGGAAGTAACAAGCCCATTGATCTGGATGTATATGATTACCACTATCAGCACCTTATACTTTGGGATAGGGATACAGAGAAGGTGGTGGGGGCTTACCGACTGGGAGTGGGTAGTGAAATTTACAGAAAGTATGGGATTAAGGGATTTTACGTTTCCACACTTTTTAAACTGGGTGAGGAGGTTCATCAAATGTTTAGCAAAAGCCTTGAGATGGGCCGTGCCTTTATTGTGAAGGAGCAGCAGCAAAAGCCCATGCCTTTGTTTTTGCTTTGGAAGGGAATTGTGCAGGTTATAAAAAGGCACCCTGAACTGGAATATGTTACAGGCTGTGCCAGTGTAAGTAATACATTTTCAAAATTCAGCAAATCACTTATTGTAGAATATTTGGTGAGGAATTTTGGAGATGAGCAGCTAGCTCAATGGATTATACCGAGGAAGTCCTTTAAACCTAAATTGGACGAAGAATACCTCAATATTTTGGAGGAAAGCACCGCTGATGATCTTCAGAAAATTGACCGTCTTATTGGAGATGTAGAGCCTGGAGATCTGCGCATACCTGTACTTATTAAAAAGTACCTGAAGCAAAATGCCAAAATTGTTTGCTTTAATGTAGATCCCCTTTTTAATGATTCACTCGATGGCTTTATGTACATCCATATTAAGGATTTGCCAGAGGAGACGCTTAAAAGTTAAAAGTTCAATGTTGAATGATGTTTGTGAAATCCCAAATTCCAAATCCCAAAATGCAAATTCCAATCTCCCTACTTCTTACTCCCAACTCACAAAATGAGTGATCAACCAAAAAATCCCGCTGTAGCGTGGATGCTGTTTGCCCTTTTAGCCATGGTATGGGGCAGTTCCTTTATTTTAATGAAATACGGCTTGCGCTCATTTAGCTATAGCCAGATTGGGATGATGCGTGTAGCTATAGCCTTTTGGTTTACGGTGATTATCGCCTTCAGGCGCTTTTCAAAGTTTAGACGGAAAGACCTGTTTCCACTAATTGTGGTTGGACTCATGGGTAATGCCATTCCCTACATTTTATTTCCCCTGGCGGTAACAAAACTGGATAGTGGAGTTGTTGGAGTGCTCAATGCTCTGGTACCTCTCTTTACTCTTATCATTGGTATCATCTGGTTTAAAACCAGAGTGGGCCTCCCCAGTGTTATTGGAATTGTCCTTGGATTTGCCGGTGCCCTGTGGTTGCTGCTCCCCGGATTAAAAATTGACGAAGCCAAGTTGATTTATGGTATGTATCCCATTATTGCCACTATTTGTTACGCCATTTCCATTAATACCCTAAGTGCAAAATTTAAGCACCTGGATGCGTTGAGCATAACTTTGCTAAGCCTGGCTACGGTTGGGATACCGGCCACTATATATGTGTTTTCCACGGATTTTATCCATATTATGCAAACCGATGATTTGGCATGGGTGAATTTTGGATATGTGGCCATAATGGGGGTGGTGAGCACTAGCCTGGCGGTAATAATATTTAACCATCTTATAAAAACCAGTGGCTCTCTCTTTGGTGCATCCGTTACCTATGCCATACCTATTGTAGCTATAATGTGGGGTGTATTGGATGGCGAACCTATCGGTATTGATCATTTCATAGGTATGGGCTCCATCCTTATTGGGGTTTACATTGTAAACTACCGCAAACGCCTTAGGGAGCAAAAAAAAGCGGCACTTCCTGAATAAGGAAATACCGCTTTCACTGTTTGGGTGGTTAAAATCTTTAGATTTTAAACTCTGAGTCTTTTACCCCTGAGTTTACCTTGATTTCAGTAACTGTCATCTTTATTTTCTGCGGGCCTGCATCAATGCTCAATGTATGTGGGTATTTTACGCCATTTACGGCTTTGTAATCACCATATGATTGTGAGCTTGTAATGGGCCCCTGTGGAGTATCCTCTGTAGCTTCAGTCTTTAGTTTAAGTCCGGTTTCTACTGAGTAATATTCAGTTTCCTTTTTGCCATTTTTATCGGTCACTTCCATTACATAGGCTTTTTGTCCGTCAACGTTGGCAATTTTGGTGAGCTTTAAGGTATAGGCATCCGTAAGGTAATCCAACTCAACATCGAATTTAGATTGCTGTGCCATGCCTTCCAGCTCTTCTCCTTCCATCTCTTTTTCTCCTTGCATACCGCTCATTTTTCCCTTTTTGCCATCAAAGGTTTGAGCCATTAAAGTTCCCATGCCGGCTGCTACCATTTCCATCTTGTACATATTTGGCTTTTTGCGAGTAATGGTGGCATTTATTTTCATCGGAGCACCGGTGATTTCAGCATCATACTTGGTGGTAATGTCTTTTACCTTTTTCAGGTTTTCACGGCCACCAATAGCACGGATGTAGTTATTTACAACGCTATCTGCCGTAATGCCGTCAGGAATAGGAATAGTTGGCTCTCCTGTAACATTTCCTTCGGTATCATAGTAGGTAAGCTTACCCATGGCTTTAAGGTCATCAGCTACATCAGAAGCTTTTCCTACCACTACAAGGTGTGTGTTTTCAGTGCCAATGTATTTTTTGGCAACTTCCATAATTTGTTCAGGCGTAATGGCCTGTAGCTTGGCAAGGTAAGTTTCATAATAATCAGCAGGTAAATTGTAACGCTGAATATTTAGTGCAAAACGAGCAATGGTTGATGGGCTCTCCAATGATCGGCCAAAACTTCCGATTACATAGTTTTTAGCGGATTCAAGGTCTTCGGCAGACACAGGCTCTGTTTGTATCCTTTTAAATTCCTTGTAAAATTCCATCACGGCACTATCGGTAACTTCATTGCGCACACTGGCCGAAGCACTGAACTGACCTATAAGGCGATCGTCATCATAGCTGGAATAAGCACCGTAGGTGTAGGCTTTGTCTTCGCGAATGTTTTGAAACAAACGACCAAGGCTACCGCCACCTAAAATCTGGTTGGCCAGGCGAAGGGTTACTTCATCAGGGCTACCGGGCTTCAGGTCAATTATATTACCAATGGTAACTACTGACTGCACTGCGGATTCCTTGTTTACAAAGCTGATTTCCATGCCATTGGCAGGTTGTGGTTTTTCGAAAACGTTTACAGGTACATTTCCCATTTCCCATTCGCCAAAGTATTTTTTGATCAACTTCTTGGCATCCTTGGCCTTAATATCTCCAACTATAGCGATGTAGGAGCCATTGGGAACCCAGTAGTTGGTGTAGTAGGTTTTGCAATCTTCAAGTTGGATACTTTCTACAGTTTCCTTGGTCATCATCTCCCCATAAGGATGATTTAAACCGTAAACACGAGCTCTGAATGCATTTTCAGCAATGGCAGCAGCATCATCCTTTTCAGATTCTATACCGGAAATAGCCTGCTTTTTAAGCTTCTCAAATTCTTCAGCCGGAAAGGCTGGATTTAAGGTAACATCAGCCATTATGGAGATAAGCTTCTCGGTATACTTGCTCAATCCACTTGCCGATACAGAAGATGAACTTGTATTTAAGGAAGCTCCTATAAAGTCGATTTCCTCATCAAGATCAGCCTTTGGGCGGGTGGTGGTTCCCTGGCGAAGCATTTCGCCAGCTAACTGTACATATCCGGCTTTTTTGCCTTCCAAAATAGGATCTCTGTCTACAATAAGGCTAATGCTTACGCGGGGAAGTTTGTGGTCTTCCACCACAATAAGCTTTAGGCCGTTTTTCATTTCGTACACCTTGTACTTACCAAAGTCAAGCTTTGGAGCGGGGCCGGCTTCGGGTCTCACGCTGCGGTCTATTTGTGCTGTAGTGCTAAGCGCAATAGCCAGTGTAAATAGTATTGAAAATATCTTTTTCATGTTGATCTCTTCTTAATATATTTTATTGATTTTGACCTTTTGGGAGGTAGTATAGCAACACACGGTTGTTTTCTACCAAATACTTTTGGGCCACACGCTGCATGTCCTCACGGGTTACCTCTCTGTACTTCTCAATTTCGGTGTTAATGAGGTTGGTGTTGTTAAAGTAAACATGGTAGTTGGCCAAACTTTCGGCAATACCAGCCATGGTGGAGTTGCTGGAGATAAAGTCGTTCTCCAGTTGATTCAACACTTTTTCGTATTCCTTTTCGGAGATAAGGCTGTCGCGAACTTTTTTCACTTCGGCATCAATGCCGTCTCTGAGCTCGGTTACATCAGTACCCATATTGGCAATACCAAGGGTAATAAACAAGCCACCAGACTCAAGGCTAAATGGAAAAGCCTGAACGGCTACACCCAATTGCTTTTCGTCAACCAAGGTTTTGTAAAAACGGCTGCTCTGTCCGCCCGAAAGAAGAGTGGTAACCATCTCTAAAGCGTAGGTGTCTTTAGTACCCTGCTGTGGCATTTTGTATCCAAGAAATACGGCTGGCAACTGAATGTTGTCATAAATGGTATCCACCACCTGCTCCGTCATTAAAGTAATAGGAGGGGTAGGGCGGGGAATTTCATTGGTTCCTTTGGCTATAGGACCGAAGTATTTTTCAATCATCACTTTGGCAGCAGCCGGATCTATATCCCCGGCAATGCTTAATGTGGCATTGTTGGGTACATAAAAGGTTTCGTAAAAATCTGCGAAATCTTCAATCTTGGCCGCGTTCAAATCTTCCATAGTACCGATAGGGGTAATCTCATACGGGTGATTTGGGTAAGCGGCACCAAATACTTTTTCAAGAAATGAGCCGTAAGGACGATTGTCAACTCTAAGTCGCTTTTCTTCCTTTACAACCTCACGTTGCGTATCAACACCTTTTTGATCTACAGTAGCGTGAAACATACGCTCACTCTCTAACCAAAGACCAAGCTCCAGTTGGTTAGATGGTAGAATTTCGTAGTAAAAAGTACGGTCAAAAGACGTGTTGGCGTTTAGTGCACCACCATTTCCCTGTACTATTTTCATAAACTCACCACGCTCAATGTTGGGTGAACCTTCAAACATAAGGTGCTCAAAAAAGTGAGCAAAACCGGTACGGCCGGGCTTCTCGTTTTTAGAGCCTACATGATATAGCACAGAAACTGCTACTATAGGCGTAGAGTGATCTTCATGAAGAATAACGTGCATGCCATTCTCCAGGTCATACTCTGTAAATTTAATATTGGTTTGGCCCGATGCGCCATAAACTAATCCCAAACTGAGGACCAGTGCCGACAACTTTCTCATAGTATGAGTTTTTTATTATGATTTTTTATTCAAATTCTAGTAGCGCGCCAAAAGTAATAAAAAGGGGAAGGGGAAAAGAAAAGCAATTAATTCTTGCTTTTTCTAATGTAGATGAAGCAAGTGAATGATATTTGCAATGGTAAATAATGGTGTGAAGAAAACTTTTTATCCAACACCTATTTGTAGAAATAATCTTTTCATACATTTGCAGCCCTTAAAAAATAAGTGTAGATGTACGCAATTGTAGAAATAGCAGGGCACCAGTACAAAGTACGCCAAGACCAGCAGATCTATGTAAACCGTTTGGAAGGTAACGAAGGCGATGTCATTTCTTTTGACAAAGTTCTTTTGACCGACAATGACGGAGCTATAGAAGTTGGCGCCCCGGTTATAGAAGGTATTGAAGTAGGCGCTAAGATCGTGTCTCACCTTAAAGCAGACAAAGTAATTGTCTTTAAAAAGAAAAGAAGAAAAGGCTACCGCAAGAAAAACGGTCACAGACAAGCCATTTCTTTAATTCAAATTACAGCCATCGGTAAAGGTGACGGTAAGAAGGCTGCTAAAAAAGCAGAACCTAAAAAAGAAGCAGCACCAAAAGCAGAGACCGCTCCAAAGGCAGAAACTGCTCCTAAAGTAGAAGCAGCTGCAGCCGAAACCACTGATCTTAACTCCAACACTGTTGCTGAGTTGAGAGAAATGGCTAAGGATAAAGGTATCACTGGTTATTCTTCTATGAAGAAGGACGAGTTAATCGAAGCTTTAAGCTAATTAATAGAATTTTTTAAAAGAGATAAGCCATGGCTCATAAGAAAGGAGTAGGTAGTTCGAAAAACGGTAGAGAATCAGAAAGTAAACGCCTGGGCGTGAAAATTTTCGGTGGCCAAAAGGCTATTGCCGGAAACATCATCGTTCGTCAGCGTGGTACTAGACACAATCCCGGTGAAAATGTAGGTATTGGTAAAGACCATACCCTTTTTGCTTTGGTTGATGGAACCGTAGTTTTCAAAAAGAAAAGAGACAATAAATCATTTGTATCCGTTGCTCCTATAGAGAACTGATCCTGATTTAGATATTTTTTGTATCGCCCACAGGATCTTTTTCCTGTGGGCTTTTTTTGTTTTTACATTTGCCCAAAATTTACAATCGTTATGCTGGAGCTTAGCTATTTGCGACATAATACAGAGGCCGCCATTGCCGGTTTGGCCAAAAGAAGAATTGATGCTGAAACTACCATTGCCGACATCCTGAAACTGGATGAACAACGCAGGCAAACCCAGGTGGAGTTGGATGATGTGCTTTCGAAGAGCAATAGCATCAGCAAGGAAATTGGGGTTCTTTTTAAGAGCGGAAAGGCAGCAGAAGCCAACGAATTGAAAGGGCAAACTACCGAACTCAAAGAAAAAAGCAAGGAGCTTCAACAGGCACAAGAGCAAATTCAGCATGCGCTTGATCAGCTTTTGGTAAGCCTGCCTAATGTGCCAAACGAGTTGGTTGTAGAAGGTGGCGGAGCAGATGATAATGTAGAAGTGGACAGCTGGGGAGAAAAGCCAACACTTTATGATGGCGCCAAGCCACACTGGGAGCTTACCGAACAATACAAGCTTATTAGCTTTGATCTGGGAGTGAAGATTACCGGTGCCGGTTTCCCGGTTTACACCGGAAAAGGAGCTCGTATTCAACGTGCACTTATTAACTTCTTTTTAGAGGAAAACACAAAGGCCGGCTATGAGGAGTATATCCCACCGCTTTTTGTAAACGCAGCTTCAGGTTATGGTACAGGCCAACTTCCCGATAAGGAAGGGCAGATGTACCACATGCAGGCGGACGACTTATATGCCATACCCACTGCTGAGGTGCCAATTACCAATATTTTTAGAGACGAAATTGTAGATCGTGATTCACTACCAATCCGTTGTACGGCTTATACACCTTGCTTTCGCAGAGAGGCAGGTAGCTATGGTAAGGATGTACGCGGGCTAAACCGCCTTCATCAGTTTGATAAGGTTGAGGTGGTGAATGTTTCTCATCCCGATGACTCCTATAAAATACTGGATGAGATGGTAGAGCACGTTGCTGGTCTGCTTCAAAAGTTGGGCCTTACCTACCGTGTACTTCGCCTTTGTGGTGGTGATATGGGCTTTACCTCTGCACTTACCTATGATTTTGAAGTGTGGAGTGCCGCTCAGGAAAAATGGTTGGAGGTAAGCTCTGTATCCAATTTTGAGACCTTCCAGAGTAATCGCCTAAAATTGCGTTACAGAGGGGAGGACAAGAAAACGCACTTGTGTCATACCTTAAATGGCAGTGCACTGGCCTTGCCTCGTATATTGGCTGCAATTTTAGAAAACTATCAAACTGCGGACGGAATTAAGGTTCCTGAAGTACTAATTCCCTATACTTCTTTCGAATGGATAAAATAAAGTCAATTCTCGCAGCAGCCGGATTTATATTGCTAACTGCCTCTTGCCAAAGCAATGGCAAGTTTGCTGAAGAAATTCAAACGGTGGATTCCCTTATTTCAATTGTGGAGGATTTTCAGCTTAGGCTAAATGCCATAGATTCTGATACGGTAAGTGAAAAGCTTTCTGTAGTGAGTGATAGGGTAGGGTTTTTAATGAAAAATTATCAGGATAGCACTGACCGTAAGTTTTGGATAAGTGATATGAATTACCTGGGTTCTGTGGAAAAGGCCTATTCTCGCTTTGAGGAAAATAATCAAACGATAGGCAGACAATTGGAGGAATCCATGAAACAGCTTACTACTCTGAAAAATAGCCTGGTAGATGAGAAGTTGACACCAGAGGAAGCTAGGGAGTATGTGGATGACGAAGCTCATGTGGTAATGCAGATAAAATTCAGTGCCCAGAAAATGATAGGCCGCGTAGAAGAAGCCGATGTGGTTTGGGATTCTCTGCAGCCCTATTTTGATTCTATTGCCATAAGCTTGCGGGGCGCTCAATAAGTTTCTGCCCTTAGGCGCGTTTATTGTTCTAAATTTAGCGTAATCGCGAACTGAAATTATTTATGAAGGCCACTCTTAGAATTCTCGTTTTGTTTTTTGTCATTGCCTCAGCCATTATGCCGGTCGCTGCACAAAATGAGATTAGTATGGGTGGCGCTGAAGAGCGGGTAGTGCCGCAATTTCAAAAGGACCTTGAGCTTGCTCAGGAGTATTATAACAAGGGCGAATATGAAAAGGCGCTCACTTATCTCGAAAAACTACAAAAGAGCCATCGCCTCAACGGAGCAGTGTACGAGCTTTCGCTAAATTGTTATCTCGCTACTGAAGATTACAGGAAGGCCGAAAATCTGATTGAATATTACATCAAGAATATCAGAGGTAACAATGGCCGCTACTATGCGGATATGATATATGTTTTGCTGGAGCAAGACAAACAATCTAAAGCCGACAAGGAGGTAGAAAATATTCTGGAAAATGTAAGTGACAATCCGGGTTTGGCCTATACTTATGCAGATGCCTTTCAAAAGAAGGGTTTCCCCAAAATAGCATTGGAAATTTATGAAACGGCTGAGCGCAAATTGCCGGCAGCAACTTTTGACTATCAAAAGGCATTGCTTTATGGAGAGCTTGGAGATGTGAAAAAAATGTACACCACCTATGTTGATATGGTGGAACGATCACCAAATTACCTCAATACGGTAAAGCAGCTTTTGGGAAGAGCACTGGGAGAGGAGCAATCTTCTGAAAACTCAGATTATCTAAAGCAAGTCTTAATTGAACGAATACAGCAAGGCGGCTCGGAGAACATGAACGACCTGCTGATTTTTATCTTTATTCAGGAGCGAAATTTTAATGGAGCATTTATTCAGCTGAAGGCATTGGATAGAAGGACGAAGGGTAACAAAGGGCAGATCTATAACCTTGGCCGTGTGGCCATGAATAATGAGGAATATGATTTGGCCCGTAAGATTTTTGATTATGTAATCAAGGCAGGTCCTGATTATGCATTTTATGAATCTGCTTTGGCAATGGATTTGGAAGCCCAAAAGCTGAAGTTATTTGGTCAGCCCAATAGTACAATTGCTGAGTGGCAGTCCCTGCAAAGGGAGTATTACAAAGTGCTTAAGATAATGCGAGGGCAGCCTGAAGTTGGCCCGTTGACCATAGCAGTTGCCGATATATCGGCTTTTCAGCTTAATGAAACGGATACAGCTATTGGGATGTTGAAAAACATGATCAGTACAGGCTTTATTAGTCAGGAGGATATCGCCCTGGCTAAGATAAAGCTAGCAGATATTCTACTGTATACAGGTAGCCGCTGGGATGCTATTCTTTACTACGGTCAGGCCGAAAAGGCATTTGAGCAATCACCTATTGGGCAGGAGGCCAAGTTTAAAAGAGCCAAGGCTGCTTATTATGTGGGTGATTTTAAATGGGCGGAAGGTATTTTTAATGTATTGAAGGCTTCTACATCAAAACTGATAGCCAACGATGCCATGAGTTACTCTATGCTTATAAATGATAACGTGGCCCTGGATACCAATACAGAGGCCATGACCATGTATGCCAAGGCCGATCTTATGAATTATCAGCATAAGTATGATTCAGCTATTAGGGTTTTAAATATGATGGACATTGCGTTTCCTGATCATCCCATTCAGGATGAAGTGCTTTTCCTGAAATCTAAAATCCTTACAAAGCAGAAGCGATACGAGGAGGCGGCTGAGGCTTTACAGTCTATTGTTACTCTTTATAAAAAGGAGATACTTGCCGATGATGCCCTTTACGCTTTGGCACAATTATATGAGTTGCAGCTTGGTAAGCCAGTAGAAGCTCAAAAGTTGTATCAGCAACTTTTTACTGAACATCCCGATAGCTTTTTTACCTCGGATGCGAGGAAGAGGTTCAGGGCTTTGCGGGGAGACACAATTTAGGAGAGCGGATTTTTGTGAATATCTTTCAGCGGAAAATTACATGGGTTTTCGAAAACTGATCTAACTTTCTCAAATCTCAAATCTCAAATCTCAAATCTCAAATCTCAAATCTCAAATCTCAAAATGTACATATACAACGTAACCGTAAATATTGAAGAAGAGGCCCATGATGAGTGGTTGGCCTGGATGAAGGAAACCCACATACCTGATGTGATGAATACGGGTATGTTTATCAGCAACCGGATGTTGGAGGTGATGGTGGATGGCGAGAAAGGAAGAACCTATTCGATACAGTATGAGGTAAAGGATATGGAAACTGTGATGCTATATCAGCAGGTTTATGCACCCAAACTGCAGCAGGAGCATAAGGATAAGTTTGAGGGCAAGTTTGTGGCCTTTAGAACGATGTTGAGATTGGAGCATACTCATAATCCTGAAAAGTAAAAGTGGAGGAGGGCAAGCCCAGGCATTACACCCCCAAAGAGGCTCGCGAAAAAATTGAGGCCTACTGCGCTTATCGCGAGCGAAGCCAGCAGGAAGTAAAGCAAAAGCTTTATGAGTATGGCCTTTATACCGATCTGGTAAACGAAATCATCTCAGAACTTATTCAGAATAATTTTTTGAATGAGGAGCGCTTTGCAAGAGCTTTTGTGCGAGGTAAGTTTTCCATAAAAAAATGGGGTAGGGTTAAAATCAGGCAGGCCTTATATCCACATCACCTTTCTGACTATGTCCTTAAAAAAGCCTTTACCGAAATTGATGAGGAGCAATACGATGCCGTATTGCGGGAAGTTATTGCGAAAAAAGCCCGTTTGGTAAAGGAGAAGAATGAATTCCGCAGAAACGGAAAAATTGCCCAATACGTTATTGCACGTGGCTTTGAGCCGGATTTGGTTTGGGACGTCATAAAAAAAGGGAATACCTTATAAAGATATTCCCTGGGCAAAATGGGTTGCAGGCTTATATAAAAAGTAGGTGCGTATTCTCTCCACTGGCCCTTTCGTAAAAGTCACCAACGGTTAACACTCCATCTAAATCATCAATTAATTCATCTTCCTTAATGTGAAACATATCCATAGCCAGTTTGCAGGCCCAAAGCTTGCAGCCGCTGGCATTTAGCATTTCCAAAAACTCTCCTACAGGTGGAATGTCCAGTTTTTCCATTTCCTTTTTCATCATGTTTGTAGCAAGTGCTTCAAGGCCCGGTAGTCCGCCAAGCATGGTTGGAATATGCATAGCGGGATTGCCAACTGTAGCTACACTTAGGTGCTCCAGTTTTTTCTTTTGTAGGGCTTCCAGTCCAAAAAATGTAAAAAATATTTCGGATTCAATGCCTTCCATTCGGGCTCCATTGGCCAATATGAAACAGGCATAAACATTATCCAGCGTAGCCTTGGAAAGGATGAGCATCATCTTCTTAACCTTCGTGTCCTTAGATGTTTGGGTTATAGCATCAAGTGTGTCAGTATCTTCCATCGTATTATTTTTATTGATTAAATGCAGCTGGCCGGTTTGGGGATACCGGCAATTCTACTGGCCTTTTTTAAAGGACCTCCGGGAAATAGTGCATAAAACTCCTTAATGTCTACCACACCGCTTTTGCCCACTTTACGGATGGTAAGCGGCACTTCCTGCTTGTGCTGATTTTGAAGAAAGTCCAACACTTTCCAATGATCGTCCTTAAGCTCAATTTGCTCTTCCTTGGCAATTTCCTGAGCTACGCTTTTGTTCCATTGACTTAAATCGGTTAGATAACCTTGATCGTTTAGTTGAACTTCTTGTCCGGCTATTATTTTTCGCATGTTCGTAGGTATTATTTTTTTTCTAATTCAAGTTCTTTTCCGGCCTCGGTCATTTTGGCGTTTACAAACGGGATATGTCGGCCGATGATGAGCATATTCCAATAAATCCATTTAAAAGCCATCTTACCCATATGGTTCATTCTGCTTTCTTTCAAAAGTGTGAGTGGACCTACTCCCGGGAAAGGAAAGGTACCAGGAACAGGTTCATGGCTGTAGTTAAAGTCAATTAGCAGGGCTTTGCCATGTCCGGTTTCAATAAAGCAATTGGCGTGGCCGTCAAACTGTGCTTTTAAGGGCTCACCATGTATGTAGCGCATTACGTTTTCAAGTAGTATCTCACCCTCAAAGTGCGCCACACTACCGGCTTTGGAAGCAGGGATGTTTGTAGCATCACCAATGGCAAAAATGTTGTCTTTAACCTTGGTTTGAAGGGTGGCTTTATTTGTTGGAACAAAATTTAATTCGTCACCAAAACCAGAGCGCTCAACATAATCAGCCCCTTTGTTAGTGGGCACGGTTACAAGTAGGTCGTATTCTACTTCCTTGCCTTCGTAGTCTATTATTTTGCGGTTAGCACCATCTACCTCCATTACATTAAAGTTGGGTATCACCTCAATATTTTTATCATCCAGCAGGTGCTGAAGTTTGGCTGTGGCTACAGGTTTGGTAAAAGCTCCGTCCATGGGGGTCACAAAGGAGATTTTTACTTTATCACGCATTCCCTTTTCGGTGAAGTAAGAATCTGCCAGAAAGGCAAACTCAAGAGGAGCTACCGGGCATTTTATGGGCATTTCAGAAATATGAACTACCAAGTGACCACCTTCCCAATCTTTCAGTTTTTTATGGAGATTAACAGCTCCATCCAGTGTATAGAAATCAAAAATGTCTTTTTGCCAGTAAGGGCCGGCCATTCCATCTATTTCGTTAGGAGCTATGCCAGTACCGGTGGCAATCACAAGCACATCATAGGAGAGATTTTTGCCGCTTTCCAAAACCACTTGATTGCTATCCGGATATACTCTGTCAATGGTCTCCTGGATGTAGCAAACTTCCTTGGGTAGAAACTTTTTTATGGGTTTTACAACATCCTTCTCGGAGTAAACACCAAAGGGAATAAACAGGAAACCCGGCTGGTAATAGTGAGTTTTGCTTTGATCTATAATAGTGATCTTCCACTCATCTTTAGGCAGGGTTCTAACTAAATGATTGCTCATTAAAGTACCTGCTGTGCCTGCTCCCAGTATTACAAAATTTTTCATGCCCCTGTTTTATTTGATACCAAAACTAGGTGCCAATGAAATCTTAAAACATGATAAAAGTTAGTTTTAAGTTATTTGTCTACAATAACTTAGGTAAGGGAGCTTACTGTAAATAAGGTATGAAAGGAAGAGATTACAATTGTTTCAAAAAGGAGGCTGTCTTTTTAATATCCGAGTTATGCACATCTAAATGGGTAACAAACCTCAGTTTGCCCTGCCCCATTCCAATGGCCAAAATATTATTGTCTTTTAGCTTTTGTAAAAAGGTTTGTTGGTCTTTGTCTTCCTTGAGGTAAAAAATCACAATATTGGTTTCCACCGGATCAATGCGTTCCACCCAGCTGCAGTTTTCCAAAGCTTCTTTTAGCTGTTGTGCCTTTGCGTGATCATCCTCCAGTCGGCCGATGTGATTATCCAACGCATATATTCCGGCAGCAGCCAAAAAGCCTGCCTGCCGCATACCACCGCCAAATTTTTTACGGATGCGTCTTCCTTCTTTTATAGCATCTTTAGTACCTAATAGAACGGAGCCTACAGGGCAGCCCAAACCCTTGCTTAAGCAGATAGAGATGGTATCGAATAATTTCCCGTAGTCGGTTGCATTTTGCTTTTTGGCCACCAATGCATTAAAGATTCGCGCTCCATCAATGTGGTAAGCCAATTTGTGTTTTCTGGCTACAGCCTCGATTTCTTTAAGGGTTCCTAAATCATAACAGCTTCCACCACCTTTGTTCACGGTATTTTCTACAGATACCAAAGATGTTCTCGCAGCATGTACATCATCAGGGTTACCAATGTTGGCTTCCACATCTGCGGGAGTCATAAATCCTCTATCACCCTTTAGTAGCCTTGTTTGGCAACCTGAATTGAAAGCCAGGCCACCACCTTCATAATTATAAATGTGGGAGTACTCATGACAAATGATTTCATCACCCGGCTGGGTATGTAGCTTAATGGCAATTTGGTTGGTCATGGTGCCACTGGGGCAAAAAAGCCCGGCTTCCATCCCAAACATTTCAGCCGCCATTGCTTCCAATCTGTTTATGGTGGGGTCTTCCCCAAATACATCATCACCTACTTCGGCATTCATCATGGCCTTTAGCATAGAAGGGGTGGGGCGGGTTACGGTATCTGAACGGAGGTCTATCATTTGTTTAGAAAATTTAAGAGGGAAGATGTATTATTTCATTTTAAGTAGAGCCTCGAAAACTCCATCTATCACTTTTGCCATTCTTGAAATATCTATTGTTTCCAATGTGTCAGTAGATTGATGATAGTTTTTATTGCGATAAAAAGCGGTATCGGTAATCATCATGGCTGGGAAGCCAAACTGCCAATAGTTAAGATGATCAGAAAAATCAATTCCCGGTAAGGAAGCAGGGCCTGTAAACTTTTTAGTTTTTACAGTTTTAGCCTTCTTAAATTGCTTTGAAAACCTTCTTACAAAACTGCCAGCACCAAACTTTTTAACCAAGGTTATATAGTCACCACGGCTGCCATAAATGAGTTTTAGAATACCCAGCGGATAATCCTGAGTGTGTTTGGTGTCCTTAAAGAATCCAATCATTTCTAAAACCACCATCCCTTTAACCTTAGTGTCACTATCAAAAAGCGATTTTGCATGTATGAAGCTGCCCATATTTTCGGTTCTGAAATAGGGGGGCTCCTCTAAGGTATAGGCTACGAGCTCAATCTCATAATTAAGAGTTTTTCCTTTTAGCATCCTTGCAAGTTCCAATAAGCCAACTACCCCACTGGCGTTGTCATCTGCACCATCCTGTGGTCCACAAACATCGTAGTGGGCGCCAACAACTATGCGCTCTAAATTTTTGGTTCCAAAGGCACAGACCACATTTTTATATTCCTTACCATTTACACTATAAGGTTGGTAGTAAACGGTATCAGCAAACTTTTGAAAGTGATTATAGATGTACAGAGCCGTTTGATTGAGAGCCTCCAGATTTTTATGGTTTCGGTAGTTTTCAGTTTGAAGAATAGCCTGAAAGTGCGCTTTAATCAGTGAGGTATCGGAGCTCATTTTTGCACTCATGTAAAAATGTGTGCCGAACAATATAGAGGAAAGAATTAGTCTAAAAAGAGTTTTTGTTATCATATCTCTTCAATCTCATTTCGTGTTAATGATCCACCTGCATTACCTGTATTTACAGTGCCTGCCGGTTCAAATAGCATTACCTCTACTTCTTTATCCGCTACCGGTCGGTGCATCGTTCCTTTCGGGATGATGACGAATTCACCTTCTTCAAGTACAAGGGTTTTATCCTCCAACTCCATTTTTAAGGTGCCGCTGATGATGAGGAACATTTCGTCTTCCTCATCGTGCTTATGCCACACGAATTCGCCTTTGAGGCGAGCAATTTTAACTTCCTGACCATTTAGTTTCCCTAGCAGGCGTGGATGCCAATGGTCGCTAAAGGTTTTAAATTTTTCGTTGAGATTTACCTTCTGAACGGACATTAGTTCTTGGTTTTCTTTCGATCAGCCTCGTCAATAGCGTGGTAAGTGCGGTTTACTATCTTCCAGCCTCCACTGAATTTATACAGCGCTAAAAAATCGATGTACTTAGGTACACCACCTACCAGAAACTCCAGTTTAACATTGGCTACTGTGCGGGACACTTCCACATGTAAATACTTTACAGTAACGTGCTCTGAAGGAGGAACAGGGTAATATCCTTCGTTGATTCTTTTCTTTACCATATTCACCCAGTCCTGGTAGGTTTCTACAATGGTTTCATCATTCTCCAAAAGCCCGATGGATTCAAAGTGTTCACTGAAGCTAAGTTCTATGGAACGCATATAGCCTTCGTTAAAAATACCATCAACATAGGCTTCTTGAATAACTTCCTTAATGGCGGCAACGTCATCGTAAGGCTTATTCTGTGAAAACAGCAATGTGGAGCAAAACAGGGCAAAAGAGAGAAGAGTGGTTTTCATAAACTGTATTTAAATTAGGATGGGAGAAAGGTAAATAGGAATTTGGAATTAGTGGTTTGGAAAACCAAATTCGTTTGAGCAATTTTATAAAGGTACTCGGTGAATTCAAGCTTGCTTTTGTTGAGATTGTTTTTAGCCAACTCAATTTTATCAGTTTAAATCAGCGTTATCTGCGTGCATATAATTTACACTTGCGAATTAACTTTCCTCAAATAGCCTCTTACAAAAGCGAACAAAAGCATAAAGCCAGATATAAACAAACTCACTCTGCCAATAAAATCTCCCGTACGCGAATAATAGGTAAGCTCATTGTTGGCGCGAATGGAGGCTTTTAGCACCGCTTCTTCTTTGTATTCAGTGGGCTGAATAATATCTCCCCGCTGATTGATAAAACATGAAATACCGGTATTGCCCGAGCGAGCAACAGCCCTGCGGTTTTCTATAGCCCGCAGCCGTGAGTAATGCAAATGCTGCACATGGCCGGGAGTATTACCCCACCAATCATCATTGGTAATTACGGTTAGGAGGTTTGCGCCATTGCGTACATATGCGGTCACATATTCTCCAAAATCACTTTCCCAGCAAATAAGTGGAGCTGCTTTAAAACTGCCATCTGTAGAAACAAAAACATCACGGTTGGCTTGGGGAGCAAGGCCTCCTGTGGTTCCGCCCATACTCTCCACCAATCCACCTAAGACAGGTTTTAGAACAGAGGCGAATGGGAACATTTCTACCCCGGCCACAAGCTTTGATTTGTGATAAAACTGAACCTGTTCTTTTGAATTGATAAGTAATGCCGAATTAAAGGCGTCATAATACCCTTCGCTATTAGAGAACGGTCGGGCAGTTTCGCTTTGTCCATCATTTTTATAAAAGCGAAAAGTAGTTCCACCCACAATAATGTTTAAATCAGGATACTGATCTATGGCGCTGTGTATTATCTTAAAAGCTTCAGAATCCTTTATCTGATTTTGATAGAGGCCATGCGTCAATAAATCTTCAGGACCGATCAGGAAGTCAACGGAGTCGTTCAGTTTTAAATTGGCCAACCGCATGAATTTTGTGGCCTGCTCTGTATTGGTAAGTGTATTTTTCTCGGTATAGGTATCAATATTGGGTTGTACAACTACCACCTTTGTCAACTCTCCTTTTTCTTCATAAGAGAGGTATCGCGTATACGAAAGCGAAGCCGGTATAATAATAAGTAGAATAATAACAGTAAGGCTTCTCCATAGTAGTGGCTTCAATTGTTTTGTTTGGGTGAAAATGCGAAGGCACCAAAACAGCATAAGGTTTACAACAAGAATCCAAAATGTACCGCCAAAAGCACCCACATGCTCATACCACTGTATCCACTCCACACGGCTGGCAAAGCCATTACCAAGGTTGAGCCAAGGGAAGCTCAAGTCCCAGTTTTTGTGAAGCACTTCAAGGCAAATCCATAAAAATGGAAGAGACACGTAACCGCGCTGGGCGCCCAGTTTGTTTTTTATAAACCTGAATATGGCCATCACCAAAGCCATCAGCCCGCCATTGATCACAGTGGTCATAAGTACGCCACTCCAATGGGCATTTATCAGCCACCAGGTGCACAAAAAGTTAAAAAGCCCGAAGGCCAGCCATGAAAGTAAAAACCAGCTTCGTCCCGCTTTTTTTTCTCCCGTAAGGGAATGCTCGAGCCACAGCATGGGGATAAAGGCTACAAAAAGGAAAGGAGTAAAGCCGATGCCCGGCCACGCTAACCAAAGTAAAATGGGGGTGAGGAGGGCGGGTAAAAGTCTTTGTATCATTTAACTGCTAACTTCTGTTGAAGTCGGCAAAGTTAAATTTAAGCGAGAAAGTATTGCTGTAAAGCACATCGTTGGCATTGGCGATGTTGGTAAGGGCATAGTCAATTGAAATGCCGCGGTACTTAAAGCCTATGCCCATGGTGGGTTGTACGGTATAGTACGTGCTTCCATCAAAGTTTTTGGAGCGTGTGGCATTTCCCACACCACCTCTTAAAAATACAAAGTCACGATAGCCTAGTTGAAAGCCAAAATTGGGACTGATGTTTCCAAAATCTGCAGAAACCAAAGTGTTTTCGCGCCCGGCAAATGTCATGGTTCCGTTGAGTTCGGTATGCAGACTGTATTTTTCTCCGATTTCAAATTTGCGACCTACCCCCAAAATAAGACTGGGTATGGTAAGCTCAAGATTTTCGGTAGGCAGTTCATTCTGGCCACCGCTAGTTTGATTGTTGGTATTGGCAAAGGCCTCGTTTAACTTGTCTTCATTGTAGCTCCATGAATTGAAGGTGCTGGTTACATCGCGAAGGTTGGCGCCAAGTTGCCATTTTTTAATAGAGTATTGTGCACCAAGGTCAAAGCCGAAACCAATAGCACTGGCAAAATCGCCAATGTGGCGATAAATAATTTTTGCATTTCCGCCATAGCGCAGATTGGGGATGGATTTGGCCTTACGGGCATAGGAAATCAAGAGAGCATAATCTGCGGCAGAGAATTTATTGATACGGTCATAATTCACATTGCCGTCCTTGTCAATAAGCTCAGTAGTGTCAAGGATGTCATCCACGCCAAAGCGAATTACAGAAACGCCAACGGTGCTTAGGGCGTCTATAGGCATGGCAAAGGCCAGGTAATCATATTGGGCAATACTGGCAAAATACTCGGCATGCATGGCTGCTGCCTGCCAGCCTTTGGTAATTCCGACAAGACCTGCGGGGTTCCAATAACCTGCAGTTACATCATTGGCGGTAGCCACCACGGCATTGCTCATCCCCAGTGCTTTGGCATCCACACCAATGTTTAAAAATTCGTTGCTGTATTTACGGCCTTGCCCGATAAGTAATACAGGAGCAAGTAAAAGGAGTAAGGCGAGCTTTTTCAATACATAATACGTTTTGGCAAATAAAAGGAATCCGCTGTAAAAACTTCATATTTGCACACTTATTGCGTAAACCACTTTCACATTTTGAAAAGTTACATTCCCAATCTTCTTACACTTTCTAATCTAGCCTGCGGACTAATAGCTATTATCGCGATTTTTGGCGGAGACTATATATTGGTAGCCTGGCTCATTGGTCTATCTCTGGTATTTGATTTTTTAGATGGTTTTGCCGCCCGATTGCTCGGGGTTCACTCTGAGTTGGGCAAACAGTTGGATAGCCTGGCAGATCTTGTAAGCTTTGGTGTGGTGCCGGGTTTATTCATGTTCATGTTGTTTGAAATGTCATGGATGAGCGGAGAGCCATCCGTTGAGTTTTTACCCTACATGGCACTTTTGATTCCCCTGTTCTCGGCCTTGCGTTTGGCAAAGTTTAATATTGATACCCGCCAGGCTGATTATTTTATTGGGATGCCCACACCGGCAAACACTATCCTCATACTATCAATAGGTTTGATAGCCATTTATGCCGAAGAGGGCACGGTTAAAAATATTTTGTTGCATCCATTTTTCCTTACCGCCCTAACAGTAGTTACCTCCTTCCTTTTGGTAGCGGAGCTTCCGCTGATGTCGCTCAAGGCGAAAAACCTAAAGTGGGGCGAAAATAAAGGCCGGATGGTTTTGTTGCTGGGAATTGTCCTTTTAGTAGTGCTTTTTCGTTTTAGGGCTTTGGCCTTTATTATACCTTTGTACCTTATTTTATCGCTTATTTTTAAACCAAATAGATCATGAAGTTTACTGCCGAAATAGATATTATGCCTCACAAAGCACTGCTTGACCCACAAGGGAAAGCGGTAAGCAATAGCATGAAAAATGTCGGACTTCCTGAAATTTCAGGAGTACGCATTGGCAAACACATTAGCCTTGAGGTGGAGGCAGACGATAAGGCTGCGGCTGCTCAAAAGGTGGAAGATGCCTGTAAAAAGCTTCTTGCCAATCAAATCACTGAAAGTTTTCAGTATGAAATCATTGAGAATTAAAAATTAATTCTATATTTGAGGTATAGGATTGAGGTTTTTTAATCGGAACTGTAATCCCCGTCTTTCTTCCTGAAGGACGGGGATTTTCATTTTCAGGCACTTTTCTAATTCTCTGTTTTAAATTTGCTAAAACTCTCTGATGAATTTCTTAGCCCACCTTCTTCTCTCCAATAATGATGACGATATAATGGTAGGCAACTTTATAGCCGATTCGGTAAGGGCTGTAGAGTGGGGGCAGTTTAAACCGGAGGTGGTGGAGGGTATTAAGCTCCATCATAAAATTGACTCTTATACAGATAACCACGCTATTGTAGAAGAGAGTAAGGAAAGGTTGCGTCCTACGCAAAGTAAGTACAGCCCTGTGGTGGCAGATATATTATACGATCATTTCCTGGCAAAAAACTTTGGCGATTACAGTGACACTCCATTAACTGATTTTGCCCAAAATGCCTATGACCTCTTTCACAGGCGTTGGGATGAGCTGCCCATGCCTGTTCAGAGGATGTTGCCTTACATGGAGGATGGAAACTGGCTGGTGAGTTATGGCGAGCGAAGTGGCCTGGAAAAGGTTTTTTCAGGAATGAGCAGAAGAGCCTCCTTTGATAATTCCATGAAAAATGCAGTAGCCGATATGTTTAACGACTACGAAAAATACGAGGATGAGTTCCGCAGATTTTTCCCGCTATTGCGGGATTATGTGGACGGAGAGATAGCGAGAATTCCCTGGTAGGGAGGCTTGTGCTGGTTTTTTAGGTGTTTCACCCTGTATTTTTCGAGAGGTATGGATTTTAGATTATGGAGTGTCATCCTCGTACAACCTGAGCCTGTTTTTGGTGGCGATTAATTCAGATTGTAGATCATTTATTTTTTCCAGTAAATGGAGAATGGTATCAATTCCCTCAAGGTTGATATCCAACTCCTGATGCATTCGTATCACTTTCTCAACATCCTCAATCTTGTCCTGGTGGATATAATCTGTTTGCTCCAGAGTGCTGATTTCAATCAGGCCATAATCCTTCAGATTGTTGAAGAATGACATTTCAACCTTATAGTATGTGCACAACTGATCTATGGAAATAAGGTTTTCAGTTTTCATGCTGATCGTAAATTAGTTAGTTCTTTAAACAATTCCTTTTCCCTGGCCGACAGGTTGGTGGGCAACACCACATTGTAGGTGATATAAAGGTCTCCAAACTGGCCGTCTTTTTTGTAAACAGGAAATCCCTTTCCCTTGAGTTTTACTTTAGTCCCATTCTGGGTTTCGGGTTTTACCTTGAGTTTTACCTTTCCGTCAAAAGTGTCTACCGTAATATCCCCACCTAATATTGCCACGTACAAATCAAGATCTACAGTAGTGTAAAGATTGTTGTTGTCAAGTTTAAACTTGGAGTGGTTATCTATTTTGAAGCGGATCAGAAGATCTCCCTTCGGACCATTATTTACGCCTTCTCCTCCAAGTCCCTTAATTTTAATTACCTGCCCGTTTTTAACCCCTGCAGGAATGGTAAGGCGAATATTTTTGCCATTAACAGTGAGCGTACGCTTGTGAGTTTTGTAAACATCCTTTAGGTCGAGATGTAAGTCTGCATTGTAGTCCTGTCCCTTAAAGCGAACATTGCCACTGCTTCTTCCTCCGCCACCTCCAAACATTGATTCAAAAAAATCAGAATAATCTCCACCTGAAAAGTTGCCCGAAGCCTGTTGCTGTTGCCTGTTGCCCCGCGATTGTTGTTGCTGTTTGGCTTTTTCAAATTCTTCAGCGTGCTTCCAATCCTTGCCGTATTGATCGTATTTTTTGCGATTTTCAACATTGCTGAGTACCTCATTGGCCTCACTGATTTGCTTAAACTTTCGCTCTGCTTCCTTGTCGTTGGGGTTTACATCAGGGTGATATTTTCTGGCCAGCTTCCGGTAGGCTTTTTTTATATCGCTTTGGCTTGAGGTTTTGTCTACGCCCAATATTTTGTAGTAATCAATAAATGCCATTTGCACTGTATTATTTCGGTTGTCCTGATAGTTTAATATTAATCAAAATGTAATTGTCATCAAAAGGGTGGCAAATTTATTTAGCCTGATTTTTTCCTGTTCACAAGCTCTCAATTGTGAGATTTTCTGTTTGCCAATGTTCTTTATATTAAGATCATGGAGAACCTGTTGCTTGTGCAAAATCCGATCATTTAAATAAGTTTATGAACGATTCTCCGGCATCAATGTGAACTTTTTGAGGAAATTCGGCATGTATGACCAGGGTATTTTGATGACGGTGCTCCAGTGAGCTTATTTTGTTTCTGTCCAATAGCAGTACCGTGGAATTACCATGATGATCTACTTTGTCCAATATCGTTTCCTCATTAAAATCACATTGCCAAAGCGTCTCTGCGCAATTTTCCCTGTACTTTATTTCAAGTGTGGGCACGGCAAAGTAATCGTGCTCACCAATTCCTTCCATGTTAAATACCAGTCTTAGGAAACCAGCATCCAGTACCAACTGATCTTCCGAAAGTCCCAAATCCTTAAAGGCTATTTTTCCTTTTGTTGGAGATGTAAACCTCACTTTAATTTCTCCTTGATTAATTTCAATCAATTGTGCCATAGTTGTATTTATATGGGATAAAGTTACAGGGGATAGAAAGTTTTAAAGGTGACTTATGTTAGCCAAGGTAAAGGTTTGTGGCGTTTTAAACTTGTTTGGCATGACAAGTGGAATGGGGCGGGATGTTTGCTTTGTTTTTTAGGGGAAATACTGAGGCTGAAAATGTTGCTTCCCCACGGGGTAGCCATGGTTTTAGCTGTTGTGGGCATTTCGTTTCTTTCTTTTAGCAGCCATTGCGGCAGTAATAATGAATAGCACTCCAATTGCAATTGAAAGAACAATTCGTTGAACATTCAGATTTCCATTGGATGCTTGACTTTTTTTTAAGCTAATTTCCAGATTTTCAATCCTTTTATACAAGGAGTCAATTTGCGATTGCTCTGAATTGAATTCATCGTTAGTTCTAACGTGCTGAATAGCATTTCCTAATTTTTTGTAATTGACGATCTGTTTGGAAAGTAGCCCGGTGTTTGAACAGTTATTAGTCCAAAGAATACTTGAGTTTTCACAATCACTGTAAGCAAAAACGAGAAATGTAGAGTCTACTATAAAGTTTTCATTGCAACATCCATTTATGGCTCCAATTAAAGAAAGGTGGCCAAATCCTTTCTGAAGCCCTTTGAAAGACTCTAATACTTCAAAGGTGAATATTGTTTTAGGTCGTCCGCGATACCAATATTTGCCTTCCTCAATTTTAACCACCTTACCTACAAATATGGCTTTTGAGACGGTAGTGTCTTCTTCAAAACTCTTAAAGCAGATTTCAGCTTTGGAAATAAAAGGTAAGGTCAGAATAATCATTAAAATGATTACTCTGTTGAAATTGCTAAGGGTCATTTATTTTTAATGAATGCTAACGTTTGACTAAACGCAATTGCATTTAACTAAACGATGGTTTTAATTTTTGCCTAAAGGGTGTTTTATCAAAAAGATAAAGGTTTACACCCTTCCATGCCCATAAATATCCTTGTACTCATTTTTGTAAAGTTCCTGAATGTTTCTGCGCTTCAGGCTCATTTTGGGGGTAAGGTGTCCGCCATCCACACTCCATATATCAGCGGTAAGAGCAATCTTTTTTACTTGTTCGGAGTGACCAAAGTTTTCGTTTATCTCCTCAACTTCTTCCATAATGCGGGCTTTCACCTTCTCATTATTTATAAGTTCCTTATTGTCCTTGGCGGAGATACCCTTTTTGGTTGCCCATGATTTTAAAAACTCAAAATCGGGCTGAACAAAGGCTGCGGGGTGTTTTTCACCTTCGCCAATTACCATGGCCTGCTCAATAAATCGAGACTCCTTCAGTTTGTTTTCAATAATTTGTGGAGCTACGTATTTACCACCTGAAGTTTTAAACATTTCCTTTTTACGGTCGGTAATCTTTAGAAACTTGCCGTCATTTACCATTTCGCCAATATCCCCGGTATGAAACCATCCATCGGGTTCCAGAACTTCAGCAGTTTTTTCAGGCTGTTTATAGTAGCCCATCATTACGTTAGGGCCTTTACAGAGTACCTCGCCATCTTCGGCAATTTTCACTTCTACATTGCGTATGGGTGCTCCAACGGTTCCAATTTCCTTACTATCCCAATTGGGGCCATTTACGGCAATAACGGGAGAGGTTTCGGTGAGTCCATATCCTTCCTGCACATTAAATCCGGCTGCGGAGAATATGCCATTGAGTTTTGGGTTTAGTGCTGCACCCCCGGATACTATGGCTTGTAAATTTCCACCCAGGGCTTCTTGCCATTTGCTGAATATAAGTTTACGTGCTATACCCAACTTAAAGTTGTAGAAGGCGCCATTCGTTTTAGGGTCATAGTGTTTGGCCAAATCCACAGCCCAAAAGAAAAGTGCTTTTTTAATTCCGGTTTGTTCGTTGCCTTTGGCGATAATTCTATCATATACTTTTTCGAGCAATCGCGGTACAGCGGCAAATATTTCTGGTTTTACCTCCCGTATGTTGTCTCCAATTTTGTCGATGGATTCAGCAAAGTAGATGGGGAAGGCATTATACATGTACAGATAGGTAAGCATGCGTTCAAATACATGGCAAATGGGTAAAAAGCTAAGAGCGCGTCCTCCGTCCACAGTTGGGATACGTGGGCAGCTATCCAGCACATTGCTCACCAGGTTGTGGTGGCTAAGCATTACACCCTTAGGTTTTCCTGTGGTGCCTGAAGTATAAATAAGTGTGGCCAGATCGCGGCTGTTTACAGCGTCCTTACGCTTCTGTAGTTCTTCATCGTGTTTTTTAACCTCACCAAGAGCGAGCAGCTCTTTCCAGTTTTTTATTCCCTCTTCTTCATCAAAAATGTAAATCTCCTTGAGGGAAGGTACGTTGTCTTTAATTTTGATAACCTTGTCATATAGCGCCCGATCTGAAACAATACAATAGGTGACTTCGGCATCATTAAAAATGTAATCGTAGTCTTCACTGCTAATGGTAGGGTAAACAGGTACGTTAACCGCTCCTGCTTGCAAAATGCCAATGTCCATTACATTCCACTCAAATCTGTTGGTAGATGATATGAGAGCTATTTTTTCCTGAGGCAGCACGCCCATTTCTATAAGGGCACGGCTTATTTTGTCGGATTCTTGTAAAAAGGTAGAAGTAGACATGGGCACCCACTTACCATCGATTTTGGTGGTAAGGCAATCAGGTACATCCCTGTTTTGAAGTTGATAACGAGGGATATCAAAAAGGCGAGTGGGCTGTTTGATGCTCATAGTGTGTGTGCTTAAAAGAAAATTATTGGCCTAATATAATTGAAATCTTAATGATTTATTTGAAATTTCCTATGCTATAAACGCTTTCTCCCCCCAAAAAGGTCATTATCACTTTAGTATCCAATAGGTCTTGTTGTGGGGCAGTCATTATATCATGATCAAGTACCACAAAATCTGCCCATTTACCTTCTTCTAAACTGCCCTTTTCTTTTTCTTCAAAAGCGGCATAAGCGGCCCAAATGGTCATTCCTTTAAGGGCTTGCTCGCGGGTAAGTTTTTGATTGGGTGTAAAACCCCCTTCGGGGTAACCCTTTTCATCCTGACGAAAAACAGCGCTGTAAAAGGTGCGTAAGGGATCAATGCCCTCAATGGGGAAATCTGTTCCGAGTGCTACCATACCTGCCGACTGAAGGAGATTTTGATAGGGGTAGGCCTCATTCATACGATCAGAGCCTAAACGATTTTCCGCCCAGTACATATCAGAGGTAGCATGAGTAGGTTGGATTGAAGGGATGACTCCCAACTCACCAAAGCGAGCCACATCCGTTGGTTCTACTATTTGAGAATGTTCTATACGCCAGCGGTGATCTGTATTTCCATCGAGCACTTTTTCATAAACATCGAGCACAAGCCTGTTGGCGGAGTCGCCAATAGCATGCACACACATTTGCCAGCCTGTAGCTTTTAGCTTTTGAGCGGAAGCGAAATAATGGCTCGTAGAATCTATTTGATGACCTTTATTATTAGGATTGTCAAAGTAGGGGTGAAGCATTAATGCTCCTCTGGATCCCAGTGCCCCATCCAGGTAAAACTTCACACTGCTTACATTCAGCTTGTCTGTCTTTATTTTTCCTTTGTCGAGGTAATAATCCACCAGGCCCTTAGTGTCGGAAACCATGGCGTAAACCCTGATGTTGAGAAGCCCTTCCCTTTGAAGGCTATCTAATAATTCGATTTGATATCGCTCTAAACCTGCATCGGTAACTGTTGTAAGGCCTACCTCAAATAAATTGGTTTCTGCTTCCCTTAAAGCTTCAGCCAGTGCTTTACTATTGAGCTTTGGCTCCACAATCAGGCTCATGGCATTGTCAATGAGAATGCCGGTAAGTTGTCCATCCTTAATTTCAATTACTCCACCACTTACCATAGTACTGGTATCAATTCCGGCCAAATTCAATGCGGCCTGATTGGCCAGTCCGGCATGGCCGTCAATGCGTCTCACAAAAACCGGGGTTTCTGGAAACAACACATCCAACCTTTCCTTAGTGGGGTATTCCTTAATCTCCCAATCGTTTTGGTCCCAGCCTCTGCCGGTTATGTATTCTGCTTTATGCTCGTTTTGAAAGGTCTTAATGCGTTCTAAGACTTCATCATAGGATTTGGTGCCCACCAAATTTACCGAGCGCAGTGTGCCGGCATAACCCATAAAGTGGCTATGGGCATCGTTAAAACCTGGGTACACAAATTTGCCTTGTAGGTCAATATTTTTTGGTGCACGATAAGTTTTACGGATGCTGTCAACAGAACCCGTGGCTATGATTTTACCATCCTTAATGGCCATAGCCTGTACAGTGCTAAACGCAGAATCTACAGAGTACATAGTGGCATTGTATACAATAAGGTCGGCCTGTGGGTGCTCGGTGCAGGAGGAAAGCACGATGGCCAGGAACAGAACCTTCAAAATATGAGTTCGCATGAATTAAAATTTTGGGCAATTTAGTGCAGTGGGTTTTAAGAGCTATTTGAATATTCGAAAATTTGAATATTTGAAGAATGGCGTCCTAATTAAAACCCTGACAAGGATCTCCATTAAAAGGAAGAGCCCTGTCAGGGTTTCGTTGTTCGTATTTCAAAAAAAAATCTAACTTTCTAGAGCTTGCCCACCATATCCTCAGGTTTTACCCATTCGTCAAATTCTTCTGCCGTAAGGAAACCCAGGTTTACAGATTCTTCTTTAAGTGTGGTTCCGTTTTGGTGAGCGGTTTTGGCAATTTTAGCTGCCTTTTCGTAACCAATTTTGGTGTTAAGAGCAGTAACCAACATCAATGAGTTATTCAGGTGTTTTTTGATAAACTCATAATTGGGCTCAATACCTATAGCGCAATGTTCATCAAAGCTTACACAGGCATCGCCAATAAGGCGGGCCGATTGTAAAAGTGCGTTGGCCATTACCGGTTTAAATACATTTAACTGATAGTGACCATGGCTTCCCGCCACGGAAACCGTAGTGTCATTACCCATAACCTGAGCGGCAACCATGGTCAGGGCTTCACACTGTGTTGGGTTCACCTTACCCGGCATAATAGAAGATCCTGGCTCGTTGGCTGGAATAATAATTTCGCCAATACCGGCTCGTGGGCCAGATGCAAGTAAACGAACATCATTGGCAATTTTCATTAAAGAAACGGCCAGTTGCTTAAGGGCTCCGTGGGTTTCCACAAGGGCATCATGTGCTGCCAGAGCCTCAAATTTGTTTTCGGCTGTTTTAAAGGGAAGGCCTGTAAACTCGGCAATTTTTTCGGCCACCAATTCGGGGTAACCATCAGGAGTGTTTATTCCCGTGCCAACAGCAGTTCCGCCAAGGGCAATTTCCGAAAGGTGATCCAGCGTGTTTTTAAGGGCTTTTAAACCGTGATTTAGCTGAGAAACATAGGCACTAAACTCCTGACCTAAAGTAAGGGGAGTAGCGTCCATAAGGTGGGTGCGTCCAATTTTCACCACTTTCCAAAATTCCTTTGATTTTTTGTCAAGTGTGTCTCTAAGCTGCTCTACACCGGGTATGGTGGTTTCCACTATCATTTTATAGATAGCTATGTGCATACCGGTAGGGTAGGTGTCGTTGGAGCTTTGGCTTTTATTTACATCATCGTTTGGGTGAATGAAGGGTGTGCCTTCTCCAAGTTTATTGCCCTGCAATACATGAGCACGGTTTGAGATCACCTCATTGGTGTTCATGTTGCTCTGTGTGCCGGAGCCTGTTTGCCAAATCACCAGGGGAAACTGCTCATTATGCTTACCTTCAAGGATTTCGTCACAGACTTTGGAGATGAGGTCTCTTTTTTCTTCAGACAAAACTCCAAGCTGGCAGTTGGTATGGGCTGCAGCCTTTTTAAGATAGGCGAAGCCGTAAATCACTTCCAGTGGCATGCTGGCCTGTGGGCCAATTTTAAAGTTGTTGCGGCTGCGTTCGGTTTGTGCACCCCAGTATTTATCGGCAGGCACTTGTACCTCGCCCATGGTGTCTTTTTCTATACGGTAGTCCATTGTGATGTTATAATGCTTGTTATTTGAAAATTCAATTAAGTTGACCGGCATACCAGGTCGTAATTCCAGAGGCTGTAAAAAGGCATACCAGTAATATGGCCACAAAAATACCAGTGTAAGTTCCGGTATTCAATTTTTTTCTAAATAAATAGAGGATGCAGGATGCTATTAATAAGATAACTCCGGCCACAACCATGGCCCAACCTCCATATTGATTGACCTGATACCACAATACATCTGACTCAAAGGCCTTTTCAATTCTGATTCCATAAAACTCATTAGGTGGAATTTTTTGTAAAATCAGAGGAATGGAAATTCCAGTAAAAAGCAGTGAGCAGAGGATGGAAACTATAAAAATGAAAAATTTGGGCCCTCCCTTCATACTTGGTGAATATTATGTTTTGGAAAAAACATTTTTGCCTTACTTTAGCAGCCCAAAATTAGAAAGAATGTTTACCAAGACTTTAGGTTTTTTCGTTTTCCTTTTCATTTTCCTTATGGGATTTAGCATGTTATTGTTCCTGGGCCTGTTTGTGGGCTACTGGCTTACCTTGCTGGCTCTTGAAAACTTTGCGCCCAAGCTGGCTCATAAGATGATTGGCTATAAAGAAGGCGAAACCATCCGTTAAGGAAAATTGGTTTTAAAATAATTTACCCTGCTTGACTTGCTCATGCAGGGTTTTTTTGTGCATGGTTAGAAAAAGTAAGTAACACTTATCGCATAAAGATTGCGCCTGAAGGCAGTGGGCATTTCGTTGTTTTTGGTAGTGTACAATTCATTTAGCCCCATGCTCGCTCTTAGGTCTACCTGAAGAAACTCTTCCTGCGAAAGCTTAAAACGGGCACCCACTCCATAAATAGTGGCAAAACTCATAATGGTGTAATCTTCCAGAATATCCTTTACGAGGTCATCTACATTTTCGTTGTTTTCGTCATTCTCATAATCACGACTTTCGGAACCAAACAAATTGAAATTGGTGGCAATACCTCCATTTAGCAGGATTCTGAAGTCATCATTTCCAAAACTAAGTTGTGGATAAAATGGTATGCTTAGCGTTGTAAACCGGATATCACCCTTATAAGATTCGTCATTTGTAAAGCCTTGTGGATCTGTAATCATGGTTGATCCTTCATAAGTACCTCCGGTGGTTGTAAATAGGGCATCCGCAGCAATTCCTACAAATGGAGCAAAGTTGTAGTTGAAACTTCCGCCAAAGGCAAAGTGGGCAATGCCTCCGCTTTTAGTCAATTCGGGAAGTTGAGAAACTCCAAGCCCAATTCGGCCCCCAGCTATAAATTTACTTTGTGCAAAAAGCCCTGATGATGCTAGGATGATGACTGATGTAACAAAAAGTCGCAAGAGGTTTGTCATGATATGTAAGATTACAATGCCAATATAAAATATAATAATTGAAGATTTGATGGTTTTTATGAAGCCATGGTGAACTTATTTCCAAATGGGTTTTAATTTCCCTGACGGTAGTTTAATATTCATTAAAGTATCTGTTGTGATGTGATTTATTGTGATGGAGATTTCCTGTAAATTCACCGCACATTATTTTTAGGTCTTTTGAAAAAATTAAGTAATTCTCTTCCACTCATATTATTTAATGGCATCACCTGGGCCGGGAGTATGCTCCTGTTTGTGTTTTATCGGTTTTGGAATGGTAAAACAATCTCCAACTGGCAGGCGGCAGACCTTATCGGTTCAACCTCCACCGCCTTATGGATATTGGCGCTGGGAGGCTTTTTGGTGGGGGTAATCTCTGAGTTGCTGGAGCTATTTATATTTAGTAAAATGTTTCAACGGGTTCATACACCTGTTACCATTTTGATTAAGAGTATCGCGCAATTTGTTGTTCTTATGCTCTATGGCTTGGCCATCATTTTGTCTTTTGATTATTACGAACGCATAAGCTACAATTCCACAGTGGCTTATTTATGGCATTATCTTGATGCGGCCGATGTACTTCCGGTGTTTGTATTTGTATTTGGAATAATATTTTTCGTTTCGGTTTTCAGGCGGCTCTATCGCCTGGTGGGCCCATTGAATTTTTTTAGTGTTATGATAGGCCGCTATAACAGGCCACGTGAGGAAGACAGGATATTCATGTTTCTCGATCTCAATTCATCTACCGAGCTTGCAGAAACTCTTGGAAATAAAAAGGTAAGCCGGCTCATACAGGAGTGTTTTAATGATTTGGCGAGTATATCACTTGATTATCGAGCACAAACCTATCAGTATGTGGGAGATGAGGTGGTGCTTACCTGGCTTTGCGATTCTGGCTATAAGGATCAAAGATGTCTGGAGATTTATTTTGCCTTTCAGGAATTATTGCGCAGCCGCAGCAAGTTTTACCTTTCTAAATTTGGGGTTGTACCTGAGTTTAAATGTGCTTTACATGGGGGCTTGGTAATATCAACCCAAGTGGGGCAAGTGAAGGTTGAAATTGCTTTTCATGGAGATGTTGTGAACACCACAGCCAGAATGCTGGAGAAATGCCATCACTTTAGTGAGTCATTTATCATTTCTGACACGGTTTATAATAGGCTGACAAAAAATGGAAATTTCACTTTCAAAAGTTTGGGCACAGCTGATTTAAGAGGAAAGTCGGAACAATTGGATTTATATGCCGTAAACCCTATCAAAGGGTTTTATTCGTCCCCTTCAAATTTAGAAACGGCCGGAATTATTTTCTGAACATCTTAAATCGCAGTACAAAACCCTTGTCTCCTTCTCCCTCACTACATATATACATATCACCATTTGGAGCAAAACACAAACCTTCGGGTTGGTTTAACACTCTTGGCAGAATCGGGTAAGAGCTTATTATTTGCCCCTCTTTATTTACTACAAGTAGGAGTTTGCCAACTGAGGCAAGTACATAGTAGTTTTTATCAATGGGATTAAATGCCACTGATGATGGCTCAAATTTAAATCGCTCCTTTTCGTAGGGCTGTTTTTTTACAGTTTCAAAAAACTCGGTTAGTGTTGTGGTGGAGATGGAAAACAATTCTATGGAATCCATAAGCCCGCTATAGGGATTAACGGAATAAACAGCTCGACCCTTTACTTTATGGTTTTTATAGTCGCCATTTTCCTTAGTGGCAATAATTAGTTTTTTCAGGTGAGGATCATAGCCCAGCCCTTCTGTGTTATTCCTGTCGTCCAGAGGTGTTTTTATCACTTTGGCAGTGGCTGTGTTCTCTTTAGAGTAGGCAAACTTGTAAATTTTACCATTGCTTTCCAGTACATAAACAGTATCATCTACAATTTCAATTCCCTCAAAATCGCCCGAGCGTGTAAACCGTATGGAGTTGATTACTCTATTGCTATCCAGGTTGAATTCATACACCTCACCTCCTTCATCTTCCACCATTAATAATGCAGAGGGGGCCAAAAAGGTGAGGCCCGAAACTTCGGAAAGGGCATAGGGGAGGTAGTACTTTTTGTTGGGTTCCTTGAGGTTGTAGTAAACATCGGCATCATCAAGGTATAAAAACAGGCTGTCTACCAAATTTTGACGGGAAGCCACACCGGAACAGGATGATGTAAGCATGCCCGAAAAAAGTAAGACACTGATGCAAATAAGGGTAACGAACTTGAAAAATTTCATATCACGCAAATATCGCATACTTTTAGGCCTTAATCATCCATGACCACTATTTTGTAAATGCTATGATGGACAACTTATCTCCCATTTTGGAAGAAGCCGAAGAATTTGCCAGCAAAATTCTAAAAAATGAGGTTTCTGAAAAAATGACCTATCATAATTATGATCATACTCGTCAGGTGGTTAATATGGCCGCAAAGATTAGTGAGGAAATGGAGGTTGCTCCTGAGGAACGCGAGATATTGTTGCTTGCAGCATGGTTTCACGATCTTGGCTACAGCAAGGGAGGCATGAGGCATGAGGAGGAGTCGCGAAGAATGGCGGAGAAATTTCTGGCCGAAAAAAATTATGATCGCCAGAAAATTGAAAAGGTGGGTAGTTGTATCATGGCCACCCAAATGCCTCAAAATCCCAAGGATAAATTAGGTCAGATTTTATGTGATTCGGACCTCGCTCACCTGGGAGGTGATGAATACCTGAAAAAATCAGAGTTATTAAGAGAAGAAATCGAACAGGTAAAAGGCCAAAAGCTGGATAAACTGGCTTGGTTAAGTATCAATAAGGCTTTTCTTGAAGGGCATTGTTTTTTTACCAAATATGCCAAGTCGTGTTTTACAAAAGGAATAAACGAAAATCTGAAACTGGTTGAAACCGAAATTCAGAAGGCCTCAAGCTCTACAGAAAGGGAAAAGGAACTTATTGCGGAAATAGCAAAACTGAAGGAAGAGCTCTATAAAACCAGGGAAAAGCAAAAAAAGAGCAAGTCGAAAATACCGTCACGTGGCATTGAAACCATGTTTAGGCTTACCTCTAAAAATCATATTGACCTTAGCTCCATGGCAGATACCAAGGCCAATATTATGATATCGATAAACGCCATTATCCTTTCGGTGGTGGTTACGCTGCTGGTACGTAGTCTTGACGAATATCCACACCTTACTATTCCGTCACTTATTTTAACCAGTGTTTGTCTCATCACCATAGTATTTGCCATTTTGGCTACAAGGCCCAATGTGTTGCGCGGAAAGTTTACCCGTGAGGACATTGAACAGCGAAAAACCAATCTCCTGTTTTTCGGGAATTTTCATGGCGTAAGCCTGGAAGATTACGAATATGGAATGAAGGAAATGATGAAGGATGGAGATTACCTTTACAGCAATCTTATCAGAGATATATATTACCTGGGAGCGGTACTCGGTAAAAAGTACCGTCTCCTCAGGGTTTGCTATACCATCTTCATGTTTGGATTTGTGATTTCAGTTCTGTCTTTTATAATAGCCGAGGCCTTTTTTGCAGCTCCTTATCCTTATTAATAAAGGGGGAGCTTAACTTTTCTTCTTAATTTCCACCGAGTACAAATCGTGTCGTCTGTCAGTAAGCGTCCTTACACTGCCGTGGCTATGTAGTTCTTTTAGTAAGTCTAAATCCACATCTGCCACTATGGTCATTTCGGTATTTGGCGTTGCTTCTGCTTTTATACAATTAGTGGGGAAAGCAAAATCACTGGGCGTGAAAATAGCCGATTGAGCATATTGAATATCCATATTGCTAACCTTTGGCAGATTACCTACAGAGCCGGCAATAGCCACATAACATTCGTTTTCTATAGCCCTTGCCATGGCACAGTTTCTTACGCGCATATATCCGTTTTGGGTATCTGTAAGAAAGGGTACAAACAGAATTTGCATGCCCTGGTCGGCATAAATTCTCGATAGCTCAGGGAACTCCACATCATAACAAACCAGTATGCCGATTTTACCGGCATCGGTATCAAATACTTTTACCTTATCACCACCACTCATGCCCCAGTCGGTTTTTTCGGCCGGGGTGATATGTACCTTTTCATAATAGTCCCAGGTGCCATCTCTTCGGCATAAATAGGTGATGTTAAATAGCTTATCGTCTTTCCATATGGGCATACTTCCGGAAATGATATTGATGTTGTAGCTCACCGCTTTTTCAACAAAAACATCGCGAAGTCTTTCGGTATATCCGGCCAACTCTCTAATGGCCTGAGAAACCCCCATGTGGTTGTAGTCCTGCATTAAGGGAGCATTAAACAACTCCGGGAAGAGAATAAAATCAGACTGGTAATCGCTTATGGCATCTACAAAATAATCGATGTAATCCACAAGGGCCTCAAACGAGCGTAACTCCCGCATCTGCCATTGTACCAGGCCAATACGTACAACGGATTTTTTTTGATTGATGTGTCGCTCCTTCTCTTCGTAGTAGATGTTGTTCCACTCCATTAGCGCAGCATAATCATTGCTGGCTTCATCCTTTTTAAGGTAAAACCTGATTAGCTTTTTTACGTGGAAATCATTCGCAAACTGAAAGTTGAGCACCTTGTCGTGAATGTTGTTATTCTTTACCTGCTCAATATATTCCTTTGGTGAGAAATTGTCTTTTTCAACCGCGTAGTTGCTCATACGTCCACCAAAAATGATAGATCGTAAATTGAAACTTTCGCACAATTCCTTCCGGGCATCGTAAAGCCTTCTGGCCAATCGCATACCACGGTAATCCGGATGTACAAATACCTCAATACCATACAAGACATCACCATCAGGATCGTGTGTGTTGAAGGTGTAATTGCCAACTATTTGCTCATAGGTGTGATTGTCTCCATATTTAGAGTAATCAACTATTAGCGATAAAGCACAACCCACCACTTTATCGTTTACACAAACCGCAACCTGCCCTTCGGGGAATTTATCCAGCAACACGCCAATATCCTTAAGGCGCCATGGGTCACCATCATAGTCAGTATAGGCTTCCACCATGGCAAGTTTCAGATCTTCATAGTCTTCAATAAGCAGGTGACGTATTTCAATTTTGGTTTCTACGGGTTCCATAGGGTACACTTCGCTTTTTTAGTTTAGAACAGATTTTAGCCTTACTGACCAAGCTCTGATCTTTGGTGCAAAATTCATTTAAATTCGGTCAGTCTGTTTAGGGGAGCTGGAATAATTTTTACTTCAACAAATCTGTATGTCTCCAAAAGTTATCAATCAACTCAAATGAAATTACTGTTTCTTATTGATTTCACTACAACAGGCCATTGTTGTAGTATGTTCTGGGGCTCACTCTATAAAATGGGCCTGGCCTGACATGGGTGTTGCTGTACCTTTTCATGGAATTATCCGAGCGTAATAATTTGGGCTATTTTACTTTTTTAAGTGCTGATGACGCAGCAATAGTACTTAGCCAGATTGATCTAACTCTGCATGAAGGATTTTCAGCACATATTAAAAGGGCGGTATACCACATCCAAGCCATTATTTTGGTGATGGAGTAATATTTAGAAATGGGGGATGGGCGGTCAGTACATCGTATTTTGTATCTCGTCTCCGGTTTACTAATTGGAATAATCAATATCGAACTTTGCTCAAGTGAGGCTGTTTGCTATAAAGAAAAGCCTTTTACTCATTAGTCCATTATGTAGAGGTTGAAAATAGTAGAAAGAAAATCCTGTGTAGTAACTTTAGGCTCTTTTAATTCTCTATCAAATATTCCGCACTTTACTATGCGTGCATAGTATTTTCCCTATATTTGGATAGCCTTAAACCCACACAAATTGAAATCAGAGGAAACAATAGACTTCCACATTAAACGAACCTGGCAGAGTATTGCTAAAATGTATAATGAGGAGGCGGCAAAATACGAGGCAACGATGGCTACAGGCTATGTTCTGCTAAATATTGATATAGAACATGGCACTCCGTCCACAGCCCTTGGTCCAAAGATGGGTATGGAGGCAACAAGTCTTTCACGAATTTTGAAAAACATGGAAGAGCGCGGTTTAATTGAGCGCAGAAGAAACCCCTCAGACGGAAGAAGTGTTTTGGTTTATCTTACTGATTTTGGGAAGGAAAAGCGACTGGATGCCAAAGAGGCCGTAGTTCAGTTTAATAAGGTGGTTTTTGCAAATGTGGATGAAGATAAACTTGTAACCTTCTTTGAGGTTATAAACCAGGTGAACGATTTGATTACCAACCGTAAAATATATCAACAAAAAGTATGAATAGAACAATAAAAAAAGTGGCTGTGCTGGGTTCCGGAATTATGGGATCGCGCATTGCGTGTCACTTCGCCAACATTGGCGTAAAGGTGTTATTACTGGATATCCCGCCAAGGGAATTGAATGATAAGGAAAAGGCCAAAGGCCTGAGTTTGGAGGATAAGCAAGTTAGAAACAGGCTGGTAAATGACCACCTCCTGAATGCCCTCAAAAGCAATCCTTCTCCTATTTACGATAAGAGTTTTGCAAGTCGTATTACTACCGGAAACTTTGAAGATGATATGTCCAAAATAAAGGATGTTGACTGGACTATTGAAGTGGTGGTGGAGCGTCTTGATATTAAGAAAAAGGTATTTGACCAGGTAGAGCAGCACCGCAAGCCGGGTACATTTATTTCGTCCAATACCTCCGGTATTCCCATCCATTTAATGACAGATGGCAGGAGTGATGATTTTAAAAAGTACTTCTGCGGAACTCACTTTTTTAATCCCCCTCGTTATCTGGAACTTTTGGAGATCATCCCAACTAAGGATACCGATAAGGAGGTTGTGGATTTTCTCTTGAAATACGGAGATGTATATCTGGGAAAAACCACAGTGCTTGCCAAGGATACACCAGCATTTATAGCCAACAGGGTAGGGGTGTACAGTATGATGGACCTCTTCAATAATGTGAAGCAATCCGGCCTTAGCATTGAGGATGTTGACAAACTTACCGGCCCGCTGATAGGCAGGCCAAAGTCGGCAACCTTCCGCACAGCAGATGTGGTAGGACTCGATACATTAATACATGTGGCCAACGGTCTTTACGAAAATGTGAAGGACGATGAGCGCAACGATATAT
This sequence comes from Owenweeksia sp., assembly GCA_048267305.1. Classification (GTDB taxonomy): domain Bacteria; phylum Bacteroidota; class Bacteroidia; order Flavobacteriales; family Schleiferiaceae; genus Owenweeksia. Next base: position 73,888 of record JBLWXT010000006.1, on the reverse strand, counting down.
TTCAGCTTCCTGATTTTATCAAAAAAATGCAGGAGAATGAATGGCTCGGCTCTAAGTCAGGTCAGGGTTTTTACAAAAAGGTGAAAAATGATGATGGCAGCAGCGCCATTCTTTCTTTAGACTTTGACACCATGGAATATACGGCTAAGGATAAGAGTCGTTTTCCGGTGCTTGATAAAACCAAGGGCATTGATAAGGTGGCGGACCGCTTTCCGGTTTTGGTGGATGCAGATGATAAGGCAGGTGAGTTTTTCCGCAAGTCCTTTGCGGGATTGTTTGCTTATGTATCGCATCGTATTCCTGAAATTTCGGATGAACTATTTAGAATAGATGAAGGCATGCGTGCTGGCTTTGGCTGGCAACATGGCCCGTTTGAAATATGGGATGCCATTGGCGTTCAAAAAGGACTGGAGCTGGCCGAATCCCAGGGACACAAAGTAGCTGATTGGGTTAGGGAGATGTTGAATAGCGGACAGTCCTCGTTTTACGAGATCAAGGATGGCGTTCAGCACTACTATTCCATTCCCGATAAGGCCATGGCAGAAGTACCGGGTATACGTGACCTTATTGTTTTGGATCATTTGCGTGAAACTAAAACCGTTTGGAAAAATGACGATTGCTCCGTAATTGATTTGGGCGATGGTATCCTTAACATTGAATTCCACTCCAAAATGAACTCATTGGGCGATGGAGTATTGGCTGGAATTAACAAGGGAATTGAACTTGCCGAGAAGGATTATAAAGGTGTAGTGATTGCCAATCAAGGAGAAAATTTTACTGTAGGTGCTAACCTTGGGATGATATTTATGATGGCCGTTGAGCAGGAATATGATGAGCTCAACTTTGCGGTAAAGTATTTTCAGGACACCATTATGCGTATTCGCTACTCTTCAATACCAGTGGTAGTGGCTCCATTTAATATGACTCTTGGTGGAGGTTGTGAGGCAGTGCTTCATGCAGATGCTGTTCAGGCTTCTGCCGAAAGCTATATGGGCTTGGTAGAGTTTGGAGTTGGTGTTATTCCCGGTGGAGGCGGTACCAAAGAGCTTACTCGCAGGGCATCACAACGTTACCTTAAGGATGACGTGGAGCTTAATTCATACCGCGAAAATCTGATCAACATTGCTCAGGCCAAGGTTTCTACTTCGGCTGTAGAAGCGTTCAAACTGGGCTACCTGGTAGAAGGTCGCGATCAGATTACCATGAACAAGCGCAGACTTATTGCCGATGCCAAACAGCGTTGTTTGGCCTTGGCTGAAACGGGCTACCAAATGCCAACCAAGGAAAAGGACATAAAGGTATTGGGGCGCCAGGCCTTGGGAGCTTTCAAGGTTGGAGCACATCAAATGTTTGAAGGTGGTTATGCCAGCGAATATGAAAAGATGATGGTTGATAAACTTGGCTATGTAATGAGTGGTGGCGACTTAAGTGAAGCTACTCATGTTTCTGAACAATATCTGTTGGATTTAGAGCGCCAGACGTTTGTAAGCCTATGCGCTAATAAAAACACCATGGAGCGAATTCAACATATGCTGAAGACAGGGAAGCCGTTGAGGAATTAACGGGATTGTACATTGTAGGATGTATGTTGTACAATGACGTCATGAATAAGAGATCAACTTAATACTAATAAAAATGCATCAATTTCAAAAACTAACAGTTTGGCAAGAGGCCATGGATTTGACCATTTCATTATATGAGTTAACAAAGTCTTTTCCTGATGAAGAAAGGTTTGGGCTAACTAGTCAAATGCGGAGGGCTGGTGTTTCGGTGCCAAGCAATATTGCGGAGGGTTCAGGAAGAAACAGTGATGCGCAGTTTAAGTATCATCTGGGGGTGGCCGCAGGTTCTGCATCTGAGCTTTTTAGCCAAGTGCTTTTAGCGAAAGCTTTTAAGTATTTAAGTGAGCCGGAAGCAGATGAGCTGAATTCTGAGTTGAGTCATATAATCAACATGCTCCATCGTCTACAAGAGTCAATAAAATAGTCAATAATCAACGTACAGCGTACAACATACAATGTACATATATCCACAAAAATGAGTACAGAAGCATATATAGTTAAAATAAAAAGAACAGCCGTTGGCAAAGCCAATCGTGGTGTGTTTAGGTTTACCCGCCCTGATGATTTGGCGGTAGCGGTAATAAAGGATTTGATGAACAGCATCCCTAATCTGGATAAAAACCGGATTGATGATGTGATTGTAGGTAATGCCATGCCGGAGGCCGAACAAGGTCTGAATATGGGGCGCTTAATTTCACTTATGGGGCTTAATACTGTAAGTGTGCCTGGTGTAACGGTAAATCGCTATTGCGCTTCGGGGCTTGAAACTATTGCCATTGCCACCGCTAAAATTAAAGCGGGAATGGCTGATTGCATTATAGCAGGTGGTGCCGAAAGTATGAGCTACATCCCTATGGGTGGGTTTAAGGTTACACCAAATTACAATACAGCTAATACTAATCCCGACTGGTACAACAATATGGGGCTTACGGCCGAAGCGGTAGCTTCTAAGTATAATGTGAGCCGCGAAGATCAGGATGCTTTTGCCTACAGATCGCATCAGCGGGCATTGGCAGCTATAAAAGAAGGACGATTTAAAGAAGAGATTACACCCTATGAGGTGGAAGAGGTTTACCTCGATGCAAATGAAAAGCGCCAAACCAAAAAGTATGTGATTGATACCGATGAGGGCCCAAGAGCGGATACCTCAAAAGAGGCATTGGCTAGGTTAAGGCCTGTGTTTGCGGCCAAAGGGTCGGTTACTGCAGGAAACTCTTCGCAAACATCTGATGGTGCAGCTTTCTCTATAATAATGAGTGAGCGCATGGTAAAGGAATTAAACCTGGAGCCTATAGCCCGTTTGGTTTCTTATGCAGCGATGGGCGTTGAGCCACGTATCATGGGTATCGGGCCAATTGAGGCCATACCAAAAGCGCTGGCACAGGCCGGTATGAAACTGGATCAGATTGATTTGATAGAATTGAATGAGGCTTTTGCTTCTCAGTCTTTAGCGGTTACCCGCGAATTGGGATTGAATGAAGATATCCTTAACGTAAATGGAGGAGCCATTGCCATGGGCCACCCATTGGGTTGTACCGGAGCTAAACTTACCGCTCAGGTTTTACATGAGTTAAAAAGAAGAAATCAAAAATACGGTATGGTAACCATGTGTGTAGGCACAGGGCAGGGTGCAGCCGGTATTTTTGAGATGATGTAGAAGATCCTATTTATTTAGGAACTGTAGGAAAGCGGCTTTGGCCGCTTTTTTTTGTGCCCCATGTCACTTTTCGATAAGTAACTGCGTAGTAGGGTATGAAGAACCTTTATAAATATTTAAATTCAACAATTATGAAAAAGTTATTATTCAGTTTAATGGGAGTCGTGTTGTGCGGCTTCATGAGCCAGGCGCAAATTAATGGAACCTTAAGCGGAAAAGTAGTAGATGCAAGTCAACAACCTGTCGCAGGAGTTGCCGTGTTTTTCTATGGTGGAATGTCAACTTTGGGAGGTTCCCAAACCATGAATATCACTCCAGAGGATTATATACTTTGGGTTTATACTGATGCCAATGGTGACTATTCACTTAATTATTGGACATCAAGTTCATCACTTGATACCGCGGTAGTTGGAGTGTTAGATTGCCAGGGAAATATAGTTATAGGGACAAGTTTTGTAAGCTCGAGTCAACCTAATAAAAATATGAGTAATATTCAGCTATCGTGTATTCCAACTGACTGTGATGCTGTTGTAAGTCTTAGGAGTACATGGGTAATTAATCCTGCCGGTGACATTATGTATGAATATGAAGCAGTGTCTTTAATCGACTCATCTTTTTCAAACATCAACACCGCTGTAACCCATACTTGGACTTATAATGGTGTATCACGCAGTGGTATTAATATATGGCAAGGGCCTAATGTTGACACTATTATTTTCATTACCACCAGCAGTCAGCCGGCTCCAAGTAATGTATGTTATCAACGTTTTGCGTCTTGCTCACCTATTTGTTATAATGTTATCAGTACCGGCCCAACTTTTAAATGTGATGCGCTTTTTGCTGTAGATACAGTAAACTCTATCAACTTTGCAGGACAGGTGGTGATGTGGAATAACAGCACTACTGATCCGGGAGCCACCATACTAGGCTATCATTGGGATTTTGGGGATGGAAACACGTCCAATGCTCAATATCCAACTCATACCTATAACGATACGGATGTATATAATATATGTCTGACCATAGTATCTACAGATGGAACCGATACTTGTACAAGCACCTTCTGTGATTCTGTAGGCTTTGATAGTAGTGGCAATTTGGTTTTCAAAACAACTCAACAAGGCTTTACCATTAATGTAGTAAATCCGGCCACCATTGGGCAAAATGAAATTGATTTGAATTCACATTTCAGTCTTTTCCCAAACCCAAGTGATGATATGGCAACCCTAAATTGGGATAAAAGCATTGAAGTACATCAAATAGACGTGGTAAACATTAATGGTCAGATTATCCAAACTATTATTCCTGATAATAATGCAGTGGAGTTTAACTCACTAAACACAGGGATCTATATTTTACGAATCAGCAGTGAGCACGGTACCGCTGCATTGCGAATGATGGTGAAGTAAGCTTAGGATATTATATCAGTAATCAAATTGTTCTCTTACCCTTGTAACAAGTCCTGTCCTTCGCTTTTAACCGGAGGGCAGGTATTTGTTTAAAAAGTATATGACGCGGCATCTGCAAAAGACAATTAAAAAGTGCCTCAGGAATGATCGTAAAGCCCAGTTTGATTTATATCACCTGTGTTTTGAGCATTTAATGAGAACCTGTAGGCGCTATAAGCGAAACAGGGAGGATGCCTTGTCGCTATTAAATGATGGTTTTTTAAAGGTTTTGCTAAGTCTCGATTCCTATGATGGTAAAAAGGAATTTTTTCCCTGGGCATCTACAATCATGGTGAGAACAGCAATAGACGAATACCGAAGGGAAAGGGTTTATAGGGAAGACACAGACTTTAAGGAAACCGATGCCGAGCTGGAGGAGCTAAATATTCATAAGGAACATTTTCAGGTAGTTGATCAACTTTCAAGTGAAGAGGTAATGGATATGATTTTTGAGCTGCCCGAAAACGAACGAATTGTTTTTAACCTTTATGAATGGGAGGGATATCAGCATAAAGAAATTGCTGAAAAACTGAATGTAACTGAGCGTACCACAAAGAGATATCTGCAGGCAGCCAAGCTTAGCTTGAAAAAGATGATTGAGAAACGAAGTGATTTAAAAAAGGTTATTTGATGGTAGACATCTGGAAAAAAATAACGAAAAAAATTGATAGCGCCCCGCTGGATCCGCCCTTTACTGGCGATTGGGAAGCTATGAACAGCAAGATAGAAGCCCATCCATCTCTTAACTCTTCCAAAAGGAAAGGTGCGTTTTGGTTTAGGACGATTGTGGGCATTCTGGTAGTATTGCTAATGGGCCTTGGAGTAGCTGCTCTATGGCCAAATGAAGAGCTTGTTTTACCACTAGAAAATCCCAATAACACTTCGTTGAAAAATGAAAACAGAAAACCTTTAAACTCTGAAAGTACCACCACTGGAAATAATTTGACTGATGAAGTTGTGAAATCAGTTCGGGAGATACCTATTGTCTCGGATATTGATCAAAACAGAGAACAGGCTTCCGATAGAATAAATAAGACAGAGATTCAAACGGGTGGTGCCGCAGCTCCCTCAAAATTGACTGTAGAGAATGATAATTCAACTAATGAAGGCAAGCCGTATAAATCGGTTAATCGTACTAATGTTGATATAGTAGCAGCCTCGCCCATAGCAACTCCTGAAAATATTAATGGAATTGAGGCTGTAACGGGTGTGCATCAAGCCAGTGACAAGCCCATTGAGGAAGAAACCCAATCAGATGAACAGAACCTGGCTTTTAGTTCAATAGTGGAGGAAGATTGGATGGACCGGGAAGTGGATGAGGAAGTAGGTGTAGAGGTAAATAGAGCGGATAGTGAAAATCTGAATACCAAAAAAAATGATAATGCCCCTGTTGCATTAAGAATAAATGATGAGATGGATGGCGATACCACAGCTGTCAGTCTAAATCCACCGGTGACAGAGGAATTGCGGGTCTCAGTCGTTACCGAAGAGGAAGATACTTCCGAAACTTCATCTCTAAACATAAGTTCTGAAGCTGAGTCTCCAGATCTTGCAAAAAGCGGATTTAAATTGACTACGGTAAGTGCGGGAGGTCTCTTTCTGACGGATTACAGCAAAAACCTTATCGGATATGGCGGTGGGTTAGATTTGGATTGGCAACGAAACGGCTGGTTGCTCAACACTGGGTTATTCTATAGTCAGATGGACTTTGAAAAGGAAAACTTTACAGATTATGTGAGTTATGATACTTCGATAGTTGAAGTAACTACAATTCGTGGTGCAAAGTGGGTTAGAGCTTTATGGGTGATTTTAGGTGAGGGCAAAGGAGAATACAAGTATGATACTATTATAACACCTGTAACAGATACCACATATGAATCTAGAATAGATACCTCAACAATAACTACCAAAAGCATCGAGAGGACTGTGGTACGGATGTCGTATATAGAAATGCCGCTACTGTTTGGGCATCGCTTTAGGTTCAATAATTTTGGAGTGGATATTTACGGAGGAGCTGTTTTAAATCAAACGATTTCAATTACTCAGGGAGAGTCTGAACAGCAAAAATCCTTTGGGATGGACATTCTCTTTCAACCTGCCATTCGATATTATGTCCGGCCCGAGCTATCTGTATACACCAGAGCCGGTTTGCGCTATGGTGTTATGGGAGATGATTTACGGACTCAAAAATTATATAGCAGTTTCCAAATCGGACTGAGTTACCACTGGTAAAAAAAATATTCCGTTTTAGTTTTAGTGGAGGCCTTCTTAAGTCAATCTTAAGAGGGTCTCTTTGCTATATTAGCAGAGAGAAATATTTCCTCATTTACTATGCGTGCATAGTTTTGTTTTTTATCTTTGAGATTGTTCTAGCTATTTCGATTCACACCATTAAATATTAAGATCATATGTCAACTGTTGCCTCAGAAAAACAATTCCTAAAGGGCGGGGAGTTTATCATCCGCGATTCTAAAGCTGAAGATGTTTTTATTCCAGAAGAATTTTCGGAAGAACAAATAATGATGGCTTCGGCCACCACCGAGTTTATTGATAAAGAAGTGGAGCCGCACCGCGAGCGTTTTGAAAAGAAAGACTACGCTTTTACCGAAGAGCTGATGAAGAAGGCAGGTGATTTAGGGCTTTTGGGCATTACAGTGCCGGAAAAGTACAATGGCTTGGATATGGACTTTAACACCTCAATGTTGGTTACTGATCGCCTTTCGGGAGTTAGTGGCTCACTGTCTACGGCTTATGGAGCCCACACGGGCATTGGTATTTTGCCCATTCTCCTTTACGGGAATGACCAACAAAAGGAAAAGTATTTGCCAAAACTGGTAACAGGTGAATGGATGGGGGCATATTGTCTTACCGAACCAGGCGCAGGTAGCGATGCCAATAGCGGTAAAACAAAAGCTGAGCTTACCGCAGATGGTAAGCGTTACAAAATTAACGGACAGAAAATCTGGATTTCAAATGCAGGTTTTGCCAACATTTTTACAGTATTTGCCAGAATAGAAGACGATAAATATCTCACGGGCTTTATTGTAGAAAGAGATACGGAAGGCCTGAGCTTTGGTGAAGAAGAAAACAAGCTTGGAATTAGGGCTAGTTCTACTCGCCAGGTATTCTTTAATGATTTGGAAATTCCTGTGGAGAATTTGCTTGGTGAGAGAAATGGCGGTTTTAAAATTGCCATGAATGCACTGAACTACGGTCGTATTAAGTTGGCAGTAGCCACACTGGATGCAGGTAGAAGAGTGATTAGCCACTCAGTGCAATATGCTAACGAGCGCAAGCAGTTTAACCAAAAGATAAGCAGCTTTGGAGCCATACAGCAGAAATTGGCAGATATGACTACCCGCACCTGGGTAGCAGAAAGTGCCACCTACAGGGCTGGCCAGGATATTGAAAATCATATTCAGAGGCTTAAGGGAAGTGGCATGAGTTCTCCCGAAGCCAAACTTAAAGGGGTGGAGGAATACGCTATTGAATGTGCCATCCTAAAAGTATTGGCCTCTGAAACCAATGCCTATGTGGTGGATGAAGGAGTTCAGATTTTTGGAGGGATGGGCTATAGCGCTGATGCCCCAATGGAGGCCGCTTACCGCGATGCTCGTATCACTCGTATTTATGAGGGTACAAACGAAATTAACCGCATGCACAGCGTTGGTATGCTTCTTAAGAAAGCCATCAAGGGTGAACTGGATTTAATGACTCCGGCCATGAAAATCGGGAGTGAGTTAATGTCTATTCCATCTTTTGACATACCGGATTACACAGAACTTTTTGCAGAAGAAAAAGAAGCACTTGGTAAACTTAAAAAAGCCGTGCTTATGGTGGCTGGTAAAGCGGTTGAAAAGTTTGCTATGGAAATAGAAGAGCAACAGCAAATACTAATGAATGCTGCTGATATGATAATGGAAGTGTATGCCGTGGAAAGTGCCATTTTACGGGCCGAGAAATTGGTGACGAAGAATGGAGAAGATGCTACTGCTGCACAAATTGATATGACGCGCTTGTACTTGCACATGGCTATTGAAAAGACAGGCCACGCTGGCCGGGAAGCTATTTACAGTTTTGCCGAAGGTGATGAACAGCGCATGCTCCTTATGGGATTAAAGCGCTTTACCAAGGTGCAAAACCCTATTAATGTAAGAGATGTTAGAAAACGTATCGCAGCAAGGGTGATTGAAGAAAACAAATATCCCTTTTAGCAGATGCGTTTTGGAGAGTTAGTTGACAGTTAGTTTAAAAGCCCGATAGCAAAAGTTATCGGGCTTTTTTTATCTACTGCTTTAAAGTAGCAGGAAGTAAGTTTTGATGATAAAAAAAAAAACAAACCTTAAAATTGCTGTATTTTTCTGCCAAATTCATCGATTCATAAACCACACTCTATTATTGTGAAACACTTTGATTTTAATTCTTTTGCTCTGTACTGTGAAGATTTTTTGGCAGTACTCGATTTTGACTTTCAATTTGTTGAGGTCAATAGGCCTTGGTGTGAGTTTTTACACCTTACCGTAGATGAGATTTTAAAAACAGATATTTTAAGGTTTATCTTCCATGAAGACTTAGCCCATTTCAAGAAGGGCATGAACGAAATGGAGGTTGGGAGTTTTAAAGGCAACCAGAACCTTCGTTTACTGGGGTTTGAGAATAACTTCATTTACACTCAGTTGTCAGTAAGGAAGACCAAAAGTGGCTACGAAGTTCTTTTTAGAGATGTATCTCAGGAAACTGAAGATGCTAAGGTGGTACAAAAGGCCGCACAGTTGGGCGATTTGGGTGCCTGGTCTCACGATCCGGTGGCGGATAAATCCTATTGGAATGAGGTGGTTTATGAAATTTATGATTTGGAGAAGGACGCTCCAATGGATCATGAAACTGTGATTAACCTATACCATCCTGATGATAAGGAGCGAATGATGGCGGTAATTGATAATCTTTACAAGGAGCAGAAACGATACGATGAGATTACCCGAATAATAACTCCGAAAAATAATCTTAAGTGGATTAGAGTGGTTGCCGAGCCCATAGTTAATGAAGGTGTGATTTTGAAGATTAGTGGTTTTGTGCAGGATATTACGCAGCGGCAGGAAGCGTTGAGTAAGTTAGAGGCGAGGAGCGAGCAGAAATATTTGGCCCTGAAAGGGATTAGAAGTGGCGTGTTTGATTATGACCTCCTAAAAGAAACCATTACTTACGGTCGTGATTTTGCCCGTATGATAGGAAGAGAAGCCAATAGCGATATTGGTGATTTTAGGGAATTAATTCACCCTGAGGATAAGCGAGGTGTAGCGGAAAGATTTGAGAAGGGTATAGCGCAGGACGGTCATCTTTATGAAAACTATTTTAGAATGCGACATGCCGATGGGGTATATCGGCATTACGAGGTTTATGCATGGCGTAAAAAGGATGCAAATGGCAGAACTATACGCATGGTGGGAAATCTTATTAACGTAGATCAAAAAATTAGTGCAGAAAAAGATAGGAATAATTATTTAGCTCAGCTGGAAGCTGTACTCAATAATGGCTTTGTGAAAACCGTATTGCTCGATAATATGGGTAGGGTGTTGATGGCTGACAGTGAAACCAGAAGAATAGGAATATTGGAGTATGGTTCGGATGCGGTGGACGCCAACGCCTATTTTGGCGATTTTTTGCCTAGTGACGAACGGAAGAGATTTGAGGCCGATTTGCCAACAGTGCTTGCCGGTAACACTGTGCGAAAAGAGGTGCAGCATGTTTATGGAGATGGAAGTATTGGCTGGCTCGAGGTGGTTTATAATCCTGTGAAAAATAGTAGTGGTGAAGTTACGGGCTTAGTTATAAACTTTATAGATATAGCAGCTCAAAAAATGAGTGAAATTGAACGGAGGTATAATCAAAGCCGTTTGGAGGAACTCAATAGAATGAAGGTAAATATCATCTCAAACCTAAGTCATGAAATCAGAACACCACTCAATGGTGTTATTAATGTTGCCGAGCTTTTGCCGCAAGCCTCTAATAAAAAAGAATTAGAAGAATTATTGGATATCCAAAGAAAATCAGCCGAAAGGCTTTTAAAAACAATTGATGGAATAGTAAATCTAAGTAAGGTTGATGCTGAAAAGAATAACCTTAATATAGAGACTGTGGATATTTGCGAATTATTAGAGCATAGCTATAATATGTTGACGGCTCAGGTTAGGAGAAAGGGCCTTTTATTTGAATTGTCGAATTGCGAAGGACCAATTTGGGTTATGGCTGATAGATTGATGCTGGAGCAAAGCCTGATAAATGTGATGAACAATGCTGTAAAGTTTACCAAAGAGGGAGGTATTGTAGTTAAATATTCTACAGATGATGATTTTGTTCAAATTCAGGTTCAGGATACAGGTGTTGGTATTTCTCTTGAAAATCAACAAAGAATATTTAGTGACTTTGAACAGGAGAGCCTTGGGCATTCAAGAGCTTATGAAGGAAGTGGCGTGGGGCTGAGTTTTACCAAGAAATTCCTGGAGCTTATGGGGGGACAAATTGACGTGGTAAGTATAAAGGATGAAGGTAGCATTTTTACCATAACACTACCTGTATTGAAATGAAGATATTATACGTAGAAGACAATAAAGCCAATGCTTACCTCCTGAAAATAATGCTCAGAGGTCATGATGTTGATTTAGCCTATACGGCTGTTGAGGCACTTCAGGTTTTGAAGATTAATACTTATGATCTCATTTTTTTAGATATTAATCTTGGTAGCGATGAAATGAATGGGATGGAGCTTTTGCAGGTCATCAGAAAACTTGAAGGTTTTGCCAAAACACCTATATGTACAATTACCGCCTACGCTATGCCTTCTGACAGGCAAAGATTCCTTGACGCTGGTTTCGATGGATATTTCTCCAAACCGATTGATCGTACTAGTTTCTTAAATTCAGTAAATAGCTTTGCCTCTTAAGTTAATTAATAGGCGATTCTACCTGGTATTTACCTTTTAGAAGCTATTGGTAAGAATAGCACTGTCATTCAGAGGGTTGTGATACAATAGACGAAATCATTTGAAGTTTTTATTCACCGTTTAACCGATTTCTACATTTTGGTAGGTACTGATGATTTCAAGATTGGAACGGGCAAACTAAAACAGCTTGGTGAGTGGCTAATTATTTCCTGAAATTTGTGGGGCTCACTCCCTCTATTTTGCGAAAAACACGAGCGAAGTAGTTGGGATCATTAAATCCTGAGGCGTAGGCTACTTCCTTAATGCTTACATCAGGGTTTTGTTGCAGGGTATCCTTAGCGTATTTGAGTCGCTCTTCCAAAATCAGTTGTACCGGTGTAATGCCATATTCATCGCTAAAGGCGCGGTAAAAACTCGATTTGCTCATACCGGCAACCTGACAAAGGTCTTCAATGCGGATTTCTGAGCTCAGACTATTACTGATAAAATCGAGCACGGCATTGAAGGGAGAGCTGTTACTGGATGTCTTATGCTCCTTTCTTAGCACGTTAAGATTTTGCAACTTGAGCATGTGTAGCACCAGTTCCCTCAACATCAGGTCGGCACGGTACTCCTTAAAGGGATCATCGCTTGTGAGTAGCTGCAAAAGCCTTGTGCTGGTGGTAGCCAGTTCACGGTTGTTTTTAATAATCAGTTCTTTTGGATCAATTTTCCATTCGGCATGGCTGATACGGCTTCCCTTCCAGCCCGAATTAATATGAGTGAGCTGTTTGTTGAGATAGTGGTTATCCAACACTAAGGCGGTACACTGCGTGGGCTCGGCCATTTTAGCTTCCGGAAAATCAATACGCATAAGGGTGTGGCGAGGTGCAATAACCGTTTCACCCGGTACATATTCAAAATCATCAAAGCCTTCAAGATGCATGATCTTTTTACCCCTCAGCATGGAGGTTATCGTGAATCCATCAAATTGAAGGTTGAAATCTTCAGCCTGCTGGTGGGTTTCAAAAACATTGAACTCACAAAAGTCCAGGCAAAACTTTGAACGATGCTCCACAAGAGAGTGTAGTTTGTCAGTTTCTGTGAGTTTGTGAGGAACTATGTATTCCAAAGGATATGTATTTATGGGATTTTATTGATGTTCAAACGCTAATGTAAGAAATTCATTGATGTTATGCTCTGGTTAATAGTAGTTTGGGAAGATAGTGCTATCAATTGACAAGAATCTCCTGCTGAATGTGAAATAATCTGTGGAACATTGGATAAATTATAAAATTGACAAAAATGGAAACAGCAGTAGCATCATTTCCCTTTGTGGGGAAATCAGTTGAATTTAAGCCTCAATACGAACATTATATTGGTGGCGAATGGGTGAAGCCTGCCAGGGGAGAGTATTTTGAAAACATATCGCCAGTAAACGGCCAGCCTTTTACCACAGCAGCACGCGGCACAAAAGAAGATATTGAAGCAGCATTGGATGCCGCTCATAAAGCATTTCCCTCATGGAGCAAGACTTCGGCTACCACCCGATCTAATATGCTTCTAAAAATAGCACAGGTAATAGAAGATAACTTAGAGTACCTAGCCACCATTGAAACCATAGATAATGGAAAGGCCATACGTGAAACCTTGGCAGCTGATTTGCCTTTGGTTATTGATCACTTCCGATATTTTGCCGGAGTTATTCGTGCCGATGAAAGTACCATCTCAGAGCATGATGAAAATACAGTGAGTATCGCTTTGCACGAACCATTGGGTGTAGTGGGGCAAATTATTCCCTGGAACTTCCCATTGCTAATGGCCACCTGGAAAGTAGCTCCAGCACTTGCTGCAGGAAACTGTATAGTGGTAAAGCCTGCCGAACAAACGCCAACGAGTATTATGTGCCTGATGGAATTGATCGATGGTATTCTCCCGGCAGGAGTACTAAATGTGGTAACAGGATTTGGCCCTGAGGCCGGAAAGCCTTTGGCAACTTCGCCCAGAGTGGCCAAGGTTTCCTTTACAGGAGAAACCACCACGGGACGCCTGATTATGCAATATGCCTCAGAAAACTTAGTACCCGTAACTATGGAGCTTGGAGGGAAGTCTCCAAATGTATTCATGAAATCAGTAGGTGATGCTGATGACGAATTTTTTGACAAGGCAGTGGAAGGAGCGGTAATGTTTGCCTTAAATCAGGGAGAAGTGTGTACCTGCCCATCCCGCATTTTGGTGCATGAAGATATTTACGACAAGTTTATGGAGCGTGTGATCGCTCGTACCAAGGCCATTAAGATGGGAAATCCTTTGGATCCATCCACTATGATGGGAGCACAGGCTTCTAATGATCAGTTTGAGAAAATCATGAGCTACATGAATATCGGCAGAGAAGAAGGTGCGCAGGTACTTTGCGGTGGTGCCAAGTTTTCTCAAAACAGCGGATTGGAAAATGGCTATTATGTACAGCCTACCATCTTTAAAGGGCATAATAAAATGCGGATTTTTCAGGAGGAAATCTTCGGTCCGGTGGTTTCGGTTACCACTTTTAAAACTACAGAGGAAGCCATTGAAATAGCAAACGATACCATGTATGGCCTGGGTGCCGGGCTTTGGACACGTGATGCACACGAAATTTATCAGGTGCCAAGAGCCATTCAGGCAGGTCGTGTATGGGTAAATTGCTATCACACCTATCCGGCTCATGCTCCATTTGGAGGATATAAAAAATCTGGGTTTGGCCGTGAAAATCACAAGATGATGCTCGATCACTATCGCCAAACCAAAAACATGCTTATTTCCTATGACAAGAAAAAGCAAGGCTTCTTTTAGGCCGTAACAACACTGCGTAGTTAGGTTAGGGATTTAGTTGGTGAGACTTCGACCTCGGTGGCATATTGCCCTCGAGGTCGACTTACTCTTATCAATATCACGTAAAACTAAAATCATGTTTACACCAAGAGTGTTAATTACAGAAGAGGCCGAAAAGGTGGTGGATGAGTTACGGTCCAGGTTTGGTGAACTCATGTTTCATCAAAGTGGTGGCTGTTGCGATGGTTCTCAGCCCATGTGCTTCGAAAAAGGCGATTTTAAAGTGGGTGGCAGTGATGTTTGCCTGGGTACAATAGCCGGCTGCGAATTTTGGATGGCTAAGGATCAGTTTGAATATTGGAAGCATACCCAGCTTACCGTAGATATTACCAACGGGAGAGGGTCCAGTTTTTCTCTGGAAATCCCCATGGGTAAAAGGTTTGTTGTAAAATCACATCTCTTTTCAGAAGCAGAGGCCGAAAATCTTTCGCCCCTAAGCTATCTTGAAGATTAATGAAAAAATTAGCATTTAATGGGGGTTGTAAGTCCATTCATGTGTTCATTTTTTTAGCTTTAAGCAAAATTTTGAATAATTATAAAACATATTATGTCCTATCAGAGCAATTCTTCTGGGGAGTATAAAAAAAGTATTGAAAACCCATCTGCTTTTTGGGGTGAAGAGGCCAGTCGCTTAGACTGGTTCAGGCAGCCGGATGAGGTTCTGTCGAAAGATGAAAATGGATTTTACAGATGGTTTAAAGGCGGGTTGATGAACACTGCCTACCTGGCATTGGACTATCATGTGGAGAATGGTCGCGCCAATCAGGTGGCCATGTATTTTGATTCTCCTGTTACTCAAACAAAAAAACAATACACCTATAGGCAGATGCGTGATGAAGTGGCGCGCATTGCCGGTGGCTTGAAAGCACTTGGCATAAAGAAAGGGGATACCGTAGTTATTTATATGCCTATGATACCTGAAGCCGTAATGACGATGCTTGCCTGTGCCAGGCTGGGAGCAATACATTCGGTGGTGTTTGGAGGATTTGCCCCTCATGAACTGGCATTGAGAATTGATGATGCCAAACCAAAAATAATTGTTACCGCCTCTTCAGGAATAGAGATAGACAGGATAATAGCCTATAAACCTATGGTAGATCAGGCGATTGAAAAGTCAAATCATAAACCAGAGAGAGTGGTATTGTTCAACAGAAAGCTCGGAGCGGAGGTGCCCGGGCATGAGAGAGATGTGGATTTTGAAGAAATGTTGGAAACGGCCGAAACCGTAGGTTGTACACCGGTAGAAGCTACTGATCCGCTATATATATTATACACATCAGGAACCACGGGAAAACCCAAAGGAGTACTTCGCGATAATGGAGGATATGCAGTGGCTTTAAATTTCAGCATGCGTTCTATTTATAACGTAAAGCCTGGCGATACTTTTTGGGCAGCCTCCGATATTGGATGGGTAGTGGGGCATTCCTTTATAGTTTATGGTCCTCTCATTTATGGGGCATCTACAGTATTATTTGAAGGAAAGCCAATAAAAACTCCCGATGCCTCTACCTTTTGGCGAGTAATTGAGGAATACAAAGTGACCTCAATGTTTACTGCCCCAACGGCCATTAGGGCTATTAGAAAGGAAGATCCCGAAGCAGAGTTTGTCAAACAAAAGGACTTAAGTAGTTTAAACTATCTGTTTTTAGCGGGAGAGCGATGTGATGTAGCTACCTTAAAATGGTGCGAAAAAATGTTGAAGGTGCCCGTAATAGACCATTGGTGGCAAACGGAAAGTGGTTGGCCAATGTTGGCTAATATGGTGGGAATAGAGGAGTTGCCTGTAAAACCAGGGTCGGTGTCAAAACCGGTTTGTGGATATGACTTGCAGATTCTTCGTGCAGATGGTACTCTTGCGGGGCCTGATGAAGAGGGCTTGGTAGTGGTGAAGTTACCATTGCCCCCAGGTTGCTTGCCCACACTTTGGAATGATGATGTACGCTTCGAAAAGGGATATTTAACAAAATTCCCGGGATATTATTTCAGCGGAGATGGTGGCTTTAAGGATGGGGATGGTTATGTATACATAACTGGAAGGGTGGATGATATCATCAATGTGGCTGGCCATCGATTGTCTACTACCGAAATGGAAGAAGTGGTGGCTGCGCACAAACATGTAGCTGAGTGTGCTGTAATAGGTGCTTCGGATGAGCTTAAGGGGCAAATTCCAATTGCTTTGATAGTTCTCAATAGTATTGAGAGACCCATACATGAAATTGCACAGGAAGTGGTGCATATGGTGCGCTCGGAAATAGGGCCGGTGGCAGCCCTCAAAACTGTGCATGCAGTAAAGAGATTGCCAAAAACAAGGTCTGGAAAAATTATGCGAAAGCTACTTAGGGCAATAGCTGATGGCGAAGAGTTTAAAATTCCTTCTACCATCGATGACCCTGAAATAATAAATGAAATAAAGGATGTTTTCTATCCATCATTAAAATAATTAAAACATTATGAGTTCAGTTTTTAAAATAAGTTCTTTTGAGGAGTATAAAACCGAATATCAAAAAAGTATAGATAACCCTGCGGAATTTTGGGCCGGAATAGCTGATAACTTTCAATGGCAAAAAAAATGGGATACCACACTGGAGTGGGAGTTTGAAACTCCGAAAGTAGAATGGTTTAAAGGCGGAAAACTCAATATTACCGAAAACTGCCTGGATCGCCACCTGGAAAAACGAGGAAACAAGCTGGCGCTGATCTGGGAGCCTAATGATCCTAAAGAAAGGTTTGTACGACTTACCTACCGCGAGCTTCACGAAGAGGTGTGTAAATACGCCAACGTGTTGAAAAAACATGGCGCCAAAAAAGGTGATCGTATAGCACTTTATATGCCTATGATTCCTGACCTGGCAATTGCTGTAATGGCTTGCGCCAGAATTGGAGCGGTACACACAGTGGTTTTTGCAGGATTTTCAGCCAGTGCCTTGGCTGATCGTATTAATGATTGCCAGTGCAAAATGGTGCTTACCGCAGATGGTTTATATCGCGGTACAAAGGAAATTCCCGTAAAGGCGGTGGTAAATGAAGCACTGAAGGAATGCCCTTCGGTGGAAACCGTAATAGTTTCTGAGCGTACACGATGGAATGTGAAAATGGAGGCAGGACGTGATTTTTGGCTGCATGATGAGGTTGAAGCCGTGGATAAAAATTGCCCGGCCGAACCTATGGATGCCGAGGATATGTTATTTATTCTTTACACCTCGGGTAGTACCGGAAAACCTAAAGGGGTGGTACATACTTGTGGTGGATATATGGTGTATGCCGGCTATACTTTTGCCAACGTATTTCAATATGAAGAAAGTGATGTGTATTGGTGTACGGCAGATGTTGGCTGGATCACCGGGCATACCTATATCGTTTATGGACCGCTTTTAAATGGCGCTACAACAGTGATGTTTGAAGGAGTGCCCACCTATCCCGGTCCGGGCCGTTTTTGGCAGGTAATTGATAAGCACAACATTAATCAGTTTTACACAGCACCAACGGCTATCCGTGCGTTAATGGCCTGTGGCGAAGATCATGTGTTGAGTTATGGGCTTTACTCACTTAAGGTCTTGGGAAGTGTGGGTGAACCTATAAATAAGGAAGCATGGGATTGGTATCATATACATGTGGGTAAGGAAAAATTACCGATTGTGGATACCTGGTGGCAAACCGAAACAGCAGGAATTATGATTTCCGGATTGGGAGGTCTTTCGCCAATGAATCCCACACATGCGGGGTATCCCTTGCCGGGAATTCAGCCTGTGCTTTTAGATCAGGAGGGAAATGAAATAGCAGAGAATGGAGTTGAAGGATATCTGGCGATGAAACATCCGTGGCCGGGCATTTTGCGCACCACCTATGGTGATCATGAGCGTTGCAAAAACACCTATTTCAATACCTATGAAGGATATTATTTTACTGGTGATGGTGCCAAGCGCGATGAAAATGGAATGTACCGGATCATTGGCCGTGTGGATGATGTGATAAACGTAAGTGGCCATAGATTTGGAACGGCCGAAATAGAAAATGCCATTAACTCAATAGATGAAATAGTGGCTGAAAGTGCCGTGGTGGGTTATCCTCATGATATAAAAGGACAAGCTATTTATGCCTATGTAATCACCAACAAACCGGTGGAAAATCCCGATAATGTGCGTGCCGAAATTATTGAGGCTGTGGTTAGTGAGATCGGAAGAATAGCTAAGCCCGAAAAAATTCAGTTTGTGAGTGGTTTGCCAAAAACCCGTTCAGGTAAAATTATGCGCAGGATTTTGCGGAAGATTGCAGAAGGTGATACCTCCAATCTTGGTGATACATCTACATTACTCGATCCCGATATAGTGGATGAGATAAAGGAAGGGGCGTTGTAATTTGCTCAAAATTAGATTTTAAAGCCTCGAAGAAATTTGGGGCTTTTTTTATGAAAGCAGTTTTACTCTCCACTTCTATACCCATTAGGAGTGCTCTTCGTATTCTTTTTAAAAAATTTAATAAAGTGGGAAGGATCTTCAAATCCAAGGCAAAAAGCAATTTCTGAGATATTCCAGTTGGTGTGTTTAAGCATGGCACGAGCTTCCATATTTGTTCGGTCTGCCAAGATCTGTGATGTGGTTTTTCCTGTAGTTTCCTTTAGCAGTTTGTTGAGGTGATTGATGTGTACATTAAGTTGATGTGCAAAGTCACCAGGTGTTCGCAATCGCACTTGCTGTGCAGTGGATTCTATGGGAAATTGTCGTTCGAGCAATACCCAGAATAATTTGCTGATGCGCTCGGCAGCTGTGCCTTCCTGCTTAGGTCGCTTTTGCAATTTGGCGGGTCTAAGCTTCATGGCGCTATGTATCAGTTCCATAGTAAGCGTGCGTAACACATCATATTTGTAGGTGTAGTCGGAGGCCACCTCTACAAACATCTTTTCATAGATTTTTGAAAGCTCCGCCATTTCCTCAATGTTAATATCCAGAATGGGGATTCCGTTGGGTTGAAAAAGCGGATATTCTTTAATGTGACCAAAACCTTTGAAAAACTCTTCGGTAAACACACAGAAGTAACCCGTTTTTTGCTCTTGCGGCATTTCCCAGTTGTATGGGATTTGTGGGTTGCCAAAAAGCAGCATGTTTTGTTCTACTTCCAGCGTTTTGTCGGCATAGTGAATTTTGCCGGCACCAGAAACCATGCTGATTTTGTAATAGTCTCTGCGGCTGTAGGGCATTGTTTTGGCGGTCCCTACATAGTCCTCAGCCACGTAAACGTTAAATGGTTCTTTAAGCGGAACGGGGTCGGTTTTACTCAGGCCATTCCTTCGCCTGTAAAATTGCTCAAAGCTGAGGTTTTTTTCCATGGGATGAAGATAAGCAGCCCCGAGCGCTTTTTAAAAGTCTGCGGGGCTGATTCTTTAAAACATCAAAGTGTTTGTCCTCCGGAAACCTCAATACGTTCGCCATTAACCCACTTGGCATCATCGCTACATAGAAAGGCCACCACACCGCCAATGTCGTGGGCTTCACCCACACGGCCAAGCGGAATCATGCTCGCTACCATTTTGTTGTATTCGGGTTTGTCGCGTACTGCCCCTCCGTTAAAATCAGTGGCAATAGCTCCTGGCGCTACTATGTTTGAACGAATCCCTCTACTACCCAGTTCCTTTGCCTGGTAGCGAGTAAGTATTTCCATAGCGCCTTTGGCAGCAGCATAAATAGATGGGCCAGGCAATGTTTTACGGGTTAAGCCACTGGAAATATTTACGATACCACCTCCATCATTTAGAAGGGGTAAAATTACCTGGGTAAGAAATAGAGGCCCTTTAAAGTGGATGTTGATTAAAGTGTCAAACTGCTCTTCGGTGGCTTCGCCAATGGCTGCATTCCAACCAATGCCTGCATTGTTTATCAGGAAGTCTATTTTTTCGCTGTTAAAATCAGATTTTAAAACGAATGAGAGCGAACGGATGAAGTCCTCAAATTCCGAAATTTTGGACGTGTCAAGTTGTAGGGCTGTAGCGTTCATTCCTTCCGCTTTAATTTGCTCTGCCACCTCTTCTGCTTCATGCTTTTTACTGCGGTAGGTAAGTATTACATCTATACCTTTTTTAGCAAGCTGCAAAGCCATGTCTTTCCCCAAGCCTCGGCTTCCGCCAGTTACCAAGGCTATTTTTCTTTTATCTCTCATAATTGTATCTGCTTAAAATTCTGATACAAATCTATGCGTGCAGCGAGGCCTTTAGGTAGTCTGTTTCAAAGCGTTAATGGTGAAAATCAATCAGTTGTATTAAAATTCCATTCAAGGCTTGGCTGCTGCATGAAGGAGGATTTACAAATTCTCAATTAATCGGGTAATAGCTGTTGGCTTTGACCCCGCGGCCTTTGTATCTTAACATGATAACGGCTAAATTATCGATAAGTGCAATGAGTGACTTATGTCACAATTCTCCTTGTTTATCCAATCTACCTTTGAAAAGGTTTTGTGAAGGGCCACTGTGCACCTCCAAATCCTCAATCAAACATAATTTCACTATGAAAAAGAATATGGGAGGTACGGATCGTGCCATAAGAATTGTAGCGGCAGCCACTGTGGCCATTCTCTATTTTACAGGGATGATCACAGGAGTTTTGGCCTTTGTCCTTTTGGCATTGGCAACTATTTTTCTGGTAACAAGTTTTGTGAGCTTTTGCCCTATTTATGCCATTTTTGGGGTAAATACCTGCAAGGTGAAAAACGGCTAAAGCAAGCTGTTTATTTCTTGCTAATCTTTTTTACGGCTTTTAATATCTCGGCTGGTTCGGCACGATTGCGGTACTCTGCATCCAAAAAGGCATAGCGTACTACACCATCCGTATCAATTACATAAGTTGCAGCCAATGGCAATTCATTGCTGTCATCTCCATTGTATTGATGTAAGCCAAAGGCCTCCTGATAAATTTGAGCCACCTCAGGCGTAAGGGTGTAAACAATACCATACTTTTTACCAATTATATTAGCTTCATCACTAAGCACCTCAAATTCCAATTCATGCTTTTCTGAAGTGGACATGGATTGATCGGGAACTTCTGGAGTTAGGGCTAAGAGGTTTGCACCAGCGGCCTTGAAATTTGGAAGTTCTTGCTGTAACTCGTGTAATGTAATATTGCAATAGGGGCACCATCCACCGCGGTACCATGTAAGTACAACAGGGCCTTTTTTTAGCTCACTGTACAATGAAACCTCTTTGCCCAGAGCGTTCTTTAGGCTAAAGTCAGGTGCTGTATCTCCCACCTGTATCGCTTTATCTAAGATACCAGTGGCTACTACTGCATCAATGCCTTCCTGATAAATTCTCTTTTTCTCTTCGGGTGCTTTCTTATTAAACTCTGCTTTCTTTTGATCCAGTTGTTTTTTTAGGCTCATCTCTTCAGTTGTCATGCTTTCTTGTTCATTATCTGACTGAGCGATTAGGCCCACACCTGTGGTAAGGATTAGTGCCAGTAAAAGGTAAATTCTTTTGATCATAGTAAAGTTCAGGGATATGTGATAGTTAATCGCGTACCTTTCTCAATTGTTGTGCCACTATAATTTTTTAGAGTGCGGTAATTTAGGAAATATACAATTGTATTGATGAAAATATCTGCCAGTTCGAAATTCAATCCTGATCTTTATTGTACTAAGGTATTGATCCTTTAAATCTTAGCGCAAGCAGTGGTGGTCTGAGCAATGGAGTTCCAATTGAGGTTCACGGAAGTCTGAAGATCTTAGTTTGGAAATAGGCAGTACATTGGCCTCGCACTTCAATACTAAATCCTTTTTAATGATTATAAATGTCAACCCTGAAGCAATTAGTTCTCCTCCTGAATTGAGTACGGAAAGGCTGATACTCAAACCTGTGGTTGAGGAACTTAGGGATTTTGTATTTAAAACCCTGTGTGACCCCGAGGTGCGGCATACCATGAAAATGCCGGTATTGAATGAACCTGACATACAGAACAGATGGTGGCTCAAGTTTGAAGAGTGGAGAAGTAAAGGGGAGGCCGTGCAGTGGTGTGCCTTTAGTAAAGTTGATGGCCGGTATGTTGGGTTGTTTACCATTAAGGAAATCGATCAGAAAAACAGCCGTGGTGAATTGGGATATTCTATAATGAAGGATTTGTGGGGTATGGGATACGGAACTGAAGGTTCGCGTGAAGTGCTGAAATTTGGTTTTCAGCATGTCGGTTTTCACTCCATTTTTGCCATGATACTTCTCTATAACACACCATCACAGCGCATTGTGAAAAGGTTGGGCTTTGAGCAGGAAGCACACTTTAAACAAATCCACTTCTATCAGAATGGGTTTTATGATGTATTGCAGTTTAGTATTATAAACCCTTCGCACAATAGCTGAGTTATACAACGGTGCGAAAGGGGCGTTTAAGGATTAGTAAAGCTGTTATGCCAAGGCTGTAAAGTTTAATTACTCCTCAATCCTGTTGAAGGTTATGGTAAAGGTTGTTCCCTTGTTTATCTCGGATGTGGCCTCTATTGTGCCCCCCTGAGCCTGCACCTGGGCGTTTGTCATAAACAGGCCAACTCCTTTTGATTCCTTATTTCGATGAAAGGTTTTATGGAGACCAAATAATTTATGTCCCTGACGCTTCATGTCGATTCCCAAACCATTGTCGCTTACAGAAAGTTTTAGTTCTCCATTTTGTGCAACCCACGTTTTTATTTCAATTTTTGGTTCTCGCTTTTCTGAGCGATATTTTAAGCTATTTGAAATCAGGTTGAGCATAATGCTTTCCAGGTAAGAGCGGTTATAGTACACAGTAGGGGCACTATCAAAGTCAAACTCAATTGTGGCTTTTGATTCAAGGATTTCTCCGGCAAGCATAGCACATACTCTGTCGGCAGCTGTTTTAAACAATATGTTTTCCTTTTCCACCTCAGGGTTTTGTGTGATTTTTAAGGAGTCAACCAGGTCGTTCAGTGTTTCAGAGAGGTGATGGATAACGGTTTTAAATTTGTTGAAGAGTCCCATTCTCTCCTTCGGGTCTTTTAGGGTTTCGTGCATCATTAGCAATGAAAGGAGATTGCTTACCGGAGCACGTAGATTGTGTGAAGTGATTTGCGCAAAATCGGCAAGTTGCCGGTTTTGATGTTGAAGCTTTTTTGTCAATGCCTTTTGATCTGCCTCGGCCTTCTTTCTTTGGGTAATATCTTCAATTTGAGACACAAAATGCACTGGTACCCCATCAGGGGTTTTTACTAAAGATACACTCAAAAGTACCCATATCACTTGTCCTTCCTTATGAAAATAGCGCTTTTCCATCTGGTAGGTTTCCAACTCACCGGCCAAAAGCATGTTTAGGTTTTTCAAATCCAGATCAAGATCTTCAGGGTGTGTGATTTCCTGAAAGGTGGTGGAAAGGAGCTGCTTTTCCGAATAGCCCAATATATCGCAAAGGCTGCGGTTTACCTTTAGCCATTTACCTTCTTTGGATACCAACCCCATTCCGATGGCAGAAAATTCAAATGCGCCTTTAAACCGGGTTTTACTAATTTTTAGGTTGTGCTCAATTTCCTTTTGGCTGGTGATGTCGATATGGCTGCCAACCATTCGCAAGGGGCTTCCATCTTCACTCCACTCTATCACTCTCCCGGTATACAGTATCCATACGGTGTTTCCGTTTTTGTGTCTAAAGCGTATTTCTCCCTTATAGGGGATGGAGCCGTGAGAAGAAAAATGTTGGTCAAGGTTTTTTAGAATTTTGGCCATGTCTTCCTTAAAGATGAGATCCTGCCAACTTTCTGTTGAGTTTTTCATCTCATCATTATAGCCGAGCATTGCCTTAAAGGTGGGGCTCAAATACTCCGTATTATCGGTGATGTTCCAGTCCCAGTATCCTGCAAGCGCATCTTCCAAGATGGTCTGGTAAATATTGACGTCCTTATGATCGTCTGCTTTGGAGGAATATAACACAGCTTGTGTAAGGGATGGTGGGTTATTTTTACGCAGGTAAAACTAACTCAATTGTGGTAACTATATTGTTCAAATGAGTTAATGAAGCGCAGAAGGAAGTTGAGGTGAAGCTGTTGCTAGATGACGATTGTAGGGAATTACTGTGTTTTGTGAAATCCTTTAGTTATAGTATTTTGAAATACTTACATCAGACATTCTTTTATGGTGTCAGCATCTTTTTAAAATAAGGACACAAATTTTGAATTTTTGGAGATTATAAGAGGGAAGGTCGATGCAAGGCTTGCTCTTTGCTTCAAAGCTCAAAATCTACCCGGTGGTACTGAAATGCAGGGAAGAAAGTGTAGTAGAGAATATTTGAGATACTGATGTTTATGAGTTGTCCAGCGGTATTTAGCCACTAAGCCTGGAGAAATAAAATGATTGTTAGATAGCCTCGGTGCTGTCGTTGAGGGTTTCTTCGGCTATGCGTGTCAACTCATCGGGAGTAAGGG
Source organism: Owenweeksia sp. (assembly GCA_048267305.1). Taxonomy (GTDB): domain Bacteria; phylum Bacteroidota; class Bacteroidia; order Flavobacteriales; family Schleiferiaceae; genus Owenweeksia. Next base: position 49,030 of record JBLWXT010000006.1, on the reverse strand, counting down.
GTTTAACAAAAAACTGAACAACGTTTCCGTACATCTCTCCTCGCTGCATATCCCGGTCACTGGTAGATGATGTTAAAATAGCCACCTTATTAGTTAACGATTCAGCTTTCATCCTGTCTAAAAACTGCCATCCATCCATTTCGGGCATATTGAGATCCAAAAAGATGAGGTCTGGGTTTTCCTTAGTGATACTGTTGAAGGCCAGTATGGGATTATTAAATTCAATGCTAATTGTATCGGGCAAACGCAATTCAATAAATTTCCGCATTATAAAGTTCGAGATGTCCTTGTCATCCACCAGCATGATTTTTTTCATGAAAAGTTGTCTTTAGCTAATTGCGGTTATTAAAATATGAAACTGATGAAAATCGAATTATACAGCCTGATAATAACCAAGGCTGGCACTCGCTGTTTCAATCAATAAATCAGCTGTTATTGGTTTTATGCAGAAATTTACAACATTTTCATAAGACTGCCATCTGCGTAAATCGGCAGGGCTACACGAAGCAGATAGCAGGGCTACCTTATAGTGTAGTTGATTTTCCTTCATTTTCTCTAAAAATTCCCAACCATTCATAAGGGGCATATTTACGTCCAGAAAAATAATATCGGGATTTTCCATACTTAAATTTTCAAAGGCTTCTTCAGGATCAGAGTAATCAACAACGATGCTGTTTGGCAAGTGAGCCTGTATGGTTTTAGAAAGAATGAAATTTGAGATAGGGGTGTCGTCCACCAGCATGATTTTCTTCATAATGCTATGGTTTTAATTGCTGTTGGCTAACTGGCGATAATTGTCAGTTAGCATGGATAAACTTCTCTTTTGCCTGAGATGGGAGTGCAGGTTTTGGGTGATCTGCGAAATGTTGGTGTTGAGGAAATACAAATCGGTAAGGGCGCCAATTGTTGCTTGTGAGGTCATGTGTTGTCAGAGTTAGAGTGAGTTGTCATTCTAAGATGCCTTGCAATTATTCATATTGAAAGTCAACTTGGAATGATGCTCCGAAAGTATGCTCTAAAACACACAAAAACAAATGGTTATGATGTTGCGGTTGGTTTTAATTTTAACCAAAAAAAATGTACAAATCTGATTTAGAGAGTTGTGTGTTTTTCCAATTTAGGCGTATAATTTTGAAAAAACTTTAAAAAAGGTTTCTTTTAGAACGGATTTATAGGTTTTCAAGAATTTCACCTACGTCCTCGTCAGCAAGCGGTTTTACATAGTAGTTTATTACATTATTAAAACCATGTGCTCTTTTTTGATCATCACTGTTTGGAGAGGCGGTAAGCACTACTACCTTTTCAGTCATACCTTCAGCTTTCATCTTTTCTAAAAATTCCCAACCGGTAAATTCAGGCATGTGCAGATCAAGGAAAATCAGGTCGGGCTTTGTGAAGGGAATGGAGTAGAAAGCACTTTTGGCATCGGTAAATTCAATAACCCGTGTCTCTTTAGAAAAAATACCAAGATATTTTTTTACAATAAAGTTGGAGATTTCTTCATCGTCAATCAAGATTACCGTTTTCATTTTGATGCCTAGTATTGTTTAGTTGCGTGCTGGTAGTATGGTGGATTTTGCGTCAAAAGTATCAAATCGGATGGGCGTAAAGTTTGTTTTTAGATTAAAGGCCAATTTAGTCCGATAAATACATTTTTCAAAAATCTGCCAAATACAGAGTTTGAGGGCGTGAATTTAAAAATTAATCTAATTAGCAATATTTGTTGGAGGGAATAAGTGTTAACAAGTTCATAATCTTACTAATACGTAGTTCTTGCCTTTCCAAATGTCGCGTATTTCCGCCATAGGCACAAGCCTGAGTGAATCAGCAATCTCTACAGTTGTGAGGTGAAACATGTCTTTAACCGGTTCTTCAGTAAATTTCACAATATGCTTATTGCTCCTGGATAGGTAATATGGAATTTGATAAGCTATAAGAGGAGCGGTAGTTAGTTCGGTTTCCTCTAGTGTGATGGGGCCTAATGAGGCATCACTGCTAAAAACATAGGGATGACCCAAAAGATATATCGGCTGATTTTTTGTGATGGCCAGAATTTTTTTTGTGGCATTTCGATAGTGACTGGCGTGATCATTTGCCGCTAAGGCAGGGAGGTAGATAAGGTTGAAGCCTATTCTGGCAACGGCCAACAAAAGCACCACAACATAAATTTTATGCTGAGTTTTAAAGTAAAGTACGGATACAGCAGCAAGTAAAACAATCATGAAGCTGATTCTGCCTATGGCTTGAGGTAAATCCATTACATCAGGCACAAAATAGAGAGCGATAAATCCAATGGGCAAGAGGATTGAAACTGAGGCGAATATACCCGAAATGACCTTGTTTGCCTTGGGCATTTCACTTTTGTTGCTGACGTAAAAATAGGCTAACATGAGAGTAAGGAAGGGAAGAAACATGTAGAGGTAACGGGCCTTAAAGTCTCCGGAAAACCAATAAATAGGAATGTTTGCCATTACAAACAGGGCAGAGAATACAACCAGCTTGTTGGCCTTTAAACTCTTGAGAAATCCTTTTTTGAAAAAGAAAACCACCATTAGCGACCAGGGCAGCAGTAGCTTAGCTATTTGCAATGGAAATGTAAATATTTGAGCGATAGTATCGGAAGCTTCGGTTTCTAGGCCGGTTCGCTGTGCTGCCTCCTTAAACTGCCGTACTAAAAAACCAATGGCATCATCTTGCTGGGCGTACAGTCCAAAGTAGCTGCCGAGGATTGTAGCGAGAAGTACTATGCCTGCAGTGTGTTGCCAGCTGATAATAAGTTTGAAATCCCTGTGATAAATTGCCATGGCGATTAAAGTAAGGGCCTGAAAGGCAAGGGAAGGAATGCCTTTGGTGAGGAAACCAACCCCAACTAGGAAATAGGAAATTAAAAAGAGCTTCCAGTAGTTTCCTTTTTCATAAAAATGGAAAATGACAATGGCCTGGAGAAAAACCACAAGAGCGTAAAAAATATCGATCTCTCCGGAGTTTACCGTTCCATATAAGAGCAAATCAGCGGAAGTGATAAAAAACAGAGCTGATAAAACAGCAACTTCCTTACTTACATATTTTTTAAAGAAACTAAAGCAAACCCAGCCCAGCACTACAAATGAAAGCAGGGAAGGAAGTCGGACTACCCATTCGTCCATGCTGTTAAATAATTTAAAACTGCCAACCATTAACCAGTTAAATACTGGAGGTTTGTTGTAGTAGCTCCATCCGTTTATTTGGGGAACCACATAGTTTTCAGAAAGCATCATTTCAATAGAAACAATAGCTCTTCGAGGCTCCTCGGCCCGAAGCTCAATCACATTTTGCCAGCCAAAAAGGCCAATGGCTAGTAATGCTAAGGAAACGATTATGATGGTCTTTTTTGACATGGATAGGTATTGAAGGCTCAATATTAAGCCCATACAAGCTCACAACCAAAAAAGGTGAATAACTATTGCGGAAAACAAAGTCTTAGTACTTTCGCCTTTATGATTACCATCAAACCATTTAAGGCTATTCGGCCACCAAGGGATAAGGCCTATTTAGTAGCAACGCGTTCCTATTTGTCCTATGCTGATGAAGAGCTGGATGATAAACTTGCCAATAATCCATATACATTTTTACATGTTATAAATCCCGCCAAGGGCCGCCAAATGGCTTTTGGTAAGGAAAAGTATAATGAGGTGAAAAAGTGTTTTGAAAAGTTTACCCGTGAAGGAACCTTTCATCAGGATAGCACCAATAATTATTATTTGTACCGACAGGTAAAGGAGGGTAATGAGTATATAGGGCTTATTGCCGCTGTGGCCGTTCAGGATTATTTGGATGGTAAAATTAAAAAGCACGAAAATACCCTTACCAATCGCGAAAAGATGTTTACTGATTACCTGGAAATCTCAGGCTTTAATGCTGAGCCCGTTTTGCTCACTTATCGCGATGATTTTAGGTTGAACAAAATTTTTGCCGAATACATCGAACAGCGTGCAGAATACGAATTTACCAGTACTGATAAGGTGTTGCATCAACTTTGGTTGATTGAGGATGACAGGCATATCTCGCAGATATCAAAGGCATTTATAGATCAGGAGGCTTTGTATATAGCAGATGGACATCACCGTTGCTCCAGCTCTTCGCTTTTGGCTAAAAGGTTGGAGAACAATGAGGGTGAGGATCATAAATATTTTATGGCTTTCCTTATCGGAGAAGAGCAAATGAAGGTGTATGACTTTAACAGGCTTATAAAAGGTACTGATGGGAAAACCGAGGAGGAGTTAGTGGAAATGCTGAGCAAAAACTTTTTGGTGGAGCCTATGCATGGAGTAACCTATAAGCCCGAGAAGCTTCACGAAATAGGGATGTACATAAAGGGGAACTGGTATAAACTCGTTCCTCGTACCGGAACCTTTGATCCTCAAAGTCCGGTGGGCAGGCTCGATGCGGAAATCTTAAGTAAAAAAATACTGAAGCCGATTTTGGGGATTCAAAACTTAAAAACCGATAGCCGCGCAGGCTTTTTACCTGGTACAGAAGGGATGAATGGCCTTGAAAAGAAGGTGGACTCTGGCGAATATGATATAGCCTTTGCCCTCTTCCCGGTAACGGTAGAGCAAATAAAGCAAGTGGCGGATGCCGGTAAAACCATGCCGCCTAAAAGTACTTACATAGAGCCAAAGCTCAGAAGTGGACTTACCGTTTATAAAATATTGTAATTGTTGTTTCTTCATTTTAATAAAGTGATATGTCCTCATTAATAGCCGAGAATCTTCATCGTATAAAAAGTGCTCTTCCGGAAAATGTGACTTTGGTGGCGGTAAGCAAAACCAAACCCAGGGAGGATATTGTGGAAGCTTATGAAGCTGGTCAGCGTGATTTTGGTGAAAACAAAATTCAGGAGATGGCGGATAAATATGAAGCCTTGCCCAAGGATATCCGTTGGCACATGATTGGCCATGTTCAGGGAAATAAAATAAAGTATATGGCTCCCTTTGTGCATTTGGTACATGGTATTGATAAGGCCAAACGCCTGAACGAATTGAATAAGGAGGCCGGAAAAAATAATCGTGTGATTGACTGCTTACTTCAGATCCATATTGCCAAAGAAGAAACAAAATTTGGTTTTGATGAAGCGGAGGCCGAAGAAGTACTGGGCAATAATCCCGCTGAAAAATACCCCAATGTCAGAATCAGAGGGTTGATGGGAATGGCTACTTATAGCGATAATGAACAGGAGGTGAGAAATGAATTTAGAGGTTTGTCTCAGTTTTTCAACAAACTCAAGCAAGATTTCAATCTTTCCAACTTTGATATATTATCAATGGGAATGAGTGGTGATTACCAACTGGCCATTGATGAAAAATCAACAATGGTGAGAATTGGGTCTTCAATTTTTGGTGGGAGAAACTAATCGAGGTAAAGCCCGAGTTTAAAGGCAAGGGTAGGAGCTACGCCTGTATAGTCAATATCAAAAGGGCGGCCACCAGAACGGAATTGTGAGGGTTGATAGTCGTTATTGATTCTTCTCGAGTATTTCATTCCGTAGCTCAATTCGGTAAAGAACTGGTCAAAAATAAACTCCATTCCAATTTCAAGCTGTGCGCCAAATACCTGTGCATTGTAAATCTGATCTATTTCCTGATAATTGAGGTAGGTGATACCATCATCTATATATGGCACAAAGCCATACCCGGCATAGGTTACGTTGGCACTTTGATAAGAGGCGGTAACACGTGTGAAGTGGTATGTTCTGCGCTTTTGGCTCTTGGCGAAATAATATTTGTGTGAGGCATTTACATAAAATCCCCCAACGGCTTGTCTAAGGCTTTCACCAACTCGGTTGTCCATATCCTCGGTGCCATAAAGCAAGCCAAGCCCCAGGCCTAATGTGTTTGATCCCTCCACTCTATAGTCAAGGTCAACGCGTAGTCTGTTGCTAATTAAATCTGTGAAAACAAATCCCACCCGTAGCTTTTCCCGAGGATAGGGATTTTGCGGCATCCATTGCTGGCCATGCATAGCAGCACAGCCAAGCAATGTAAATGCGCAAATAAGGGTTCTTAATATCATATACGGCTTAGGAACTCAAGCTTACCACTTTTAAAGCGGTACTGAGAGATCCCTGAAATAGTTGAAACGATCATTAAATCTCTGTAAGGGATAATATCCACAGCTTTTACCTCTTCTTTAGTGATAAAAACAGGGTTGGCACCATCGGTAACGTCATATACCTTAAGTCCATTGTCGCATACCAAAAGTGTATCACCATAAAGGCCTAGTCCAATCGGGAAATCCATAGGCATCTCCTTTACAACGCGCATATTTCCAAGATTGCTGATGTCAACTACATCGAGTTGGTTTACGTTACTTACGCCACAAGGATTATTAGACTCCTCACGTGTGCGAAGGGTAACATAGGCATAATTACTATTGGCCACCACCGGGTCGCAACTGGTAATGTGTTGATAGCTGTCTATAAGCTGAACTTCTGCTCCGTTGCTTATATCATATACAAACATACCCGAACGTGCGCCAATAAACAGCGTGCTGTTATCTCTGGCAAAAATGGTTTCAACATCCGAGTTGATGGAAGCGCTTTTTACAAAGGATGGATTCTCGCGGTCAGTAACATCGAGTACTTTTAGCGAACGGCCGTTTACTGCGTATAAGTGATTTCCAACGAGGGCAAATCTTGCAAGGCTACCACCTTGCGCGCTTCCCTGATCGTTTTTAGTGTCTAATGATGCTGCTTCGTTTCCATCTTTGGAACACCCCATGGCCGCAACGGCTATAATTGAAAGTGCGGCAATATATTTTTTAAATGATTTCATTTTATAAGAGTTTTAAGATTATTGGTTGAGTTACTTCTTTACCCACTTTACGATAACCGTATTGGCCGGGCGGTTTTCTTCATTAAACTCTTCAGGAATAGAACCCCAATCAGGAGCCACGGGCTCCGGGAAAACATTTTCTTCACGATCGAGCACGGTAACTTCCGAACCATCATAGCGAAGAGTGATAAGGTCAACGGCATTATCGGCATACATAATATTGCCATCCATGGCAATGTCAACGTTTCCAATAATCTTTATAAAACCAAGCTTAGTGGGATTCTTAGGATCGGAATTGTCAATTATATGAACTCCTTCATATTTTTCATTAATAAAAAGCAGATTTCCATTGCGGTATATCTTTCCTGCATTTTCGATTTCTCGAATTCCCTCCATTTTTACCGACTTTGCCAATTCTGCCCGGTCAACTAAAACGGGCTTGTACTCTGTAACAGCCGTTGTTTGGTCGGGGGTACATGAGGCCATAAATATTACGGCCACAAGTAAGCTAAACACTTTTTTCATAGGTAGGTATTTTAGTTAGTAAGACGATAAAAACCAATTAACGGTTGGTTTAAAATTAAATTATTTTTTTCGGTTACGGGAGTAATATAGGATATCGAAGTCAATCCCCACCAAAAACGTGGGCTGCAGCTTGCTAAAATTGTTGAGCCCAGCGGCAAATTCCATGCGCATAATGTTGTGGATATTGTCAAAACCTATAAAGAACTCTGCAAATTGTTGCCTTGTAAAATTATGAAGATAATTCATGCCAAAGTATGTATGTGCCTGAGTTTTGCGTAATAAGCCAATTTTCGACAGTAGAAAACCATTAAAGTGGTGTTCAAAATGAGCTTCCGCAAAGGCTCGCTTAGTGCTCATGTCGTAATATCCAAGCGTGCTGAATTGTTTTATGCTTTGATAGTAGTAAGTGCTCGGCTGAAGATAGAAGGTTTGCGTACCGTTAAAATGTTTGTAATCTATAAATTCAATATTTTCAACATTGAAGAAACCACCTCCGCTGAGGTCCCATTTGGTGTAGCCCACATTGCCCAAAAGAGTGGTAAATGATATACCGCCTGCCGCAAAGTTGTATTTGGTTTGGCTTATGGCCGATGGTAAACCCTGACGATAGTTTACATAAACCCGTGGGGTATTCATTTTCAGATTAACCTTTTTGCCGTTTATCATCTTGTAGCGCTGATTAAACTGATAAGCCAATTGTGCCTTGAAGGTAAGTGCCTGATGATCATCAAACCCATTGCTGTTTATATCTTCCGGATGTTCGGGATTATTTTGAGTAAACCCATGAGGGGTGCCGGTGAGTACCAGGGTAGAGTGATTATAGAGAGGGAATCGAGAGGCATATTCCAGCGAGCTCTGCATCTCAAATCCATTTGTAATTTCGTGTTGATAGGCAATTTCTATAAAATCCTTCCCATACATCTTCAGGTAATTTTTGCTGAAGAATAAGCTGTAAATACTGTTTATTAAAGGTGAGATCGGATCTTCCCCATTAAACTGATCCACCACATGGCCAACCTCTACTCTTACCTTTTTGGGGTTTCCCAAATCGTAAGTGAGCTCTGCCGTAAGGCGAGACTTAAAATCAGTATCCGCAAAGCCAAATCGCACCTCGGGATTTAGCATCAGCTCAGTGCCTTTGTTGTAAACCCAAATGGGTACATCATATCTCAGGTAAACACCTTCTACAGTGTTATATCCAAGGGCATAATACAAGGGGTTGAAATGGAAGAAATAATCGTCAGTTCTGTATATATAGCTTTTGTATAAAAGCCTTAGTGGCTCAAAGGGCTGTTGTAAATAAGGTACTCTGGAGTAGCGTTCTTTAAAAACATTGTTGAGGTTTTCCGTTTTCAACAGGTGCCTTTCATTCCTTGATAGTGCTTCAATACGCTCTTGACGCCAGTATTTACTATTATCCGAAACACTGCCGGAGTCTATGTGCAATACCTTGTTGCCAGCCCTTACGGAAGGGGGCGCTTCAAAATATTCCTGCTCCTTATAATATACAGAGGAGTTATAATGTCCTTTAAAACCGTTGATAGCAAGGTGAAAGTCCATCACCTGAAAGGCCTTGTGGTAGGTGTCGTTATCATAATAATAAAGTTGCTCTACCCGTACGCTGTCCATTCCCTTTAAGTGGCTGGATGCCTTAAAGCTGAAGTTGGCATAGGCAACGGTGAACAGGGAGTCGTAAATGTCAAAATATCCCTGAAAGGCTGGAGTGCCGTATTTTTTGGGCTTAAAGCCTATTCGGTACACTATGAGTTTTCCATCCCTGTATGAGCCTATCGGTTTGAGGTTATAGTGTTGAAGTGCTCTGTCTGATAAAGGAGTAAAGTAGCCGGAATACCCCAGCTCAGGCATAAAGATTTTATTGTGATAAAAAGAAAAATCCTTATCTGTCAAATAGGTGAAATCTGGCAGTGACAAGGTGCCTGCTCCCTGAAAGCGGCTTACGGAATCTGTAAAACTGTAATTGTTATAATACCGTTGTTCGGAAATCTGTTCACTAAAAAATACTATACCGGTGTCTTTGGCTGATGGTAGTAGCCATCCTGAAACGGGCCAAAAACTAAAGGGTACTTTGTTGATTTTAGCTTTGCTGGTTTTTAGGGCTTTTGCCCTGTAGCTGCTGTATTTTTTTTCATTTTCCACCCTTTTAAAGCGAGCTTGCCTCACTATTTCATAGGCATTAAAATCGTGTTTGCCAAAAATAGTGTCGAGGTAGATGAGCAGCTTTTCACTGTAGTTAAAGGGTAGTACTATGGTTTTGGGAATATAGCCGGGTGCAATAGCCTTCAGGCTATGTTTTTGAGAGTTTGCCGGAAGGCTAAAGTTTCCAAGGCTATCGGTATAAATAGGCTCTTTCTCATTAATATCCTGAATAAGTGCATAGGGAATCGGCAGGCCAGAAGAATTTCGCACCTGGCCCTCCAGGGAGCGTGGTTGGGCGCATAGCACCGTCTCAAAAAGGAGAAATAAACTAAGGGTAAATGTACGAGTGGTTCTCAATTCGTTTTCAAATAACACTTTACAAGGCAAATATTCATCTTTTTCAGTGCACTAAAATATAAAGCTCCACCTTTTTTAATTTCTATATTCGCCCGATGTTTTGTGTCCTTGATATAGAGTCTTCCGGTGGCCCCTTTGGTAAGGAGGCTATTATAGAAATTGCCCTTTACCGTTATGATGGTGATGAGGTGGTTGATCAGTTGATAAGCCTTGTGCATCCCCATAGGGAAGTACAAAGTTTTGTTACCCGCATGACGGGTATTACCGAAAAAATGCTGGCCCGGGCTCCTCGTTTTCACGAGATAGCCAAACGCATTATTGAAATTAGTGAAGACGCCATTTTGGTGGGGCATAATGTAGAATTTGATTACCGCATGCTTCGGCAGGAGTTTGCCCGCCTGGGCTACCCCTATGAACGGGAAACACTTGATACTATTGATACGGCCCGCGAGTTAATTCCGGGATTACCCGCCTATGGACTGGATAAAATTTGCAAGGAGCTTGGTATTTATATGCCTAATAAGCACCGTGCCGATGCTGATGCCCGTGCCACTTTAGAGCTTTTTAAAATCCTTAGGGAGAAAGATCAGAAGAAGGATATTAGCATTTTGGGACAAAGTGTTATTCAGGGAGATCATAAACGTGATAAGTTGAATGACCTTTTACGATCGGTAAAAATTACGCAGGGCCTTTTTTATTTACATGATATTGAAGGCAAGCTGCTTTACATAGGAGCTTCTGATAATGTGAAGGCCGCGCTAAATCGCGTTTTTGTTGCTGATAGTAAACAAGCGCGGGAGCTTGGCGAAAAAGTATATTCTGTAAAAACAGAAGCGGTGGGAAACTGGCTTGTAGCGCGAATTAAGAAAATGGAAGAACTCCACCATGCTAAACCACCTTATAACCGTGTAAGTGAAATTAAACTGGAGCGTGCAGTTATTGTAGATGAAAGACCAAAAACCCCACGCCTGCAGCAAGTGGAGCTTAAAACCCTAGGCAAAAAGAGTCCTCTTGTAAAAGGCCCTAACCAAAAAACCACGGCACGCGCTCTCAGTATGTATGGACGTGCTTATCGTACAGATGAAGCTAAACAGGCTGTTTTAGGATTGCTTAAGGATTTCCCTAACGAAGCTGTTTTTCAGGGAGCAGGCAGAACCAAAACCGAGCGCTGTGCCTTTGTGGTAGAAAATCACCAATTGGTAGGCTACTATTATTTTTCGCTGAATGATCAGGTTTCACACAAGGAGCGCCTCAGTAAAAGCATGACGGCCGTTGATCCCAACGAAAACTACACGGAAATGCTAAAGCTGGGTATTTTGAGTGCGGAGTTTAGGGTGGTGAAGGTTTGATTCCTTATGGGCCCAGCGGTCTGCCCGTTCGATCAGGCGGGGTTCAAATATCATTAGAAAAGTCATGGATGAAACATACAACCCCAGCCGGGGTCGCATTGCGTTTAGTGTAAAATTGTGGCTATTGAATTGCAATGCCGCTGGCATTGAGGCCTCCAATCTACTTCATCTCTCCCAACGCCTTCACCACATTCTTCTCAATCCTTTCCTCAATATTTTCAGTGGATTCAGCTTTGAATTCCTCGCCCGTAATTTTTTCAAATAGCTCTACATACCTCTCAGAAACAGACTGAACAAACTCATCTGTCATTTCGGGGATGCTTTGTCCTTCCTTGCCCTGAAAGCCATTTTCAATAAGCCACTGCCTTACAAACTCTTTGCTGAGTTGTTTTTGTGGTAAACCCTTTTGCTGGTTTTCTTCATAACCATCCAGGTAAAAATAGCGGCTGCTATCCGGAGTGTGGATTTCGTCAATCAGCACAATAGTGCTATCGGCCGTTTTGCCAAACTCGTATTTGGTGTCCACTAGTATCAAACCGCGCTCATTGGCAAACTCCTGCCCACGGGCAAAAAGGGCACGGGTGTATTTTTCCAGTTGTACATAGTCAGCTTCGCTTACAATTCCCTTTTTCAGGATGTCCTCACGGCTGATGTCTTCATCATGCAAGCCTTGCTCAGCCTTAGTGCTTGGGGTTATTATAGGTTCGGCAAATGCATCATTTTCCTTAAGCCCTTCCGGTAAAGTAATTCCGCAAAGGGTGCGCTCACCCGATTTGTAGGTACGCCATGCATGTCCGGTAAGGAAACCACGGATCACCATCTCTACCATAAAAGGCTGGGCCTTGTGGCCGATAGTAACCATAGGATCGGGCGTGCTTAGCTTCCAGTTGGGCACTATATCCTTGGTCATATCCAAAAACTTATTGGCTACCTGATTCAGCACTTGTCCTTTATAGGGAATGCCTTCTGGTAGCACAACATCAAACGCTGAAATACGATCGCTGGCCACCATTACCAGCAAGTTTTGGTTTATGGTGTAAACATCGCGCACCTTTCCACGATAAAACTTAGTTTGGCCCGGTAGGTTTAGGTTGGTTTCCTTTAAAGCTGTGGCTTTCATCTGTACTATTGATTTTTTGCCGAAAGGCAAGTGTATTGAATTTTACTCTTTAATATCTTCTTGTTCGTACGCACGTATGATGTGGCGCACCAGGCCGTGACGGATTACATCGCGATCGTCTAAAAATATAAACTTGATGCCTTCCACTTCTTTCAATAGGCGCAGGGCTTCTTTTAGTCCTGAGCCTTGCTTTCGCGGAAGGTCAATTTGCTGGGCATCACCCGTAATTACAAACTTGGCATCAGCTCCCATACGGGTCAAAAACATCTTCATCTGGCTGTGGGTAGTGTTTTGAGCTTCGTCCAAAATCACAAAGGCTCTGTCCAGGGTGCGGCCGCGCATAAAGGCCAATGGGGCAATTTGTATCACTCCCGTTTCGAGGTAGTAGGCCAGTTTTTCGGGCGGAATCATTTCGCGCAAAGCATCATATAGAGGCTGCATGTATGGATCCAGTTTTTCCTTTAAATCTCCCGGAAGGAAACCAAGGTTTTCACCAGCTTCAACGGCAGGCCTGGTAAGGATGATTTTCTTTACCTCTTTGTTTTTGAGGGCACTTACAGCAAGGGCCACGGCTGTGTATGTTTTTCCGGTTCCGGCAGGGCCAATGGCAAAAAGCATGTCGTTATCCTTCATGCCGCGCACCATGCCACGCTGGTTTAAGGTACGTGCCTTTATAGCTTGTCCGTTTACACCAAAAAGTATGGTGTTATCGTCATTGTCCTTGTCTTCACTTTGCACCATTTCATCTTTTAAAAGGCGCTCCAGCTGGTTTATGCTAAGGGAGTTGTAGCGGTTTAGGTGCTGAACAATCTCTTCAATCTTGTCTTCAAATTTTTCAATAGCCGATGATTCACCATTAACTTTGAGGTTGTGCCCCCGAGCGGTAATCTTCAGTTCCGGGAAACTGGATTTTATCTGGGTAAGAAATTTGTTATTGCTGCCGTAGATATCTCTTGGGTCAACATTTTCTAATACTATAGTTCTCTCGATCAAATTGTTGGTAAACTAATGTTTATGAGGCCCCATGAGGGCTGAAAATAATACTACTTTTGACTGGCAAATTAACAACAAAAATGGGCACTTGTTCTGTCCATTAATCGAAAGATTAGCAGCCGTCTATGCCTGTAATTACACTTACATCTGATTATGGTCTTACAGATCATTACCTGCCAGCGCTCAAGGGAGCGTTGCTTACGCAGGATGAGAATGTAAGATTGGTGGATATAACTCACAATGTAGAGCCGGGCAATTTTTTTGAGGCCTCCTTTATTCTGCGCAATAGCTATCATGAATTTCCGAAAGGCACGGTGCATTTAGTGGCATTTAGCGAGTTGGTGGCCAATGGCCGATTATTAGCCGCTGAGCTGGATGGGCATTTTTTCCTTTTGGCGGATAATGGCTTGCTGCCAATGATTAATCCTGATGTGAGGATATCAAAGGTTATTGCCATTGATTTGCGTCAGGAACGATCTCTGTTTCCGGCAAGGGATGTGCTGGCAAGGGCGGCCATACATCTCACCAAGGGTGGCTCGGTGGATATTTTGGGGAGAACCATCGAAGATTATGAACAAAAGCAAATTGCCAGGCCACGTATTTCAAATGATAGGTCTGCTATAATTGGAAGTATCGTGTATATCGATAATTTTGGAAACCTCATCAGTAACATTTCCCTAAAAACCTTTAAGGAAGTGGCTGCTGATCGCTCTTTTGAAATAATGTTGCCGAGAAATCAACGAATAAAAAAACTCAGTAAGGGGTATTCACCAGCTCAGGCAGGAAGTTTGCTGGCGTTCTTTAATTCGCAGGGTTTGCTGGAGGTGGCGCTTGCAGAAGCGCGCGGTAAAATTTTTAACGGTGCCAACAGCATGCTTGGTGTAGAAGTGCAAAACACAATAACGATTACATTTCAATGATTATTAGGATAGTGAAGATGACTTTTGACCCGGATCGGGTTGCAGATTTTTTAGAAAATTTTGAGGAAAACAAGGATAAAATCCGTGGTTTTGAAGGCTGTGAGCATTTAGAGTTGCTGCAGCAGGATGATAAACCCAATGTGTACTTCACTTACAGTTGGTGGGATGAGCCACAGTCGCTGGAAAATTACCGACATTCGCAGCTTTTTAAAGGGGTTTGGTCATTTACCAAAACTCTGTTTTCTGACAAACCGGAGGCCTGGAGCCTTCTTCAAAAAGTTAAGCTTTAAGCCTATGAGAGCATTGATGCTCAAAGAAATTCGGAGCTTTTTAAATTCAGTAACCGGCTATATGGTTATTGTGGTTTATCTGCTCATCAACAGTCTTATGCTATGGCTGTTTCCAGGGGTGTTTAATATTGTAGACGGCAGCTACGCCAGTATCGATAGTCTCTTCCTTATCTCCCCATGGGTATTTATGTTTTTAATACCAGCCATTACCATGCGCATGTTTGCAGATGAAAAAAAGGCAGGTACCATGGAGCTGCTGCTTACACGTCCGCTAACGGATATGCAGATAGTTTGGAGCAAGTTTACCGCAGGTTTTATACTTGTGCTGTTCTCCATCATCCCCACTCTTATTTATTATATATCGGTTTATCAACTTGGAGTGCAAGTAGGTAATATTGATAGTGCCGGTACCTTTGGTTCTTATATAGGGCTCTTGTTTTTGGGAGGCAGTTATGTAAGTATAGGTGTTTTTGCATCTTCCCTTACGGAGAATCAGATCGTGGCCTTCCTCATTTCGGTGCTGCTTTGCTTGGTGATGTACGCAGGGTTTGATCAATTGTCTGCACTCGGAATATTTGGCGGAGCGGAGTTGTTTGTACTCAGTTTAGGAATCAACGAACACTATACCTCCCTAAGCAGGGGTGTGATTGATAGCCGTGACGTGCTCTACTTTGTGAGCTTAATACTAATTTTTGCCCTGGCTACACGCCTGGTAATTCAAAGCAGAAAGTGGTAATGAAAAATAAGCGCAGAGATATTACCCGTTTTATACTGGTTGTGGCCATTGTTATTCTGTTGAATGTCATAGGATCCCTTCAGTTCTTCAGGCTCGACCTTACTTCTGATAACCGCTATAGTTTATCGGATGCAACCAAAGAGTTGCTTAATAGCTTTGATGATGTACTATTGGTAAAGGTATATCTGGAGGGCGAATTTCCGGCCGACTTTCAACGCCTGCAAAGCGAAACCCGACAGATGCTGGACGAGTTTAGGGCGTACAACAAAAACATTGAGTATGAATTTGTGAACCCCAATGCCTCAGATGATGCTAAGGTTAATCGCGAAGTGTTTCAGCAGTTACAATATAAAGGGCTGAAGTACTATGAACTTCAGGTAACTGAGAAGAGTGGTGATCGTGTACAGCGCGTATTTCCGGGAGCGATAATGAACTATGGCGAAAAGGAAACGGCTGTTCCTCTGCTGATTGACCAGCTGGGTGCACGTCCTGAGCAGCAAATCAATGCTTCGGTTCAAAATTTAGAGTATGCCCTGGCCAATGCCATAAGAGGATTGGTGCGCACCAACAAGCCACTGGTTGGATTTTTGCAGGGCCATGGCGAGCTGGAGCCAAAATATGTAGCCGATTTTGCCCGTGGACTCTCCGAAAATTACAACGTTGATAAATTTGACATCAGAAAGTTTAAAACAGATTCTCTGTCGGAGAAGATTAGTCTTGCTGATCAACAATCAAGTATCAACCGCTTTGATGCCTTGGTGATAGCCAAGCCACAAACGGGATTTACCGATCTCGATAAATATTTGCTGGATCAGTATGTAATGACCGGTGGTAAGTTGATTTGGCTGATAGACGCCATACATGCCGATATGGATAGCCTTAGCCAGGCTTCTCAGTTTATTTCTTACCCCATTTACGACAGGCTCAATATTTCTGATATGCTTTTTCGCTATGGAGTGCGTATCAATACTGATATAGTGCAGGATAAAGTGTCGGCAGGAGTTTCGGATACCCGTAAAATTTACCCATGGATTTACTTTCCTATGATAATGCCGAATTCTGAAAATCCCATTACCAAGGATATCAGTGGGATAAAAACGGAATTTCCATCATCTGTGGATACCATTATAGCCGAGGGGGTGAAAAAGACCTATTTGCTTAGGAGTTCTCCATATTCCAACATCGTGGCTACACCGCACATGGTGCGTTTGGCCAATTTGTATCAGCCGCCAGCTGATGGTAGGTTTAGGTCTAAAAATGTTCCTATAGGAGTATTGCTGGAGGGGGAGTTTGAATCGGTGTTTAAAAACAGACTGGTGCCAAAGGAAAGTTCTGGCGAGCCGCTGAAGTTTCAGGAAAAGAGTGTGCACACGCAGATGTTGGTAGTGGCTGATGGGGATATAGTTAAAAATCAATTAAACGTCATCAATCCCAATATTCCTAAAGGTACACCGCTGCCACTGGGTTTTGATCAGTTTACTCAGGCACAGTATGGAAACCGTGACTTTATGCTCAACGCCATAGATTATATGATGGACGATAAGGGCTTGATAAGCATACGTTCCAGAGAACTTAAAATACGACTGCTGGATGTTAATGCCCTTAAGGGGAATAAACTCTTCTGGCAACTAATCAATACTGCCTTACCTATTACTTTAATAATGCTGTTTGGCATTATTTATATCTATTTAAGAAAAAGAAAATACGGAAGACATGAAAAATAAGAACCTGGTATATCTCCTGGTGTTAATCGTTTTACTGGGTGTAGCCGGATGGCTTATCTCCAAAAGAAACAGCAGCGGCACGCTGGATCGTAAGCTTGATTACTCGTTTACTATACCGGATACAGCCTCAATTGATAAGATTATCATCAAGGACAAAACCCCTTCTCAGGTAACGCTTCATCGTACTGATGGCTATTGGGTGGTAAATGATGAATTCAGGGCGCGAAAAGATGCCATCAACACCTTGCTGGAAACGCTCAATCGCATGCAAATGCGCAATTTTATTGAGGAGAAGATGAAGCCCACTGTGCTCAAGCGTATGGCAGTATATGGAAAGGAAGTGAATATATATAAGAATGGGAAGCTGTTCAGAACCTTTTTTGTAGGCACCGAAACTCATGATGAAATGGCTACCTATATGATGATTAAAGGTTCCGAAGCGCCATTTGCTGTTCATATCCCCGGTTTTAACGGATATCTTTCCAGTCGCTTTTTTACCGCACCGGAGCTTTGGCGCAGCCGCGATGTTACCCTCGTTAATCCTAAAAGTGTACGGGAGGTACAAATGGTATTTCCAGACTCCTTAAACAAGTCTTTTAGAATCACGGTATTCTCTCCTGATAGTCTTTATCTCACCAATCTGGAAACAGAAAAGGTGGTTCGCGGGGCGAATAAGGTGAAAATGAGAATTTATGTAGCAGCAGCCAGCCAGATAAAGTATGAAGGAGCCATTTTGCCTTCCGACCCTATTTATTCTCGTAGAGATTCACTTTTGGCCAGTACTCCCGTGTTTTATATCACTGTAAAGGATGTTGATGGAAAAAGCACCCGCCTTGAAGGGTATAAAATTAAGGGGCCGGACGAATTACCGGATCCTACGCTTGAGGTACCTGAGTTTGATCCCGACCGTTTGCATGCATTTATAAACAGGGAAAGAATGGTGTTGATTCAGTACTATGGTTTACAACATGTTTTTAAGCCAATCGATTACTTTGTGAAGCCTTAGGGGCTGTTAAAAAGAATTGACAACTAAATACTTTCAGCGGGAGCAATTCAAATTATATTTGTTCCCTTACTTATTGATCATAAAAAAGTAGCCAGATGAAATTTATCGTTTCCAGCGGTGCCTTGTTAAAGCAATTGCAAATTGTAGGTGGTGTACTCAACAACAACAATACACTAGCCATACTTGACAACTTTTTGTTTGACCTGAAGGGCAACAAGCTTACCATTTCAGCAAGTGATTTGGAATCTACCATAAGCGCCAGCCTTGATGTGCAAAGCGATGACGAAGGCTTGGCGGCAATACCTGCCCGCTTGCTTCTCGATGGTCTTAAAGCTTTGCCAGAACAACCTGTAACATTTATTCTGGACGAAAAAACCAATATGTTGGAGTTGAGTTCTGATTACGGGAAGTATTCATTGGCTTTTGTTGAGGGTGATGAGTTTCCAAAGCTTCCGGAAATGGAAGATGTAAGTACTACCACGGTACCCGGAGAAATTTTGGCCAATGCCATTACAAAAACCCTTTTTGCAGCTGGTAATGATGAGTTGCGCCCGGTGATGTCTGGTGTGTTCTTTCAGTTTAGTTCTGATAACCTCACATTTGTGGCAACCGATGCTCACAAATTGGTGCGTTACCGCAGAAACGACCTGAAGAGTGATAGCACCGCAGAGTTTATCTTACCACGCAAGCCACTTACTATCCTGAAATCCACACTTAGCTCAATTGGTGAAACAGTAAGTATTCATTACAATGAAACCAATGCGCGATTTGAATTTGAAAACATCATTCTTACCTGTCGCCTTATAGATGGAAAATATCCAAACTATGAAGCGGTAATACCAAAGGAAAATCCCAATAAAATGGAGATAGACCGCCAGACTTTCCTGAGTTCTGTAAAGCGAGTATCTATTTTCTCTAATAAAACCACGCATCAGGTTCGCCTGAAAATCGCTGGATCAGAATTGCATATCTCTGCTGAGGATATAGATTTCTCAAACAAAGCCCATGAGCGTTTGAATTGTAACTATCAGGGAGATGATATGGAAATTGGGTTCAACAGCCGTTTCCTTACCGAGATGTTGACTAATCTGGATTCTGACAATGTGAATCTTGAGATGTCTGCTCCCAATCGTGCAGGGATTATTCTGCCAAATGACGGGCTCGAGGATGGTGAAGACGTGCTGATGCTGGTTATGCCAGTGATGCTAAATAGCTAGTATTTATGAATTTGCTGATAGTTGGTGATGTCCACGGATGTTACCATACTTTCAAAAAGCTTGTAGACGAAAACTGGAACCCGGAGGAGGAACTACTTATCCAGATCGGGGATCTGATAAACAAGGGTCCACACTCTGGTCTCTGTCTAAAATACTGGCGTAAATTAGAAAAGAAATACCCGGAACGCACAGTTCTAATAAGGGGAAATCACGAACAGTCTTTAATTGAGGGCGGCCGTTTTCTTAAGGCAACGGTTAGAGGTATTAGCCTTGAGGAAAGCATAGAAAATGCAGGCCTCAAGCTAAGTAAGGTGCGCAAGCGCCTGGCGAAAACTCCACTGAAATGGGAAAATGAGCATATGCTTATTACCCATGCCGGAGTGGGTAAGTCAGCCCTCACCCCTTACAGTACCACTGCCCGCGATGGTGTGCTATTTAATAAAGGCCCTTTAAAATGCCTCGATAAACTACAGATTAAGGGACACTCTATTGTAGAGGGAAATAAACCCCTGTTTAGTACGTCTGAAAATGCATGGTATCTTGATACGGGTGCCTGGATGAAGAAGTATTTGAGTGCCATGAAGTTTACATCAAGCGGTGAGAAAATTTTGGTGATCAGGCAGCAAATCGAAGAGGCAGATAAGGAGAGGATTGTAAAAGTGGAATCCTGATTAAAGAATCGGCCCTCTTGGTATTAACAACTCTTCGTTAATATTCGTATTTCTTATTAATCGGTTTTAAAAGGAATTTATAACATCTTTGTGCAATTATTTCAAGCCTAATTTTATAAACAATCATCAGAATCAAATCTAAAACTCATGAAAAAAACAGCATTATTATTTTCCTTACTAATGGCTTTTGCATGGTCGGGTAAAACCCAGGCGCAAGATAATTTTGATAAGGGAACAGGAGTAGCTCAATTTACCATTGGATTTCCTCAGGTTTTGGGAACAGGAGCGTTGTACAAAACCAGAATCCCGGCAATGGCACTGGCCTATGATCATTGTATAGTTGATGATATGATCGATGGAAATGCATCCATTGGTATCGGAGGCTTGTTGGGTATCGCAGGGTCTAAATCCACCTACAGTTATTTTGGAGGTGATTATGGATATAACTATACCTATATATTATTTGGAGCAAGGGGTACTTTCCATTATCAATGGATTGATGGATTAGATACCTATGCAGGTGTTCTTGTTGGCGGCTATGCTGTTAATTCAGAATACTATGGAAATAATGGTGCTGCTGGTTTTACTGGTGCAGACGGAGGTGGTACACTTGCCGGAGGCTTTGTAGGGGCTAAGTACTATTTTACTGATAATTTTTCCGTTTTAGGAGAAGTGGGTTATGGAATTGCAATCCTGAACGTAGGCTTGGGTTACAGACTTTAATCATCTCTTTATAAACAAAATTTAAGCCCTGATTTCTAATGGGAATCAGGGCTTTTTCATGCCTTGCCCTTCCACCTCAAACCCGTAATTTTGCCCAAGTTTTTAAGAATCTAAAATATTTTCAGATATGGCTAAAGGATATTATGATATTCCAATCGCGTTTAACGAACCCATAAACTCTTACGAACCAGGCTCGCCAGAGCGTGAGGAGCTTCAAAAGACGTATGATAAAATGTGGAACGAGGTGATCGATATCCCAATGATAATCAACGGGAAGAAGGTTACTACCGCTAAAACCGATAGAGTACGCCCACCTCATGACCATTCGCACAACGTGGCCAACTTCCATTTAGGTACGGCAGAGCATGTGCATCAAGCTATAGATACTGCACTTGCCGCAAAGGATGCGTGGGAAAATATGCCATGGGAGCAACGTGCTTCAATCTTCATAAAAGCTGCTGAGCTATTGGCCGGACCCTACAGGGCCAAGGTTAATGCCGCAACTATGATTAATCAGGGTAAAAATGCCATGCAGGCCGAAATTGACGCTGCATGTGAGCTAATCGATTTCTTGAGATATAACGTTCAGTTTATGTCTGAAATTTATGCTCAGCAACCAGAGTCTGGCCCCGGTGTGTGGAACAGAACTGAATATAGGGCTTTGGAAGGTTTTACCTTTGCTATTACTCCCTTCAACTTTACGGCTATTGCCGGAAACCTTCCAGCCAGTATGGCTATGATGGGCAACGTGGTTGTTTGGAAACCTTCTATGAGCCAGGTGTATTCCGCCAAGGTTTTAATGGATGTATTTATGGAAGCCGGGCTTCCTGATGGGGTAATCAATATGATTTTTACTGATCCTCAGGAAACCTCTGATATCGTATTTAGTCACCCTGAATTTGCAGGACTCCATTACACTGGTAGTACTACTGTTTTCAAAAACATCTGGAAAACCATTGGTAACAACATCGATAAATACCGCAGCTACCCGCGTATAGTAGGAGAAACAGGAGGTAAGGACTTTGTTTTGGCTCACCCGTCTGCAGATGCTATTCAGGTGGCAACTGGTCTTGTACGCGGTGCGTTCGAATATCAGGGACAAAAGTGTAGTGCAGCATCTCGTGCCTACATTCCACAAAGTTTGTGGCCAGCCGTTAAGGAAAAGCTTATTAGTGATGTTAAGTCTTTCTCAATGGGTTCTCCCCGTGACTTTACCAATTTTATCAATGCAGTTATTCATGAAGGTTCTTTTGATAAGCTAGCCAGCTTTATTGATGGTGCCAAAAAAGATGAGGGCGCAGAAATTATCGTTGGTGGTAATTATGATAAATCCAAAGGCTACTTCGTAGAGCCTACTGTAATTGTAGCTAAGGATCCTAAGTACACAACCATGTGTGAGGAGCTTTTTGGCCCGGTACTTACCATTTATGTTTATGAAGATGCTAAGTATGACGAAACTGTGAAGCTGGTAGACGAAACTTCTATTTATGGATTAACTGGTGCTATCTTCTGTAAAGACAGATATGTAACTGCTGATACCATGAATAAGCTTCGCAATGCCGCAGGTAATTTCTACATAAATGATAAACCCACTGGTGCCGTTGTTGGTCAACAACCTTTTG
Source organism: Owenweeksia sp. (assembly GCA_048267305.1). GTDB lineage: Bacteria > Bacteroidota > Bacteroidia > Flavobacteriales > Schleiferiaceae > Owenweeksia. The sequence continues at coordinate 26,808 of JBLWXT010000006.1, read as the reverse complement.
GTGGATCAAGAGCTTCAGGTACAAATGATAAAGCGGGTTCTATGTTAAATCTGTTGCGTTGGGTTAGTCCGCGTACCATTAAAGAAACCTTTGTAACGCCAACTGATTATCGCTACGCCTTTTTAGGTGAAGATTAACACTGAGTTAACATTGGCTGGTTTTTAACCAGTGAAATTGATTGTAAAAGGCCGAATACATTGCTGTATTCGGCTTTTTGCGTTGCGTCAATGTTAAGTTTTTGCTTTCTATCTATTGAATGTTAGTGATTTACATTTCAATGTTACGGCAATGTTAACCCAATGTTTCGTAAACTTAAAATATTAGGTATATTTGTTAAGTAATATTTAAGATCAAGAGCATGAAAGTTTGGAAAATGATAGGAGCTGGAGTTTTAACCCTAATAATGGCACTGCCAGCTCAGGCCCAAGTTGCAGATAAGTATGAAAAGGATGGTGACGTAGTCACAGTTACCCGCTATTACGATGATGGAAGTGTACGTGAAGTAGGTACATTTAACAAAAACAATAAGCCTGATGGCCGCTGGGTAGAATATACCAAAGAAGGTACTATTAAAACTGAAGCCCTTTACGCCAATGGCGAAAAAGAAGGTAAGTGGTTTGTATGGACTGCAGATGGCGAATATCTTTATGAGGTGGTTTATCAAGACAATAAACTAAAAAACGCCAGCCGTTGGAAAATTGAAGACAAAGACGCTATAGCGAACAATTAATCTTCCATAAAAAATTCAATAAACCGAAGCCGGTTCCATAAGGAGCTGGCTTTTTTTATTCCTAACTTAAACTCTATAAACTTCAGTAAAGCGGTGTGTTTCTGTCAGAATGATTGGGTAAATTGTTAGGAATGCTGTACAATGTTTTCTACATTCGGAATCTTTAAAACCAATTAAATATCAAACCAAATGAAAAAAACAGTACGCCCTCCGCAGGTGGAAAGCAAGGTTCTTAGCAGCCCAACACTTCCACACACACACCACAGTTTGTAAGCGCATCGCCCAAGGGGCTTTAGCGCTTTTTCTTTTTATGGCCCTGCCTTTTATGGCTTCTGCCCAAAATAACGCCATTACCCAATTGTGGCAAGAGAGCAACGGGTTGTATTCCAGTAAATTTGATGTGCCCACCACTGTTGATAATTCCGATAACTTTTACCGTGCCGGTTTTGAAAAGCATTTGCAGGGCGGTACGGATGTAAAACTCCAGAAGATTGATGAAGAAGGGACACTGCTTTGGACGGCCACTGTGGCCGCTTCAGGCGGGGGCACGGGAGTGGATGTTTACGAGCCCACCAAAATCACTACCGATGGAACCAATATTTATATTACCGGGATTGTAACTTATCTATCCTCTGGAGAAACGGACTTTTTTGTTTCACAGGTAAACTCTAGTGGTGCAGTACAATGGTTTACACTAGATGTGACCAGCGGGAATGATGTTACTTCTGACATTATATACGATGGCAACACAAGTAGCATTTATGTAACTGGAACAACAGAAAGAAATGGTGATTATGATATGCTATTGGCTGCCTATAATCAGAGTGGGGTAGAGCAATGGCTGGTAGCGAAGGACTACAACGGCAATGCCGACCTTGGGGCTGTAGTAATGGAAGATGGCGGCAACTTTATAGTTAATGGCAGCAGCCAGCAAAACAATGTTCAGTGGGACATAGCCAGTTGGGTTTACGATGATGGGGGCAACTTTGTAAGCCACTCCAGGAATACCGGGCTTACAGCAGCCTCACACCAGTTGGAAGATGCTGCGGTGGCCAATGGTCATATCAATATTACAGGCTCTGCCATTAATAGCAGTCTGCAGGAGTTTAAGGTGGTATGCCTTGATGCCAACACCAACTATCTATGGCAAAATACGTACAGTAAAAATAGCTTGCCTGCCTCAGGCACCGCTCTGGTGTCTTCCGCCAATTCCTTTGTGGCTGTGGGTTATGTTACCCATGCCACGGGCAACGAAAATATTTTGGTGCGCAAATACAGCCTTAGCGGTACCCTGCTGTGGAGCCAGGAGTTTGATAAAGCTGGTGGCAACGATCGTGGGGTGGATATTATTGAAGATGGTGACGGAAATTACCTTCTGCTGGCCGATGTTACCGATGGAGGTCAAAAAGATGTGTATATCTATTACCTGGATGGCAGCAGCGGAGGCCTGGAATGGAGCGAGCGCGTAAGTGATGATGCCGGGCTGGACGAAACAGGAATCTCTTTAGAAGCCGCCTTCGGAGGCGAAGTTTATGTAACCTATGAGGTTAACAACCTTTCGGTAACGGAGGCTTATAGTTATAGTGAGATTGATTTTCCGGTGGATGGGGAGCCTTTTTCAAAGAGCAACTTTTACATTGCAAATTCAGGTCAGCTTAAAGATATTAATGGGCAGTCTGCAATGGATATAAGGTATTATAGTTTTGGTTTAAATCCTGAAATGTATTTTTCTGATGATGCCTACAGTGTGCAGGTTCTTGATCCTGATGATGATGAATTTCAGCGAATTGACTTCAGTTTGGTAAATAGCCTTTCTACGCATGTGGGCTTTGTGGAGGAATACGATAAGGAAACACATTTTAATTATTATAAAGCCCATGGTCTTAAATATGAGCAGCAAGGCAGCTATGATGTTTTGGCCTGGCCAGATATTTATGTAGGTATTGATGCTTTTGCCTCGACCAATTCAGAGGGGTTTAAGCTCACTTTCGTATTGGAAGATGGTTCAACACTTGACGATATTGAATTGGACATTGATGGTTCAGGAGGGTTTAGTATTAGTGGAGGCCAGGTTGTTATCCAAACTGAAACTGAGAATATTGTTTATTTGGAACCCTTCAGTTACGAGCAAGAGTCACCCGAAATAGTAGATGATGACTGTATAGAGTATGTTATCAGTAATGGAAATTTAAAATTTTCTTACACCTGTCAGGGCGATTTGGCATACCCCTATGTAATAGTTGTAAAAGTTGGAGTTGGAAGTGTTTACAGTGCTGCGTCTATAGAAAATATGGATTGGAGCACATTTTTTGGAGGTAATTCTGATGATGGAGCTTACTCAGTCGATGTTGATTCTGACCAAAATATTTTTGTTGGAGGGTATTCATCTTCAACTCAACTAAACATAAATTCGGGAATTTCAGTCAGGGGTCTAACCAGTGCCAATGCTGAGCAAGGAATGGTTGCTAAATTCCTGGGAAACAACTTAAAAATTGCCTGGGTTAGTTTTCTCGCTGAAGAATCTATAATTAAAAACATAAAACTATTTGATGTATGGCCCGCAAATCCAAACTTTGCCCCCGAAGAGTTGCACTTTGTTGGAGAAGCGACAGACGAGTTTACAGTCTTCAATAATCTCGGCTTAAAAGGAATCACAAATCCATTTTTACATAGTTTCGATTATGCTGACTCTACGGATGTCAATCGAGAAAGGGATTTGATAATCGGAACTATGGACAACAGCATAGGAACCTTGGATTACGTGACCGCTTTTGGTGGGTACGGAACAGAATTTGTTCACGGAATGGATATCACCACAAATTCCAATAATGAACCTGTTATGTATTTTGTGGGGAGCACTGATCATGGTAGTATACTTGCTGCAATGAGCCAAAGGGCACCGGGTACCGTTCAATTAGCCTATAATGAATATTTTCCAGTATATAAACCAACACCTAGTGATGGATCATATCATAATTTAGGTGGTTCTGCAGTTGGAGTCACTAGAGGTTTTGCCGTAGTTTTTAACTTGAAAAATTACACATTAGACTATTCGACACTTCTTCCCGACTTTGAAGTTGTTTACGACATATCCCTTGACGGGGGGTATACTGCATTTTGTGGCAAGGGTTCCTCGGACGCGAGAATAGGTCGTTGGCAACCAGCAAGCACCATACTTCCTACTTCTTCTTCAACACATAACTTTTCAAACCTTGATTTTTTTAGTTCAGTTATAAATCGAGGAAGTGATGATCTTATATTCTTTGGCATTAATGAAACTAAGCCTCATAGTCTTCAGTCTGGTACCCTTCCTTCTTTTCAATACCAAACCAGTACAGGCGAAGGATATTTAATGAGACTTAATAATACAAGTTCAACTCCTGTATGGGATACCTATTTCGGTCAATCTGCCGACCAAGCAAATTCATGGAGTTCATCGGAACCGCTTATTAAGGATGCTTTTGGAAGGCTTGCCTTCAATCCTTCAACATCAACGTTTTTTGCGGTAGGCTCGGCATCTTCCAGTCCAGTTCAAACGCAACCAAAAACAGGTTTTTTCACAGAATCTGTCATTTCTTCGAGCTCCAGTACATTCGCAGATGGATATTTAGCAGCTTTCACTGATAATATCTTGGGAGCTAATGTTTTTACTTGGGGAACCATTTTTGGAGGAGCTGAAAGAGAATTTGTTACGGACATCGTTAGCTACGATAATAATGGCACTCAGTACCTCATTACCACTGGAGTTTCATTTTCTGAAGTAGGTTCAACCACATCAAATGATGATGATTATCCGGTTGTTAATCCTGGAGGGGTCTCACATTACAGACAAAATAACACTACTGCTCTAAGTGCAGGTTTTTCTGACGCAGTAATCACAATGTTTGATATTTCTAACGTCCAGACCATTTCTACAAAAGAAAATAATGTTAACCTTGATAGTTTTTTAAGAATTTTTCCGAATCCAACGAATCAGTTAATAAATATTAATCTTCTTCAGCGAGATGATATCAGTAGTGTTATGATTCATGACGCCTCTGGTAAATGTGTTTTTAATCATGTCATATCTTCTTCTCATGATAAGTCCAATCATTTGGTTGTGAATATTGAAAACCTCAAGCAAGGAGTGTACATAGTGAATGTAAATAATCTATACCATGCCAAGATTGTCAAAAATTAGTCTTTTTCTTATCCTCCTCATTTTTTGTTTAACGAGTTCTATATTCGGACAAAGCTGGAAGCCTGCAACAGAGGGAATTTTAAAAAGCTATCAATGGGCTGGATCCGGCAGACCAAGTGGATTTGATATCAAATTCAAACCAAATGGACCTTTGAACCAAGATTGGATATATGGGCATTGGTTGGACTCTGATTCTCTTGTGCGCTGTGTAGGATATAGGAAAGGTGGAAAATGGATTTCTCTTCCATTTTACGCTAACAGTAATAGCTGGGCCGGGGACATCGTACAGTATGGAGACACAATGTATATTGGTGGCTATTTTGATGGTGTTATTCTCGAAAAAGATTCAAGTAGTCTACCTTTTTCGACATTGTTAAAATTTCATAACGATAGTATTTGGAGATCAAACTCAATTATCGGGCACTTAAGGGATATGGAAGTTAATGGCGACACTCTTTTGGTTCTTGGTGACCTATACAGTTCGACCCATACCTATCTACTTGGTCCTCACATTATGAATGTTGCTGGGGCAGGTTCATGGCAATATCCATATTCGGTTCCTCACCCAGGTAATGTGTTTGGTATTGGGGGTGTTTGGGACAACATTGAAGTCAGAAATGGAGATATTTATGCAATAAATTTTGCTGAGAGCGAGTATGATGGTTTAGTGAAATGGGACGGCCAGCAGTGGCATACCTTTGGCCCAGGAATCTTTGGCACTGTTTCTCAAGTTTATGACTATCAGTTTTATGATGGTGAAATCTATATAACTGGCAGCTTTACAAAGTCTGAGGATTCAAGAAATCCTGGTGAGCATATTGCAAAATGGAATGGTAGCTCCTGGGAAACTGTAGGTGGAGGATCGCCCTCACCTGGTTTGTCGATGTTTGAATATAATAATGTATTATATTGTCACATAGGGGGTGATCAGTTTGGGGATGCAAAGATTCCATATTTTGCTGGCTGGAATGGTTATGAATGGTGCGGTACGCCAATTGAATTTAGCGGAGGTGATCCTCCGTTAAATTTTGGGTTTTGTAATGATACATTGTTTTCTGTTTATACGTATCCTCCAGATAGTTCCTCAAATGGCGACCCAATTGGTTATATAAACTATTTTGATGGAGATTATACGAACAATACAAATACTGTCTGCAGCACCTTAGGTATTGGTGAAGATGAACACTCTATTGAAAAAACAGGTATTTCCATTTACCCCAACCCCACCACTTCTACTATTCAAATAGAGTTGCTTGACCCTACGCACAAGGTGGAAAATGTGAAAGTATATGACTGCACAGGCAGATGTGTCATAAATCAACAGCTAAAACCTGATTTGGTTGTTGATGGAAAGGTTCAGGTTCACCTGAACACTTTGGCCAAAGGCATTTATACTATTACATTAAATGAAACATATAATGCTAAGGTTATTAAGTTATAGTTTACTGTTTTTCACTTTTCTATGCTTCAGCCAGCGCCCAATCCTGGTCACCCGCTATGGATGGGGTTTTGGATAGTTATCAAATTTTGATAGGGGTACCTTATGGTTTCAATATTAAATTTAAACCAGACGGCCCTATGCAAAAGAATTGGATTTATGGCCATTGGCTGGACAGCGATTCATTGGTGCGGTGTGTGGGCTACCGCTATGGCGGACGCTGGGTTCCATTGCCTTTTTCTTGTAACCTCAGCAGCTATGCCAGCGATATTGTTCTATATGGTGACACTTTATACATGGGCGGTAACTTTGATGGCATTGTGCTTGACAAGGATTCCTCCGTATTGCCTACCACCCCGATTTTGAAATTCTATAAGGACAGCATTTGGTCATCTCCTGTAAGGATAGGTTTCTTGACGGATTTTGCATCAAGCGGAGACTCCCTATTGATTGCTGCTAGTGTATATACCGGGCCCAACAATCAGCTCATTGGGCCGCAAATTCTTGTTACCGATGGGGGCACCACGTTTCAGTATCCGTATAGCATTGTTCATCCAACACAGAACCATGGGGCAATTGGGGGACGGTGGACCCACATCGAAATCCGTGATCAAAATATTTACACGTTGAATGATGGCAGCACGGGAACCTTTAACGGTGTGGTGCGCTGGGATGGGCAGCAGTGGTTTGGCTATGGCAATGGCATATATGGAACCAATGCTAAGGCCTATGACTATGAGTTTCACAACAATGAGCTGTATATGGGCGGCAGCTTTACCAAAAGTGAAGACCCGCGAAACCCAGGCCAGAACATTGCTAAGTGGAATGGTACAAACTGGGAGGAAGTGGGTGGTGGCCTTAATTCCCCGCCATGGTCTCTATTTGAGTATAAGGGTGTTCTGTACTGCCATGTATCGGGAAATAGGTTTGGCGATGTCACCATTCCTCACCTGGCTGGATGGGATGGCCGTCAATGGTGCGGTACGCCCACTACTTTTCCTACTAGCATTAGCCCCCAGTCTTTCGGTTTTATTAATGATACCCTGTATGTGGCATTTTCTATTCCTACCTCTCTGGATGGTAGTCCAAAACGCTTTATGTTTTATTATGATGGCGATTACCTCCATGGCCCAGGTTCCATTTGTTCAACCCTTGGCCTCGGTGAGGAAGAAAACCAAGTAGAGGAACAGAGCTTTTCCATTTATCCCAACCCAAGTAACGGCCTTCTCAATATCTCTCTCCCAAAGGAAACAACCAACGCCAAACTGAGCCTTTATAGCCTAAGCGGTCAATTGGTGTTTACCCAGCAGCTTACCAAAACCCAAAACCAATTAAAACTGCCCAAAGGCATAAGTGGTTTGTATTTAGTGGTGGTAGAAAGTGCAGGGCAAGTGTTTACCGAAAAGGTACTTTTGGAGGATGAATGATTTAAACTTTTCCAAAGTTTCAAACTTTGGAAAAGTTGTAGCGCAAAGCTCTTGAAGGTTTTAAAATCCTTCAAGGGCTTTTCTTTTGGGGCTAAAATATTCGTGTAAAAATGATTAATGTCACAGTAGGTATTTAAACAGGCACCTACCTTTCAACATTGTAATAACAACCTATTGTATCAATTAAATTTTACCTACCATGATCGGAGATATGAATGACAATCAAATTGTTAATGTGCTGCAAAGTCAGGTGATCGGTCACCTGGCATGTTATGCAGATAAAAAATTGTATTTGGTTCCGATTACCTATGCCTATAAAGATGGTTATATCTATTGTCAGTCCAAGGACGGGATGAAGGTTCAGCTAATGAAGAAGAACCCGGCAGTTTGCTTTGAAGTTGATGAAATTGATACTATGCGCAGCTGGCGTTCTGTAATCCTTTGGGGTAAGTATGAGGAACTAAGCAGTGAAGAGGAGCAGGCCCACGCCAAAAAAATATTGATGGATCGTATTGAGCCAATAGCTACTGGGGAAACGGTTGTTCCTCGAATTTTAGAGGATTACCCCAAGCCGTTCCGAATAAAAATTACGGAACAAACCGGGCGATTTGAAAAACCCGAATAGCGGTTGAAGATATCAATGAAAAATGCTGGAATGCGACAGCCGTTGGAAAATTGAAGACAAAAATGCTATTGCGAACAATTAAACTGATTATTGATTTAATTTTGAAAGGTGCTGATTTGGGCACCTTTTTCATTTTAAACTTTTTCATGATTGCATTTATATCTCCTGCCAAAACCCTTGATTTTGAGACTGATATTTCCATCGGTAAAAGCACTCGCCCATACTTTCTGGCGGAAGCCGAAAAAGTAAATAACAAGCTGCGCAAGGTTTCTCGTAAGAAACTGGCTGAGCTGCAATCCATAAGTACGCAGTTGGCTTCGCTTAATTACGCCCGCAATCAGGAGTGGGATGTAGAGCACAAGGAAAATGTAAAACAAGCTATAATGGCTTTTAAAGGTGATGTGTATATTGGTTTGGAAGCTGAAAAGTGGAGTGAGGCCAATATGGAGTTTGCCAAAGATCATTTAAGAATACTATCCGGACTTTATGGAGTGCTAAGGCCATCTGACGTGATTCAGCCTTATCGGCTTGAAATGGGCACTTCGTTAGCCGTAGGCAGGCGCAAAGACTTGTATCACTTTTGGGGCGATAAAATAAAAACCTACTTTAAAGAGAATATTGATCCTGCCGAAACAATTATTAACCTTGCCAGTGTTGAATACTTTAAGGCAGTGGAGAAGGCCGGAATCAAAAATCCGGTACTTTCGGTGGACTTTAAAGACTTCTCTAAAGGAGACTTTAAGGTGATAAGCTTCTTTGCGAAGAAGGCCAGAGGAATGATGGCTAACTACATAGTACAAAATGAATTGACTGAGGTAAATGACCTTAAGGCTTTTAACACCGCAGGTTACTATTTTGACGCTAAGGAGTCCACTGACACTAATTATGTATTTTTGAGGGATCAACAACAGTAAGTATGAAGTATTTTTTGTCAATTACCCTGACAGCTCTTTTTACCATTAGCGCTTTGTCGCAGTCGCGCACGGCTTACTATGAATTAGGCCTTGGTGCGGGCACCATGAATTATGCGGGAGACATCGCTACCACTACCAGCACCAATGCTATTCTTGCGGAAATGCGCCCCAATTTTATGGTTTTTGGTAAAAAGCATTTCAACGATTGGTTTGCTATGGGAATAACCTCAAGCTATGGCTGGATGTACGCAGCCGATGCCAATCACAGCAATCAGCAAAGAGGACTATCGGTAAAGACGAAGATGTTTCAGGCTAATCCATATCTGGAGGCGAGCCTTATTAGGTTTGGAAAATATCATTACGATAAAAAGTTTACCATTTTTGTGCAGGCGGGTGCCGGCTTCTTGGCCTACAATCCCGAGCCGGAATCTACAGAAGTGTATCCAGCTAATGTTAATCCCCGAAATGATGCCTATAATAGCATTAACTTTTTTGTGGGTGGCGGCATGAAGTTCAGGTTGAACTATAACTCCATATTAACCCTGGGGATTACCTATCACGGTTCAGGTACTGATGATCTTGATGGAATAGAACTTACACAAGGTTTTACCTCCGGTAAAAATGATGTATATAGTGGAGTGTATGTAGGTATTAGTAGGGCTTTCTTTTAATACTGCCTTTCAAAAGCACCTAGGTCGTATTGCCCACCAAAGCTTCTTCCTGCACCTCTGATATCCTCAAAACCGGCTTTGGGGCCATCGGTAAGGTTTCCCTGGTCAACAGCTTGTGAAAGCGAGTCCAATGCGTATTGATTTCTTTCAACATTTATAAAATCAGGGTCTTTATTGATTAGGATTTTCTCTTTGAATAGAAGCGGGTCGTTGATGTCAAAACTTCTGTCAGCAGGCGGAACGCTTTCATCAATATCAATTATGGCACTTCTGAATTCGTAGTTCAATGTTCCTGCATCATCTTTTAATATGGCAAGCTCCTGTCTGTTGTTGCCAACCACAAGGCAGTTGCCGAAAGAAGCGCTATTTAAGTCACGCACAATTCGTGTGGTGGTTCCATCTTCATTTTGAAAATCGAGGTAATTGCTAAGAGTAACACCGGCTGTACTTCGCGTAGATTGATTCCAGAAGTTGGCGAAAGTGCAGTGTATAAATTCATAATTCCCACCAAAGGCATAAAGCAAGTGTAGCCCTGAATTTGCCACCACCGTATTATAAGCTTTTACATTTCCATGCCCCCCATAAATACCCACTCTTGAGGAGTTCATAATATAGCTGTTGGTGATGGTTAATTGGTCGGCTGAATTTCCAACGCTATCTAAACGAATAGCCGTTGTTGCGTTTTTTATTAAGGCATTATTGATGCGGTTTCCGCTGCTGCCCTGAGCAAAATAGATACCTCCAAGCACACCGCCCCATTGGCCGGGAGCGTCTTCGTAAAACGGCTCAAGGCGATCGCCTGCAAAGGTTACGGTATCGCCAAAACCCGGAGATGCATTTTCTGCCACTTTTAAAACACCATCACTCAATACCAAAAGGCCACTATTGTTGTGGAAATAGAGTTCCGATCCACCAGGAATTGTGACTTCTTCATCGATGACACCGTATCCATAAAAAACATGTGGCTTTGTCCAATCCACATTGTTACTTAATATGGAGTAGGGGACAGTAATGCCCGAAATAACCAGAAAGTTGGTGGGATAATGGAAATAGGCATCACGTGCAAGTGTTACAAGTTTTACATTTTGTTCTGTCCCCTTATTGTTAAATATGATGCTATCCGTGTAAAGAAACCCCGGAAAAGACCCCAGCTGTGTTAGGGTAACCTCAATGAAAATGTGGATACTATCCTTAGCAAGGATTTCAACGGCTTTATGAGAATTGCCCGGTTGGCCATCCACATTGATTCTGTACTTGCTGCTTTGATTTCGGCCAAGGCGGATGTCATCAATAATAACGGTTTCATCGGTGGGATTAAAAACCTTAAGGTTGTAGGTGCTTGAGCCTACTGATCTAAATACTGTATCGAGAAAAACAGTATCAGTAGAGAATTTTAGTTGTACACCACCGGAAGCTATTGGAACATCCTTACGGCAGGAATATAAAGCCATGGTGGCCAGTGCTAAAAGCAAAAATGTTTTTTTCATACCTGTGTGAAACGACTTAGCTTCGCCATTATTTTTAATCCCGCGAAATAAGGGAAATAAAAAGGTTGCCAGACTAATATTGTTACAATATATTTGCAGCCCTCAAAAAGGTTGGGCAAAATCCTAGCCGCAAAGAAACAGAATTATGAAAAAAGGCATACACCCAGATAATTACCGCTTTGTAGTATTTAAGGATATGGGTAGCGGTGATGAAATTATTACACGCTCATGTGTTGAAACCAGAGACACTATTGAGAAGGATGGTGAAACTTACCCTCTTGTAAAAGTTGAAATTTCTGCAGCTTCTCACCCGTTTTATACCGGTAAGATGAAACTTGTTGATTCTGCAGGCCGTGTGGATAAATTCCGTACTCGTTACGCCAAGTTCAAAAAAGACTAGATTTCCAATCTACATATTTCAGCCCCGTTTCGGTTTACCCGTAACGGGGTTTTTTGTTTTTTGACGAATAGCTTACTGTCCATTTATCTGTTAAAACTACCTTAGCCCATAAATCTATTGTATGAACATTATACTCTTTGATACCGAGGTGCGCGACCACCTCTTGCCATTTACCTTTACTCGTCCTGTTTCCGAAATCCGTATAGGAATAAGAACCATTCGCGAAAAATGGGAAGCTGTTATTTCAGGAAGTTTTTCGTGGAAAACGGAAGATTACCTGAGTGGTAAATTCCCCATGAACAGCGGTTCGGAAAATCTGATTTTAAACGCTGCTGTTTGTCCTAATAAAAATTTAGTAGAAGCAGTTAACAAGCTTTCCACTGGCCAGCAACTCAAAGCCGGGGATTTGGTTTTGGCACAGCGTGTGGCAGGAGATTTTGAAAACTGGACCGATGCTGAAGTAGTGGAGTTTGTTGGCAATTTCAATTTTATAGATCGCCCCTGGAAGATATTTTCTTTGAATGGTGCTGAGCTTGAATATGATTTTGAGGAAATAACCCGTGGACGTACTTCTCAAAAACTAAGTAATACTAATACAATATTGGGCGACCGCATTTTTGTTGAAGAAGGAGTGGAAGCCGAATGTGCTGTTTTTAACACTACCACCGGCCCTATTTATTTAGGTAAGCATTCATCCGTGTTGGAGGGTAGCGTAATACGCGGTGGATTGGCTCTGTGTGAGCATTCGCAAGTAAAATTGGGTGCCAAAATTTATGGGCCTACTACAGTTGGACCACATAGTAAGGTGGGAGGAGAGCTAAACAATTCCATATTATTTGGTTATAGCAACAAGGGGCACGATGGTTTTTTGGGAAATTCGGTTATTGGTGAGTGGTGCAACCTTGGAGCCGATACCAATAACTCAAACCTCAAAAACAATTATGATGAGGTGAAAATCTGGAGTTATCCCAAGGGAGGTTTTGAGCGTACAGGACTTCAGTTTTGTGGATTAATGATGGGAGATCACTCCAAGTGTGGAATTAATACCATGTTTAATACAGGTACCGTTGTAGGTGTAAGTGCCAATATATACGGAGGTGGTTTCCCCCGAAATTTTATTCCATCCTATAGTTGGGGCGGATCGGGAGGCTTTACCGATTATAACTTACAAAAGGCTATTGATACAGCAGCTCGTGTAATGAGCAGAAGAGGGCTGGAACCTGACGAAAAGGAAAAGGCCATTTTACGGCATATATACAATCTGACAGCTCAATCGCGATAAGTCATAAACTATCCTTTGGCATATCTATTGACCCTATGTGCCTCTAGTGAAAACAAACGCCATGTGTGTGACATTATGGCTCAAAATAATTAGATGAGATCCAAAGAAATTTTTGATATAGACAGCTTGTCACTTGATAATGTAATGAATGAGGATACCGAATTTATCCCATTAATGACTAACGAAGACGAGGATAACATGGACAAGGAGGAAATTCCTGAGGTCCTTCCACTATTACCATTAAGAAATACAGTTTTGTTTCCCGGTGTTGTAATTCCCATTACTGCCGGCCGCGATAAATCCATTAAACTTTTACAACAGGCCAATAAGGATAAAGCACTTATAGGTGTGGTAAGCCAGGTAGATGCCGAAAACGAAGAGCCTGGAAAGGATGATATTTTTAGAGTGGGTACGGTGGCTCGTATTATCCGCATGTTTAAAATGCCGGATGGAAATACCACTGTGATCATTCAAGGAAAAAAGCGATTTGAAATTGAGGAGGTAATAGAAGAGGAGCCTTTTATGAAGGCACGTGTAAATATTATTGCTGAAAACAAGGGAAAAAAGGAAACACAAAAATTTACTGCGCTTATTGAGTCTATAAAGGATATGGCTCTGAGGATTATTAAAGAGTCGCCAAACATCCCAAGCGAGGCAGCTTTTGCCTTGAAAAATATTGAGAGTAATACATTTTTACTCAACTTCATTTCATCCAACATGAATCTTGATGTGGATAAAAAGCAGGCCCTGCTCGAAATTCGCGATATGAAGGAAAGAGCTAACCTGGTTTTGAAACATCTTCATGATGAATTCAAAATGCTGGAGATGAAAAATGAAATCCAAAGCAAGGTTAAGGTTGAGTTTGATCAGCAACAGCGCGAATACTTCCTTCACCAGCAAATGAAGCAGATACAGGAGGAGCTTGGTGGTACTAACTCTGAGGCCGAAATTGAGGAAATGCGCGCCAAGGCGCAAACCAAAAAATGGAGTAAGGAGGTAGCCGAAACCTTTGAGAAAGACCTGAAAAAACTTCAGCGTATAAATCCACAGGTTCCGGAATTTAGCATTCAACGCAATTATCTTGAGTTTTTACTTGACTTGCCCTGGGGCGAATATTCCAAGGATTCATTTGACCTGAAAAAAGCTCAAAAGGTTTTGGATCGCGATCATTACGGTTTGGAAAAAGTAAAGGAACGCATTATTGAACACTTGGCTGTATTGAAGTTGAAAGGCGATATGAAAGCCCCGATTCTTTGCCTGTACGGTCCTCCGGGAGTAGGTAAAACCAGTTTAGGGAAGTCTATTGCCGAAGCCATTGGTCGTAAATATGTACGTATGTCTTTGGGGGGTATGCGCGATGAAGCCGAAATTAGAGGTCATCGTAAAACCTACATAGGAGCCATGCCGGGCCGTGTAATTCAAAGTATTAAAAAGGCAGAAACCTCTAACCCGGTTTTTGTGCTTGATGAAATTGATAAGCTTACCAGTGGCGGCCATGGAGATCCGCAGTCGGCTATGTTGGAAGTACTGGATCCCGAGCAAAATAATGAGTTTTACGATAACTACCTTGAGTTGGGCTATGATTTGAGCAAGATCATGTTTATTGCCACAGCCAATAACTTAGGTTCTATTCATCCCGCTTTACGCGATAGGATGGAGATTATTGAAATCAACGGATATACCGTTGAAGAAAAGGTGGAGATAGCCAAAAGACACCTTTTGCCTAAGCAGCTAAGAGAGCACGGACTAAAGCCTAAAGACTTTAGCATAGATAAGAGAACCCTTGAATACGTTGTGGATAATTACACACGAGAATCAGGAGTGCGTGGTCTTGATAAAGTAATTGCAAAACTTACCCGCTATGCGGCTAAAAATGTAGCCATGGAGCAGGAGTACCATACCAGGCTTAAGATTGAGCATATAGAGGATATACTGGGGCCGGAGCGCTTTAATAAAGACAAGTACCAGGGTAACGATATAGCCGGGGTGGTAACAGGCCTCGCCTGGACACCAGTTGGTGGAGATATACTTTTTATCGAATCATCCCTTAGTAAAGGAAAAGGCAGAGTTACAATTACCGGTAACCTGGGTGATGTGATGAAGGAGTCTGCCACTATTGCCATGGCTTACCTTAAATCTCATGCGGAAGATTTTAATATCAATTATCGCGTTTTTGATAGTTGGGATGTAAATATTCACTTCCCTGAAGGTGCAACGCCTAAGGATGGCCCCTCAGCTGGTATAACGATACTTACAGCCCTGGCCTCTTTGTTTAGCCAGCGTCAGGTTAAAAATAACCTGGCCATGACCGGGGAGATTACACTTCGCGGTAAGGTACTGCCTGTAGGTGGTGTTAAGGAGAAGATCCTCGCGGCTAAGCGTGCCGGTATTAAAGAGATTATAATGAGCTCTGAGAACCGTAAAAATATTGAGGAGATCCGCGAGGACTACCTGAAAGGGCTCACCTTCCACTATGTTGATACCATGATGCAGGTTATTGATTTGGCGCTTACCGATAAAAAGGTCAAAAATGCCATTGATATAGAATCAGGGATTAAGAGGGAAGGAAATCCTGTAACCATTGGTGGAGTGGGAGGTAAGTAGAAATAGAATAATAACAGACGATTGAATTTGAAGATTTGAATATTACAGGCTTATAACTTGAGGCTTACAGCCTCCAACTTTTCTGAGCAAGTAATTAATCCTTGAAATCTGCGTTTCAAACCATATTTTCGCAACGTATGAAGAAACTGCTAGCTCTGTTATTTATTTCTTACAGCTCGCTCCACGCTCAAATTGGTGGTCAATCGGTATATAATTTTCTGAATATAGTGCCTTCGGCCCGTGTGGCTGCTCAAGGTGGTAACGCCATTGCCAATCCAGAGGCTGATCTGAATTTTGCCTTTTGGAACCCCTCGCTCCTCAATAAGGATATGAGTGGGCAAGTAAGCATAAGCATGGTAGATTACCTGAGCGACATTGTATTGGGCGATGTGAGTTATGCCAGGCATTTTGATAGCATAGGTACCTTTTCTCTCGGGATTCGGTATTTGAGTTATGGAGATTTTGACCGTGCCAACTCCATAGGCATTCGAGAAGGAACTTTTTCGGCTACCGATATGGCGATAACACTGGGATACTCCCGAAAAATCGATACCAACTGGAGCGTGGGAGCTAACCTTAAGTTTATCAACTCAAAGTACGATGTTTATGGTTCATCGGGTATGGCGCTTGATCTGGCAGCTACTTATCAAATCCCCGAAAAAAGAATAGTAATGGCTCTGGTGGCCAAAAATATTGGCTTTCAGTTTAACCCCTATTTTGAAGAAAGGGAATCATTACCGTTTGAGTTACAGTTAGGAATTTCCAACCGCTTTGAGCATTTGCCCTTGCGTATTCAGCTTACGCTGGAAGAGCTACAACGTTGGGATTTGACCTATGATGACCCTAACAATATAACCGTAAACCAACTTACAGGAGAAGTGGAAGTGGACGAGCCCTCTATATGGAATAACGCATTGCGCCATGTGGTGGTTGCTGCCGAGTTTGCACCCTCAAAAGCCTTTAATGTTCAAATTGGTTATAGCTTTCGCAGAAACAATGAATTAAAATTGGATACACGGAGAAGTTCAGCCGGACTTTCATTCGGTGTGGGTATTCGCATAGCCAAAAGATTTAGAATAAATTATGCTCGTAATGCCTATCATGTGGCAGGTGGTGCCAACCACTTCAGTATAATTACCGATCTTGGCGACTTCAAAAAGAAAAAGTAAGTGCCAAACCAAGCCATCAACATTGCCATTGACGGTCATTCATCTACAGGGAAAAGTACGCTGGCGCGTGAGTTAGCCGCCAAGCTGGGGTATCGGTATATTGATACAGGAGCGATGTACAGAGGGGTTACGCTATATGCCCTTCGCCATAACTTTATAGATGGACAATCCGTAAAACCAGAGTTAATCGAAAAACTGGACGATATCAATCTTGAGTTTCATCACAACCCAAAGCGTGGAGCTTCTGATCTTATCCTCAACGGTGAGAATGTAGAGTCTAAAATCAGAAATATGCTGGTGGCAAGCCATGTAAGTGCCATTGCAGCCGTGTCTGAGGTTAGAAAACATTTGGTGGCCCAGCAAAAGAAAATGGCCGAACAAAAGGCCGTGGTCATGGATGGCCGTGATATTGGTACTGTAGTGCTTCCTCATGCCGAACTCAAAATATTTGTTACCGCCCGCGAAGCTATCCGCACCAACAGGCGCTACTCCGAGCTTTTAGAAAGAGGAGATAACATTACCCGGGCTGAGGTAGCAGCCAACATTCGCCAGCGCGACCTTATGGATACCAACCGCGAAGACAGTCCACTCATGCAGGCCGAAGATGCCCTGCTGTTGGATAATTCTGAACTTAGCAGAGAAGAGCAGTTGGAACAGGTAATGAAATGGGTAGAGGTAATTTTAAGTAAAGACGAAAGTTAGAATTGCGAATTTCCAAGAACACTAATCTTCAAATCCTCGAATTTTCAATTAGAAAATTTTACTCCGCTACCAATTTCCCCACCTGCATTACTTTCCCCGTTTCATCTTTTAATTGATAGAGGTAAACACACAAAATCTAAAAGAAAAGAATTACAAATTTAAAAGCAGGGTGATAGTCATAAAAAAAGCTCCATTAGGAGCTTGTAAGTTTTGAAAGAGGAAATTATTACTTCGCTTTTTGCTTGGCAGCTTCAAACTCGGCCATCATTTCCTGTATCATTTTTATGTACTTCTTCTTGGCTTCATCCATGGGCATACCTTCTAGGCGTTTCCAGGCATCGTGTTTAAAGGTTTCTATAACATTTGATGACTCTGTTGGGCGCTCATTAGTATTGTCTCCAATAGTACCCTGTTTAAAGTACCCGTAGGCAATCAGCATATTGTCTGCTGTTTGTGGGGGCATTTTGTTGCCCTCATTTACGTGATGCCAAAACTTTTTATCCAGCTCCTGATCGATCATTACTTGCACTTTGTTCATCAAATTTACTTTAGTTCTGCCAAAATCTGCTCCCCACCACGGGCTTTGTCTCCAACTTTTACTAACACATTGGCGTCTAACGGAAGGATAACATCCACACGTGAGCCAAATTTAATAAATCCTGAGTCAGTTCCCTGAGTTGCTTTCATACCTTCTTTAGCATACATAACAATCCTTCGGGCTACGGCACCTGCTATTTGTTTATAAAGTACTGATGGGCCTTCCGGAGTTTCAACCACCACAGTGGTGCGTTCATTCAACAAACTTGACTTTGGATGCCAGGCTACTAAAAATGCTCCGGGGTGGTATTTGGCATATTTTACAGTACCTGAAACGGGATAACGGTTTACATGCACATTTAGCGGAGACATAAATATGCTTATCTGAATACGTCTGTCCTTAAAGTATTCTTGCTCATCAATTTCTTCAATCATTACAATCTTACCATCGGCAGGAGCAATCACATTGGTATTATTAATGTGAGTGTAGCGCTTGGGGTTTCTGAAAAACTGCAGCACCAAAAGGTAAATTACAATGGAAACCAACAACACTATATTTTCAACCCACTCCATGTCCACCAATAGAAAAATGATGATGTTAATAACTGCGAGTATGAGCAATGATCTGAAAAGTATTTTTTTGCCCTCGGAGTGAATTCTTATCATATAGGTAAATTTTCGATAATGCGAAGATAGAAATAGGAAAGTGGAAGCACGAACAACAAGCTGTCGATACGATCGAGTATGCCACCATGTCCCGGCATAAAGGAACCACTGTCTTTAAGATTGAAGCTACGTTTCATGGCAGATTCAAACAAATCGCCCACGGTGCCAAATACTATTACAATTAGTGCAAGCCCCAACCAGCCGATTAGAGGTAAGAAATCTAAAAAGTAGTGCATGGTAAAGGCGGCTACAATGGCGGAAATAGCGCCACCAAAAAAGCCTTCCCATGTTTTATTGGGCGAAATGCGTTCAAAAAGTTTATGCTTACCAAAGCTGCGCCCAAAAAGGTAGGCGAATGTATCATTACACCAGATAAGGATAAATACAGAAGCCAGCATCCATGGATAATTTTGCCCATTAAACTCAGAAAGCATGGGAAGTACAATCATTGGGAGACCGATATACACAAGACTGAAGGTGCTATGAAAAAGGTTTCGCGGAACATCCTTTGAGTTGAATGCAAGATTGATCATCAATACAAAAATGATGAGTACAATAAGGCCCTTAAGCCAACGAAGCTGCTGGTCGGGAACCTCAAAAATTCCTGTAAAACAGTAAATGGAAAGAAAAATGGATCCAATAATTAGGGCGGCAGGAAATACAAGGTCACGATCTTTTGTAAACTGCATCCACTCAAGTACAGCGGCTACGGACAGAAAACAAGCTAAAAATACCTGTCCATAAACTCCGCTAAAGCAAGCCACCATTACCATGATAACATAGGCGAGGCCACTTATGGATCTAACGAGCATGTTGTTCATCAGAGTTGATCTTCTAAAAGCAAGAGGTAAATCTCTTTATTACAGGTACTTCCTGAGGATACTTCCTCATTGGCGGCATCTTTAATCGGGCCTTTGATGGTGGTGATTTGGGATGGGATGTCGCCTTTGTATTTATTACGGATGCCAGTTAAACCCTCACGCAGGTTTTCCATAATCTGACTGGTGCGGGCAACGGTAATAAAGGTTTCGGGCAGTTCAACAAGTTTTTTACCCAGGGTTTGGTTGGCAGTAATCATAATGCCACCATTAAAAGAGATGAGGTATTCGCAACCTGAACAAAAGGCGTTGGCCTCAGCAAGCTTGTCCGTTACCCCGGTTAATCCTGCCTTGGAAAGGATGGAAACTAAATTGGGGTCTTTGCAAAAAATGGCATTTATACCAGATTCTTTGGTGATATGCTGAAGGTACTCATAGGCATCAGTTTCCTTTTCGCAGTATAAAAACTTACCGCCAGAGGCGGTAAAGTTTTTAACGAATGCAAGGTCTATGGATTCTTTTTTGTTTTCACTAAAAAGGGGCTGCTCCTCTTTTTCAGTATCTGTATCGGTGGCGGGTTTACCACTTAATACATTTAGAAATTTCCCAAAAAATCCAGTTTTTTTAGTGCTTTCTGCCATTAATAATTGCGAGTCTAAAGAGTGCTTTTGGCTTATCCTT
Organism: Owenweeksia sp.; assembly: GCA_048267305.1. Classification (GTDB taxonomy): domain Bacteria; phylum Bacteroidota; class Bacteroidia; order Flavobacteriales; family Schleiferiaceae; genus Owenweeksia. Next base: position 6,477 of record JBLWXT010000006.1, on the reverse strand, counting down.
TTTGCTCTTCGGCTGGCTCTTCCTTTTCAGATGAGGGATCAGTTGCTCCTTCTCCATTCTTTAAAGTATCATCAGCAGGAATGGCTTCTTTCACCGGATTGCCCATTTCATCTTTTTGCCATGGACGCTTACCAAAAATCTCCTCCAAATTTTCCTTAAAGATAACCTCTTTGTCGAGCAACATATTAGCAAGCATCGTGAGTTTTTCCTTGTGCTTTGTTAATAATTCCTTGGATCTTATGTATTGAGTCTCAATGATTTTGCTGATTTCCTCATCAATAATCTGAGCTGTTTTCTCGCTGTAGGGCTTGTTGAAGCCATAACCATCATTATCCTGACTATCGTAATAAGTGATGTTTCCTATCTTTTCGTTTAAGCCGTAGATAGTAACCATAGCGCGAGCCTGTTTGGTGATTTTTTCCAAATCACTAAGGGCACCGGTTGAAATCTTTCCAAACATAACTTCTTCCGCAGCACGTCCGCCCAGGGCGGCACACATCTCATCCAAAATCTGGTCAGTATTGGTGATTTGCCTTTCTTCCGGTAAGTACCAGGCAGCACCCAATGAGCGTCCACGAGGTACAATGGTAACCTTTACCAGCGGAGCGGCATGCTCTAACATCCAGCTCACTGTGGCATGGCCTGCTTCGTGAAATGCAATTACTTTTTTCTCTTCGTCTGTGATGATTTTGTTTTTCTTCTCAAGTCCTCCAACAATACGATCTACCGCATCAAGAAAATCTTGTCCTTCGATAGCCTTTTTACCTTTTCTGGCAGCTATTAAAGCCGCTTCGTTGCAAACATTGGCAATATCAGCACCAGAGAAACCCGGGGTTTGCTTAGCCAGGAAATCGGTTTCCACGCCTTCGGCCATTTTTAATGGCTTGAGGTGCACCTGAAATATTTCCCTACGCTCGTTTAAGTCTGGTAAATCAACGTAAATCTGACGGTCAAAACGTCCGGCACGCATCAATGCACGATCCAGTACGTCAGCACGGTTGGTTGCTCCAATCACAATTACATGTTCCTTGGTGGCAAAGCCATCCATCTCGGTGAGTAATTGGTTTAGTGTGTTTTCGCGTTCGTCATTACCTCCGCTGAAAGAGTTTTTACCACGGGCACGGCCTATGGCATCAATCTCATCAATAAATATGATGGCTGGTGATTTTTCCTTGGCTTGCTTAAAGAGATCTCTAACCCGCGATGCACCCACTCCTACAAACATTTCTACAAAATCAGAACCTGAAAGAGAAAAGAAGGGCACTTTTGCCTCACCGGCAACGGCCTTGGCCAATAGGGTTTTACCTGTTCCGGGAGGTCCTACAAGCAAGGCTCCTTTTGGAATTTTACCACCAAGTGAGGTGTACTTCTCCGGATCCTTAAGGAAGGACACGATTTCTTCTACCTCTTCCTTGGCACCTTGAAGCCCGGCAACATCCTTAAAGGTGATTTTGACATTGGTGTTTTTATCAAATAGCTGAGCCTTTGATTTTCCAATATTAAAAATTTGAGCTCCTGCTCCACCGGCACCAGCGCTCATTCTGCGCATAATGAATATCCAAATGGCAATCATCAAAATGAAAGGGAAGATCCACATAAGGAGGTCTCCAAAAATATCTTTTTGCTCTTCGTAGGAAGGAACAATTTTTTCTGAAGCCAGCTCCTCGTGATTTTTGTAGAAGTCTTCAAGGTTGGCCCTAAAGGCATCATCCGGCATTTCAAAAGTGTACTGAGGTATTGCTGCTCCAGAACCTCCTTTTATACCATCTTCCTTAAGCTTTTTATAACGCTCTTTGCTTTCAATAGCCTCCTTCTTAATGTAAACGTGTACTTCCTTTTCGTTTACAATTTTCACCTTGGCAACATCACCGGCCTCCAGCATTTCGGTGAAATCACTAAAATTGGTGGGGGCGCTTGTTTTTCCAAAGCTTCCAAAAATCTGTATTCCGATAAAGGCGATTACGATAGCGGCATAAATCCAATAAAAATTAAACTTCTTATTCGGGCCACCCGGCTTCTTATCGCCTCCTTTAGTATTTCCTTTAGAAAACTGTTCTTTCAGTTTGTCTAGTTGTTTCTTGTCTTTATTCTCCATTTTTTGCAATCAGAAATTGTTCTCCAGTACCGTTATTTTAGCATCACCCCAAAGGCTTTCCAAATCAAAAAACTTACGTGTTTCTGATTGAAATACATGTACTACGGTATTTACATAATCCATCAATACCCACTCTGCATTTTCCCTTCCTTCCACATGCCATGGTTTTTCAGAAAGAGTTTTCCTTACATGATCTTCCACGCTATTGCTTATGGCTTTTACCTGAGTATTGGATGTTCCCTCGGCTATGATAAAGTAATCACATACGGAGTTTTCCAATTCGGTAAGATCAAGGACAGTGATATTTGAGGCTTTTAGATTTTCCATTCCCTCTATAATGCCCTCCACAAGGGGAGGGAAGGTGTTTTTTGTTTCTTTTTTCTTAGTCATCTACAACTTTTACTACAGCCTGTAAAATTAGGAAATATACAGGCGGCTTAATTTATCTTCGCGCTTAAATGTCTTATACCATCGAATCAGACTCATTGTTCATAGGGCAGCAAAGGCTGCACATAGAAACACTTCATTCAACTAATGACCACCTGAAAACCATAATTACAAGGGGGGAGTCAGCAGAGGGATTGACAGTGACCACAGAATATCAAACATCAGGCCGCGGACAAATTGGCAATAGTTGGGAATCCAACGAAGGTGAGAACCTGCTCATGAGTGTCTATCTGACCCCGAAATTCCTTTCCGCGGAGCATTACTTCTATTTAAACATGTCAGTGTGTCTTGCAGTGGTGGATGCCCTCAATTTTCTATTGCCGGGTTTTCAGATAAAATGGCCAAACGACATTCTTTTTGATGGAACCAAGGTTGCCGGCATTTTGATAGAAAGCACCATTTCAGGGGCAGTTGTACAAAGCTGTATTATTGGTGTGGGCCTCAATGTAAACCAAAGGCAGTTTAAGGCCAAGGGTGGTTTTGCGGCAAATTCGCTGAGAAACATCATTGGAAATGAGATCGACAGGGAATATGTATTGCGCATCGTACTAAAGAGCATGGAGGCCAGGTATCTTCAGTTAAGACAACGCCTGGGATTACTTCGCTCCGATTACTTTAATGCACTTTATGGCTACCGCCAAAAGGTGCGTGCCATGGTAAACGGAAACCCTGTGGAGGCCGTGATTACCGATGTTTTAGCAGACGGACAATTAGTGGTATTGATAAATGGCCGTGAACAAAAATTTCGGTTTAAGGAAATTAGCTTTACGGGCTAGATATCCTTCATTTTGTCTGCCAACACTTCTATGAAATTCTTTAACGGGCGCTCCACCATCATTCTCAACATTGGGTTGAATTTCCCTTGAAATTCAAAGTAGGCTTCACAACTATCCTCAGAGACTGGCTTAATGTTGCAGGCCAGGCTAAAGTCGAGTTTGCTACTTGCTGATTTAAACAGAATAAACTCCGGCTCTCTTTTTTCGGATAAAACCAATCTTACTTCCGGCATGCCTTTCATCCCAAAAAGGAAAGAGGTTTCATCAGCTTCAAATTTATTTACAGAGTCAGGCATGGCCTTATGGAAATTCTGAAAATCCTGTAATTGGGTATAGAGCGCTAGTGCTGATTTATTTACAGTTACTGTTTTAGATTTTATCTGGGTCATATTGTTTTATTGAGGTTAAAGGCAATCAATTAGTTGGCCGGTTGCCATTCGCTGGGGTTTTCTCGCCAGGTGCTGAGGGTAGCAAAGGTAGCTTCATCCATGTAGCCGTTGGATTTTACTTCTTCCAGTAAATGGTGGTAGTTGCTAAGCGTTACCAACTGGCAATTGGCGTTGGAGAAATTTTCTTCGGAAACAGGGAAGCCATATGTAAATACAGCAGCCATTCCCACTACCTTGATATCAGCGTCTCTCAGTGCATCCACGGCTTTTAAGCTACTTCCGCCCGTGCTAATTAAATCTTCAATTACCACTACGCTTTGTCCGGCATCAAGACTGCCCTCAATTTGGTTTTTACGGCCATGGCTTTTTGCCTCGGGGCGCACATATACAAAGGGTAATCCCATTTCCTGCGCTACTAAAACCCCCATGGCTATGGCTCCTGTAGCCACCCCGGCAATGGCATTTGGGGTGCCGTATTTTTCGCGGATAACCTTTACCAGGCTTTCGCGAACAAAGTTGCGAACATGAGGAAAGCTTAGTATAATTCGATTGTCACAGTATATTGGCGATTTCCATCCACTGGCCCAGGTAAATGGGTCTTCAGGTTGTAGTTTTATTGCCTTTATTTGCAATAGCTGAGCTGCGGTTTGCCGCGCTAATTCCTTATCAAATATCATAGGCCAAATGTATAAAGTTTTCATCAAGGATTCGTCTGTTACCTTTTACGAACATCCCATGGAAGATGGGGTAAAACTAACTGAATATACTGGTAAAGAGCAGTTAGTGAAGATTGTTTTGGATCTTGAAAAATCTGAAGAAATTCAACATCTTGATTTTTTAGCTCCGGATTTGGCAAAAGTGTGGAGTGATCTCACTTCTTACTTTACGGTTATAGAGGCTGCCGGTGGGGTGGTGAAAAATGCATCGGATGAAATCCTGATGATATTCCGATTAGGGAAATGGGATCTGCCGAAAGGCAAGTTGGAAGAAGGAGAATCGGTAAGTGAAGGAGCTAAGCGTGAGGTTATTGAAGAGTGTGGTATTTCGGGCTTGCAGGTAGTACGTGAGTTGCCCATGACCTATCATACCTACACCCTCAATGGGCAAGCTGTTTTAAAGCGGACGTATTGGTTTGAGATGAAAACCGATCATGAGTCGCAGTTGGTTCCTCAAGTGGAAGAGCACATCGAAAAGGCTCAATGGGTGAATCCGGATTTTTTGGATGAATATATGGGGAATACCTACGCCAGCATTCATTGGCTTTTGGAGAGCAACAGAGAGTTACTGGCCCGATAAAAGCCCATCAGCCCTTTACCGCCTTGGGTACAAATTGAGAGTAATCGCCACCATGACTTAAAACATCACGAACGATACTGGAACTTATGGAAGAAAGTCCTGATGAGGTTAACAGGAAAACGGTTTCCAATTCAGGCTCGAGTTTGCGATTGGTTTGTGCCACCGCTTTTTCAAATTCGAAGTCGGCAGGGTTTCGCAAACCACGTAAAATAAATGAAGCTCCTTTTTCCTTGCAGTAGTTTACTGTAAGTCCTGAATAGGTATCGGCCTCCACTTTAGGTTCATCCTTAAATGTTTCTCTTATCCACTCAAGGCGTTGTTCCAGCGGAAACATATATTTCTTAGTGGCATTTTTACCTACAGCCACAATTATCTTATCGAACAAGGGAAGCCCTCGACTTACGATATCGTAGTGGCCAAGAGTAATGGGATCAAACGAACCAGGAAAAACTGCAATTTTCATAGACTGTAAATGTTGGAACAAAAGTACCCGCAATTTAAAAGATTATAGCTCACGCTAATGGGGTTGTACTTTTGAAGTTGAATAGAAGTATCAATTATGACATTGCAACAAGTTTTGGAAAGGTTGGAGAAAGAGGCGGATGCCAAGCATGCAAAAACCTTTGAGCGATATGCCATTGCTGTAAATAAGGCCTATGGTATCAAATTGCCCATTCTGCGAAAGCTGGCAAAGGAAATAGGAAAAGATGCAGCACTGGCCGAAGAGCTTTGGAACGAGGGGCATCACGAGTGTAAACTGTTGGCCACTTTGGTGGCAGAGCCCGCTAAGGTTACCCTTGAACAAATGGATAGGTGGGTAAGTGAAATTTACAGTTGGGATGTGTGTGATCAGCTTTGTATAAACCTCCTGATAAATCGGAAAGACCGCTGGAGTTTGCCTGCACGCTGGGCACCAAGCGGAAAGGAATATGTGAGACGTGCAGGGCTGGTAATGATAGTTGCTCTCCGCATTCATGATAAAAAAGCCGAGGACCAAGACTTTGAGCAGTTTTTCCCTATGCTAAAGAAGTACGCTACCGATGAGCGCAATTTTGTGAAAAAGGCCGTGAATTGGTCCATCAGAGAATTAGGTAAACGCAGCGTAGCTCATCATCCAAAAATGATTGCCCTATGCCATGAGCTTTTAGAAATGGATAATAAGGCTGCCAGCTGGAGTGCCCGAGATGCGTTGAGAGAGTTGGAAGGGGAGAAGGTGAGGGAGAGGTTGGGTTTGTAAATTCAATCAGGGGTTTATTATTTTAAGTCACTACTGTCCGATAAAAATAACCATTAGCCCTTTATGGCCTTGTAAGGCTTGTAAAGAGTGTATGGTTTTGGCCATTTTAAAAAGTAAGCCCCCTTTTTTAGGCGGAACTAAATTTGAACTGTAGTTGATGGGTCTGTTCTTTGAGCCAATCTTTTTCGGGGTTTTCCAAAAATTGGCGTAGGTGTATATAGTTAAACAGATGTAGCC